>CAVOGC010000035.1:0-30068 GCA_963695105.1 uncultured Gammaproteobacteria bacterium | reverse complement strand
AGCTTATCAAGGCTGGGCTCTTGCTGACCGGCGCCACCATCATCGCCTTCGGCGCGCTGTACATGGCCTCCGATCACACCTTCAGCCCCGAGAGAATGTTCCAGAAAGCCGTTGAGGTCCATCCCAAAGGTGACAAGCCATCATGGGACCAGGCGCTTTGGTCTCCAGTCCGATCGAGTCGATCTCCTTAGGCTTGGCGCTGATGTTCGGCACCGCCGGTCTGCCGCACATCCTGATGCGCTTCTTCACGGTCGGTAACGCCATTGAGGCGCGCAAATCGGTATTCTACGCCACCGGCTGGATCGGCTACTTCTACATCCTGACCTTCCTGATGGGCTTTGGCGCCATCGTGCTGTTGACCGGTAACCCGGATTTCGCCGATCCTTCCGCGGTCGGCGGCATCATCGGCGGCCAGAACATGGCGGCGGTCAATCTCGCCGAAGCGGTGGGCGGCAACCTCCTGCTCGGCTTCATTTCCGCCGTGGCCTTCGCCACCATCCTGGCGGTGGTGTGCCGGCCTGACCCTGGCCGGCGCTTCGGCCATTTCGCATGACCTGTACGCCAACGTCTGGGCGCACGGTAACGTGGACGAGCAGCAGGAAGTGCGGGTCTCCAAGATCGCCACCGTGGTGCTGGGCATCATCGCGATCCTCCTCGGCATCGCCTTCGAGAAGCAAAACATCGCCTACCTGGTGGCGCTGACCTTCTCGGTGGCGGCCAGCGCCAACTTCCCCATTCTGCTGATGTCGATCTACTACGGCAAGATGACCACCCGTGGCGCGTTGATCGGCGGCTGGCTGGGTCTGATCAGCGCCAGCGTGCTGGTGTTCATCGGCCCGACCGTGTGGACGGAGATCCTCGGCATGGGTGATCCGATCTTCCCGCTCAAGTTCCCGGCGTTGTTCTCGATGAGCATCGCCTTCCTGGGCATCTGGATCGGCTCAATCACCGACAACAGCGAACGCGCCAAGAAGGAGCATGAAGCCTTCATCGCGCAGGATCTGCGTTGTCAAACGGGTATCGGCGCCGAGGGCTCGGTCAGCCACTAAGTGACTCTGCCCCCGGTCCGACGGTCGCCGTGCTCGCGCGGTGACCGTTCGGGTCCGATTGAATCCTGCTAAGATTAAACCCCTTCCGGCTCGCGCCGCGAAGGGGTTCTTATTTGGCCAACCGGAATCGAACCGCCGCCGTGACTATCCCGGACCAGCAAGCGTTCCTTGCCCGTCAGCCTCCATTCAACCGGCTCTCCGAGGCGGAATTGGCATCGTTGGCCAAGGAACTGAAGATCGGTCACTTTGAGCCAGGCGAAGTTTTACTGAAGGCGGGTGAAGTCCCCGCCTGTCTCTACTTCATCATCGATGGCGCGGTTTACGAGGTGGACGGCGACCCCGATCTTCCGTGTCGCGCCGGCGAAGGCGCCGCGGCCGTCAACGATGGCCCGTCCATGTGGTGCGTGATCGCCCTGTATGGCGCCGAGGATGCCTTTGATGCCGGCGCTTTGCTGGAAGGCACGGGCAAACACAGTTTCGTGGTCAGCGAACCGACCCGCTGCTGGCAGATGCCGCGACCGGTCTTCCTGCAAGCCGTTCAGGATCATCCACCGCTGGCGGCTTTCTACAGCCAGAAGATTTCCCATCGCCTTGCCGCCCTGCAAGAGACCGGCGACAAGCAGGAGCTGGCGACATTCACCATCGCCAGGATCAAGGACGCTTATCTTCATCCACCGATCTTCGTGTCCGCCGAAACGTCCATCCGCGAAACCGCGCTGGCGATGAAGGCCCATAAAACCAATTCAATACTGGTTCGGCATGGCAACGAAATCGGCATCGTCACCGCCACCGATCTGCGGGAAGCGGCCATCATCCAGCGACAATCCGTGGACGAAGCCGTCGGGCCGCTGGCCACCTACGACCTGATCGGCCTGGAGCCGGACGATTTCCTGTTCAACGCCCTGCTGCGGATGACCCATCACAACGTCAACCGGCTGGTGATCCACGACGGCAAAACCATTCGTGGCATTCTCGAACAGATCGACCTGCTCAGTTATCTCTCCAACCACTCGCATCTGATCGCCCTGCAAATCGACCGGGCGCGTTCCCAGGAAGACCTGAAGTGGGCCAGCCACGATCTGGTCAACGTGATTCGCGACCTGCACGACAAGGGCATCAAAATCCGCTACATCATGCAACTGGTGTCGGAACTGAATAAAAAACTGTTGCGCAAATTGTTCGCCCTGCTCGCGCCGCCGGAACTGCTGGAAAACGCCTGCCTGCTGGTACTGGGCAGCGAGGGCCGCGAGGAGCAGGTGCTGAAGACCGACCAGGATAACGCCCTGATCCTGCGCGACGGCTTCAGTTACCCCGATCTGGAACGGATCACCCACGAATTTACCGAAAGCCTGATCGATTTCGGCTATCCGCGCTGTCCCGGCAACATCATGGTGTCGAACCCGTACTGGAGCAAATCGGTGGCCGCCTTCAAGGACGAACTGTTTCAATGGATCGTCCACCCGACCCACGACTCCTTTCTACAGTTCGCCATCTTCTTCGACGCCACGGCGGTGGCCGGCGACGAGAATCTGCTGCGCCACGTCAAGGACTACATGTATCGCCTGCTCGGCGACCATCGATCCTTCTACAGCCAGTTCGCCAAATCCACCGTCGCGTTTGAAACGCCGTTGGGGTTTTTCACCAATTTCGTGGTCGAAAAAGACCGCGACGAGCTGGACATCAAGAAAGGCGGCATCTTCCCCATCGTTCACGGCGCCCGCAGTCTGGCTCTGGAATACCGCTTGCCGCAGACCCATACCGTGGACCGGATCATGGCGTTAAGCCAGCGCAACCTGTTCAAATCCTCCTTCGGCGTTGAACTGATCGAAGTCTTCACCTACCTGTCCACCTTGCGCGCCGAGGCTGGCCTGCGCAAAATCAACCAGGGAATACCGCAGGACAACTATCTGAACCCCAAGGATCTCAACAAGCTGCAACGGGAGGTGCTGCGCGATTCGTTCAAGATCGTCAACGAATTCAAAAAATTCATCACCTATCACTTCAAGCTGGGGATGATCAGTTAACCGGAAAACCCCCATGAGGCTTTCCCCTTGAAAACGCATCTGCACCATCTCATCGCCCAAGCGCTCCAACAACTCCAACAGGAGGGGGTGCTAGCCGACGTCGATCCGTCCTCGATTCCGCTGGAGCGCACCCGCGACCGTGCGCACGGCGATTTCGCCAGCACCATCGCGCTGGCCCTGGCCAAAATCGCCCGCCGCAAGCCCCGCGAGCTGGCCGAGCGCATCAAGGCGGCCCTGCCCGCCTCCGCCCATGTCGCCAAGGTGGACATCGCCGGACCCGGTTTCATCAATTTCTTTCTGGCGCCCGCCGCCTACCAGGCGACGGTGGGCGAGATCCTCGAACAAGGGGAAAATTTCGGCCGAAGCGTGCTCGGCGGCGGCCGGCGGGTCCAGGTGGAATTCGTCTCCGCCAACCCCACCGGCCCGCTGCACGTCGGCCACGGCCGTGGCGCGGCGTTCGGCGCCACCGTCGCCAACCTGCTGGAAGCGATCGGCTACCGGGTCCACCGCGAGTACTACGTCAACGATGCCGGCCGGCAGATGAACATTCTGGCCGCCAGCATCTGGCTGCGCTATCTGGAGCACTGCGGCGAACAGTTTCGTTTTCCCAGCAACGGCTACCGGGGCGATTACGTGCGCGACATCGCCGCCCGCCTCTACGCCGAATACGACGGCGCCTACGTGGCCCCGGCGGCGCAGGTGTTTCAGGATGCGCCACCGGACGAGGTCCGCAACGAAGCGGGCGAAGTCATCGTCCCCGGCGACAAGGAAGCTCACATCGATGCCCTGGTCGAGCGTGCCCGCGCCCTGCTGGGCGACCACCGCTACCGCTACATTTTCGAACTGGGCCTGAACACCATTTTGGACGACATCCGCGACGATCTGCGGGAGTTCGGCGTACCCTACGATGAGTGGTACTCGGAACTCACCCTGACCGAACGCGGCGCGGTCAACAAAACCCTCAACCGGCTGCGCGATACGGATTACATCTACGAGCAGGACGGGGCGCTCTGGTTTCGCTCCACCGCTTTCGGCGACGAGAAGGACCGAGTGGTGCAGCGGGAAAACGGCCAAACCACCTACTTCGCCTCGGATATCGCGTACCATCTGGAAAAGTTCGAACGCGGCTTCGACTGGGTCATCGACGTCTGGGGCGCCGACCATCACGGCTACATCCCACGGGTCAAGGCCGCGCTGCAAGCGCTGGGCGAGAATCCCGACCGCCTGGACGTGCTGCTGGTGCAGTTCGCCATCCTCTACCGCAACGGCGAACGGGTCCAGATGTCTACCCGTTCCGGCGAGTTCGTCACTCTGCGCGAACTGCGTCGGGAGGTCGGCAACGACGCCGCCCGCTTCTTCTACGTCATGCGCAAGAGCGAGCAACATCTGGATTTCGATCTCGATTTGGCCAAGTCGCAATCCAAGGACAATCCCGTATACTATATTCAGTATGCTCATGCCCGAATTTGTAGTGTTTTAAGACAACTGCATGAGAAAGGGCACGCTCGTGATCCGGCGCGCGGCCAGGCTCATTTGGCGCTGCTGGTCGAACCGCACGAGGAAGCCCTGCTGGTGGCGCTATCGCGTTATCCCGAAGTAGTGGAAACAGCGGCCCTCAATCACGAGCCGCACCAACTGGCCCACTACCTGCGGGATCTGGCCAACGCCTTTCACACCTATTACAACGAACATCGGGTCCTGGTGAGCGATGATGCGCTGCGCGATGCCCGACTCGACCTGAGCCTGGCCACGCGGCAGGTCATTAACAACGGGCTCGCCTTGCTGGGGGTCTCGGCTCCGGAGGTCATGTGAGTATCCGACGCGACTACAAACCCGCCTCGACCTGGCAGCGTCGCCGCCAGTCGGCGCGCCGTCATGGTCTGCTAGTGGTTACGCTGGTGCTGATTGGTTTGTTCGGCGGCCTGCTGGCCTACATTAAGGGCGACCGGGTCCAGCAGCCGGCGGTCTCGGCCGTCGCGCCCAGCGCGCCCGCGCCATCGGCCCGCAACCGCGCCGCGACCGAACCGCCGGCCGCGACCGAAATCGTGCCCGCGCCGCTCAAGCCCAAATACGATTTTTATACCGAACTGCCCAAGCGGCAGATCAACTTTCGACAGAACCCTCCCGGTCCGCGCGGCGCCGCCCACCCGCAACCGATGACCGAGCCGTTGCGCGAATCGGCGCCGCCGAGGAAAAACCGGACAACGCCAGCCATGATTCGGGCCGCCACCGGCCAGGTCATGGCCGATAACGCATAACCATCATCCCGTGCCGCGGACAGAAGCTGCCGTCTCCCCCGTTCGAACCATCTTCCTGACCGGCGCAACAACCATCGCCATGCCCCTCCCAGAGCCGCTACCATGAACCTGCCCGATACCGTTCGGAGCTACCTCGACCAGCAGCAATTGCCCTATCGGACGATGACTTGCCCGGCCGGCGAAACGCTCGGTCAGATCGCGGCGCAGCTTGACCTCCCCCTCCGCCGGATGGTGCGAATCGTTCTGCTCAAAGATAGCGCTGGCCTGGTGATGGCCATCCTGCCGAGCAGTCACATCCTGGATTTTTCCATGCTGTGCCAAGCGCTGCGGCGCGATCTGGCGCCCCTTTACGGCGCCGAAACCATCCGCTTTTTCCAGAACTGGGGCTGCAAGGCTGGCGCCTATCCGCCCCTGCCCGAGGCTTTCGGCATCCTCGCGATGGCCGATGACAGTTTGATCCTGGCGGACAAGGACGAAATCTACTTCGACGGCGGCAGCGGCAACACACTGATCGGGATGCGCAACATTGATTTCCGGAGTTTGCTCGGCCGGGCGCGCTGGGAACACTTCGCGGTTCCCGTCGACGATCTCGATTCCCTGCTCAGCCAGCAGGCGATCACGCCGCAAAACCTGGCCAGCCTCACCAATCGTTATACCCCGGCGGGGTTGCGGCAGGGCATCGAGGCCATCACCGAACTGCCGGTCATGCCGCAAACCGTGCAGCGGCTCCTGATGCTGCACGCCCATCCAGCCACCAGCGTCCAGGATATCCTCCGCATCGTCGGGCAGGACCCCAGCCTGGCCGCTCAGGTGGTGTATTGGGCGCGCTCGCCGTTGCACGGCCATCCCGTCGCCGTCGATTCGCTGCAAGCGGCGATCGAGCAGGTGCTGGGGGTCGATAACACGCTCAACCTGTTGCTCGGCTCCAGCATGGGCCAGACCTTTCGCATCCCGACCGACGGCCCAGTCGGCCTGAAAGCCTTCTGGCGGCACAGCACCTACTGCGCGTCCCTGGTCAACGAGCTGGTCAAACTGCTGCCCGAGTCGGTGGATGTCAAGCCGGGGCTGGCCTACCTGTGCGGGCTGCTGCACAATTTCGGCTACCTGGTGCTGGGCCACGTATTTCCGGCCCGCTTTTTTCTGTTCAACCGATTTCTGGCGGTCAACCGGCATGTGCCGGTCAGCGCGGTCGAGCGTTATGTCCTGGGCACCGAGCACTGGCATATCGGCGCCTGGCTGATGCAATCGTGGTCCATGCCCGAGGAAGTGATCGCCGCCGTGCGCTGGCACCACCATGAGGACTGCACCCAACCGTATGCGGAATACTCCAATCTGGTGCTGATCGCCAATCGCCTGCTGCATTACATCGGAGTGGGGGATGAGGAAAGCAACCGCTTGCCGGCCCTGGCCATGTTCACTCTCGGCATCAGTCACGACCAGGCCATGGCGGCGCTGGAGCAGGTGCAAGCCAGCATGACAGCGCTCGACACCTTGTCGGAGGCCCTGCAATTACCCACCGAGGGTTAGCCGCGACCCGGCATCATCCCCGCCAGGGTTCCAGATACGTGTCGTTCGCCAAGGCGGCTTCCAGCTCCGCCAAACAGGCGGCCCGTCGCTCCGGTTCGAGCGCGGAGGCCGCGATTTTTTCCCGGCAGGCGGCCAGCAGCGCCGCTGGCTCGTAGCGCACGTAGCGCAGCAAATCCGCCACGGTATCCCCGCGCGAGGGCTCGACCAGCCGGTAACCGCCGTCCGCGCTCAGCTCCACATTGACCGCGGCGGTATCGCCGAACAGGTTGTGCATGTCGCCGAGAATCTCCTGATACGCCCCCAGCAGGAAAATCCCCAGCCGGTACGGCTCGCCCGCCCGGTACGGCGGCAGGGGTAAAGTACTCTCCACCCCCTCGCCGTCCACATAGCGCTCGATGCAACCGTCGGAATCGCAGGTCAGATCCTGTAGCACCGCCCGGCTGCTCGGCGGCTGATCCAGCCCCTGCAGCGGCAGGATCGGAAAGATCTGATCCAAGGCCCACACATCCGGCATTGACTGGAACAGCGAAAAATTCAGAAACAGCTTTTCGGCCAGTTTATCGTTCAGCTCGTCCAGCAGCTCGCGGTGGGCGCGAACGCCGGGATTGAGCAACGGCCTTAGCTTGCGGCAAATCGCGAAATAGATCTGTTCGGAGCGGGCGCGCTGCTCCAGCCGCAGCACGCCGTGCAGGTATAAATCCCGCGCTTCGGCCAGCCAATGCGCGGCGGCGTGATAGGCCTCCGCCACCGCTCCACGCGCGAGGCCTTGGTACACTTTCCAGAGATGGTGCAGGATCAATGGATCGCCGGCGCCGGGCGGCGGCGGCAAGGACTCGCCAGGCGTGGGTTCGTGATCGATCACCTCGGTGATCAGCACGGCATGATGGGCGCTCAGCGCCCGCCCCGACTCGCTGAATAGATGCGGATGCGGCAGGTTCTGTTCGGCGCAGACCTCCCACAGGGCATGAACCACCGTGTTGGCGTACTCCCGCACGCTGTAGTTCATCGAGCAGTCGTTGCGCGAGCCGGTACCCTCGTAGTCCACCCCGAGACCGCCACCGACATCCACCCACCGCGGGGAGACGCCCAGCCGCCACAGGTCGGCGTAATAGCGTCCGACTTCCCGCAGACCGCGCTGGATATCGTAAATGTTGGCGATTTGCGAACCCAGATGCGCATGCAGCAAAGTCAGGGCGTCCAGCATCCCCCGTTCCCTCAGCCGCCGCACCGCCGCCAGCGTCTGGCTGGCCGACAGGCCGAACTTGGACTTCTCGCCGCCGGTGTTCTGCCACTTGCCGGCGCCGATCGAGGCCAGCCGCACCCGCATCCCCAATTGCGGCCGCACGTCCAGCCGGGCCGATTCCTCGATGATCAAATCCAGTTCGGACAGCTTCTCGATCACGATAAAGACATTGAGGCCCATCAGTCGGCCGATCAGGGCCAGGCGGATGTACTCGCGATCCTTGTAGCCGTTGCAGACCACCACGCCGCCGGGCGCGGACAAGCCCAGCACCGCCATCAGTTCCGGCTTGCTGCCGGCTTCCAATCCGACCCGGGAACCGCCATGGCGGACGATCTCGCCCGCCACCCGCCGTTGCTGATTGACCTTGATCGGATAGACGGCGGTATAGCCGCCACGATAATCCAGATCGGCGATGGCGGCGGCGAAAGCCCCGCACAAGGTATCGACCCGATCATGCAGAATATGGCTGAACCGCGCCAGCACCGGCGGCCCGTAACCCCGGACGCGCAAATCCTCGGCCAGGGCGGCCAGTTCGACCCCGGGATGGTCGGGGTGGCGCGGCGAGCGCACCCGCGCCTTGCCGGCGTCGTCGATCTCGAAGTAACCGCCCCCCCAGCGGGCGGTATTGTATACTTCGCGCGCCTGGGCCACGGTCCAGGCCGGCGGTGGCTGCCGCGGGTCGTTCAATGTCTCTCCTCCGCAAGAAAGGTTTCGACGTGACGCTCGATCAGTCCTGGTTTTCCGAGATCCACCCGGCGACGGGTTCCGCCTTCTCCCTCAAGCTCAAGGGCACGCTCCACGAGGCGCAAAGCCGCCACCAGCGAATCGCGGTCCACGCCACCGAAGCCTTTGGCCACCTGATGGCGATCGATGGCTACATTATGCTGAGCACCCGTGACAATTTTCTGTACCACGAGATGATGACCCATCCGGCGCTGTTCACCCACCCCGCGCCGAAACGGGTGCTGGTCGTCGGCGGCGGCGATTGCGGCACGCTGCGAGAAGTGCTCAAGCACCCGGAGGTCGAGACCGTTATCCAGGTGGACATCGACCAGGAAGTGACCCGCGCGGCCGAACGGTACTTTCCCGAACTGTGCGTATCCAACCATGACCCGCGCGCGCAACTGCGCTTCGACGACGGCATCGCCTGGGTCAAAAACGCGGAGCCGGGCCGTTACGACCTCATCATCGTGGACAGCACCGATCCAGTCGGACCGGCCGAGGGGCTGTTCGCCGAACCGTTCCTGCGCGACTGCCATCGTGCCCTGAGCGCCGACGGTTTGCTGGTCCAGCAGAGCGAGTCGCCGCTGTTTCATCTCGACGGCATCCTGCTGCCGCTGCACCGGGCGCTGCGCGCCGCCGGCTTCGCCGACACCCACACCCTGCACTTCCCGCAGTGCGTTTACCCGTCCGGCTGGTGGACCGCCACCCTGGCCCGCAAGACTGGCCGGGTGGCCGATTTTCGTGAAGCGGACGCCGCCGCCAAGCCGTTCGCCACCGAGTATTACAACGCCGAAATCCACCGCGCCGCGCTGGCGACGCCGGAGTTCATGCGGCGGGCGCTGGCCGAACCGGCCTTGAATCCGCCGCCCTGAAACGCAAAGGGCGAAGCCGCTGGCTCCGCCCTGTTTAAAAGCCTCACGGCGCGGTTACAACGCGCTGGGACCGATTTCGCCGGTGCGAATCCGGATCGCGCGCTCCAGATCGAAGACAAAAATCTTGCCGTCGCCGATCTTTCCGGTATTGGCGGTGGAGCAGATCGCCTCCACCACCTTGTCCACCAGACTGTCGTCCACGGCGATTTCCAGCTTGACCTTCGGCAGGAAGTCCACCACGTACTCGGCGCCGCGGTACAGTTCGGTATGCCCCTTCTGGCGACCAAAACCCTTGACTTCGGTCACGGTGATACCCTGCACCCCGATGGCCGACAGGGCCTCTCGCACATCGTCCAATTTGAACGGTTTGATGATTGCAGTGACTAGCTTCATGGATACCCTCTAGCGTTCGCCTGACCCAAAACACAATACCTGCGCGGGAATATAACCGAAATCCAAGACCGCGCGCGATATCGGGCGGACACCGGAATCCCACTGCACCGATGTCCGCCACTCCACATTACAGGTTATAACCACGCTCGTCGTGCAGCGCGATGTCCAGACCCTCGGTTTCCTGCTCTTCCGTGACCCGCAAGCCGATCACGACGTCGACGATCTTCAGAATCACGAAGCTCAGGATGCCGGAATAAACGACGGTGAACAACACGCCCTTGGTCTGCACCCACAACTGGCCGCCGATGGTCATGCCTTCGACCAAACCCGCGCCGCCCAGGCTGACGTCGGCGCACAAGCCGGTCAGGATCGCGCCGACGATGCCACCCACCGCGTGCACACCGAACACATCGAGCGAGTCATCGTAACCCAGCGCCCGCTTCAGCTTGGTGGACGCCAGGAAGCAGATCAGGCCGGAAGCCAGGCCGATCAGCAGCGCGCCCATCGGTCCGGCGGTGCCGGAGGCCGGCGTAATCGCCACCAAACCCGCCACCGCTCCGGAGGCGATGCCCAGCACGCTGGGTTTGCCATGGCTCACCCATTCCGCGAACATCCAGGTCAGCGCCGCCATGGCGGTCGCGATCTGCGTGACCAGCATGGCCATGCCCGCCGATTCATTGGCCGCCACCGCGCTGCCGGCGTTAAAGCCGAACCAACCCACCCACAGCATCGACGCGCCCATAATGGTGAAGTTGAGGTTGTGCGGCGGCATGGCGGTAGTGGGGTAACCCCGGCGCTTGCCGAGCACCAAACAGGCCACCAGGCCGGCGATACCGGCGTTGATATGCACCACTGTGCCGCCGGCGAAATCCAGCACGCCCCAATCCCACATCAGCGCGCCGTCGCCGCCCCACACCATGTGGGCAACCGGGGCGTACACGATGGTGAACCAAACCGTCATGAACAACAGCAGCGCGGAAAATTTCATCCGTTCGGCGAAGGCGCCGACGATCAGCGCCGGGGTAATGATCGCAAAAGTCATCTGAAAGGTGACGAATACGGTTTCCGGTATGGTCGCGGTCAAGCTGTCCCGGCCGACCCCACCCAGGAATGCCTTGCCGAGACCGCCGACGAAGGTGTACAGATTGATGGCCTCCTTGGTCATGCCGGTGGCATCGAACGCCAGGCTGTAGCCGTACAGCGCCCACAGCACGGTCATCAGCGCGGTGATGGCGAAGCACTGCATCATCACCGACAGCACGTTCTTGGCGCGCACCATGCCGGCGTAGAACAGTGACAGTCCGGGAATGGTCATGAACAGGACCAAGGCGGTGGAGGTCAGCATCCAGGCCGTGTCGCCCGCGCTCAAGGTCGGTGGGGCCGCCGTTTCCTGGGCCACCGCCAGCGCCGGCGCCAGCACCGCCGTCAGCAGCAACAGGCCGCCGTTTTTCGCCGCTTGTATCATTCTCGTCATTAGTGAAGTTCTCCTAGGGTTGAAAATCAGGGAGTCATGCAGGGAATTTGGGTTATTGCGAGGGCTGGCCAGTCGGCCGCCACGTCGCAAGCTTCGGGGCGCGATCGGGCAGGCGCGCCCTTCACAGCGCCTCGGGTCCGGACTCGCCGGTGCGGATGCGCACGGCGTTGTCCAACTCGACAATGAAAATTTTGCCGTCGCCGACCTTGCCGGTGTTGGCGGCCCGGGAAATCACCTCGACCACCCGGTCGGCCAGATCGTCGGTCACGCCGACCTCGATCTTGATCTTGGGCAGGAAATCCACCACGTACTCCGCGCCCCGATACAATTCGGTATGGCCTTTTTGCCGACCGAACCCCTTGACTTCGGTGACCGTGATGCCTTGCGCGCCCACCTCCGAGAGTGCTTCCCGAACATCGTCCAGCTTGAACGGCTTGATAACCGCGGTGATCAGTTTCATGGATCAAAATCTCCTATGGCTTGGAACACCCCGATGGGGCCCGGCCTGTTATTTCTGCTCTGGACAGTTTCCGTCCGTCTGTGTCGACGGCGCGGTGAGTCACCAGCAAAAAGCATATCGTGTGCCATCAATATAATATTTAATTAAAACAATATCTTGTATTTAATTGATGGGATTTTTCCCCAATAATTAATCCGTAGCTGGGCACATGCCCGCCATCTTGCACCGTTTTTGTGCATGATGGCGGGCACGCACAAACCGCAAAATCCCGTTAAACTAAAGTGACGGCAATTCCCAATGTGGAGGAATGGTGATGATCGATCCCAAAACTTTTGATGACCTGGCCAAACGCTTTACGGAAGCGCTGCCACCCAGCTTTCGCCAGTTTCAGGCGGAGATGGAAAAGAACTTCCATGCGGCGCTGCAAGCGGCCTTCGCCAAGCTGGAACTGGTGACGCGAGAGGAATTCGACGTGCAGCAGGCCGTGCTGGCCCGTACCCGCGCCAAGCTGGAGACGCTGGAAAAGCAGGTTGCCGAACTGGAGGGCAAGGCGTCCGGCGGCAAACGGCGCAAGGCCGCGGAAAAACCCGCGGAATCCGAAGAAGGCGACGGCTGACCGCAGCGGCTTCCCCTGCCGTGATGACTGGATGGCCTGCTCTCTCCGCGGCCGGTCTCCATCGCAGCCTCTTCTTGCACTTAAATAGCGCAAAGCCGCCGTGCCGACCGCTGCCGCAATCCAACAACCCGCTTGGCGGCAATCCGTAGCGGCACGCGGGATTCCCATGTCGCTCGCCATCGTCCACACCCGCGCCCAAGTCGGCATCGACGCACCGCCGGTCAGCGTGGAAGTGCATCTGTCCGCCGGTCTGCCGGGACTGTTCATCGTCGGTCTGCCGGAAGCGGCGGTGAAGGAGAGCAAGGACCGGGTGCGTGGCGCCATCCTCAACAGCCGCTTCGAATTTCCCAGCCGTCGCATCACCATTAATCTGGCGCCGGCCGACTTGCCCAAGGAAGGCGGTCGCTTCGACCTGCCGATCGCGCTGGGCATCCTGGCCGCCTCGGGTCAGATCGGCCGCGAACGACTGGGGCAGTACGAATGCCTCGGCGAGCTGGCGCTGGGCGGCGAGCTGCGCGGCGTCCGCGGCGTGCTGCCGGCGGCGCTGGCCTGTCGCGATGCCGGGCGCACCCTACTAGCCCCGGCCGACAATGCTCCCGAGGCGCTGCTGGCCGGCGGCGCGACCGTGTTGGGCGCGGCCCACCTGCTGGAGGTTTGCCGGCAACTGAACACCGGCGCGGCCCTGCAGCCGGCGCGTCCGCCATCCCGCCCGGAGCCGGAGCCGTTGCTGGAACGGGATCTGAGCGACGTGCGCGGCCAGCAACGCGCCAAGCGCGCGCTGGAAATCGCCGCCGCCGGCGGTCACAACCTGCTGCTGATCGGCCCGCCCGGCACCGGCAAGACCATGCTCGCCAGCCGGCTGCCCGGCATCATGCCGCCGCTGAGCGAAACCGAGGCGCTGGAAACCGCCGCCGTCGCTTCGATCAGCGCGCAGGGACTGGACTTGCGGCAATGGGGAGTGCGGCCGTTCCGGGCGCCGCACCACACCGCCTCGGCGGTGGCGCTGGTCGGCGGCGGGGGCCTGCCGCGACCCGGCGAGATCTCGCTGGCCCACCACGGCGTGCTGTTCCTGGACGAACTGCCGGAGTATGACCGGCGGGTGCTGGAAGTGCTGCGCGAACCGATGGAATCGGGGCGCATCACCATCTCCCGCGCCGCCCGCCAAGCCGATTTTCCGGCGCGGTTCCAACTGGTGGCCGCCATGAACCCCTGTCCCTGCGGCTACCTGGGCGACGCCGAGCGGCGCTGCGCCTGCGGTTCGGAACAGGTGCGCCGCTACCGGGCGCGAGTGTCGGGTCCACTGCTGGACCGCATCGACCTGCACATCGAAGTGCCGCGGCTGGCGCATCGGGTGCTGCGCGGCGACGTCCCGGAAGAAAACAGCGCCACGGTGCGGGTACGGGTCTGCGCCGCCCGCGAGCGGCAACTGCGGCGCGCCGGCAAACCCAACAGCGTCCTGCGCCCCCGCGAGATCGAACGCCATTGCACCCTGAGCGAAGCCGACCATCGCTTGCTGGAACAGGCGCTGGAGCGACTGGGACTGTCGCCGCGCGCCTACCATCGCATTCTGAAAGTGGCCCGGACCATCGCCGATCTGGCCGGCAGCGATGGCATCAAGACCCCGCATCTCACCGAGGCCATCAGCTATCGGGCGTTGGACCGGACCCTGGCGCGCTAGCGTGGCATCATTCGACCCTTTCCTTTTTCACCGCGAGAGAAGGCTTCATGATTCGCACCGACCCCGCTACCGTACCCCTTCGCGCCGGGTCGCACCGCCGGCCGTTGCTGGGAACGCTGCTGCTGTTTTGGACCCTGCTGACCGCCGCCCAGGCGCAAATCTCCGACGCCAAGGTGGAAGCCCTGGTCGAGGCGTTGCGCCTGTCGGCGCCACAGGCCGGGGCCGGCCTTTACAGCGACTGGCAAATCAAGCCGGACAATATCGTTCGCTGGTCGCGGCGCTGCCTGAACCAGGATATGACGCCGGACCAGTTCGCCGCCGACCCGGCCCTGGCCCGGCAAGTCGTGGTCTGCGTGATGGGGAACGTGCTGCGCGAGCAGCTTGCCGCCGGCAACAACAACGAGATCGTCGCCGTGCAGCGCGCCGCCGCCTGGTGGATGACCGGCGACCCGGAACAGTACCGCAACGGCGCGACCGGCGACTACACCCTCAAGGTGCTGGAAGCCTACCTGCGGTTCTTCTGACCGGCCTCACCGCGCATGGCGGCTGATGCTGCGCGGAAAGAAGGTGCGGCGGTCGTAATCGCGGAAGCGGTAAAGCCTGGCCGGCCGGCCGGACCCGTCGCGCAGCTTGCCGGCGATCGGCTCCAGCATGTCGGCCTGGGCGACCCGGCGACGGAAGGAACTCTTGTCGAGGGGTTGCTGCAGGATGATCTCGTAGGTCCGCTGTAGCTCTGGCAGGGTGAACTCTTCCGGCAGCAGATGCACGGCGATGTGGGTGTACTCCAGCTTGGAGCGCAACCGCTCCACCGCGTCGGCCAGAATGCCGGCGTGATCGAAAGCCAGGTCGAAGCCGACGCCGTCGCCCCGAACCGGCGCCCAGCGCGCGTGTTCCTGGTTGCCCTCCAGCCGCAACGGTCCCGAAGCCACCAGCGCGAAGTAGACGGTGGTGGCGGTCCAGCCGCGCGGGTCGCGGTCACGGGAACCGTAGGTCTTCAGTTGCTCCAAATAGGGCGCGCACCCCCCGGCTTCCTCGACCAGCTTGCGCGCGGCGCAGGCTTCGATCGACTCATCCCGCCGCAGATCCAGAAAACCGCCCGGCAACGCCCAGTAGCTCTTGAAGGGCGGCGCGGCGCGCTGGACCAGTAACACCTGCAAGCGCTCGTCGCGGATGGCAAAAAGCACCAGATCAACGGTAAAGGCCGGTTTTTCGTGCAGCGCGATGGCGTCATGATCGACACGCTCCGTCTCGCCCGGTTCGGTCGCGACCATGGCTCTACTCCGTTCGAGTAAATATTCCGATGCCGAGATCATCGAGATTGAACACCAGTTCCTTGCTGTATTCGAGCAGCAGTTCGTGCAGCCGGCGCTTGATGAAATGATCTTGCGACCGATCGAAATCCAGCATCTCCCGCGCCACGTCCAGCACGCTCAGCCGTTCGCTGGTGCTCGCGCTGACAAAGGATTGCAGGCCGTCGGTGGCCACCGCCACCGTCGGGAAAGTATTCAGGGAGAAGCTGAACACGAGGGGGGCGTCGAAACGCTCCAGCCGGGTCGTCGTTCCGGTCTCGTTGAGATAGCCAACGCTTTGCGCCGCCAGTGGATCGCCAATCGCCACCTGATACAACGCCCACCGTTCCCGATCCAGCAGATAGGAGAGGTAATAGGGCGCATTCCCGGCGTACTCGACCTGAATCGCCATGATCCCGCCGTCGGCGCGCCGGGCAAGCAGGCAACCATCGCCGTAGAGATGCACGTACACCGTGGCCCCATCGCACCAGGCGATCAGCAAGGTGGCGTCGAGCACGTTGTCCGCACCCAGTTCTCGCGCCTGCCGGGCGGCGCGGCGCACGATCCGCCGGCCCAATCGCCAGTGACAGGCGCGGCGTCCAGCCTCATCCGTGGCGGCGGCCACAAACCGTGGCAGCAAGCGGCGGGCGTTCAGCGCCAGCAACCGCGCCCCCACATCGCTATCCGGCTCGGCGGAACAACCGTCGGCCAGAATCACGTAGGGATACGGCTCCCAACCGTGACAGACATAGTCCTGGCAGAACAGATGCAACTGGCCGATGCTGTAATGCGAGTCCAGAGTAATCGTCATGGAGCGACCTGCGGGGCTAAGTGGAGACGATGCCGAACCGCGTTGGCGAGACGGACATGGCAGTGTATACCGCTCGCCCACCGTTCAGCGCAGGAAGTCCGCCGCTCTGGCCGTTCTCATGCCGCGCCGCCGCATGTCGATCACGAATTGCCGGGCCAGCGTCTCGAAGCCCGGTACCGGCGAACTGGTATCCTCGATGAGCACCAGTTTACCGATGCTCTCCCGGCCGAAACGATCGGCGATATCCCGGACCGTGTTGGCGACACAATGCGAGAGCGCCTGGCCGGACAGGGCCACCAGGTCGGCGTTTTCCAGGGTCTGAATCAACCGCTGGTTGGTCTGGGTGCCCGGATCGGCCGGATCGGGCACGTCGGCCTGTACCGCCGAATAGTGCTCGGTCCAGGGATTATGGCCCTTGGCCACGTAATTCACCCGGGCGAATTTGGCTTCCTCCCAGGCCCGCAGCGCCTCGGCCACCACCGACACCACGTTGTGACCCCAGGTGCCAACCAGGCAATGCGGCGGCCAAATGGTCAATTGGTAGCGACCGTTATCGCGCAGCGCCCGCACGTAAGCCAGCGCCCGCTGTTGGGAATGCGGGTCGAAGGCACGCCAGATCCCGTTCTCGACGTCGGCCACGCTGATCTGGGTAAAAGGCGCCGGCCGCCGACCGGCGCCGCTGACCCAGAATACGGGATGAGCGATGTCCAGCAATTGGTGGGTGTCGAGGGTGACGTGAATGTCGTCGATGCGGTCGCGCAAGCGGTCCAGCAAGCGCGCCAGGCGTTCGGCGTCGGCCCCGGCGCCCGGCACCGGCAACGCCGCGCCCGGCGCGTCGCTGAAGTCGTTCTGCGGATCGACGATCAGGAATTCGAGACGCATGATGGTCCTCCTCGGCATGATTTGGCGATCGTGACAAGCCGGTGGTTTGCATCCTCTTCGATCGCTCCGACCGCGGCGCCCGCCATTTAGTTGCTTTTCGCCACTATTATGCGCCAATTAGTTGCAATAAACAACTAAATCAGTCGGGACTGGGCGATCCCCCGGACCCAACCACCGCCATGCTATCCTGAACAGAACTTTCATGCCCTTCGGAGACTGGCCGCCGCCATGAGCGAACCCCATATCCCCCCCGAACTCATCAACCGTCTGCGCCACGCCCGTCGGGTGGCCGTGTTGACCGGCGCCGGCATTTCCGCCGAGAGCGGCGTACCGACCTTTCGCGAGGCGCAAACCGGGCTGTGGGCGCGCTACAACCCGGAAGAACTGGCCACCCCCGAAGCGTTCCAGCGCAACCCCCGGCTGGTCTGGGAGTGGTACGCCTGGCGGCAACAGCGGGTGCGTCAGGCCGAACCCAACGCCGGCCATCGCGCCCTGGTCGAGATGGAGCGTCGGGTCGCCGAGTTCACCCTGATCACCCAGAACGTGGACGGCCTGCACCGACGCGCCGGCAGCCATCAAATTCTGGAACTGCACGGCAACCTGTTTCGCGCCAAATGCTTCAGCGAGGATCGCCCGGTGGAAAGCTGGCCGGGCGGCGAGGAAATCCCGCCGCGTTGCCCGCGCTGCGGCGGACTGCTGCGACCGGATGTGGTCTGGTTCGGAGAAATGCTGCCGGCGGCGACGCTGCGGGCAGCCGAACACGCCGCCGCGACCGCCGAACTCTTCTTCAGTATCGGCACCTCGGCGCTGGTCTACCCGGCCGCCGACCTGCCTTTCGCCGCCCTCAACGCCCAAGCGACCGTGGTGGAGATCAATCCCCAGCCGACTCCGCTCAGCCCGCATGTAACGTTCAGTCTGAATGGGGCCGCCGGCCAGATTCTGCCCGCCCTGGTCGCGGCGGTTTGGGAATCGGCCACATGAGCCTGTTCGCCGCCGGTCCCGAGCGCTTGCCCTTGGCCGACGGCGGCTTCCTTGCCTACCACCGCAGTCCGGGCGCCCGTCCGGGTGTCGTTTTCCTGGGCGGCTTCACCTCCGACATGAGCGGCGTCAAGGCGACCACCCTGGAGCGCTGGTGCCGGGGGCGTGGCCAAGGCTTCGTGCGCTTCGACTACTCCGGGCACGGCGCTTCCAGCGGCCGGTTCGCGGACGGCACCATCGGCGCTTGGACGGCGGAGGCGCTCGACGTGCTGGACCGACTGACCGAGGGTCCGCAGATTCTGGTGGGATCGTCGATGGGGGGGTGGCTGATGCTGTTGGCGGCGCTGGCGCGGCCGGAACGGATCGCCGGCCTGCTCGGGTTGGCCTGCGCGGCGGATTTTACCGAATATCTGTTGTGGCGGCGGCTCGATCCAGCGCTGCGGGAGCGTCTGCGACGCGAGCAGGTGATCAGCCTGCCGTCGCCCTATGGCGCGCCGTACATCATCACCCTGAACCTGATCGAGGAAGCGGCCCGGCACCGCTTGCTGGACCGACCGGAGCTGCCCATTCGTTGTCCGGTGAGACTGATCCACGGTATGCGCGACGCCGATGTGCCGTGGCAAATCAGCATGCAGGTGGCGGAACGGCTGGCCAGTTCCGACGTGCGGGTGATGCTGCTCAAGGACGGGGAACACACCCTGTCGCGAGAACAGGATTTAATCCTGCTCACCCGCACCCTGGGCGACATGCTGGAGGGGTGATAAGAACCCCGGCGCGCTTCCGGCGACCCATGATATCGGAAAAGGGGAATTTAAGGATAAGCAACCGAATTAAAATAAAATAATCTGGAGTCACCTGGCGTAAACAGGGGTTTCTAAAGCTTCATGTCCTCGAAAAACTTCTTGACGCCATCCAGCCAACTGCCCTGCTGCGGTGTGTGGCGCTCGCCACTGGCTTCCATGGTGGCCGCGAATTTCTCCAGCAATTCCTTCTGTTCCCGGGTCAGGTTGACCGGGGTTTCGACCACGATCCGGCACAGCAGATCGCCGGTCGGCCCGCCACGCACCGGTTTGACACCCTTGCCGCGCAGTCGAAACACCTTGCCGGTCTGGGTTTCCGATGGAATCTTCAAGCTCAACCGCCCGTCCAGGGTCGGCACCTCCAGCTCGCCGCCGAGCGCGGCGGTGTGAAAACCGATTGGCACCTCGCAGTACAGATCGTTGTCCTCGCGGGTAAAGATCGGGTGCGGCTTCACCCGGATCTGCACGTACAGATCGCCCGGCGAGCCGCTGTGCTCGCCCGCCTCGCCCTCGCCGGCCAGCCGGATACGGTCGCCGTTGTCCACGCCGGGCGGCACCTTGACCGACAGCGTCTTCTGCTCCTCGACCCGACCGCCGCCGCGGCAGGTCTCGCAGGGGTCGGGAATGATCGTGCCCCGCCCCTGACAACGCGGGCAGGCCTGCTGGATCGAGAAAAAGCCCTGCTGCATCCGCACCTGACCGACCCCGCGGCAAGTGGGGCAGGTGGTCGGCTTGGTGCCCGGCTTGGCGCCGCTGCCGGCGCAGGTCGCGCAAGCGACCAGCGTGGGCACTCGAATCTTGGCGGTGGTGCCGAATACCGCTTCTTCCAGGGTCAAATCCAGGGTGTAGCGCAGGTCGGCCCCGCGGTAGTTCTGGCCGCCACCACCCCCCCTCATGCCACCGAAAATGTCGCGAAACACGCCACCGAAAATATCGCCCAGGTCGGCTGCCTCGCCGAAACCCCCGAAACCGCCGCCGCCCGCGCCGTCCACCCCCGCATGGCCGAACTGATCGTAAGCCGTCCGCTTACGCGAGTCGCTGAGCACCTCGTAAGCCTCCTTGGCTTCCTTGAACCGCTCCTCGGCCACCTGATCGCCGGGGTTTCGGTCGGGGTGCAGCTTCATCGCCAGCCGTCGGTAGGCTTGTTTGACTTCAGCTTCGCTGGCGTTGCGAGCCACGTTGAGAATTTCGTAATAATCGCGCTTGGACATGGTCTTGCGTTTTGAGTGCCTGCCGAGTTATGCCATCCAGAACCGAAAAACCGGGAACGCTTGCGCGTCCCCGGATTCACAGTTTACCGCAAGTACGGCGCTTACTTCTTCACTTCCTCGAACTCGGCGTCCACCACACCGTCGTCAGCCGGCTTGTGGCCGCCACCACCCGCCCCTCCGTGCGGCCCGTCCGGACCGCCGCCGTGCGGCCCGTCGCCCGACTGGCCGTAGACCCGCTCGGCCATCTTGCCGGACAGTTCGGCCAGCGTCCGGGTTTTGGCCTCGATGGCGCTCATGTTGTCGGTCTTGGCGGTGGTGCGCAGGTCGCTGATCGCCGATTCGATCGCCGCCCGCTCGCCGCCTTCGACCTTGTCGCCCAGATCGCGCAGGGTCTTCTCGGTGGCATGGATCAGGTTCTCGGCCTGATTGCGCGCATTGACCAGTTCGTGGAACTTCTTGTCCTCTTCCGCGTGCGCCTCGGCATCGCCGACCATCCGCTTGATTTCATCCTCGGACAGACCGGAGGAGGCCTTGATCACAATCCGGTTCTCTTTGCCGGTCGCCTTGTCCTTGGCGGAAACATGCAGGATGCCGTTGGCGTCGATGTCGAAGGTCACCTCGATCTGCGGCACGCCGCGCGGGGCCGGAGGAATATCCTGCAAATCGAACTTGCCCAACGACTTGTTGGCCGAGGCCATCTCGCGTTCGCCCTGCATGACATGCACGGTCACCGCGGTCTGGTTGTCGTCGGCGGTCGAGAATACCTGCTGCGCCTTGGTCGGGATCGTGGTGTTCTTCTCGATCAGCTTGGTCATCACGCCGCCCAGGGTCTCGATACCCAGGCTCAGCGGGGTCACGTCGAGCAGCAGCACGTCCTTGACCGAACCGCCCAGCACCCCGCCCTGAATCGCCGCGCCGACCGCAACGGCCTCGTCGGGGTTCACATCCTTGCGCGGCTCCTTGCCGAAAAACTCGCGCACCTTTTCCTGCACCTTGGGCATACGGGTCTGACCGCCAACCAGCAGCACGTCGTCGATCTGGCCAACGCCGAGCCCGGCGTCCTTCAACGCAATCCGGCAGGGACCGATGGTTTTCTCGACCAAATCCTCCACCAGCGACTCCAGCTTGGCGCGGGTCAGCTTCAGATTCAGATGCTTGGGCCCACTGGCGTCGGCGGTCATGTACGGCAGGTTGATCTCGCTCTGCTGGCTGGAGGACAGCTCGATCTTGGCCTTCTCGGCCGCTTCCTTCAGCCGCTGCAACGCCAGCGGATCGTTGGCCAGGTTGATGCCGGACTCTTTTTGGAATTGCTCGATCAGGTAGTCGATGATGCGCTTGTCGAAATCCTCGCCGCCCAGGAAAGTGTCGCCGTTGGTCGAGAGCACCTCGAATTGCTTCTCGCCATCCACCTCGGCGATCTCGATGATCGAAATATCGAAGGTGCCGCCACCCAGATCGTAGACCGCGATCTTGCGATCCTTGGTGCTGGACTTGTCCATGCCGAAAGCCAGCGCCGCCGCCGTCGGTTCGTTGATGATGCGCTTGACTTCCAGGCCGGCGATGCGGCCGGCGTCCTTGGTGGCCTGGCGCTGGCTGTCGTTGAAGTAGGCCGGCACCGTGATCACCGCTTCGGTGATCGGGTGGCCGAGATAATCCTCGGCGGTCTTCTTCATCTTCATCAGCACCCGCGCCGAAATTTCCGGCGGCGCCATTTTCTTGTCGCGCGCCTCGACCCAGGCATCGCCGTTGTCGTTCTTGACGATCTTGTAGGGCACAAGGTTGATATCCTTCTGCACTTCCGGCTCGTTGAACCGGCGACCGATCAGTCGCTTGACCGCAAACAGGGTGTTGTGCGGGTTGGTGACCGCCTGGCGCTTGGCCGGCTGGCCGACGGTGATTTCACCGTCTTCCATAAAGGCGACGACGGACGGCGTGGTCCGGTCGCCCTCGCTGTTTTCAATCACCCGGGGCTTGCCGCCTTCCATAATCGCCACGCAGGAATTGGTGGTGCCCAGGTCGATGCCGATGATATTGCTCATGATTGCACTCTCTAATCAGGGAATTCGGTTCGTTAAGTCTTGTCTGCCGTTGGATGTGGGGCCATCCGCTCGGATTTTCAATGGCGCGAGGCGGAGGAAAGGCGTTTAACCCGCCGGCCGGGGCACGGCCTGGGCAACGATCACCTTGGCGGGACGGATCAGCCGCTCGTTGAGTAGATACCCTTTCTGCACGACCTGCACCACGGTGTTGGGCTCGGCCTGATCGGTCGGCAGCATGGCCATGGCTTCCTGCTGGCTCGGATCGAACTTGGCGCCGAGCGGGTCCACCTCGCGGGCGCCGAACTTCTCCATCGCCGCCGTCAATTGCCGGAGCGTCAGTTCGACCCCTTCCCGCAACTTGGCGACATCCACTGCGTCGCTGGCCGCCGCCAGCCCCAGTTCCAGGCTGTCGCACACCGGCAGCAGCTCGCCGAAAAATCGCTCCAGAGCGAACTTATGGGCGTTCTGCACCTCGCGCTCGGCGCGCTTGCGCAGGTTTTCCATCTCGGCGTGGGCGCCCAGATACAACTTCCAGTGCTCGTCGGCTTTGGCCAGCGCCTGGTCCAACTCGCGTTGCAGCCCTTCGAATTCCTCGTGGCTGACCGGCAGTTCGAGCCCTTCCTCCTCGACGGCCAGCGCGGTTTCCACGGGCGGCCTGAGGTCGGTCCCGGTGGTCTCCGGGCAAGTATGGGGGGGTTGCTTGGGTTCGGTTGAGCTCATCGGACAGGTTCTCCATCACGGGTGGCAAGCGGTCGGGCGGCCGCCGCCGCCCCCTGATGGCGGAGAACTGGGGTTGAATGCGGGAAATTCAAGAGCGCCGACCGCCGGTACAGGCGTTTTTTCCGTGTTCAATCCCGGTGCCCATCCAGCACCTCGGCCAGCAACCGGGCGGTGACGTCCACCACCGGAATGACGCGATCGTAGGCCATGCGGGTTGGCCCGATGATGCCGAGCACGCCCAACATCCGGTCACCCGCGCCGTAGGGCGCCGTCACCACGCTGCATCCTTCCAGTACGCCGCAGCCGGATTCCTCGCCGACGAAAATCTGCACTCCGCCGGCGTGCAGGCATTGATCGAACAGATGCAGCAGGTCGCTTTTCTGATTAAAGGCTTCGAACAATTGCCGCAGCTTGTCGAGATCCGACAGGTCGGCGTACTGCATCAGATGGGTTTGGCCGGCCACCACGTAGTCGTCGCTTTCGGGAGCGGTCTCGAAGGTCTGCTCCGCCATTTCCACCACGGTCTGCATCAGCCGATCAAGGTTGTCGCGGGTCTCGCGCAGCTCGTCGAGCAGGGTTTTCCGCACCTGCTGGATGTCGCGACCGCCGAACTGCGCGTTGAGATAATTGGCGGCCCGCTGCAATTCCGCGGCGTCGTAGGAGCGTCGGGTCTGGACGATGCGATTCTGCACTTCCTGACCATTCAGCACCAGGATCGCCAGCACCCGGCACTCGGACAGCGGCAGGAATTCAACTTGGCGCAGGGTCATGGTCTGACGGCGCGGCAGCATGACGATGCCGGCCAGTCGGGTGACGCCGGACAGCAAGTCCGACACGGATCGCGCCAGTTCGGCGCCGCTTTGCGTCGGTTGGTCGATCCGCCGGCGCAGCAGCTCGATTTCCCGCGGGTCCAGCGGCTTGACGTGCAACAGGGTATCGATAAAGAAGCGGTAACCGCGAGCGGTCGGCACCCGGCCAGCCGAGGTGTGCGGCGCGCGCAGGTAGCCCATTTCTTCCAGGTCAGCCATGATGTTGCGCACGGTGGCGGAACTCAGGTCCAAACCGGCGTCGCGCGACAACGTGCGCGAGCCGACCGGCTGGCCATCGCGGATGTAGCGCTCGACCAGAAACTTCAGCAGGTGCTGGGTGCGCTCGTTGAGGGCGGGATGGCCCGCCAGCGTGGGGTCCGAAGTCTGCATGCCGACACCTGATTGTTTTTTTAGCACTCTTTACCTTAGAGTGCTAGCGGAACCTAGCAATTCCCTGTCGGGGTGTCAAGTTGCCCTGCTTGGCGCGGGCTCTTCTACAATGATAATTTGTCCCCTTATAGATTACTCAGTACGGAACAATGTCCAGCCCTGTCTTCCATACCATCGGTCTCATCGGCAAGTTCGGCGATCCCAACGTCGCGGGCACGCTGAATCAAATTGCCGCTCACCTGCGCCAGCGTCAGTTGCGGGTACTGCTCGACGAAAGCTCGGCCCAATTGATCCCCGACAGCGGCCTGGAAGTCGCCAGCCGGACCGCCATCGGCGAGCAATGCGATCTGGTGGTGGTCATGGGCGGCGACGGCACCATGCTGAACGCCGCCCGTTCGCTGGTGAACTACGATATGCCGATCCTGGGGGTCAACCTGGGACGGCTGGGGTTTCTGGCCGATGTTTCGCCCAGCGAAATCCCACACCGCCTGGACGGCGTGCTGAACGGCCAGTTCCGCGAAGCGCGGCGCCTGCTGCTGCACGCCCAGGTCATGCGCGACGGCTGCGTGGTCGGCGAGGCGGACGCCCTGAACGACGTGGTGGTGCACAAGCACGATGTCGCGCGGATGATCGACGTGGAGACCTTCCTGGACGGGCGGTTTCTGAACACCTATCGCGCCGACGGCCTGATCATCTCCACTCCGACCGGCTCCACCGCCTACGCCATGGCCGGCGGCGGGCCGATCCTCTATCCGGGACTGGAAGCGGTGGTGCTGGTGCCGATCTGCCCCCACACCCTCACCCACCGCCCGATCGTGGTCGGCGCCGACAATGTCATCGAAGTGGTGCTGAACGCGGCCAACACCATCAACACTCAGGTGACCTGCGATGGCCAGATCAGCCTGCCGCTGGAGCGGGGCGACCAGATCGTGATCCGCAAGAAGGAGCGCAAGGTGCGGCTGATCCATCCCATCAACCATGATTATTTCAAGCTGCTGCGCGCCAAGCTGCGCTGGGGCCTGAATCCGGAAGCCTCGCCTTTCATCTGAAGATTCTTCCGCCATGCTGATCCAGTTGTGCGTCCGCGACTTCGCCATCGTCGAACAGTTGGAGTTGGAGCTGGCGGCGGGGATGACCGCGGTCACCGGCGAGACCGGCGCCGGCAAATCCATCCTGGTGGACGCCATCGGCCTGCTGCTGGGCGATCGGGCCGACAGCGACGTCATCCGCCACGGCGCCGGGCGGGCCGACCTCAGCGCGGTGTTCGACCTGAGCCAACTGCCGGCGGCGAGCGCCTGGCTGAACGAGCGCGATCTGGCCGGCGAGGGCGACTGCCACCTGCGGCGGGTAATCGCCAGCACCGGCCGCTCGCGCAACTACATCAACGGGGTGCCGCAACCGGCGCAGGCGCTGCGGGAACTGGGCGAACTGCTGGTGGACATCCACGGCCAGCACGAACACCAGTCGCTGCTGCGGCGCGAAGCCCAGCGGCAATTGCTGGACGACTACGCCGGCAATCAAGCCCTCGTGGCGGAACTGGCGGAGCGCCACCGGAATTGGAGCCAGTTGCGGCAAGACCTGCGGGCGCTGCGGCAAGCCAGCGGCGAGCGCGACGCCCGCCTGGACATCCTGCGCTATCACCTGCGGGAGCTGGCGGCGCTGGATCTGGCGGAGGGCGAGATGGCGGAACTGGAGCGCGAACAGCGCCGGCTGGCCAACGCCAGCCAGTTGCTGGAAACCGGCCAGCGCCTGCTGGGCTGCTTGATCGAGGGCGACGGCGACGCAATCGCCGACCGGCTCGGCCAGAGCCTGCGCGAATTGGACGCCCTGAACCGGCTGGACCCCCGGCTCGCCCCGGTGAGCGAGCTGCTCAACGCCGCGCTGATCCAGATTCAGGAAGCCGGCGGCGAACTGCGCGGCTACGTGAGCGATCTCGATCTCGACCCCGACCATCTGACCCGGATCGAACAGCGGCTGGCCGCCGCCCTGCAACTGGCGCGCAAGCATCGAGCCACCCCTGAGGAACTGCCGGCGCTGCGGGCGCGGTTCGAAACCGAACTGGACCGCCTCGAAAACAGCGAGACCCGGCTGGACGAACTCCAGCAGGCGGCGAAAGCGGCGCGGGCCGCCTACCAGGAGCAGGCCGACCGCTTGAGCGAGCGGCGCACGGCGGCGGCGCGGGAACTGGGCGCACGGGTCTCCGGGGCGTTGGCTGAACTGGGTATGCCGGGCGGGCGTTTTCATATCGCCCTGGAGCGGCAGGATCAGCCCGCGCCCGGTGGGCTGGAAACGGTGGAATTCCAGGTCAGCGCCAATCCTGGCCAACCGTTGCGACCGCTGGCCAAGGTCGCCTCAGGCGGTGAACTGTCGCGCATCAGCCTGGCGATCCAGGTTATCACCGCCCGCGCCGCCCGCATCCCGACCCTGATCTTCGACGAGGTCGACAGCGGCATCGGCGGCGGGGTGGCGGAAGTGGTCGGCCGCCAGTTGCGGGCGTTGGGCGGCAATCGACAGGTGCTGTGCGTGACCCATCTGCCGCAGGTGGCGGCGCAGGCGCACCAGCATTTCAAGGTGGACAAACAGACCGATGGCGCGAGCACCCAGACTCAAGTGCTGCCGTTGGATGCCAGCGCGCGGGTTACGGAAATCGCCCGGATGCTGGGCGGGCTGGAGCTGACCGCGAACACGCTGGCGCACGCGCGGGAGATGGTGGAAAGCAGTGCGTTATCGCGCTGACCGCCATTCCGCGCCCCACTGCTCAACCGCGGCCCATTTAATTTTCTCCCCGCTCCACCGTCGGCTCGCTCTCCGCGCCATCCTGAGCGGGGCGGCACGGGCAATCGGCGCGGGCGCAGTGGCCGTAGAGAATCAGGCAATGCTCGGCCAGTTCGAAACCGAACCGCCGGGCGATGACGTGCTGCCGCCGTTCGATCTCCTCGTCGCAGAACTCCTCGATTCGCCCGCATTCCAGGCACACAATGTGGTCGTGGTGCTCGCCCTGGTTGACCTCGAACACCGACTGGCCGCCCTCGAAATAATGGCGCCTGACCAGACCGGCGGACTCGAACTGCGTCAGCACCCGGTACACCGTCGCCAAACCGATCTCCTCGCCGGAATCGATCAGCGCGCGATAGATCGCCTCGGCGCTCAGATGGGCGCTTTCCTGCTGCTGGAGCATGTCGAGAATCTTCATGCGCGGCAGCGTGACTTTTAAACCAGCCTGCTTGAGTTCTTTTGAGCCCATGCGGAACGCTCTCCGGGATTGCGCTTGCCTACAGGTTGCCGATGTACGCTATGATGTCGTTCAGTTCCAAACAACCCGGATTCTGCCTTCCATGCTTCACAAGTCCTTGCGCGCCGCCGGCATCCTGCTGCTCGTCCTGACCGCCGGCTGCGAATCCCTTCTACCGAGTTTTTATAACGTTCCGGTCCGTCAAGGCAATTACCTCGACCCGGAGATGGTGGGCCGCTTGCGCCCCGGCATGACCAAGGCGCAGGTACAGCGCATCCTGGGCACGTCGCTGGTTACCGATCCGTTCCATCAGAACCGCTGGGATTATTATTACTACTACAAGCGAGGCGGCCAGATCGAAGACCAGCGCCACATCACGCTGTTCTTCAGTGGCGACACGCTCGATCGCATCGACGGCGCGGTGGACTAACCGCTTTCCGGCTCCAGATCGCCGCCGCCTCTGCGCATGCGCTTGCCCTCGGCGGCGCGCCTCTTGCGGACCTCCTTGGGATCGGCCAGCAGCGGCCGGTAAATCTCCACCCGATCACCGGCGCGCACGGTGGCCGAGAGCTTGCCGAGCTTGCCGAATACGCCGACCTTGGCGGTATTGAGCTGGATTTCCGGGAATCGTTCCTGGATGCGCGACTGAACGATGGCTTGCTCCAGTGTAGCGCCCTCCGGCACCTCGACCGGGATGATCGCCTGTTCGTCGGGACGGGCGTAGGCGACCTCGACCCGAATCAGATTCGGCTCAGCGTTTGCCATACAGCTCCACCGCGCGCCGGCAGAATGCGTCAACCAGGGAGTTGGCGATCTGTTTGAACACCGGCTCGACCGCGATCCGCAACAGGTGGCTGGAGAATTCGAATTCCATATCCAGGGAAATCTTGCAGGCGTCGGCCCGCAGCGGTTCGAAGCGCCAGTAGCCCTCCAGCCGCTTGAAGGGACCCTCCAGCAGGCGGATGTCGATCATCTTGTGCTTCTGCGCGCGGTTGATGGTGGTGAAGGATTTGTGCACGCCGCCCTTGACCATCTCGATGGTGGCTCGTACTTCATCCTCGGTACGGCTGGCGATGTGGGTGGAACGGCACCAGGGCAAAAATTGGGGGTAGGACTCAATATCGTTGACCAGGGCATACATGTCGGCCGCCGAGTAAAGGACCAGGGCGCTTTTTTTGACAGTCGCCACGACTCGATCTCCGTTGCGGCATGATCTAATTGTTGTTGGACTCCAGCCGGGCAAGTTTGGTTGAATCCGCGCTTATCCTCAAGCATCGCGTGCCGGGCCAAGGGCGCCGGCGCGGTCACACGGTCCCGTCATGAGCAAAAAACCCACTCCAGGCAACAAGCAAATCGCCGGCAACAAGAAGGCGTATCACGAGTATTTCATCGAGGAACACTTCGAGGCCGGGCTGTCCCTGCAAGGCTGGGAAGTCAAGAGCCTGCGCGCCAGCCGCGCCCACCTCAAGGAAAGTTACGTCCTGCTGCGCGAGGGCGAGGCGTTCCTGTTCGGCTGCCACATTTCGCCGCTGACCTCGGCCTCCACTCACGTCCAGGCCGATCCGACCCGCACCCGCAAGCTGCTGCTGCACAAGGAAGAGATCGGTCGGCTGATCGGCTCGGTCGAACGCAAGGGCTATGCGCTGATTCCGCTGGCGATGTACTGGAAGCACAATCGCGCCAAGCTGGACATCGGCCTGGCGCGCGGCAAGAAGGAATACGACAAGCGGGCGACGGAGAAAGACCGCGACTGGGAGCGCGATAAACAGCGACTGATGCGCGATCGCTAGGAACTTATCGCCAGCCGCGCTATCCTAATTTGGCTATGGGGGCGATCCGGTTTCGACGTGGATTGCAAAACCTAAGGCGCATGTCGAGGATGCAGCTCGCCTCGTTAATCAGGCTGCAAATCTTAGTTGCCAACGACGACAGCTACGCTCTGGCGGCCTAAAGCCCGCTAGCCTCTGACCGGAACTTGCTTGTGAGGTCCGGAGCCTTTCGGGGCGCTCAGGGGTCGACTAACACAAGCTCGCGCCCAACCTGTCCGGGGGAAAAGACGCTAAAACCTCACCGGAACCGCCGTTCGCCGCCCTGCCGGTCGGGAGACGAAAGGTTAAAACAAAGACCAGGCTAAACATGTAGTGCCGAGGGCGGAGGATTTGCGGACGGGGGTTCGATTCCCCCCGCCTCCACCATTTGAAAAAGACGAACTCGTTCAGAGACCGTTCTCGGTATCTTTGGCGGGTTTTTCTTTTTGTAGCACAGAGTTACACTTCTCCTTGTCGAGCGATCCTTTCGACCCACTCATTCCCGCCTCGGGCAATTGCTCATCCCGCCACTGCGGTTCGAAAAGTTTTCGTTTCGCGCTCCGCCATCCCGGCCGCGCGCCTTGGCGAACCAGCCTTTCATCTGTCCTCTCCTCACCCATGGCCTTTCGGTCTTCCCCTCGCTCTCCAGATCCCGCCCAGTAGAAACATGTTATTTCTTGCCTTGCGCAACGTATAGCAGATGTTATGTTTGCCGAATAAGTTTGAATGGCGCACATGCGTCTTGTGAATCCAGGCGGCAACGGTTGTGAACCGATGATCCG
>CAVOGC010000034.1:0-70885 GCA_963695105.1 uncultured Gammaproteobacteria bacterium | reverse complement strand
ACACGGCGCTCCTGGAATCGCAACAGAGAGAGTTATGGCGCCAGGCCAAGCTCAGCGTTGTGGATCGCCCAAGCCCCCGATGTCTTCGCCCAAGGGACGGGCAAACGTGTAGTTGGCGGGTTGTGCGACGAGTGTCTGTGCGGCTTGTTCGGTGCTGCCGTCGATCAAGGTAAAGGGCAGCCCAACCACGAAGATGGCCGTACCGAGCACCGTCGCCACGACGCCAGCGGGTCTGGCGAGCAGGAGGTCAGCGGTCATGACGCCGGCGGTCGCCTCCGGGTTTGAACGACTCTCTCCAGCACCCGCCAGGCAGGGAGTCAAGCTCAACGTGGCCGCCAAGATGAGAGCGGTGCGGCGTGGAGTGATCACGGTATTCATCGCTTGGAATTTCTCGGTACGGTTTTGGGTATGGGGCGCTCGGAGCCCGCCCAAAATAATGTGGCCAGATCGTGACCGCGACTCCTTACCCCACCCACCGCAAAGCGCGGGCAGTCAGCCTAGACCCAACCGGTTGCCCGTGGCGCGCGGGATCGTTCGCTCGGCAAAGCCGCCTGTTCTCTCGGTTCGGTCAAGCGCGCGGCCAGGGCTACCACTTCGGATACCGGCGCCGTTGCGGCGGTTTTTGTGAAACCGATGGTAAGGGTTGGTCACGGAACGAAAAGTAATAATTCCTGAGTAATTTACTTGTATATTTTGGTTTTTTACTAAGGTTAAAATATCTTGTGGTATTCAAAGCCAAACCTGCCGTGAGGTAGGGACAGAAAGTCGCGGATCCTCAGAGATTCCAGGAAAGCCGGACTGCCGAGTGTGACCTGCGTGAAGGTCGCCCTGGCAGGCCGGCTTTTTCTTTTTGGCCATGATCAACCGCTTTGGAGGAGTTATGAAATGACATCCACAAAAGGTGCCCTAGCCAAGCCACCGTAGCAAACCGAGGTTGGGCATTACAGAGGATTTGAGCAACACATAAAGCTGAAAAGGGAAACTTGATCATGGCATCCGGCTACAGCGTTTTTTCGAGCAAGCAACCAAGTTCTGAACGCACCATCGCTTCGTACATCTATTCGCCTTCGCGCCCGCGACAACGGGGCGGCGGATGGCTATCCGCCGCCCCGTTAGGCGATCAAACCGCAGAATCGCAATGAACCGTCCACCGCGCACTCGACACATGATCGCTACTTGATGCCGTCTCGCCTGCACGGCGTCCGCCGTGGCACTTCAAAAAGGTGGCTAGGTTATCCGCGAGTCCAGTGTACTCGCACTTACATACGTACTGGAGGTGTATGATGCGAATTAAGGGCAACGTCTGAGTTCGGTAATCTGATTTGGCCCACTTCGGCAATCTGAATTGGCCCACCTGAATGTCGCTAACGCTACTCTGTCGACCTGATTTTGAGGCGACCGAGGAGCCCTGATGAACAGGAGACAGAAGGTGGAGCTATTCGAACAGATCCGACGGGAATACGAGTTTGGTGTCGGGACCATTGCCGGGGTAGCCCGGCAGTTGGGGGTCCACCGGCGCCTGGTTCGCCAAGCCTTGCAGAGCGCGTGGCCGCCGGAGCGCCGATGCCCGGCGCGGTCGTGTCCGCGCTTGGCGCCGGTCCAGCCGTTCATCGATGCGATGTTGGAACAGGACCGTCAAGCGCCGCGCAAACAACGGCATACCGCGCATCGGATTTACACGCGCCTGTGCGCCGAGCACCCGCGGTGGCCGATTTCCGAACGCCGGGTCCGGCAGTACGTGCGGGCGCGGAAAGCGGAGCTGGGGTTGCTCGGTCCCGAGGTCTTTATCCCGCAGAGTTACGAGTGGGGGGTCGAGGGGCAGGTGGACGGGTACGAGGCGGCCGTTGATCTGGCCGGGGAGCGTCAGGTGGCCCAGGTGTGGGTGGTGCGGAGCATGGCCGGCGGGGCGGCTTTTCATCGGGCCTATCCGCGTGCGACCCAGCAAGCGTTTCTGGACGCCCACCAGCACGCTTTTCATTATTTTGGCGGGGTGTTTCGGCGGCTGCGTCACGACAACCTGGCCAGTGCGGTCAAGAAAATTCTCCGGGGCCATCAGCGTCAGGAAACGACGCGCTTTATCGCCTTTCGCTCGCATTGGCGGTTCGAGGCCTCGTTCCGCACGCCGGCCCAGGGTCATGAGAAAGGCGGCGTGGAAGGGGAAGTGGGCTATTTCCGCCGCAATCACCTGGTCCCGATTCCCCAGGTGGCCAGTTGGGACGAGTTGAATGACTGACTCCGACACGCCTGCCAGGCGGACGAGCGGCGGGTCATTCAGGAACGGGCGCTAACGGTGGGTCAGGCGCTGGCGCTGGAACGGCCCCACCTCTTGCCGCTGCCCGCCGAGGATCTGGACCTGACGGAAGAGCAGCAGGGCCGGGTCGACGGGAAAGGCTGCGTCCCGGTGCGAACCAACGGGTATTCCACGCCGCTACCGCCGGGAACCGAGGTCCGCGTCCGGGTTTCGCCGACCACGGTGGCGATCTGGCAGGCCGGGCGGGAGATCGCCCGCCATCCGCGGTGTTATCGCCGCCGGCAGCAGGTGCTCGACCTGGAGCACGACCTGGATGTGCTGATCCACACGCCGGGGGCGCTGGCCGGTTCCACCCCCTTGGCGCAATGGCGGGCGGCGGGACGGTGGACGGCGGCGCACGATCAACTCTGGACGCTGCTCCAGGAACGGCATGGTCCCCAGGAGGGCACGCGGCAGACGATCGAGTTGCTCCAATTGGGTCGGCGGCACGGCTATCCGCAGCTGATCCACGCGATCCAACAGGCCCTGCAAAGTGGCACTCGCGACGGCGCGGCCGTTCGCTATTTCCTGACCGCCGCGACGCAGCCGGCGCCGCCCCCGATCCACTTATCCCCCTCGGCGCTGATCCCGTCCGACCCTCTCACCCGGCCACTACCGACCCTGGATGGTTATGACCGACTCCTCACCGCCGAGGCCGTGGCCTGGCCGGAGACGGTGTCATGACCGCCGCGTTGGACCTGGCCACGATCCAGGAGTACTGCCGCATCCTGCGGCTGGCCACGGTCGCCGCGCCGTGCGAGCGCTTGGCCCAGGATGCCGTACGCCAGCAGCAGTCGCCGCTGGCCTACCTGGCCAGCCTGCTGGCCGCCGAAGTCGACGACCGCGAGCGGCGCCTGATCGCGCGCCGCGTGCGGGAAGCCCACTTGCCCCGGCTGAAGCTGTTGGAGGACTTCGATTTCGGCGCCGCGCCCCAAGTCTCCGCCGTCCGCTTGCACCAATTAGCCGAAGGCGGCTATCTGGCGCGGGCGGAACCGATTATTTTGATCGGCGACTCGGGCACCGGCAAAACCCACTTGGCCACCGGGCTGTGCGTGGCCGCGTGCCACCAGCGGAAACGCGCCCGCTTTATCACCGCCGCGGGCTTGGTCAACGAACTGGTTGAAGCCCAGCAACAGCATGGGCTGGGGCGTGCCCTGCAGCGCTGGAGCCGGCTCGACCTGATCGTCCTGGACGAGGTGGGCTACGTGCCCTTTGCCCAGGGCGGCGCCGAGTTGTTGTTTCAGGTCATCAGCGAGCGCGCCGAACGAACCGCCTGGATCATCACCACCAATCTGCCGTTTTCCGAATGGACCCAGGTGTTTCCGAACGCGCGCTTGTGCAAGGCGTTGCTGGACCGCATCACCGACCGCGCCCACATCATCGACACGGGCACTGACAGCTATCGCTTCAAGCGCACCCTGACTCACCGTAACCCGCAACCCGAGCAGAGGATTCAACAGTCCTCGCCGAGCACCTGATGATGAAGAACCCCAGGTGGGCCAAATGAAAGTGCCGAAGTGGGCCAAATCAGCTTGCCAAACTCACAACGTCCCCGTGGCGAAAGATATCCTGGATAGACTGCTGGCCGTGAACATAGACCTGAACCATTTCGTCAATTCAGACGTGGAGGGATTGGATTCCACACTGAAGGGCATCATCTTTAAGTGCAAGCACCTGCCAACGATCAAACGAGCCTTCGACGACGCAAGGGATGGCTTGGGCCGGATCGCCTTCTATTACAACGGACAATACAGCAGCGGGAAGGTCGTTCGAGAGCTCATCCGCAATGCCCCGGTGCTTCTCGATATGTCCTATGCGGCCACGGACGGATACGGATACCGCGAGATTCGCGACATGCCCATCCTGCCCAGCCTGCCCGCATTTCGCTCGGTCCGGCCAAGCGCGGCTTTCAACTCCCGGTTTGGCTTCGATGACGAGCAGGAAGTTGACTTCGATGTCACCTCCGTGCATGCCGCGCTCGCCGAGAAGATCTGCAATGTCCACATCGACAAGTTTGGTTTCGTGATGCGCGGCCCGTTCGGAGCGTTTCTGACGCTCGACTTTGGGCAGCACACTGCCGACGAGCTGGGCCTCAAGGAGAAAATCGCTCCGCTCTTGGGTCGGGGCATCGGGAGGATGTTTCGCGTTGACGGCAAGGAAGTAGGGAATTGGATCGCCAGGAACATCAACCTCGACTTGCCGAACTATCGCAGCGGCTACCGCAAGGGAGTGGGAGTTTCCGTCACCCCCACCTCGAACCTGAAGGTCTCCGCGAAGTTCACCGCCAAATGCGGTTACTGCAGGAACATGGAAGAGGACTTTGGCATTCCGATCCCAGACGGCTGGTCCGTCGGACTGGGTGCTACCTACAAGTGGAAGTAGACAAAAGCCAATGCCAACACAACGGTCAAGCCGACGCGCCGCCCCTTCCTTTACCGGTTTGCAAGATCCGGGATAAATTCGGGTTCAGCGGTTTCGTTCGAGGTCCGCGAGCGGCGCGCCCCTGACCTTGGCGTTATCCGTCACCAGCCTGATCGAGTGACGGCGTCGCCTTTAACTTCATCGCTTCGAGGACGCTGATCTCGCGTCCGTCATGGAGGTAGCGTATTGCCCGCTCTCCGTCTTGCAGCGTGAATTCTTCGACCGTGTTGCCGTTCTCGACGATCTTCACGCGGACTTCCTTTCCGGAAGAGACGCCGGCGTGGATGGTGACGGAAGTGCTCATCTTCATTACTCCAGTCTGTGCCGTTCTCGGGCGCGCACGGCTCACTCGTCCATCAACCGGTGGCCGCGTGCCCAACCGCCTCAGGTCGGCGCGCGGAATGAGGATTTCCTCACCGTCCGGCAGCCGCGCCGTGATCGGCTGAAGGCCCTCGAATCGTTGTCCGGGGGCTATCGTGACCACGGTTCCACGGTGAGAACCACGGAATACCAGGAACTTGGGAGTCGAAGGGGTGGTTTGGGTCATGGTCGCCAGTCGGTTAGGTCGTCGAACGGTGCACCAGCGCCCACCGCTTCCGGTTTCCGCGTCGGCTTCGTCCTGGGCGGACGAGGCTTCCCTTTCAGCGCGGCGAGTTCATCCACCATCAGCGACAGGCCGACCGCCGCGTTGCGCGCGAGTCCCCGCGCCTCGGTTTGGGTGATGACGCCGACGTAGCCGGGGCCGGCCGCTGGCGGGCGTCGGCGGTATGGGGTAGCGGTCCGGCCCGGAGGGTCGCTATACGCTGATGCGCTCCGAGCCGGATTCATCCCCACCGGCCGATGTTGCAGTGCGGTTGCGGCGGTGAGGATGAACGCCCACCCGAATCGGTCGACGCCGTGAAACGATCCCGCTGAGGGTTGGACCGCGAAGGGGTCCGGTCCGTTAGATGTCGGGTCCCGCCAGATTATATTGACACTCGAAGCCGCCGTCTGCTGGAATCGCGGCGGTTCTTGCACGATCTGATTGTCGCTTTGCGGAGACCTTGATGGATATTCGCCTGCACGCCAATGCCACCACGACGCCCAAGCAGCGGGGGTACCTCCAAGCTTCGACCCAACCGACGGCGAAGCTGGCCGAGGAGTTGGGGGTGAGCGAAACCACCGTCCGGCGCTGGCGGGCGCGAGACGGCGTCCAGGATCGCCCGCACACCCCGCACCGGCTGGCCACGACCTTGAAGCCGATGCAAGAGTTCGTGGTGGTGAAGTTGCGCAAGCTGCTGTTGCCGCCGCTGGACGACCTGCTGGTGGTGGCCCGCGAGTTCGTGTGTCCCGACTTGTCGCGCTCGGCGCTGGATCGCTGCCTGCGCCGCCACGGCGTGGCTCGGCTCGCCGACCTGCTGCCCGAGGCCGAGGGGAAACCGCCGCTGCCCAAGACCTTCAAGGACTACGCGCCGGGTTTCGTGCATGTGGACATCAAATACCTGCCCCAGATGCCTGACGAGGCCGAACACCGTTATCTGTTCGCCGCCATCGACCGGGCCAGCCGCTGGGTCTATGTCGAGATTCGGCCGGACAAAACCGCCGCCACCGCCGCCGGCTTCCTGGAGCGCCTGCACGCCAAAGCCCCGTTTCGCATCCGCACGATCCTCACCGACAACGGCAAGGAATTCACCGACCGCTTCTGCGCCACCGGCGAGCGCGAACCCACCGGCCGACACGTCTTCGATCAAACTTGCACCGCCCACGGCATCCAGCACCGCCTGATCAAGCCCCGACACCCGCAAACCAACGGCATGATCGAGCGCTTCAACGGCCGCGTCGCCGAGGTGTTGAAAAGCACGACTTTCGCTTCCGCCCGCCACTTGGAAACAACGTTGCAACGCTATCTCCACCTCTATAATCACCACATTCCCCAGAAGAACCTCGGCCATGTCACCCCGGTCGCCAAACTGAAGGAATACTACCGGACCAAACCCGCACTCTTTCAAAAAAGACCTATCAATTATCCGGGACCCGACAGTTAGATCAATGAAGGCCTTGCCGATGCCATCCGACCGACTGCCCACTCGGGCCGGCCGACCCCCGCTGACCGTGGCGGAGATCAGGCGACGGGTTCACGCATTACACGTCCACCAGACCGCGCTGGACGCGCACGACCGTGCCCCGTTGGCGGCGCGCGCCCAGAACGAAGGGCGCTTGGAGCACCACGACGGTGGCCACTTGACGCCGGTGGGCGCTTTCGTGCTCGCCGCTGACGGGACGATCCAGGCGGCCAATCCAGCCGGCGCGACCCTGCTGGGCCAGGAGCGCTCCCGCCTGCTCGGCCAGCGGTTGGAGACCTTCGTGTCCGATCAAACTCGGCCGGCCTTCCATGCCTTTCTCGACGCGGTCCGGGCCAGTGCGTCCGGGGCCAGGGGTGAAGCCGCCTTCGCCCCGGCGGGGGCGCCGGGCCGCCGCGTGTCGCTTGAGGGGGTGAGCGTGGCCTTCGCCGCCGGTCGGGGTTGGCGGATCGTGGCGCTGGACCTCACCGCCCGCCAGCGGGCGGAAGCGGCGCTCCGCCAGAGCGAAATCTCGCTCCAGGAAGCGCTGGACGCGCTCACCGCGCATACCGCCCTGTTGGACGCGCGGGGCATGATGATCCGGGTCAACGCGGCGTGGCGGCGCTTTGCCGCGCGGAATGGCGGGGGCGTGGGGTGCCAAGTCGGGGCCGACTATCTGGTGGTCTGTCGCAAGGCGCTGACCACCCAGGACCGCGCCGACGCGCAAGCCGCGCTGCGCGGTCTCTGCCACGTGCTCGACGGCACGCAACGGTATTTCAGCATGGAATACCCCTGTCATTCGCCCACCGAGCCGCGCTGGTTTGAAATGCGCGTTTTCCATCTGGGCGGCGCCCGCCCGGTCGTGCTGATCGCGCACGAGAACATCACCGAACGCAAGCAGGCGGAAGCGGCGTTGTGGCGCGGCGCGGCGCGACTCGCACCCTGTCGCTGAAAAAGAGAAGGTCCACCGTGACTTCTTCGGCCCGCGTGGTGAGTCCTCTGCAATTGCGCGCTGTCGAGCATCAGGCTCGTCCGGACCCACACGGAACTGTAGACAGCGCTCAGGAACAGCCCCCTTATCATGAATGTTTTTTTGCTGCTTGACGTGTAGTTTATGCTGCTTGATACTTGCTAACATTATCAAGTTAGAGAGCACCCAGCATGGAGATAATGACACCCGAAGAGGTCGCCAAGGTGTTGAAGGTGACGCCGGAAACGATCCGCAAGTGGCTACGCAAGGGAGAATTGACCGGCGCCGATACCCCGGCCGGTTGGCGGGTGACGCCGGCCGACATTGAAGCGTGGATGGCCAAACATCGCCGCGAAGCGAAGGACACCACCGCATGACCGCCGACACTGAAAATCTGGTGCTGGAACACCTGCGGGCGATCCGCGCCACGCTGGGCGAGCACGGCGAACGGTTGAGCAATATCGAGGTGCAACTTTCGGCGCTGGGCCAACAGGTCGCCGGACTGGCGACGGCCGTCTATGCCGGACGTTCGGAGATGGACAGTCTCAAGCGCCGCGTGGAACGGATTGAAAGGCGACTGGAACTGACGGACCCGGCCCACTGACAGGAACCCACCGTATGACCGCTGACACCGAGAATCTGGTACTCGAACATTTGCGCCATATCCGCGCCCGTGTCGATCAGATTGTCGACGATATGACCGACTTGAAACTGAGAATGAGCGGCCTTGAGTCGGGCATGGTGTTGGTGAAACGGGAAATCACCCACGGTGACGAAACCGCCGCCCGGCAACAAATCACTAATCGGTGGCGTCGAGCCGTGGAAGCGGTTTAACCGGAATCGGGAAGCGGTCGAACCGGATTTTTTCCCCAGGGAAGGGATTAATTCTACTTTGTCAGAACACCTGTCACTATTCATTAAGTTGTTGTTTACGATAGGCTGAATGGATAGCCGATTGACGTTTTCGGTGGCGGACCTCCATCTGGCGGAGGACCTCCTCCAGCGTGGTCTCCCGCCGGGGTAAAAAATGGTTCAACAACGCGCGGATATCGGTGCCACTCAACAACGGGCGGGTCTGCCGGTGAAGCTGACGCTCTTCCAGCAGGAACAGCATGGCCATCATGACCAGGGCCAGATGATGGTGCCAACCCCGCCAACCCCGGACTTGGTAGTCGCCCAGTCCGACGTCCTGCTTGCCCTGTTGCAAGGCGCGTTCGATCCAGTAGCGCTGCCCTTGCAGGAACGCCAGCCGGGGTGCCGACGTGTCGGCCGGCGCGTTGCTCAGGCTGTACTTGATCTCGGTCGGGGTGTCGATTTCCCGACGCACGATCAGGCGCCACGGCCGGGCCTGGACTTCTTCGCCATCCCACAGCCACACCTGCCGATGCAGGATTTCCACCCGCAACGGGCCTTTCGTGCCGTCGCGCAGGGTGACCGGGGCACTGTCAAGTTGAACGCGACCAGCGAAGTCGGTAGGCTTCGTGGCCATGAACGACACCAAGAATCCCTATGCGGGCCACCGCTATCCGGCGGAGATCATCAGCCACGCCGTCTGGCTCTATTTCCGCTTCACCCTGAGCGATCGCGATGTCGAGGAACTGCTGGCCGCTCGCGGCCTCATTGTCACCTACGAGACGATACGCCAGTGGTGTCTGAAATTTGGCCAGGACTTCGCCAATGAACTGCGTCGCCGCGCGCCCCGCCGGGGCGATGAATGGCATCTGGATGAGGTCTATCCCAGCATCAACGGCCGACGTTTTTACCTCTGGCGCGCGGTGGATCAGGACGGCCATGTGCTGGACATTCTGGTTCAGCCCCGCCGCAACAAGCGCGCCGCCAAGCGCTTTTTTCGCAAGCTCCTCAAGGGCCTGCGTTACGTGCCGCGCGTCATCATCACCGACCAACTCAAGAGCGACGGCGCCGCCCGCAAGGAACTCATCCCCGGTGTCGAGCACCGCCAGCACCAGGGGCCGAACAACCGCGCCGAGTTGTCCCACCAGCCGACCCGACAGCGAGAGCGACCGATGCGCCGGTTCAAGTCCCCGGGCCATGCCCAGCGCTTTCTCTCCGCCCATGGCCCCATTAACAATCACTTCCGCCCCCGTCGTCACCGGATGGCCGCTTCCGAATATCGCGCCGTTCGCACCCAGGCGTTGAAACCTGGCGGCAGGTGACATGCGTCCAGAAAGCCGATTGAGTCTCCAAATCTCACCGCATCACAGAAAAATTACGGCCTCCTTTCGATAAGTTGACAATACCCTCAACACTTAGGAACTGCGCAAAAATAACTTGGTTATTTTCCCGATGCTCTGGGAACGATGGTGTAATTCCATTCACCGTGAAAGGCGTCCCGCTCGATCTGTACCGCGGCCAATTCCTCATCGGTGATTTTTATTCCCGTCGCATAGGGGCGAGTATCGAGTTCGGCATGGATAGAGAGACCCGTCTGTGTGGTGGTATTACCGATGAGATTGACGATCACCGCATGGCTCGTCAGGGGGCGTCCGCGCCAATTCTGCGTAATGTAAGCAAACAGTCGATGCTCGATCTTATTCCACTTGCTGGTGCCGGGTGGCAAATGACAGACCAGGATCCGCAACCGTGTCTCGTCCGCCAGTTGTTGCAACTGCGTTTTCCACAGTCGGAGGCGCGAGCCGTTACTCCCGCCCCCATCCGCAATGATGGTAGTGTTCCAGACATGGATTTTATATTAAAACCCCAAATTCATATCGGTTGATAAACAGGCCAATAACGATGTCATGCGTTTTGTCGAGTTTAGAGAAACAAATCGTCTTTCTCACTAATCTTTTAATGCGCGTCCGTAGGGTGAGGTGTTTCCGCTCAATCTTTTGAGTATTCGCCTTACCGATTGTATGCTGTTCGGGTGGCAAGTGGCGTTCATAGGCTCCCCAGTCATCCGTGTAAAACCGGGTAATTCCGAAAGGTTCTAGAAGCTCTTTGAGCTTTAAGAGCACTTCGTCCTTGTGATCGCCGAGGGTGTAAGCAAGAATTTTCCCGGTATTGTGATCGATGGCATGCCATAGCCAACGCTGATGTTCTTTGCTCTGGACGTAGCTCCACATCTCGTCCAGTTCGGCTTCTGGATCTTCAACCTTTTGAATGTCAATGACAACTTCATGTGGATTTAAGCTGTTCAGCACGGCGCGATTGATCGACTCGAGGCAAGATTCTTTTTTTTAACTCATTGATGACGGTGGTCGGACTGATTTCTAAAACTCGCGCGGTATCCCGAATCCCGCTGCCGTTCATCGCCATGTCAATGATCTTCTTTTTGACTTCAGGTAAATAGCCATTGTAATCGTAGTCTAAAATAAAAGTCTTGATTGAGCATTCTGGATAATGACAAAAATAGCGTTGTTTTCCGTTCTCTGTTTTCCCACGTTTTGTGATTTTATCATGACCACAAACGGGGCAAAGGACAGGAATTAAAACCATATTGAAACTCCTTAAAAAGATTAAAAATACCCAAGTGGATTCAAAATAAAAAATATAGCACATCCATGTCTGGAACACTACCCGCAATGATCAACAACTCAGTAGCGCCCGGATAAGTCCTCATCCCCATTTGTTGCCACCAATGTCGCACGGTTTCCACGGCAAATTCCGCCGTATCATGATCCATGCCCACGGTGACCCAGCCGGTATTGGTCGTGACATCATAGACCCCATAGGGCACCGCCTTGCCCAGCTGCGGATCCAGAAAGTCGTAGACCCAAACAGCCTCGGGCGTCCCTTTGGGCTGCCATTCTCGCCCAGCGTTTTTGAAGTCGCCCACTAACTCCTTCTTCTTGGTATCGACGGACACTACCGGCTGATGGCGGACTTGAAAGGCTTTCGTCTGGTCATTGATATGACGGAACTGGGCATCCCGATCGGGATGATCTCCCCCTTCGTGCGTCTTCCGATTCGCTTGCAAACTGTAGTGCATCTTCCGCAAGAGGTGTGCAACCGTGCGCGCCCTCACCTGATGTCCCATCCCGTCGAGTTCGCTCGCCAGTTTGTAGGTACTTTTGCACGTCCACCGCAGGGGTGATTGCGGATCACCCCGCGTGACCGGATCGACCAGTGACTCCAAATCGCGCAACAGATGAGGATCTTGCTGCGTGAGCGGTTTTCGACCCCCGCCCGCCTGCCGTGTCCGGGGTACCGCCACCGCTTGCGACCGCTCTGTTGGTTGTCGGTATTCGCGCAGACCTGCCGCAATCGTCGTTCGGGAGATGCCCGTGGCTTGCGACACGACCGCTATTCCGCCCCAACCCAGTACCTCGGCCTCACAAGCCGCCCACCATCGACGGCTCCGCTCATCTAAAAGTGGTTTAAGTACCTGAAATTTTTGTTTAATCGCCTCTTTATCATGCATGCTACATACAATCATATCTTAATCAAAATAACCAAGTTATTTTTGCGCAGTTCCTAAGGACCCCCTTGCGCTGCTGCCTCTGGATTTTCCTTTTTGGCTCAAACCGGTGAAGTCCGTGCTTTCCCATCTGGGGTTCCGCGTTGCCAACGGAGCCGCATTCCATCGCGCTGTCAGCGACATCCAGGCCGGGATTGCTCGCTATGCGGCGCCCTTCAACCTGATTCTGGCCAAGGCGGAATTGCCGCCCGCTGTTCAGGACGTCGACGGCTACCACTGTGTTGCGGAGTCCCTGATCTCCAAAGGACGCCAATGCACCGTCGAAGGCTATGCCTGGGCTGAGGAGATCGTGGTTTATGGCGTCATTGATTCGCTGCTCGAAGGTCCCGAGGGTTCCTCGTTCTCGCGGTTCCAATATCCCTCTACGCTGCCGCCGCGGGTGATTGAACGCATGACAGTGATCTGTCAGCGGGTCATACCCTACATCGGTTATGTGAACTCGCCCTTCAACATTGAGTTTTTCTGGGACGAGGAGAGCGATCAAATCTGGCTGCTGGAAATCAACCCCCGGATCTCGAAATCCCATGCCCCGCTGTTCCACAAGGTCGATGGTCGCTATCACCATCAAATCATGCTGGACCTCGCGCTGGGCAGGCAGCCTGAATTTCCTCGCCGCCAGGGGCGCTTTGCCTGTGCCGCCAAATTCATGGTGCGCCGCTATGAGGATGCTCTGGTTACGAGAACGCCTTCACCGGAGGAATTACGCGGTCTGGAAGTCGAAAACCCTTCCGTCACCCTCGACGTGGCCGTGAAGGCAGGGATGCGGCTTTCCGCGCTCAGAGACCAGGACAGCTACAGTTATGAGGTGGCGACACTGTTCATTGGGGGTGATAGCACAGCGGAACTTGAGGCGAAATACCACGATATCCTCGAACGACTGCCACTCGAATTTTCTCCACTGCTTCATGAAGAACCCGGAACCCGGCACATAGATTCACCGCCATGCATATCGTGACCGACTCTCCATACCGCATCAGGACGATTGAGAATGTCTGGATACCGGTCAGCGGCGGTGTGCGCCTCGCCGCGTGCGTCTGGCTTCCAGAGAATGCCGAGGCTCAACCCGCACCCGCGATTCTTGAATATATTCCCTACCGTAAGCGCGACTCCACGCGCGCCCGGGACGATGTGATGCATGGCTATTTCGCCGGACACGGTTACGCCTGCCTACGTGTCGACATCCGTGGCAGTGGCGATTCCGAGGGGGTACTGGAGGATGAGTACCTGCCCTCCGAACTGCGCGATGGCGTCGATATGATTCAATGGATCAGCGATCAGCCTTGGTGTGACGGTTCAGTAGGCATGATCGGTATCTCCTGGGGCGGTTTCAACGCCCTGCAAATCGCCGCGCTTCGGCCACCGGCACTCAAGGCGATTATCACGGCCTGCTCCACCGATGACCGCTATGCCGATGACGTGCATCACATGGGGGGCTGCCTGCTGGGCGACAACCTGTCGTGGGCCTCCACCATGTTCGCCTACAATTCACTACCTCCGGATCCCGCCATCGTCGGCGAACGCTGGCGCGAGATGTGGCTGCAACGGCTGAAGCACAGTGGTCTCTGGCTGGAAAAATGGCTCCGGCATCAGCGCCGGGACGAGTACTGGCGACACGGCTCGATCTGTGAGGACTGGTCGGCGGTGCACTGCCCGGTGATGGCGGTCAGCGGCTGGGCGGACGGTTACTCCAATGCGGTCTTCCGCCTGCTTTCGCACTTAAAATCGCCGCGACTTGGTTTAATTGGCCCATGGAGCCATAAATATCCCCACCAGGGCGTACCCGGTCCCGCCATTGGCTTCCTGCAGGAGTGCTTGCGCTGGTGGGACTACTGGCTCAAAGGGCAGGACACCGGGATCATGCGGGAACCCATGCTGCGCGCCTGGATGCAGGACAGTGTCCCGCCCACCACGTATTATCGCGAACGTCCGGGCCGCTGGATCGGGGAATCAATGTGGCCATCGCCGAACATCGCACTTCGCAACTTCGTCCTGAGTTGGCCGAGCACGCTGGAAGAAACCGGCACGAAACCGGTCGAACGCACCGTCACCATCCGTTCCCCGTTAAGCGTGGGTCTATTCGCCGGCAAATGGTGCTCTTATGCCGCCACGCCGGATTTGCCTCATGACCAAAGAGAGGAGGATGGTGGAGCCCTGGTCTTCACCAGTCACCCACTGAAGGAAATGATCGAGATTCTCGGGGCTGCACAAGTCTCACTGGTCGTTGCATCGGACCAACCGGTTGCGATGGTCGCGGTACGGCTGTCCGACGTCGCGCCCGACGATAAGGCCACCCGGGTCACTTACGGTCTGTTGAACCTGACCCACCGCGAAAGTGATGCGCAGCCCATACCGCTTCAACCGGGATGCTTTTATCGTGTCACTGTCCGATTGAACGATGTCGCCTACGCCTTGCCCACCGGGCACCGCATCCGGCTTTCGATATCGACCTCCTACTGGCCCCTCGCCTGGCCACCCTCTCGACCGGTTCGCTTGTCGATCCACACCGGGGACAGCCGTCTTCTGTTGCCCGTTCGTCCCTGGGCAACCCCGGGGGATGCGTCGATCCGGTTTCCAGAGCCCGCGGGCGCACCGCCCACCCCAATCCGCCAACTCTCGGAAACAGAACATAACTGGCGGGTCATCCGGGACTTGGCGAAGGACGAATCCGTGCTCGAAGTCATCAATAACAACGGTACCGTTTATTTTGAAGAAATTGATTTGGAAATGCAGCGCAAAGCACTCGAACGGTACCGGTATCAGGATGACGATTTCAACTCGGTGCGAGGGGAAACATTGTGGGAGCGTGGTTTCCGACGGGGTGACTGGTGGGTGAAAACCGTCACTCGAACGGTGTTGACGTCCACGCCGTCCTGTTTCGTCATCCATGCAGAGCTTGACGCTTACGAAAATGAACAGCGCATTTTCGCGGAGAATTGGAATTTCCAGATCGCGCGGGACCTCGTCTAGAGCGCTGACCGGTTTGATCTGCATCACATTGATATTTATATTTTTTTTGAGAACGTTAGTTCGAGCGTTGATCGGCAAGGTGCTGAATTAACGATGAAATATTTTCAAACCGGTCAGCGCTCTAGTGAGTCACTTGCTTTTAATATCGCTGTATTAACCATTGGTGCTAGTGGGCTGCGCCAAAAGTTTTGACAGGTTAGGAGGCGTCTAGCCCGACCGGAGCTTGGGTGGGCTCCACAGACGGATAGAGGCGCTTGAGTTTGACCCGGGCCACCTCGGTACCAAACTGCCAGTGGATTTTGGTCTGATGCTGGTTGCGTGGGCCTTGCCAGGCGGCGATTTCTTCCCGCAAGGTGTCGATCGTCGAAATGCGCCGATCCAAACACTGGCCGGCGAGCACGGCCAACTCGCACTCGGCCATATTGAGCCAACTGCCATGCTTGGGGGTGTAGTGAAACTCGAGTTTGCGGGTGAGCCGGCGGGCTTCGTCCGGCGGAAAGACGCCGGACAAGGCCGCCGGGGTATGGGTGTTGAGATTATCCACAACCAGTTGGATGCGTTCCGCCGTGGGGAAGTAGTCATCGACCAGCAAGCGCAGTTGCTGGGCAAAGTCTCGTTTGGTTCGTTGTGAGGTGACATTGACCTGACGCCACCCGCGCAAGGGCTGCACGAACAGAAACAAATTAGCGGTACCTTCGCGTTTGTATTCAGAGTCATGGCGCGCCGGTTGACCAGGACGAGCCGGCAGCGGATGACGGGTTCCGCTGGTCAACTGCACCGGGCTTTCGTCAAAACACACTTGGGGATAGCGCGGATCATCGGGCTCGGCGTACAGGTCCAGAACATCCTCCAGATGCCAGACATAGTCGGGACTCACACTGGGAATGCACCATTCCTGACGTTGCCAGGGTTTGAGATCGTTTTTTTGAGCACGCGACCGACGGTATTGGGGGCAATCGTGTCGATTTGGCACCATTCAACCAAGCGATCGGCCAAGAGTTTCATCGTCCAGCGCTGGCGACCCGCCGGCGGGGTACTACAGGCCAACGCGATCAGAAAAGCCGCCTGTTTGCCGGTCAAGACCCAGGGCTGTTCAACGCTAGAGTCCTTGGTAGGCGAGGAGCCGGTCGAAGTTGAGGGCATTGTCATATAGGCCCAAGCTGATATTACTGATGCCATTGAAACGCAACAGGTTGAGGGCAAAGCTACGCAGCAAGGCAAAGATCCCGGGGTTATGGCGGATGCGGCTGGCATCCTCGCCCAAGGTGACATCCCGAACATAGTGAAGACGGTTCTCGATGCCCCAATGGGCGCGGATGGCGTGGGCGGCGTCGGCCGCCGATAAGGTTGCGGTGGACACGTAATTCCATTTCCATATCAATCATAAAATAATAACCACACCCCAAGCGAAGGAGGTGTGGCGATGGGACGACGAGCGAGCGGTGGTGAGTTTCTGGAGCAGGCCAAGGCGTGCTTGGCGAAGGCACGGACGGTTGAGGAATTGAGACAAGCGCAGGCCGTGGTGTTGCCCTTGGCGTTGGGCTTGTCGCTGGAACAAACGGCGCAAGCGATGGGTGTGTCAGTGGGTTGGGCCTGTCAACTCCGAACGCGCTTTGTCCGCGCCGGCGGCGTTCCGGATAGCGGTCGGGCGAGGAGAGGCGGGCGCCGGCACGAGAACATGACGCGCGCCGAGGAAGCGGCCTTTCTGGCCCCGTTCTTCGAGAAGGCCAAGGGGGGTGGCATCCTGGTGGTCGGCGAGATCAAACGAGCGCTGGATGTCCGCCTGGGGCGCAAGGGCGCGCTGGCCTCCGCCTACAACCTGCCGCACCGTCATGGCTGGCGCAAGCTGGTTCCAGACAAGCAACATCCCAAAGCCAATGTGGCCGCGCAAGAGAACTGGAAAAAAAACTCCCCGACGTCCTCGCGGAAATCGACCACCAGTGGCTCAGTGAAGGACCCATCCGGCTGATGTTTCAGGACGAGGCACGCTTCGGGCGCATCTCGGATACCCGGCGCTGTTGGTGCCCCAAGCCCGTTCGGCCCCTGTGCCAGGCCATGGTCGTGCAAGAATACACATACGCCTATGCGGCGGTCTCGGTGGCCGACGGTCAGCTGGATACCCTGATTCTGCCCCGCGTCAATCGCCAATGCATGCAACTCTTCCTCGACGAGGTCGCCTCCCGCCATCCTGGCGAGCGGATCGTCATGGTGCTTGATGGCGCCGGTTGGCATCGGAGCGACTCCCTTGCGCTGGCACCCAATGTGCGCTTGCTCAAACTGCCGCCGTACTCGCCCGAACTCAATCCGGTCGAGCATCTTTGGGATGACCTGCGGGAGAAATCCTTCCACAACCGCCTCTTCGAAAGCCTGGACGCGCTGGAAAATCATTTGGAAGGGGCGCTCCATGAGCTGGAACTTGACCATCATCGCGTCCATTCCATCGTCGCTTGGCCCTGGATTATAGCTTCACTATAGAATTGGAAATGGAATAATAGGCTATTTCTTGACGGGATACCCAGTCTTTTTTACGGGTATTGAACACCTCGGTGTGGCGCTGGATTGCGACCGGGGTGCGAAAATGAGTGTGCCAATCCTCGGTACCGACCTCAAGCGGTAAGTGCCAAGTCTGAGTCAAACGCCGTTCGATCCGGTTATGGCGACCGATCTCGTGGGTGTGGTGCCGATCCTGCGCTGGTTGCGCCGGGTACGTCCCGGTCAGGTGCTCGAACAGCGTAGGCTGGTTAGCTTTTACTTGCACCAGCAGGTGGTTACCGGTGGCTAGGACAGTTTCAACCGTTTTTTTGACAGTGCAGCGCATCCAGGGTGAACAGCCGTCCGGATAGGCCAAGTTCGTGAATGAGTTGCCGGGCCGCCGGAAGTTCATGGGCCTTGTTGGCGGTGCCGATCAGCACATGCCCTAGGATCAAGGTCCGATCCGTGGTCAGCGCGCTGAGGACTTGGAGAGCCTTTTGATCCTGGAAGCGATCAAAACTGCCGCGCAGGGTTTTGCCATCCAGCGCGATGCCGGTCAAACCGTCGCTCGGTCCGGCCAGCACTGCTGCATGACCCCGAAAGGCCACCTCGACGGCGGCCGGATCCAACCCCTGCAGGGCGTAACGGATCGCGGTGTGGGCCGGCGCCCGCTTCCAACGCAACCCACAGAGGGCGTTCAATTGTGGCAAGCGCGCGTCGATAAACCGCTGGATCTTGCGATACGACGTGGCATTCGACAGGATCGCCAGAATGCCGAACAGCAACAGGTGTTCCAAGCCATACAGCCGACCTTGGGGACGGCGATGATCGGGAATCGTGGCGAGAAAGGTTGGCAACAGCATCAGAGTATCCTATTGACTGAAAAGCCCATAGAATGAACTGGTTGAGAAGCATTGAACAGCCCTGCAATATCGGGCAGCAGGCTGGCGACGGCGGCCAGCGCCCAAGCGATCAGGTCCGGCCGGTAGCCAAACAAAGTCGCGCCGCCCAGATACGACACCGAAGCGAAGGTAAGGTGGGTGGGGAGGGTCATGGGCATATTCCGATGGCGGGGTAGCGGGCCGCATTTCCCGCTCCGGCGCACTTGCCGAACGGTTGCAGTGTTATTACTCTTGTAATAACAAGATGGGAGCTTTTCATGATCGAACTGAAGGTCCGCAAAGTGGGCAACTCGCTCGGCGTCGTGCTGCCGAAAGAAGTCATCCACCGCCTGCACGCGCAAGACGGGCAACGCCTGTTTTTGATTGAAGCGCCGGACGGCGGCTACCGGCTGACGCCTTACGATCCCGCCTTCGAGCGGAAAATGGCGCAAGCCGAAGCCATCATCGCGCGCTATCGCAATACGCTGCGCGTCTTGGCCCAGTGACCGAACCGGTTTGGATCGAGGCGCGGGACGCGCTGGCCTTGCACGACCGCCTGTTGGCCCTGCACGGCGGCGCGGTGGGCCTGCGCGATGCGGGCTTGCTGGAATCCGCTCTCGCCCGACCGCAACAGCTTCATGCCTACGCCGACGCACCCGACGCCATCGACCTGGCGGCGGCCTACACGGCGGACCTCGCGTGCAACCATCCCTTCATCGACGGCAACAAGCGCACCGGCTTCGTGGTCGGCGTCCTGTTTCTCGAACTCAACGGCTACACCTTCACGGCCAGCGAGGCGGATGCGGCCCAAGCCGTTTTGGAACTGGCGGCCGGCGCGCTCGATGAAGCGGGCTATGCCGATTTCCTCCGCGCCAATAGCCAGCCGGATGGTCCCTGAAATGGAGCAACCGCGGGAAGGATCGGGCGGTGACCGCTGACTCTCAATTCGCCTTCCCCGGCCCCCGGAACAGGAACACCCGGATCGAGATCACCACCGCCGCCAGCATCCCGGCGAAGATGTACAACTCGGTGTCGCCGGTGCCGATGGCCAGATAGCGCGCGCCGACCACCGAGGCCAGGGCCACGATCATCACCGGGGTGAAGTCCAGATACTTGATAATCATCTAGCCGGCCTTCCAACTGGGTTTACAGTTTGCGGTGTTACGCAGCGAACGCAACCCCGAGTAGAGGAGCCGAAGATGAAACTGTAGTACGGTGGTATCGACTTACATTCCAACAATAGCGTGATTGCGGTGTTCGATGAAGAGGATCGGCTGGTGTATCGACGGCGGTTGGGCAACGACCTGGCCACGATCCTCAGCGCGCTGGCGCCCTATCAAGCGGCGCTGGAAGGGGTCGTGGTCGAGTCGACGTACAACTGGTATAGAACTTACGCATTGACAAAAATCGTATAACGTGCATAACAAACTAAATCTTGGTCATGAATGTTTCCGTTGATGAGAGCCATCAGTCGCCCACCCACTGCCCGTTGCACTTTAGCGATGTATGTATCTTTTATATTGAGCACACCGCACTCACCGACCTGTTGTCGGTTGGGGGAAGTGATGAAGATCAGCCACGACAGTGTCAATCGGTTCTTACTCCGCGAAGACTATACGCCCCGCGATTTATTCAATGAAGTCCGAGCCGAACTGAATTTGACGGGGGGTACCGTCAGTGTCGATGACAGCGTACTCGACAAACCGTATAGCCATCTGATCGCCTTCGTGGGTCATTTTTGGTCGGGGAAACATCATGGGGTGGTCAAGGGGATTAACCTGATCACGTTGTATTACACTGATCCGCACGGTCACCATCAGCCCGTCAACTACCGAATTTACGATAAAACGGAACACAAGACGAAAAATGATTATTTTCAAGAGATGCTGGCTGACGTGTTGGCGTGGGGTCTGGAACCGGCGTTCGTGACGGGAGACAGTTGGTACAGTAGCTTGGAAAATCTCAAGATGATTAAAAACCATCATCAGGGATTTCTCTTTGCGTTGGAAAGCAACCGTCTGGTTTCTGTGGAAAAAGGACACTGGCTACAGGTACAACAGTGGGTGATTCCCGAAGACGGCTTGCTCGTTTACCTCCGGGGATTCGGGACGGTCAAAGTGTTTCGGACGTGGTTGAAAAACCAGCCACGCCATTATGCATTGTATTCGCCGAATGACGCGGATGGGGCCGCTTTGGGTCGTCCCGCTTTTCTCAAGCTCCATGACCAGCACTGGCAAATCGAGCAGTATCATCGGACGCTCAAACAAGTGTGCCACATCGAGCATTTTCAGGTCCGCCAACCGACCGCCATTCGAAATCATCTCTTCGCGGCGATCTGTGGTTATGTCCAATTGCAGCGGCTACGGGCTACCGACATAATTCGTAATTGTTATCGTTTGCAGCGTGAGTTGTTTAATGAGGTGATCGCCACGTTTGTTCAAGCCTTCATCCCTAACTTGGAACACCTCAACCCACAATTTCAACCTCCTGTCAATGCGTAAGTCCTATGGTATTGGCTGGTGGACGGGCTGATGGAAGCGGGTTACCGGGTGCATCTGGCCAACACGGCGGCGATTGTCCAGTACGACGGTTTGAAGTACACCGACGACGAGTCGGATGCCCGGTGGCTGGCGAAACTGTTGCGCCTGGGGCTGCTGCCGGAAGGCTACATCTACCCCAAGGCGGAACGGGCGGTGCGGGATTTACTCCGCAAGCGCAGCCAGTTGGTGCGGCAGCGGACCAGCAATTTGGTGTCGGTGCAGAATCTGTTGGCGCGCAACCGCGGGCAGTCGCTGGGTGCGACTGCGATCAAGCGCCTGTCCTTGGACGAGGTGGACCGACTGTTACCCGAGACCCACTTGGCCTTGGCGGTGAAAAGCAACCTGAACGTGATGCGGGCCGTGGACGCGCAGATCGAGGGGTTGGAACAGGTGATCAAGGCGCGGATCAAACCACGACCGGAGTTTCAGCCGTTGCTGAGTGTCAGCGGGATCGGCGAGATCCTGGGGTGGACCATTCTGCTCGAGACCGGTGCGATCAGCCGCTTCGCCGAGGTGGGCCACTACGCCTCGTACTGCCGGTGCGTTGGCAGCGAACGGCTCAGCAACGGCAAACGCAAAGGGCGGGGGAATACCAAAAACGGCAATCGCTACCTGGCGTGGGCGTTCGTCGAGGCCGCCCACTTCGCGGTGCGTTATAACCCGGTGATCAAGCGTTACTATCAGCGCAAGCGCGCGCGTAGCCATGGGATCGTCGCGATCAAGACCGTGGCGCACAAACTCGCCAGGGCGTGTTACTACATTCTGCGCGACCAGGTCCCGTTTGACGTGAACAAGGCCTTTGCATGAACGGCTAAAGTGAATGGGCTGAGGCGGTGAGCCCACCATGGGGTTGGCTGGCAACCACCAGACTTGATTTGGCCACCGTCTCATCCTTCCAGCGGTTGGGAAGCGAAGGTTTAACGGATACGCCTCTGTCCTGAGCCCGCGCGGGGTTGGACGCCGCCGCCGGCGGCGAGCCACAGACCTGTGCCGCGATCCGCAAGGCTCGCGACCACTTGGACAGGCCAGGGTACTGACGATTTTCTGGGGCTCGAACGAGCCAGGGGCCGGGTGTCTACTCGGCGACGAGCAACCCCATGGCCTTGATCCAGAAGGGTGACTGGTGCGGATCCACGAAGATGCCGTCACCTCCCGAATGAGAACCGACGGCGCGTGTTCGGAAACGGTGGCGCTTCGCACCGAAAGAAAAAGCATCGTGCTTTGGCATGAGAATCAAACTCGCCCTGTTGACTCAGGCCGGCTAAAGGGTGACCCCGGCGGCGTGTTTCATCTCGCGGATACGCGCCTTGTTCACCACCCGTTCCTTGCCGGCGTCAGCCAGCAGGTCGGCCAAGGCTTGGGGGTTGCCGTTGGCCTGCTGGATCAGGTGAGCGATGAACAGCGGCGGGGATTCGACCAGGGCGCCGGTCTGCTGGAGGTAGGTTCAGATCAGTGAGCACCAAGGCGTCGCCGCCCTCGGAAACCGTGGTTGAGATCCCCGATATAGCCGACACATAGAATGAGGTGTGCTCCATCACCCGACGCAAGGTGCCGGGCGGTTTTATCGTTTTGATGCTTGGAATAAGCAAAAAGATAGATCGTGATGGGTTTTCATGCGGGGAATTAAATGGTCATGACATTGCCTGGCAAGTTACCGACACACCTCCCCCTTACGGGGGAGGCGGTTTTGCAAGATAGTCTCTCCACTCCCGCAAGAGTGAAGAGGCTGAGTCGAGGGGAAAAACGCTGGGTTTAATGCTGCCCGATGGCCCGGCGCACTTCTTCCAGCGAGTTCGGATCGTCCAGGGTAGACAGATCGCCGGGGTCGCGGCCTTCGGCCAGCGCCTGAATCGAGCGCCGCAGCAGTTTGCCGGAACGTGTTTTCGGCAACGAATTGACGAAGTGGATGCTATGCGGCTTGGCCACCGCGCCCAACAATTCCTGCACCTTGGCGATAATTTCCTTTTGCATCCGTTCGGTGGCGCCCGCCGCGTCAAGCTGCGTCGGGTCCTTCAGCCGACAGAAGCCAACCGGCACCTGGCCCTTGACCTTGTCGGCCACGCCGATCACCGCCACTTCGGCCACCGCCGGATGAGCCTGGATTGCCTCCTCGATTTCGCGAGTGCCCAACCGATGGCCAGCGACGTTGATCACATCGTCGGTGCGGCCCAGAATAAAGAAATAACCTTCTTCATCGCGCACCGCCCAGTCGGAGGAGGTGTAGAGCATGGCCTTAAAGCTGGAAAAATAGCTCTGCACGAAGCGCTTGTCGTCGCCCCACACCGTGCTCAGGCAGCCCGGCGGCAACGGCGGCTCCACGACCAGCACGCCTTTTTCGCCCCGCGGGACTTCCTCGCCGGTGCCTTCGTCGATCACCCGGATGTTGTAGCCGTACACCGGGAACCCCGGCGAGCCGAAGCGGTTGGGCTTCAAATCCACGCCCGGCAGGTAGGACAGCATCGGCCAGCCGGTTTCGGTCTGCCAGTAATGGTCGATGACCGGAATCTTCAAGGCGTCGCTGATCCAGCGCGAGGTCGGCTCGTCCAGCGGTTCGCCGGCCAGGAACAGGTAGCGCAGGCAGGACACGTCGTGCGCCGTCATGTACTTCTGATCCTGCGACTTCAGGACCCGCACCGCCGTTGGCGACGAGAACATCGTTCGCACCTGGTATTCGTTGACGATCTTCCACCAGATGCCGGGGTCCGGTCGGGTCGGCAGACCTTCGTAGAAGATGGTCGGCGAACCGTTGATCAGCGGGGCGTAGACGATATAGGAATGCCCCACTACCCAGCCGATGTCGGAGGTGGCGAACATCGTCTCGCCCGGGTTGATGTGGTAGAGGTGTTTCATGGTCGAAGCCAGCGCGACCGCATAACCGCCAACATCGCGCTGCACGCCCTTGGGGATGCCGGTGGTGCCGGAGGTGTAGAGGATGTAGCTTGGCTCGTTCGACTCCAGCCAGGTGATCGGCACCTCGGCGTCCATGTGCTGGGCGCGCAGGGTGGCGTAATCCACGTCGCGGCCCTCAACCATGCCCATGGCCTTGTCCAGGCCGCGATTGCAGATTACTACCTTTTGCGGCGGGAACTTGGCCAGACTGCAGGACTCGTCGACCAGGTGCTTGTAGGGCACCGCCTTGCCGCCGCGCATGCCGGCGTCGGAAGTGACCATGACCTTGGGCTTGGCGTCGTCGATGCGCACCGCCAGGTTGTAGGCGGCGAACCCGCCGAACACCACCGAATGAACGGCGCCGATCCGGGCGCAGGCCAGGATGGAGAACAAGGCTTCGGCGATCATCGGCATGTAAATGATGACCCGGTCGCCCTTGCCCACGCCCAGCGATTGCAGCACGGCGGCGAAGCGGTTCACTTCGCGGTACAGCTCGGCGTAAGTGTAGATTACAGTCTCGTCGGTTTCGGTCGAGATGTAGATCAGCGCATTCTGATCGGCGCGATCAGCCAGATGCCGGTCCACGGCGTTGTAGCACAGGTTGGTTTCACCGCCGACGAACCACTTGCAAAACGGCGGGTTGCTGTAGTCCCGAATTTTCTGCGGCGGCTTGTTCCAGTGGATCAACTGGGCCTGTTCGCCCCAGAAGCCTTCGGGGTCGTCAATGGACCAGCGGTGGAATTCTTCGTAATTCATGTGCGTGTATCCTCTACTTCAGTGGTTTAAAAGTGTGGCTTGCATCGCCCTGCAAAGTGTAGTCGCTCGCTAGGAAATTTCCGGGGGCCGGCCCCGCACGCCGCGAAGCCGGTCCCGCGCGACTTTTATTTAGCTTTGAGCAGGTCTTCGATGCTGGCGCGTTCCTCGCGCAGTTCCTGATCGGTGGCCAGCATCTTCTCGTGGCTGAACTCATCGATCGGCAGACCCTGCACGATCTCGTAGTCTCCGTTCTTGCAGACGCAGGGATAGGAGTAGATCACGCCTTCGCCGATGCCGTAGGAACCGTCGGAGGGCACCGCCATGCTGACCCAGTCGCCCTCGGGGAGTGCCCAGTGCCCAGTCGCGCATATGGTCGATGGCCGAGGAGGCGGCGGAAGCCGCGGACGACGCGCCGCGGGCCTTGATGATCGCCGCGCCGCGCTGTTGCACGGTGGGAATAAAGGTGCCGCGATACCAGTTCTGAGCCACCAGATCAGTCGCTGCCTGGCCCTTGACCGTGCATTGACTGATGTCGGGATACTGGGTCGCGGAGTGATTGCCCCAGATGGTCATCTTCTTGATGTCGTTGACGTGGCAGCCAGTCTCTTCGGCCAGTTGGCTCAGGGCGCGGTTGTGGTCCAGTCGGGTCATGGCGTGGAACTGGCGCGGGCTCAGGTCGGGCGCGCTGCTGGCGGCGATCAGGGCGTTGGTGTTGGCCGGGTTGCCGACCACCAGCACCCGCACGTCGCGGGCGGCATGGTCGTTCAACGCCTTGCCCTGCGGCCCGAAGATGGCGCCATTGGCGGTCAGCAGATCCTTGCGCTCCATGCCGGGGCCACGCGGCCGGGCGCCGACCAGCATGGCGAAGTTGGCGTGTTTGAACGCGACTTCCAGACTATCGGTGGCGACCACGCTGGTCAGCAGTGGGAAGGCGCAGTCGTTCAGTTCCATCACCACACCCTGCAAGGCTTGGAGCGCCGGGGTGATTTCCAACAACTGCAGGATCACCGGTTGATCGGGACCCAGCATGCTGCCCGAAGCGATCCGGAAGGCCATGGCGTAGCCGATGTTGCCAGCAGCACCGGTGATGACGACGCGGACGGGTTGTTTCATGTTTGTACTCCTTTAGGGGTGGGTGATGACACAAGTGTGGCTTGAAAGACTCCGGGACCGCGGCGCGGGTCGAGAGTGGGGATATTGTCGGCGGGGACAGACCGACGCGGAGACATGGGCCAGCGAAAAAGAAGACGGGCGCCACCACCGGACGGGATGAGAATGGAGGCCTGAACGGCAACCCGCGGCTGCCAATGTGTTCTCGAGCGCTATGAATCGCCATGCTCCGAGGGGGCGCGGTGGCCGCGGGACAACCGGGATAAGTGGCCGGATGTGCGAACTGACGGTCGGAACCGCGGCAACAAGTCTTATAATGCGACGCTGCTCGCCTGGGGTGGCGGCGTCTGATTGGAGAGAAATAGTAACTTAGATCGCCGCGTATTGAAACGAATGCCGGCGCTTGCCAAATGAGGGTTTCCAATACGATGAGTTCTTCCCCGACCAACGGCGCAAGCTACGTATTGACCGGTTTGCGCTGGTTGCCCAAGAGCGGCCTGCGCGGTTTCGTGGCGGCTCCGCTGCTGATCAACACCCTTTTGTTCGGTGCCGGCATCTGGTGGAGTATCGGCCAGTTCGAACGACTCGACCAAGCCGTGACCGGCTGGTTGCCGGACTGGTTGCACTGGTTGCACTGGCTGTTGTGGCCGCTGTTCGTTCTGACCGCGTTGGTGGTGGTGTTTTACACCTTCTCCGTGGTGGCGAACGTGATCGCCGCGCCGTTCAACGGTCTGCTGGCCGAGCGGGTCGAAAAAATGGTCAACCCGGTGGGCGCAACCCCAGCAACGGCCGGATTGACCTGGAAAGATCTGGTGCTGAGCCCGCTGGCGGAACTCAACAAGCTGCTGTACTTCATCGGCTGGGCGATTCCGCTGCTGGCGTTGTCGTTCGTGCCGGTGGTCAACGTGGTCGCGCCGGTGCTCTGGGCTTTGTTCAGCGCCTGGATGCTGGCCCTGGAGTATTCCGACTATCCGCTCGGCAACCGCGGTTTGTCGTTCCGGGATCAGCGCCGGCTGCTGCGCAGGCACTGGCCGCGGACCTTGAGCTTCGGTGGCATGACCCTGTTGCTGACCCTGATCCCGGTGCTGAATTTTCTGGCCATGCCGGCGGCGGTGATCGGCGCGACCCTGATGTGGGTTCGGGAGCCGCCCGAGTGAGGGGACGGGGATCGGAGACCGGAGGTCAGGATCGGAGGCCAGGAGCGCTCAAGGCTCATGCGCCTGATCTATACCGGTTTGCTCTATCTGATCCTGCCGCTGGCGCTGCTGCGGTTGTACGGGCGTGGCCGTCGGGATGCCGGACATCGCCGGCGTTGGCGCGAGCGACTGGGACTCGTCCCGCCGCCGCCGCCCGGCGGCCTGTGGGTTCACGCCGTGTCGGTGGGCGAAACCCGCGCCGCCCTGCCGCTGATTCGCGCACTGCTGGACCGTTATCCCGATCTGCCGCTGCTGGTGACCACCACCACGCTGACCGGTTCCCGTCAGGTCCGCGAGGCGCTGGGCGAGCGGGTGCATCACGTCTACGCCCCCTACGATCTACCCGGCGCGACCCGACGGTTTTTACGGCGCGTCCGACCCAGGCTGGTGGTGATCATGGAAACCGAAGCTATGGCCGAACCTGCTGCGGCAGTGCGCGACGGCCGGCATCCCGGTGCTGCTGGCGAATGCCCGGCTGTCGGCGCGCTCGGCGCGCGGTTACGGCCGGATTCGCGGTTTGACCGCCGCCATGTTGCGGGACGTGACGCTGATCGCCGCCCAGGCCGATGCCGACGCCGCCCGTTTTCGCGCATTGGGTGCGCCACGGGTCGAAGTAGCCGGCAATCTCAAATACGATCTGGCGCTGCCAGCCGATTTGCCCGAACAGGGAGGGCAACTGCGGCGGGATCTGCTGGGGGATAAGCGGTCGGTCTGGATCGCCGCCAGCACCCATGCCGGCGAAGAAGAGCCGATCCTGGATGCGTTCGCCCGGCTTCGCGTCCGCTGGCCGACATTGCTGCTGCTACTGGTGCCGCGCCACCCGGAACGCTTCGACAGCGTGGCGGCATTGTGCCGGCAGCGGGGATTTTCCGTCACCCGGCGCAGCGGGCGAAACGCCTGCGCGCCGGACACCGCCGTGTTTCTCGGCGACAGCATGGGAGAATTATTGCTGCTCTACGCCGCCGCCGATCTGGCCTTCGTCGGTGGCAGTCTGGTCGCCACCGGCGGCCATAACGTGCTGGAACCGGCGCTGCTGGGGCTACCGGTGTTGTTCGGCCCGCACATGTTCAACTTCACCGAAGCGGGCGAGCGGCTGCTGGAGGCTGAAGCCGCTTGGCGGGTGGCGGATGCTGGCGAACTGGCGGTGGCGGTTGACCGGCTGCTGGCCGCTCCAGAACTCCGCCGGACCACCGGCCAGCGCGGCCAGGCGGTGGTGGAACGCCATCGCGGCGCGCTGGCGGCGTTGCTGGGTTTGATTGAGAGGCTGCTTTGCCAGCCCTCCCTTGGGGGAGAGGCCGGCTGATCGGGTTCAGTGGGGCGTCGAGCCGGGAAAGCGGGTTCGCGACTTCAGCGACAACCGCAATCCCGCGCCGCCGGAGTCGGCGCGCGGTTTTGGTTTTACGGTTTCGCGGCGGGGCCAGCCGGAGCGGGGGAGGGGAGCGGTTCGATCCGCCGTCCGTGCAGGGCTTGCACGGCCCTTTGCCACTGGCCGGCCAGGATGCGCGGCAGCTCGCGCAGCGCATCGAGGATGGCCTGCTCGATCAGCGTCTGCTCGACGTGTGGGGGGCGGCGCAGCACATAATCGAGCACCTCGCGACTATCGCCGGGATGGCCGATGCCCAGCCGCACCCGCGCAAAATCGTTACCGCCCAGATGGGCGATCAAATCGCGCAGGCCGTTGTGGCCGCCATGTCCGCCGGCCTGTTTCAACCGCACCGTGCCTGGCGGCAGGTCCAGATCATCATGCGCGACCAGGATCGCCGCCGGTGGAATTCGATGAAAGCGCGCCAGCGCCGCGGCCGCCTGCCCGCTGCGGTTCATGAAGGTCATCGGCTTCAGCAGCCACAGATCCTGGCCGGCCAGTGCGATCCGGCAGGTCTCGCCGTGGTATTTCGCGTCGGGGCGGAACTGGCCGCCGTGCTGGCGGGCCAATTCGTCCGCCAGCCAGAAGCCGGCGTTATGACGGGTGCCGGCGTACTGGGGGCCGGGGTTGCCCAGCCCCACCAGCAGTTGCGGCGCCGGCGCCGGTTCCGACATGATCTCGCCTGCCTGGGGAAGTTGGAGCCGGCCTCAGTCGGCCGCCGGTTCGCCGTCAGTGGCTTCTTCTTCTCCTTCTTCACCGCCACTATGAGCGTGGTGAATACTGACCACGAGTACGTCCGACTCCGAGCCTGGGTCGATATGGCTGGTCAACGTCACCTCGGCTGGCAGTTTGATCTCGGACAGACGGACGCTGTCGCCCAGCTCCATGTTGGCCAAGTCGATTTCAATGAATTCCGGCAGGTCCCTGGGCAGGCATTCGATTTCAATTTCGATCAGCGCGCGGCTGACCATCCCACCCTGCAGCTTGACGCCGCGCGAGGTGGTTTCGTTGGTGAAATGCAGCGGCACATGCGCGCGCAACTTGCGGTCGGCGATCACCCGAAGAAAATCCAGGTGCAGGAACGTCGGCTTGAAGGGGTGGCGCTGAATGTCGCGCAGCACGGCCTGCTCGGTGCGATCGCCCAAATTCAGGGTCAGTACGTGCGAATAGATCGCCTCGTTCTTGAAATGATTCATCAGGTCCAGTTGATCCAGCAGCAGTGGCACCGGATCTTGCCCACCGCCGTACAAAATGGCCGGCACCTTACCGGCGCGACGCAGGCGGCGGCTCGCACCTTTGCCCAATTTGTCGCGCGGATCGGCTTTCAGTTCGAACGTGGTACTCATCGGATTGTGCTCCAGTCGTAAAAAAACACGGCGCACCCGCGACCAGGCGCACCGCTTGGATTGACCGCCCGTTCGGTGGGCGGGGAAGGCGCTTAAAACAGCGAGCTGACTGATTCCTCAAGGTGGATGCGGCGCATGGTTTCGGCCAGCAGGCCGGCCACGCCGATCTGGCGGATATTCGGACAGGCGACCGCCGCGGGGCGCAGCGGGATGGTATCGGTGACCACCAGTTCATCCAGCGCCGAACCGCGCAGATTATCGACCGCGGGGCCGGACAGCACGGCGTGGGTGCAGTAGGCGCGCACCGAGGCGGCGCCCCATTCCTTCAACGCCCGGGCGGCCTGGCACAGCGTGCCGGCGGTATCCACCATGTCGTCGACCACGATGCAGTGCTGTCCCTCCACATCGCCGATCACATGCATCACCTGGGCCTGATTGGGCGCCGGCCGGCGTTTGTCGATAATCGCCAGTTCCGAGTCGTCCAGGCGCTTGGCCAGGGCGCGGGCGCGCACCACGCCGCCCACGTCCGGCGACACCACCATCAGGTCGCCGAGGTTCTGCGCGCGGATGTCGCTCAACACGATCGGCGTGGCGTAGATGTTGTCCACCGGGATGTCGAAAAAGCCCTGAATCTGGTCGGCGTGCAGGTCCACGGTTAGCACCCGGTCCACGCCGACGCTGGTGATCATGTTGGCGACCACCTTGGCGGAAATCGGCACCCGCGCCGAGCGCGGGCGGCGGTCCTGCCGCGAGTAGCCGAAATAGGGGATGACCGCCGTGACCCGCACCGCCGAGGAACGCCGCAGGGCGTCGGCCATCACCAGCAGTTCCATGATGTTGTCGTTGGTGGGGTAGCAGGTGGGCTGGACGATGAAGACATCCTTGCCGCGTACATTCTCCATCAGTTCGATCATGACCTCGCCGTCGCTGAAACGGTCGACGATCACTTGACCGAGGGGTAGTTGGAGATGGTTGACGATATCGCGGGTCAGTTGCGGGTGGGCGTTGCCGGCGAATACCATCATTCGACCTTCGTACACGACACAATCCCCCGTTGTCGGTCTCTATGAAAGATGGCTGGGCCGCCAGGATTCGAACCTGGGAATGCCGGATCCAAAATCCGGTGCCTTACCGCTTGGCGACGGCCCAAGAAATCGAAGGCGCTTCAGGCGGGCGCGGCGCGCTCCCGCGTCAGGCGTTCGTGCAGTGGCGAACGGTTGCGGCCACGGGCAACGAACCCCTTCCAACCCGGCGGCAGCCGGTCCAGCACGCGCCGGGCGTGGCCGGCGCTCGGGAAGGCGGCGAATACGCATGCGCCGGTGCCGGTCAAGCGTGTCGGCCCGTGCCGCGCCAGCCAGGCGGCGGCGGCGGCGACTTCCGGGTAGCGGCGGTAAACCAGCGCCGCGCAATCGTTGCCGTCAGCACCCATCATGAAGTCGGTTATTGTGATCAGCGATGAGTTTCTTGTCAATTCCGGATCGCCGAACACCGCGCCCGTGGCGACCTGACAGGCCGGAACCAGCACCACGAACCAGGGTTGGTCCAGATCCAGCGGCGTCAGCCGTTCGCCAACGCCTTCCGCCCAAGCCGCCCGGCCATGCACGAACACCGGCACGTCGGCGCCCAGACTCAGTCCAAGTTCGGCCAGTTCCGCCAGGGCCAGCCCGGTCCGCCAGTAGTGGTTGAGCGCGACCAGCGTGGTGGCGGCGTCGGAGCTGCCGCCACCCAGACCGCCGCCCATGGGCAAGCGCTTGTCGATGCGGATGAGCGCGCCCAAACCGACGCCGGTCGCCTGTTGCAGCAGGCGGCCGGCGCGCACCGTCAGATCGACCTCCGGCGGCACGCCGACGACCTCGCCTTCGCGTGTGATCGTGCCATCGTCGCGCGGCTCGAACCACAGCCGGTCGCAGTGCTCCAGAAACTGAAACACCGTTTGCAGCAGATGGTAGCCATCCGCGCGCCGGCCGACGATGCGCAGCATGCGGTTGAGCTTGGCCGGAGCCGGCCAGGCGGTGAGATCGGGGTTTACAGGGTCCACTGCTCGATGATGAGCTTAATGTTCATGTCCTGCCGCCGGGCGACGATGCGTTCGGGCAGGTCGAGGTTGAGAACGGAGGTCGGGGCGTAGAGCGGATACTCGATCACCCAGCCATCCTGTTCCAGCCGGGCCAGCCGGCCCGTGGCGTCGGTTTGCAGGAGGGAGGTCGGACCCGGCGCCGGCAGGCCGCGCACCCAGTAGCGCAGGCCGGTCACCGGCAGGCGCATGCCGAGGGTCTGCTCCAGCAGGATGTCGGGGTCGGGCGCGGTCCATTGCTGGCCGTCCTGGGTCTGGACGCTAACCTCGCGTCCATCGCCCTGGATCGCGACCCGCCCCTGGCCGAGCGGGCCGATGATGTCGATGCGGTAATCGGAATCCCGCTGCGCCCACTGGAAACTGGCGTGCCAGCCGTCCTGGCCGTTGACCACGCCGATGCGCCCGTCGGCTTGCCACTGTGTCAATCGGGTCAGGGTGGACTGGCGGGCGGCCCAGGCATCTGGTGCGGTCGATGGGGAAGGTGGCGCCACCGCGCAGCCGGACAGGACGACCAGCAGCGCCATCAGGACCGCGAGCCGGAGTGGTGGCGCACGCCAGCGGGACCCACGCGGCATCCGCGGCGCTTTCACCAGCCCAACCGCTCTTGCAGTTTGCGCAGATGGGGGCTGTCCGGCGTTTTGGTCAATGCTTCCCGCCAGATTTTCTTCGCTTCCTCGCGCTGGCCGCTGGCCCACAGCACTTCGCTGAGGTGCGCGGCGATTTCCGCATCCGGATTCTTTTGGTAAGCCTGTCGCAAGTACTGCAAGGCCTTGGCGTTATCGCCCAGCCGGTACTGCACCCAGCCCATGCTGTCGAGCACGGCGGCATCGTCGGGCAACAATACCAGCGCCTGCTCGATATAGCCCAGCGCTTCCTGGTGACGGTCGGTGCGATCCGCCAGGGTGTAGCCGAGCGCGTTGAGCGCCTGGCCGTTTTTGGGGTCGCTGGCGAGAATGGCGCGCAGGTCCCGTTCCAGCACGTCCAGGCGGTCGAGTCGTTCGGCTATCAGCGCCCGGGCATACAGCAGTTCCTTATCGTTGGCGTGCAGGGCCAGCGCCCGATCCAGTGTGTCGAACGCTTCTTGATAGCGCTCCCCTTCGCGCAGCGCTTCGGCTTCGGCCAGATATAGATTGATGCTGTTTTTCGGGTCGTTGCGGCGCAGTGTGTTGAAATGCTGGTTGACCGCGGTGGTATCGCCGGCCTTGGCCAGGACCACGCCCATCCGCATTTGGGCGGTCAGATAGCGATCCTCGCTGGTCACCCGTTCGTACCACTCGTTGGCCTTGGCGTAATCGCCGCGCTGTTCCTCGATCCGACCCAGTTCGAAGTAGGCGTCGGCCAGGCGGGTATTGCGTTTGATCAAATCGAGAAAATAGCCTTCGGCCAAGTCGAACTGGCGGGTCTCGACCGCCAGCACGCCGAGGGCGTATAACGAGTCGGTGTCCTTGGGATTCTGGTTGAGCAGGATGGCAAACTCGCGGCGGGCCTTTTTCAACTGGCCGGCATCGACCAGCAGCCGGGCATAATCCATCCGCAAGTTGCGGTCGCGCGGCATGGCGGCCACCGCTTTGGCGAGCCCGGCCAGCGCCGCATCCCTTTCACCCTGATCCAGCAGAATGCGGGTGCGCAGCAGGTGGGCGGAGGCCAGCTTGGGGTCGCGGGCCAGCGCCTCCTTCAGGCTGGCCAGCGCCTGTTCCCGCTCGCCGGCCACCGCCGCCAGCATCGCGTGGTAGTATTGGGCGAAGGCTTCGCGCGGGTATTGGTCGCGGAGCTGCCGCATCACCCGCAGCGCCGCCTGCTTGTCGTCCATTTGGCTCAACAGCGAAGCCACGGTGGCGAAGCCCTGCTGCTTGTCCTTGGCGCGGGCGGCCTTGCGAATCGCGTTCAGCGGAACCGTGGCTTCGTCCTCGCGTCCGTTGCGCAGCAGCGCCAGCGCCAGCGCCTGTTGAGCCTGTTCGCTGGCGGGGTCGAGCGCCTGCCAGCGCCGCGCCAGATCCAGGGCGGCGGCATGGTCTTTCATGATCAGCGCCAGCATTGCCGCCCGTTCGGCCACTTGGGGATCGTCGCTGGCGGTCGCGGCCTGGCGGTAGTTGATTAGCGCCACGTCGAGGCGGTCGCGCTTGCCCGCCAGCTCCGCCAGCAGCACCTGATACATCAGTTCGGCGCGGGGGCTGGGTTGCAGCACCGGTCGGATCGAGTATTCCGGAGCGGCGGGAGCCTGCGCGTCCACCACCGTCGCGCAGCCGCCCAACAGCAGGCCGCTCAAGCCCAACACCTTCAAAAGAAATCTATTCATCGCCGGGTATATCTATCATTCGGTTTCGGCGGTCGGAGAACCGCCCGAAACGGGGTTGGTGCAAGACTGGAGCGCCGGCGTCCAGGCCGCGGCACGCCGGTGCGTGAAATTTTAGAGAGGGCAACCGTTCGCATGATAATCCATCAAAGCACTATGACCTTGTCATTCGGCTATTGTATCCCGCAGAATCCCACCGTTTTTTAGCCCGATCAGATGCATCCATGCCGCTGTTGGCTCTCGGTCTCAACCATCAAACCGCTCCCGTCAACGTCCGCGAGCGGGTCGCGTTCGCGCCCGAACGGCTGCAAGCCGCCCTGCGGGACCTGCTCGATTGCGGCGGTGCTCGCGAAGCGGCGATTCTATCGACCTGCAACCGCACCGAGGTTTACTGCGGCCTGAAGGACGAGGATGGTCGCCAGGTGGTGGAATGGCTGGGCGATTATCATATGTTGCGCACGGGCGATTTGCAGCCTTATCTATACCGGTACGCCGACCGGCGGGCGGTGCGCCACATCCTGCGGGTCGCCTCCGGGCTGGATTCGCTGGTGCTGGGAGAGCCGCAGATCCTGGGCCAGATCAAGGCCGCTTATCAGGTCGCCAATAGCGCCGGCACGCTCGGCGCCCGGTTGGAGCGTCTGTTCCAGCATGCCTTCGCGGTCGCCAAGCAGGTACGCACCGATACCCGCATCGGCGCCAGTCCGGTGTCGGTGGCGTTCGCGGCGGTCGGCCTGGCCCGGCAGATTTTCGCCGACCTGCCCCGCTGCGCCGCCTTGCTGATCGGCGCCGGCGATACCATCGAGCTGGTCGCCCGCCACCTGCACGAGAGTGGAGTCGGGCGGCTGATCGTGGCCAACCGTACTTTGGAACGAGCCCACGCGCTGGCGGCTTCCTTCGCCGGTTACGCGATTGCCCTCGACGAAATCCCCGCTCACCTGGGCGAGGCCGATATCGTCATTGCGTCCACCGCCAGCCCCGATCCGCTGCTGGGGGCGGCGCTGGTCCGCCAGTGCCTGAAACAGCGCCGCCATCGGCCGATGTTTATGGTAGATTTGGCCGTGCCGCGCGACATCGATCCGGCGGTCGCCGAGCTGGACGATGTGTATCTGTACACGGTGGACGACCTCAAGGACATCATTCAGGACAACTTGCGCTCGCGCCAGGCCGCCGCTCAGCAGGCTGAGGAAATTATCGACACGCAGGTCGAGCATTTCATGGCCTGGCTGCGTGCCCAGGGCAGTGTCCCCAGCATCCTTGCCCTGCGTCGGCAGGCCGAAGCCGCCCGCGACGAGGCGATGGACCGCGCCCGGCGTCAGCTCGCCCGGGGCAAGGACCCGGCCGCCGTGCTCGACGTTTTGGCCCACACCCTAACCAACAAGTTCCTTCACGCGCCCTGCGTCGGTCTGCGCGAAGCCGCCGCCGAAGGCGACGCCGCCATGCTGAACCTGATCAAAACCCTGTATCGCCTGGGCGACGGAGATCCGCGCCGATGAACGCCTCCATGCTCGCCAAGCTGGAACAACTGACGGAGCGCCATCAGGAGGTCGGCGTGCTGCTGGCCGATCCCGAGATCATCGGCGACAACGACCGTTTCCGCGCCCTGTCGGTGGAATACGCCCAACTGGGGCCGGTGGCGAGTGGGTTTCTGGCCTACCGCCGCACTCTGGACGACTTGGATGGCGCCCGCGAGATGAGTCGGGATGGTGACCCCGAACTGCGCGCCCTGGCTCAGGAAGAACTGCTGGAGGCGGAAGAGCGCCGCACCGGGCAGGAGCGGGCGCTGCAACTGTTGTTGCTGCCACGCGACCCGCACGACGCCGGCAACGTGTTTCTGGAAATCCGCGCCGGCACCGGCGGTGACGAGGCGGCGCTGTTCGCCGGCGATTTGCTGCGCATGTACGCCCGCTACGCCGAACTGCGCGGCTGGGCGCTGGAAACCCTCAGCGAGAGTCCCGGCGAGCACGGCGGCTACAAGGAGGCGATCAGCCGCGTCATCGGCCAGGGCGCCTATTCGCGGCTCAAGTTCGAATCCGGCGCGCACCGGGTGCAGCGGGTGCCGGCGACCGAGGCGCAGGGCCGCATCCACACCTCCGCCGCCACCGTCGCGGTGTTGCCGGAACTGGCGGAGGTCGAGCAGATCGAGATCAACGCCAGCGATTTGCGTATCGATACCTACCGTTCTTCCGGGGCGGGCGGCCAGCACGTCAACAAGACCGATTCGGCCATCCGCATCACTCACCTGCCGAGCGGGATCGTGGTCGAATGTCAGGACGAACGTTCCCAGCACAAGAACCGCTCGCGGGCGATGTCCCTGTTGCAGGCGAAGCTGCTGGCGGCGGAGCGGGAAAAACAGACCAGCGCCCAGGCGCAAACCCGCAAGCTGCTGGTTGGCAGCGGCGACCGTTCCGAGCGTATCCGCACCTACAACTTCCCGCAGGGGCGGGTGACCGACCATCGCATCAACCTGACGATCTACAAGCTCGGCGAAGTTCTGGCGGGGAATCTCGACCCGGTGATCGATCCGCTGATTAACGAATACCAGGCCGATCTGCTGGCGGCGCTGGCCGAGTAAGAGACATTTTGTCCGGCCCCTGGGGATTCAAGCGGTTGAAAAACAACCCTCACCCCCGACCCCTATTCCACGGGGGGAGGGGAGTTTTTGTGCGGTCTCCAAATATTCCCCAGTGCCGACCTCTCTTGTGCTCAGGTGAGGCAGGGGAACGCATGGTTGCCGTCGAGTGAGTGCCGCCAGCCTCCGCGAATTGCTGGCCGCCGCCGTCCAGCGGCTGGCCGAAACCAGCGAGACCCCGCGATTGGACGCCGAATTGCTGCTGGCGGCGGCGCTGGAACGGCCCCGTAGCTACCTTCATGCCTGGCCGGAGCGGGTGCCGGAATCGGAACGAACGGCCCGTTTCGTCGCCTGGCTGGATCGGCGCCGCGCGGGAGAGCCGATCGCTTACCTGCTTGGCCGGCGCGAGTTCTGGTCGCTGGAGCTGGAAGTCACGCCCGACACTCTGATTCCTCGCCCGGAGACCGAATTGCTGGTGGAGCTGGCGCTGGAAAGGTTGCCGGCGGACCGGCCGCTCGCGATTGCCGATCTCGGCGCCGGCAGTGGTGCGATTGCCCTGGCGTTGGCGTTGGAGCGGCCCCAGGCGCGCATCGTCGCCACCGAGAGCGGCCCGGCGACCCTGGTCGTCGCCCGGCGCAACGCCCGGCGGCTGAACATCGCCAACGTCGAATTCCGCGAAGGCGACTGGTGCGCGCCGCTGGCCGGCGAGCGCTTCGATCTGATGGCCTCCAATCCGCCCTATGTTGCCGCCGCCGACGCTTACTGGCGGCGGGGCGATTTGCGCTTCGAGCCGGCGGCGGCGCTGGTGGCGGGCGAGGACGGGTTGGATGCCCTGCGGTCGATCATCGCGCAAGCGCCCGCTTGCCTGCTGGCGGGCGGCTGGCTGCTGCTGGAGCACGGTTACGATCAGGGTGAGGCGGTGCCGGCGCTGTTACGGAAACGCGGCTTTGTCGAAGTGAGCGATCACCGGGACGCCGCCGGGCTGAGCCGGACCAGTGTCGGGCGCTGGCCGGCTTGAAACGGCGCGCGCCAGCGGCTACGGTTGTTATATCGATATGCCTCGCAGTGATCCGGCAGCCGTGGAGGAAAACGTCATGCGCGCCGACACCGAAGAGCTGTATAAGCACCGCACCATCCAGTTTTGCCGTCTCCATGAAGATCCCGATCAGGCGGGCTCGGCGGCGGGCTGGCTGCGAGGAGTGGCTGGCGTCCATGCCGTCCAGTACCTGTCGGCGCACGCTCTGATCGTGGTTTACGACCTGCGGCGGGTTACCCTGCAATCCATCGAACACGCCTTGGGCGAACTCGGTTACCACCTCGATAACAGTCTGTTGTGCAAGTTGAAGCGGTCGCTGTTCTACTACGCCGAGGAAACCCAGCGGGAAAACCTGGCCATCGCCCAGGAAGGTCAGGCCACCCGGCAGGACGTTTTCGTCAACCGCTACCAACACCTCACTCATGGTTGCCGCGATCCGCAACCGGAGTACTGGCGGGAATATCAGTAAGCCCCAACCCGCCTTCTTTCAGCCGGCGAGCGCGGCGCGCGGTTCGACGTACTCGTAGCCGAGATCGTCGGCGACCGCCTGGTAAGTCACCTTGCCCCGGCAGACGTTGAGACCCTCCAGGAAATTGGGATTTTCCAACAGCGCCTTCTGGTAACCCTTGTCGGCCAGGGCCAGGGCGTAGGGCAAAGTGACGTTGTTGAGGGCGTAGGTGGACGTATTGGGCACCGCCCCCGGCATGTTGGCGACGCAGTAATGCACCACGCCGTCCACCACATAGGTCGGCTCGGCGTGAGTGGTCGGATGCGAGGTCTCGAAGCAGCCGCCCTGGTCGATGGCGACATCCACCAGCACCGAACCCGGTTTCATCCGCCGGACCATGTCGCGGGTCACCAGCTTGGGCGCCTCGGCGCCGGCCACCAGCACCCCACCGACCACCAGGTCGGCTTGCAGCACATAATCTTCGAGGGAAGCCTTGGTGGAGTAGACGGTCTTGAGCGCCGCGCCGAAGCGCCGCGCCAACCGCGCCAGCACGCCCACGTTGCGATCGAGCACGGTCACGTCGGCCGCCATGCCCAGCGCCATGTAGATAGCGTTCTCGCCGACCACGCCGCCGCCGATCACCACCACCTTGGCCGGGGCCACGCCCGGCACGCCACCGAGCAAAATACCCCGCCCGCCCTTGGCCCGTTCCAGCGCCGAGGCGCCGGCCTGAATCGACAGCCGGCCGGCCACCTGCGACATCGGCGCCAGCAGCGGCAGCCCGCCGTGGCCGTCGGTCACGGTTTCGTAAGCGATGCAAATCGCGCCGCTGTTGACCAGATCCCGGGTCTGATCCGGGTCGGGGGCCAGATGCAGATAGGTGAACAGGATCTGCCCTGGGCGCAACATCTGGCGCTCGACCGCCTGCGGTTCCTTGACTTTCACGATCATCTCGGCCTGGGCGAAGACGTCCGCTGGCGTGGCCGCGATCTCGGCGCCGGCGACGCGATAGTCGTCGTCCGAACTGCCGATGCCGGCGCCGGCGTGGGTTTCCACCAGCACCCGATGGCCGTGAGCGGTGAATTCCCGCACGCTGTCCGGAGTGAGGCCGACCCGGTATTCGTGAACCTTGATTTCTTTGGGTACGCCGATACGCATTGCCAGATCCTCCTGAAGAGAGTGGGGGTAGCCGGCGGATCATCCAATAAATCTCACAGGATGTTAACCCGCGTTAAATAGACTCGAAATCCGGCGGGATGTTTGTTCAGACGGACTGAACGACAGGTTCTTGAGGATTGGGTGCGCCCGCAACCCTCCAGTTCGCCGGGGCTGAGTAGCCGGTATCGAGTTGCGCTATCCTCCCGTGTACGGTTAAGCAACGGAGAAACCTCGGATGAATCGCAAGATGAGAGCCCATTGGCTCGGCGGGTTGCTCGGTGGGACCCTGGCCATGGCGTCGATGGCCCACGCCGATGAAATCGGCAGCGTGGATACCGCCTTCCAATGGCTGGGGCCGAACCACAAGATCGTGGTTGAAGCCTTCGACGACCCCAAGATCGACGGCGTGACCTGTTACGTCAGCCGCTCGCAGACGGGCGGCATCAAGGGTGGGCTGGGGCTGGCCGAGGACACGTCCGACGCCTCGCTGGCCTGCCGGCAGACCGGGCCGATCAACGTTAAGGAGAAGTTCAAGGACGGCGAGGAAGTGTTCACCGAGCGCCGTTCGCTGCTGTTCAAGAAGATGCGGGTGGTGCGCTTTCTCGACCAGCCACGCAACACCCTGGTGTATCTGGTCTACAGCGACAAGCTGGTGGAAGGTTCGCCCAAGAACTCGGTTTCGGCGGTGGCGATGATGCCCTGGGGCGACAAACCGCCCAAGACGGCGCCTTAGGTGGAGAATCCGGCCTCCCTCGACCCGCACAACCCCTTGTTTAATCCTCCCGCTCGCCCCTGCGCGTCAAGGAGGGGCGGAGCTTGATTCCCTTGCGGCCCGACTGACCCACACCTCGGCGCTGGCGGCTTGCCCGGCCTGATCCAGTACGGTGATCCGTGCCAGCCCCTCGCCGTCCGGCGGCCAGAACGCATCCCGCCGCCACGGATTCGCCGGCAGCGGCCGGCCGTTCACCAGCCAGCGCAGCGGTCGGACTCCGCCGGTCGCGGCCAGCGGCAGCTCGATCAGTTGATCCTCCCGCGCCGGCAATTCCACCGTGGTGCCCGTCACTGGAAAGCTGATGCCGAGCGGTGGCGCGCCGACCGTTTCCCATGCCGACCGGGTACGGAAATAGCGCAAGCGTTCCGGCAACCGCGCGCGGCCGACCACCCGCAGCACGTTGGCGGGCGGCGGCGTGGATGGGGTCGTGGGTTCCGGTAGCAGATCGAACACCCGGAACAGCAGCGGCGCGGCGGTGTTGCGGCCGTAGTGACCGGGGCTGGGCGAGCCGTCCGGCCGCCCGACCCAGACCCCGACGGTGTAATCGGCGTCGAAGCCCAGCGCCCAGGCATCGCGGAACCCGTAGGAGGTGCCGGTCTTGTGGGCGATGAAACGCGGCCGGGCGGCGCTGGCCGGCGGAGCCACGTTTTGCGGCGCCGGCGAGCCGCGCAGGATGTCGTTCAGATACCAGCAGGCGGTTGCCGTCAACAGATCGCGGCCCGGTTCGATGGGGTCGGCGGGGGAGAAGCGCAAGGTCGCGATCCGGCCGTCGCCGGCGATGCCGGTGTACAGCGTCACCAGTTCCTCCAGAGTCATGCCAACCCCACCCAGCACCAGCGGCAAGCCCGGCCGGGGGTTGGCCGTGTTCCAGTGCAGCGGCAGGCCGACCTCGCGCAGTCGCGCCGCCACCCGCGCCGGCCCGACCTGTTCCAGCACCGCCACCGCCGGGATGTTCAGCGATTGTTGCAGCGCCTCGCGCACCGACAGTTGCCCGGCGTAGGTATTGCGGAAATTGCTGGGGCTGTAATCGCCGAAGCGGGTCGGCGCGTCCTCGATCAGGGTTTCGGGGTGGATCAGCAGATCGTCGAAACCCAACCCGTACACCAACGGCTTCAGCGTCGAGCCCGGCGAACGCACCGCCCGCACCATGTCGACCTGGCCGGCGCGGCGCGGATCGAAGAAATCGCTGGCGCCGACATAGGCCAGCACCCGCCGGTCGCGGTTCGCCACCACCAGCAGCGCGATGCTGCTGGTCGGCTCCAGCACGGTCTGCTGCTGGCGGGCCAGCGTTTCCAGGGTCTGCTGCAAGTTCCGGTTAATGAAGGTGCGCAGCAGCGGCGTATCCGGCCGGGCCGCGCGCAACCGCTCGGCCAGATGCGGGGCCAGAAACGGCAGGGAGCGCCGTCGCCGGGGAACGGGTTCCTCGCGGGATTCCTCCACCTGTCGCGGGGTGAGCACGCCGAGTTGGCCCATGCGCGCCAGCACCTTGTCGCGGGCCGCCCGCGCCCGCGCGGGATAGCGATCCGGCCGCAACCGGGAGGGAGCTTGCGGCAGTACCACCAGCAGCGCCGCTTCCGCCGCCGTCAGCCGGATCGGTTCCTTGCCGAACCAGGCCAGCGCGGCGGCGCGTATCCCTTCCAGATTGCCGCCGTAGGGCGCCAGGGTCAGGTAGAAACTCAGGATGTCGTTTTTGGAATAGCGGCGTTCCAGTTGCAAGGCGCGCAGCATCTCGCCCAGTTTGCCGGGCAGGTCGCGCCGGTGCGGCTCCAGTAGACGGGCGGCTTGCATGGTCAGGGTCGAGGCGCCCGACACCACCCGGCCATGCCGCAGCCATTGCCCCAGCGCCCGCGCCACCGCCAGCGGATCGACGCCGGCATGGGATTCGAAACGCTGGTCTTCGTAGGCCGTGAGCATGGTGAGGTACAGCGGGTCCACGTCTTCCGGCCGCGCCGGCAGCCGCCACACGCCCGGTGGCGCGGTGAAGGCGCGCAGGATGCGGTCGCCGGAGTCCAGCGCCAGCGCCGAGACCTGGTGGGCGCGGTCCGGCGGCGGTGGCAACGCCGCGTCCAGGGCCAGCAGCAGACCGCTTATCAGGGCCACCGACGCCAGCCAGCGACCGGGACGCCAACGATGGTCAAGGTTGACAAAACGGTGGCGCGGGGGATTTTTGAGCGCGAGCATTTTCTAAGGCCACATGTGGCGTTCAAACACCATCGGGAGGGTCATCATGCCTTATTGCCGTGGATTGTGGCGTGGGTTTCGGGTGCTGTCGTTTGCGTGGCTACTTGGGTGGACCGCGGTGCTCCAGGCCGGCGAGCCGCTATGGGAGGCGCTCCGGGCCGGAGATGCCGTGGCGTTGATCCGCCATGCCGTGGCGCCCGGCGGCGGCGATCCGGCTGGATTCAGGCTGGAAGACTGCGCGACCCAGCGCAACCTGTCGGACGAGGGTCGGCGACAGGCTCGCGAGATCGGCGATGCGTTCCGCGCCAACGGCATCCCGGCCGCGACCGTGTGGTCGAGTCGCTGGTGCCGCTGCCTGGAAACCGCCCGGCTGCTGGATCTGGGACCGGTACAACCGTTTCCACCGCTGGATTCGTTTTTCGCCGCAAGCGAACGTGGTCCCGCTCAGACCGCCCAATTGCGGGAATTTTTGAACGACCCGCACAACGGTCCGCCACGGGTGCTGGTGACCCATCAGGTCAACATCACCGCGTTGACCGGGGTTTTTCCCGGTTCGGGCGAAATGATCGTGATCCAGCCGGCAGCCGACGGCGCGGTTCGAGTGCTGGGCCGGCTCAATCCCGGCCGCTAGCCGGCATCCTTCACCCAGGGGTGAGGCGCAACCGTTCGAGCAGGTCGGCCAGCGCCGCTTCGCAGTGCTGCTCCACCTTCAGGGTGAGTTCGTCGTCGGCGCGGGTGCGGCCGAGATTGAGCGCGGCGATGGGTTGGCCGCGAGCGGCGGCCAGTTTGCAGAAGCGGTAGCCGGAAAACACCATCAGCGAGGAGCCGATCACCAGCAGGGCATCGGCCTCGGTCAGCCGCTGGCGGGCGCGCTCGACCCGGGGTTTCGGCACGGTTTCGCCGAAAAACACCACCGCCGGTTTCAACATGCCACCGCACCACGGGCAGCCCGGCACCCGAAAGCCGCTGAAATCCGCATTCTCCAGATCGGCGTCGCCGTCCGGGCCAACCGTCGCCGCCAGCGCGGCGAACGCGGGGTTATCCCGTTCCAGCGCGCGTTGAAACCCGGCGCGCTCGCCCCGCGTCCCGCAGGTCAGGCAGACCACGACATCGAGCCGGCCATGCAGATCGATCACCCGCCGGCTGCCGGCCTGCTGATGCAGACCATCGACGTTCTGGGTGACCAGTTGATGGATGAAGCCCGCCGCTTCCAGCCGGGCCAGCGCGGCGTGGGCGGCGTTGGGCCGGGCGCGGGCGAAGGCGGGCCAACCGAGCAGGCTGCGCGCCCAGTAGCGCTGCCGGGTCCGTTCGCTGGCCATGAACTCCTGATAGCGCACCGGCTGGCGGCGTTTCCAGTCGCCGTTGCGGTCGCGGTAATCGGGAATGCCGGAATCGGTGCTGCATCCGGCGCCGGTCAGCACGAACAGCCGGGGGTGGCGTTCGACGAAATCGGCCAGGGCGTCCGGTGGGTTGGAATGGGATAGGGTGCGATCGGGGGCGAGCATGGCCGTGACGGGCGCTGGGCGGAGTCGAACTCGATGGTAGAGGATTGCCGCAGGTTCAGAGTCGATGCAATCCGAACCGGTTCCGTTGCGAATTGCCAGCGCGGTACGAATACACTATATGGCGAATATTGGATAATTCCGCACGACTGGTGGAGGTTGACCATGGCACTGACTCTGGAAGTTCGCCGTTTCCCTTGTACCACGAACCTGGATTCGCCTTATGTGGCCATGTTGATGGAGGATGGCCAGTCGATCGAACAGTTCGCCTATTTCCCCGACGCCGAGGCCGCGATCGCCGCCGGGCTGGCCTGGGTGCGCGAGCACCGTGCCGATACCGAACCGACGGTCGCGGTAGTGGTGGTTCCCGATCCGTAAAAAAGTGGTGGCCGCGCGCCGCTCAACCGGCGCAAGCGGCCCGTGCCAGCGCCTGCAATACCTCGCCGTTCTGGAGCCGCTGCAGGAAAACCACCACGCCGGCATCGCGCGCCACAAAGTCGTCCGGCAGGGGAACCGAAACGGTGTGGGCGAAACGTCCGTCGGAGTCGATGGCCAGCGGTCCGAACAGCGCCCGCGCCACCCGGTCGTGGCGTAATTGCTCCCCGGCGTTCTCGCCCGCCGTGACTTGGCTGTCGAGACGGTTCTGGTAAATCGCCACGAACACCCCGACCTCGCCCCGCGCCACTGGCGCGTGCACCTGCCCGCTGGCCCGCACCCGCCACAAATCCGGTTCCGGGATCAGTTCGGCTCGAAGATCGGCCGGCGCCGGCTGCGCGGTCAGGTTGGCGATCTCCTGCTGGAACGCATCTGGCCGCTGCCATTGCGGCAGGCTCCGACCGCTGACCAGTACCTGCGGCGTGTACACGGTCCGGGAACTCTGCTGCGCCGCCAGCGCCCGTTGCCGCGCGCCGAACGCGGGTTGGGCGAAGCGGTCCTTCCAGCCCAGGCGATCCCAGTAATCGACGTGGAACGCCAGCGCCACGATCCGGTGCGAATCCCGGTCCCGCGCCGTCTGGCGGCTCAGCCAGCGGTCCGCCGGGGGGCAACTGTTGCAGCCCTCGGAGGTGTAGAGTTCCACCAGCGCCGCGCGGGTTGGCGGACTGTCCGCCGTGCACCTGGCTTGCTTCGCCAGAAGGATGGATGGGCATGTCAGCGTCAAGGTCAGGGTAACGGCCAATGATCGTGTCTTCATATCTCACCCCACGCCAAGCAGTTGCCGCCGATCATTGAGTTGTAATCATTCAGCCTCCTCGCCTCCTGACGAAAGGCGAGGATTGGCGCTTAACGTTCACGGCGTGGCCAACTGCCCTCGCATTTCCGCCGCGTACTGATCGGCGTTGAGGCCGACCACCAGATGCAGGGTGCGGTTGGCCAGCCGCATCACGCCAGCCGCGCCGGCGGAGCGCAGCGCCGTCTCGTCCACTGACCCCTCATTCCCAACCACCAGCCGCAGCCGGGTTTCGGCACAGGCGTCCACCCGCTCGATATTGCCGAGGCCACCCAGTGCGGCAATCAGGTCCCGCACCTTGGTGGCTGCTTCGGGATCGCGCAGCTTGGATACGATGCCGGCCGGCGCCGGCGCCGCCACCGGCGAGGGCGCCTCCACCTCGTCCGCTTCCGGACCGGCGGTCTTCAGATACTCCTCCATGTCGGTCTTCAGGTTCTCGGAACGGGTGCCGAAAATCGCCTGCATGCCGCTGCCGACCACGATCACGCCGGCCGCGCCCAGCGCCTTGAGCTTGTCGGTGCTGGCCTTGCCCATGTCGTTCAGTTCCACCCGCAGCCGGGTGATGCAGGCATCCAGGCTCTTGATGTTGCCGCGTCCACCGAAGGCCAGCACCAGTTGTTTGGCGAAGCCGTGGGCGATGTCAGTGGCCGCATCGCTCGACATGACCGCTTCCTCGATCTCGCGGCCGGGCGTCTTGAGGTCGAATTTCTGGATGACCGTGCGGAAGATGGTGTAGTACACCAGCGCCCACACCGGGCCGAGCACCAGCAGCCACCAACCGTGAGTGGACTTCGCGTACAGCACGATGTAATCGATTGTCCCGTGCGAGAAAGTCATGCCGTGCTTGATGCCGAGTTCGATACAAAGGAAATAGGCGACCCCGGCCAGCAGGGCGTGGATCAGGTACAGCACCGGCGCGACGAACATGAAGGCAAATTCGATGGGTTCGGTGATGCCGGTCAGCCAGGCGGTCAGCGCCGCCGAGATCATGATGCCGCCGATCTTGGCGCGATTCTCGGGCCGGGCGCAGTGCCAGATGGCGACCGCCGCCGCCGGCAGGCCCCACATCTTGAACAGATAGCCGCCGGCCATGTTGCCGGCGGTCGGGTCGCCGGCGATGTAGCGCTGGATTTCCCCGGTGATGACCTTACCCGTGGTCGGGTCCATATAACTGCCGACCTCGAAGAAGAACGGCACGTTCCAGATGTGGTGTAAGCCAAAGGGAATCAACAGGCGTTCGATGATGCCGTAGACGGTGAACGCCAGGGCCGGATTGCTTTCCGCCGCCCAGTGGGAAAAACCCTTGATGCCCGCGCCGATGGGCGGCCATAGGAAGCTAAGTACCAGCCCCAGCCCGATGGCGGCGAAGGCGGTCGCAATCGGCACGAAGCGCTTGCCGGCGAAGAAGCCCAGATAGGGCGGCAGGTTGATCCGGTAGTAGCGGTTGAACAGCGCCGCCGCGATGCCGCCGATCAGGATGCCGCCGAATACGCCGGTATCGATGGAGACAATGCCCATCAAGTCCTTGGTTTCCGAACCCAGCAGCTTGGCCATCACCCCCAGTGTCGCCAGCAGCACCACATAGCCGACCACCGCCGCCAGCGCCGAGACGCCGTCGTTGTTGGTCAGGCCCAGCGCCACGCCGATGGCGAACAGGATGGCCAGGCTGCCGAAGATGGCCCCGCCGGACTGGGCCATGATGTTGGAAGCCAGATCCGGCATCCAGCCGAACTGGGCGCTGCCGATGCCGAGCAGGATGCCGGCGACCGGTAGCACCGACACCGGCAGCATCAGCGCCTTGCCGATCTTTTGCAGGAAAGCGAATGCGTGTTGCCACATGACGACGATCTCCAAAAGCTTATGCGTGCATGAATGGATGGGTTGCCAGGTGTCGTTCAGGCGGTTTCCGCCGGATCGGGGCAGAGCGCTCGCACTTCGGCGGCGGTTTCCAAAGTCAATGCCCGCCGCGCCAGTTCCTGACATTCGCTCAGGCTCAGGCCACGGATTTGCGCCTTGATGCCGGGGATGGTCGGCAGGCTGGCGCTCAGCTCGTCCACGCCCATGCCGACCAGCAGCGGCACGGCTTGCGGGTCGCTGGCGATGCCGCCGCAGACGCCGACCCACTTGCCGTGCTCGTGCGCGGCTTGCACCGTCCAGGCGATCAGGCGCAGCACGCTGGGATTGAGGCCGTCCACCTTGGGCGCCAGCTTGGGATGGCCGCGATCCATCGCCAGGGTGTACTGGGTCAAATCATTGGTGCCGACGGAGAAGAAATCGACTTCGCGGGCGAACTGCGCGGCCATGACCGCCGCCGCCGGGATTTCCACCATGATGCCGGTTTCGATGGGGGCGGCGTTCAGCCGCTGCCGCTCTTCCTCCAGCATGGCCTTGGCGTCGCGCAGTTCGGACAGCAGTCCGACCATGGGGAACATGATGCGCACCTTGCCGAAAGCGGCGGCGCGCAGGATCGCCCGCAACTGGGTGCGCAGGATTTCCGGACGATCCAGCCCGACCCGCAGGCCACGCTCGCCCAGGAATGGGTTGTCCTCCTTGGGAATCGGCAGGTAGGACAGCGGCTTGTCACCGCCGACATCGAGGGTGCGAATGATCAGCGGCCGGTCGCCCAGCGCTTCGGCAATCGCTTTGTAGGATTCGAACTGCTCATCCTCGTTGGGGGCGGTGCTGCGTTCCATGAACAGAAATTCCGAACGCAGCAACCCGACGCCCTCGCCGCCCAGTTTGGGCACCTGCTCGGCATCGGCCAGCCCGCCGATATTACCGACCACCTCCACCCGCTGGCCGTCCAGAGTGATCGCCGGCTCGTGCGCCGTTGCCAGATCGGCCTGCCGGCGAACGGCCTGCCGCTCCTGGGTCTGGCGGATGCGGGTGATTTCCTCCGGATTGGGATTCAGTCGCAGCGTGCCCTTGCCGCCATCGAGGATCACCGGCGTGCCGTTGTCCAGTTCCAGCGCTCTCGGCTCGATGCCGGCCACCGCCGGGATGTCGAGCGAACGGGCCAGGATGGCGACATGCGAGGTCGCGCCGCCCAGCGTGGTGCAGAAACCCCGTACTTTGGCGCGATCGACGTTGGCGGCATCGGACGGAGTGAGTTCCTCGGCCACCAGAATCGCGTTGTCCGGCGGGTCCGGGCGTTCTGGTTCCATGCCGGTCAGCAGGGTCAACGCCCGCCGGCCGACATCGCGCAGGTCGTTGGCGCGGGCCGCCAGCAATTCGTTGCGCAGGTTGGCCAGGCGGTCGGCGTGGGTGGTGAAGGCCCGCTGCCAGGCGAACTCGGCGCTCTTGCCCTTGGCCAGCGCGGAATAGGCGATGTCCAAAAGATCGGGATCGTCCAGCAGTTCCTGATGGGCGGCGAAGATGGCGGCCTTGTCGGCGGCCCGTTCGCCGTGCAACCGCGCCTGCAACGCTTCCAACTGGATGCGCGCCTGATCGATGGCCTGGTCGAGACGGCCCCGTTCCTGCTGAGGGGTTCCCTCTGCGGTTTCGGTCACCTGAATGTCCTGGTGGCGAACCTGGAACACCACGCCGACCGCCAGCCCCGGCGAAGCCGCCACGCCGATTAGCAGGTTCGGGTCTTCCGAACGCGGTCGGGGCGGCGGGGCGGAATTGGTCGATACTTCGAAGCTGGCCGGGGCCGGGGCCGGCGTACAGCCTTCATCACCCAAGCCTTCCCACAGCAGTGGGGTCAGCGTCGTCATCGCGGCGTCGGCGTCGTCGCCCTTGGCGATCAGGGTGATCTTGTCGCCATGGCCGATTTCCAGGCCCATGATCGCCACCACGCTCTTGGCGTTGGCTTGCCGGTCGCCCTTTTGCAGGCGCAGATCGGCCTTGAATTTCTTGGCCAGATTGGCCAGCACCGCCGCCGGGCGCGCGTGCAGGCCGGTGGGATTGGGAATGACGATCGCTTCGGAGGTGATCGCTTTAACCGGTTCGGCGGTTTCCTCGGCCGACTCGCCGGCCAGGGTCAGTTCCAGAATCACGTCCCGGCCGGCGGTTACCTCGCCGGAACGCGGCGCAAAGGCCGCCACTCGCTCGCTGTTGGCGATCACGATCTGAGTCAGCAGGCTTTTGGCGTGGGTGGCGATGTAGTCGGCGTCGAAGTCGATCAGGGCGTCGCCGGTTTTCACCGCATCGCCCAGTTGGACCCGCGCGGTGAAGCCGGTACCCTTGAGCCCGACGGTATCGAGACCGATATGCATGAGCACTTCGATGCCTTGCGGCGTGGTCACGGTGACCGCGTGTCCGGCCGGATGCAACTGGGCGATCTCGCCATCGCAGGGCGCGCGCAGGCACTGGTCGAGGGGATCGATGGAGATGCCGTCGCCGACCATCTTCTGAGCGAAGACCGGGTCGGGAACCCGCTCGATCGGCACGAGCGGACCGGAGAGCGGGGCGGTCAGGGTGATTGTGACGGGAGCGGGGTCGCGGTGGGTTGAAGTATTCATCATCGTTGTTCTCGACCTTCGGGTTTAGACGGGGATGTGTGGGCCCGGCTTTCCGGATACAGGGCGGCCGTCGTCTTGAATAAGATTCTTACAAGCATAGGTTACACTCGCGCATCAACGGAGCCGGAAACGCCATCGCCGCCGCGATATGGCGGGATCATGAAAGCTCGGCGTCGTCAAACGGTTAACAAGAATTCACCGGGTTGTGTTGCCAAATTTTCATATCGCCGAGGCAAATTCCGCTGACTACCGTCATTCATGATCGACGCGAGGCGGATTCATGCAGCCATACCGATTCCGGGCCGTTTGGCTCCCCGATGTTTATTGGGATTCAAGGACTACAGCGCACTGTTTTTGATGGATTTTCTGGAAATCGTGGAGTGTGAGCGGCTTTATTTGGTCGGCGATTTGATCGATTTCTGGAGCCTGCGCAAGGGCGGGCGCTGGCCGGCTGGGCACGGTCGCGTGCTGAAATCCCTGCTGGCCAAGGCCAGGGAGGGCGTGCGGGTGATCTACGTTCCCGGCAACCATGACGAGGTGGCGCGCGATTACCTGGGTTTGCTGGTGGGCGGGATCGAGATCGTGCCGGAATACGAGCACCGCACCGCCGCCGGCCGGCTGGAAGTCCTGTACTGGGCCGAGGAAGCGGCGCGCCGTCGGGTTTGGACGGCGCCGGCGCCGGCTCGGTTGCCGCCGGCGCCGGGATGTTCCTTGAGGAAATGACTGACGGTGGCGTTGTGGGTGCGCACGCGGCCGACGTTGGCGTGTAACGATTCGAAGTTTTCCGGCTTGAGGTAGTTCGGGCAACAGTCCGGCGTGTAGGAGCCGGTCAGGTACACTCGCCAGATCAGGCCGCGGTTGTGCACCGCCTTGAACACCAGATCGTGCGCGCCGTTGACCGGTTTCGTGCCGATTTTCTTGACCATGCCATCAACCGCCGTGGGGAACCTGAACGCATCGTTTCCGAACGAACGATGGTCGGCGAACGCGGTGACAGCCGGATGGCGGGCCCGTTAAGTTTTGGCGACAACAGCCGATCTCCGCGGACCTCGGCAAGCGCTCGAACGCCGGATTGCGTCTTTGCAAAGATCACAATTGCACCCGATTCAGGCGCAGGGCGTTGAACACCACCGACACCGAACTGAAACTCATGGCGGCCGCCGCGATGATCGGCGACAACAGGATGCCGAAGAAGGGATACAGCACGCCCGCCGCCACCGGCACGCCGAGGGCGTTGTAAACGAACGCGAAGAACAAGTTCTGGCGGATATTGCGCATGGTCGCGCGGCTCAGTTGTCGAGCGCGAACGATGCCGTTCAAGTCACCCTTGACCAGAGTGACGCCGGCGCTTTCCATGGCCACGTCGGTGCCGGTGCCCATCGCAATACCGACCTGAGCTTGCGCCAGGGCCGGGGCGTCGTTGACGCCGTCGCCGGCCATCGCGACCCGCCGGCCCTCCTTCTGCAACGCCTTAATCTTCTCTGCCTTCTGATCCGGTAGTACCCCGGCGATGACTTGATCCAAACCAAGTGTCTTCGCCACGGCCTGAGCGGTAGTTGCACTATCGCCGGTCAACATGACGATGTTCAGTCCCTCCGCGTGGAGCGCCTGGATGGCGCTGGGCGTGGTTGGCTTGATGGGGTCGGCGACCCCGATCAAGCCCGCGGCCTGACCGTCTACCGTCACGAACATCACGGTCTGGCCATCGGTCCGCAGCCGTTCCGCTTCGTCTTCCAGCGTGCCCGGATCGATATGCAACGCCGTCAGCAACGCACGGTTGCCCAAGGCCACCCGACGATCGTCCACCTGGCCCATCACCCCCTTGCCGGTCACCGATTCGAAGTGTTTGGCTTGGCCGAGCGTGATGCCCCGCTCCTGAGCCCCGCTGACGATGGCGGCGGCCAGCGGATGTTCGCTGCCCCGTTCCAGCGTCGCGGCCAGCCGGATCAGAGTCGCTTCATCCAGATTCGGCGTGGGTATCGTCGCAACCAGCTTGGGTTTGCCCTCGGTCAGGGTGCCGGTCTTGTCCACCACCAGGGTGTCGATCTGGCGCATCATTTCGATGGCTTCGGCGTTTTTGAACAACACGCCGACCGTGGCGCCCTTGCCGGTCGCGGTCATGATCGACATGGGGGTCGCCAGACCCAGCGCGCAAGGACAGGCAATAATGAGCACCGCCACGGCGTTGATGATGGCGTAGGCCATGGCCGGGGGCGGCCCGAAAATCGCCCAGACGATGAAGGTGAGCACGGCAATGGCAACCACAACCGGTACGAAGTAGCCGGCGACCAGATCGGCCAGCTTCTGGATGGGCGCGCGGCTGCGCTGAGCTTGCGCCACCATGTGCACGATTTGGGACAGCAAGGTGTCGGCGCCGACCCGTTGCGCTTCCATGACCAGGCCGCCGGTGCCGTTCACCGTGGCGCCGATGACCTTGTCGCCGGGATTTTTCTCGATCGGTATCGACTCGCCGGTGACCATGGACTCATCGACGCTGCTGTGACCTTCCCGCACGACCCCATCCACCGGCACTTTTTCGCCGGGGCGGACCCGCAGCCGGTCACCGAGATGAATTTGATCCAGCGGCACATCTTCGTCGCTGCCGTCGTCGTTGATTCGGCGGGCGGTTTTCGGCGCCAAGCCCAACAAGGCCTTGATGGCGGCGCCGGTTCGGTGGCGCGCTCGCAGCTCCATCACCTGACCCAGCAGGACCAGGGTCACGATCACCGCGGCGGCTTCAAAATACACCGCAACTTCGCCGTGGGCGTCGCGAAACGAGGCGGGAAAAATGTCCGGAAACAAGACGGCGATGATGCTGTAGACATACGCCACCCCTACGCCCAAACCAATCAGGGTGAACATGTTGAGGCTGCGATTGATGAGGGACTGCCAGCCCCGTTCGAAAAACGGCCAGCCGCCCCACAGCACCACCGGCGTGGCCAACGTCAGTTCCAGCCAGCCCATGGCGCGGGGCGAGCCCAACCAGGCGAAGGAGACGCCCGGTATGAATTCACCCATGGCGATGATCACCAAGGGAATCGTCAACACGGCGCTGATCCAGAAGCGCCGGGTCATGTCCTTGAGTTCCGGGTTTTCCTCTTCTTCGAGAGTCACCGTCCGGGGTTCCAGGGCCATGCCGCACTTGGGGCAATTGCCCGGCTCGTCCCGAACGATCTCCGGGTGCATGGGGCAGGTATACTCGGTCCTGGTTGCGGACACGGGTATCCCTTCCGGCTCCAGGGCCATGCCGCATTTCGGGCAACTGCCCGGCCCTTCCCGACGGATCTCCGGATGCATCGGGCAGGTGTGGATCGTGCCTCGCGGAGCGGGCTTGGCCGGTTTTGCCGGATGCGGCGAAGCGTGATCAGGGGAGTGCGCGGGGCGATGCTCGTGATTGCAGGAATGTTCGTGACTATTCATCAGGCATCCTCCTGGTCAATGAAGGTTTGAGGACCTATGTTTACGTCCGTACCTGAGTACGGAGTCAAGCATGAAAAAAACGGCTTCACTAACGGTTGGCGAACTGGCGAAAACCGCCGATGTCCATGTCGAGACCGTGCGCTACTACCAACGACGCGGCTTGCTGGCGATGCCGGAACGCCAGTACGGGGCCATTCGCCGCTATACGGTCGCCGACCGCGACCGGCTACGGTTTATCCGCCGGGCGCAACGTTTGGGCTTTACGCTGGAAGAGATCGCCCAGTTGCTCGCGTTGGACGCCATCCGCGACCGGGATCGGGCGCGCGCCCTGGCCGAGGCCAAGGTCGCCGATCTCGATACCCGCATCGCCGATCTGCGGGCCATGCGCCGCGTGCTGGTCGAGCGGATCGAGCACTGCGCCCACGGCCAGCCCGCCGAACCTTGTCCCATCCTCGATGCCTTTCAACATGAACTGACCGAGTTGTCCACGCTGGAACCATGAAGGAGTGCTGATGCCCCCGCGTCTGCTGGTCATCGATGACGATGCCGCGCTCAATCTCGCGCTGTGCGCGCATTTCGAGGATCGTGGCTGGCGGGTCACGGGCGTACACAATTGCGCCGCCGGTTTGGCCGCGACGACCGGGGCGACCTTCGATGTGGTTCTGCTCGACGTGCAATTGCCGGACGGCGAGGGTGTCGAGTTGCTTGGCCGCTTGCTCGAGATCGATCCCGACCTGCCGGTGATTCTGATCACCGGTGGACGCGATATCGAACGCGCCATGCAGGCCATCGCCGCCGGCGCTTTCGACTGGCTGTCCAAGCCGTTTGAACCCGCCGAGCTGGAGCGACTGGTGGACCGCGCCCATGCCGCCCGCCAGGCGACCGCCGCCGATGTGGCCGAAACCGACGATGCGCCGGCGCGGACCCTGGTGGGCGAGAGTCGGGCGCTGCTGGAAATCGGCAAAACCCTGGCTCGGGTGGCGCCCAGCGATACCCGGGTGTTGATCACCGGTGAAAGCGGCACCGGCAAGGAAGTGATCGCGCGGCTGGCGCATACCTACAGCGGCCGGCGTGGTCCGTTTGTCGCCGTCAATTGCGCCGCGCTGGTCGAAACCCTGCTCGAATCGGAACTGTTCGGACACGAACGCGGGGCCTTTACCGGCGCTCACGCCGCCAAGCCCGGCAAGTTCGAGCAGGCCGCCGAGGGGACGCTGTTTCTCGACGAAGTCGGCGAACTGCCGCCGACCATGCAGGCCAAGCTGCTTCGGGTCTTGCAGGAAGGCGTGTTCGAACGGGTGGGCGGCACGCAGACGCTGCGCACCCGCGCCCGAATTGTCGCCGCGACCAACCGCGATTTGCTGGCCGCGGTCGCCGCCGGGCGGTTTCGCGAAGATCTGTTGTACCGGCTGGCGGTGATTACGCTGCATGTCCCGCCGCTGCGCGAGCGGCGCGAGGATATCCTGCCGTTGGCCCGCCATCTGCTGGCTCGCGCCGGCCGGCGGCTCGGCCAGGTGGCGGTGACGCTGGCGCCGGACGCCGAGGCGCGACTGCGGGCGCGGGACTGGCCGGGCAACGTGCGCGAACTCGACAATGTGCTCGCCCGCGCCCTGTTGCACGCTCGCGGCCCGGTGCTGACGGCGGATTTGCTGGACGGTCCGGTCGCCGTGCCGCCGGCCGACGCCACGCCGGCCGATGCTTTCCGCGATCCCGGCGGTCGGCTTTACTCGCTTGACGAGCTGGAGGCGATGCAGGTTGCCAACGCCCTGCGGGAAACCAACGGCCACAAGGGCCGCGCCTGCGCCATCCTTGGCATCTCGCGGCCCGCGCTGGAGCGCAAGCTCAGCCGCTACGGCTTGCGTCCGCATACGCATCCCGAGGATTGATCATGCCGCGCTCGTCGCGCCTGTCCCGGCGCGTTTTTCTGTTGATTGTCGCGCTGGTGACGGCATGCAGTGTGCTGGTGCATCTGCCGGGTCTGGTCGCTTTTCGCACCGATTATCTCCAACATCGTCTGATTGACGCCTACATGGCGACGATCGCACTTCGCGCGGGTGGAACCTTGACCGCCGCCCAACAGGCGATGCTGCTCGAACAGGCGCATTTAATCGGTATCGAACTGCACTCGAAGGGCGCCGCGCTACGGCTTGGCGCACCTGCCCCGGTCGGGCGCGATATCCTGCTGGATCGAGAACCGCCGGCGCAGCGCCTGCTTCGCACCTTGCAGGCGCTGTTCGACAATGGCCGCGGTTTGTTACGGGTCAGCGGCATACCGCCCGGCGAACAGGATGTGTGGATCGCCGTCACGCTCGATGCCGTGGCGCTGCGGCGGGCGGTGCGCCAAAATGCGATCGAAGCGCTGGCGCTCTCGGTGGCCATCTCGCTGGTCACCGCCGGTCTGGTGCAACTGGGGTTGATCCGGCTGCTGTTGCGCCCGGTCGGGCGTCTGACGGCGCAATTGGCGGCCTTCCACGCGGACCCCTACAACACGCCTCCGCCTCCGCCCACCATCCGCGCCGACGAAATCGGCGAGTTGCAGCGTTCGCTGGCCGCGATGGAAGCGGAAGTCCAAACCGCTTTGAAACGCGAAGCCCGGCTGGCGGCCCTCGGCGGGGCGGTGGCGCGCATCCATCACGATTTGAAGAGCATTCTGGCCACCGTATCGTTCGCCTCCGCCCGGTTGGCTGACGCCGCCGATCCGCGCAGTCGGCAACTGACCGAGCTGTTGGCGCAGTCGGTGCGGCGGGCGGCGAATCTGTGCGCGCGTACCCTCGATCTGGCGCGCGGCGAAACACCGGTCGCGCAGCGCGAGCGCATTGACTTGGCCGTGCTTTGCGCGCAAGCCGTCACGGCCGCCGCGCGACCGCCGGAGTTTCAGGTGACGGTGGATGTCCCAGACGGCGCGACGGTCGGCGGCGATCCCGAGCGGCTGGCCCGCGTGTTGGGCAACCTGCTCGCCAACAGCCACGAGGCCGGCGCCAAACAGTCCAGCCTCACCGCGCGGCCCGCCGCCACGGGCTGGACCATCGAGATGATGGATGATGGTCCCGGTCTGCCCGAGGCGGCCCGCGCTCGCCTGTTTGAGCCCTTCGTGGGTTCGGTAAAGACCGGCGGCAACGGCCTCGGCCTCGCCACCAGTCGCGACATTGCCCGCGCGCACGGCGGCGAACTGGAACTGGTCGAGTCCGGTCCGCATGGCGTTTGTTTTCGGCTGACGTTGCCGGATGTCTCTGTCTGAATTCAGCGTCCGAAAGGTTGCCAATGTTGGCCGCCGTCGGTGCTGGCCAGCAATTCACCGGTGCTGGTCGTGGCGTACAGCCGCTTCGAGTCGTTGGGATCAACCGCCAGATGCGTGAAGTAACGCTCGCCAAAATCGCTGGCCAGACGGGTCCAGTCATGACCCTGGTGCTTGAGGAAACCGACCCCGACCATGAAGACGTATAAAGCGCCGTCGTTGTCCGTCTCAACCAGGGAAACCGGGCGGGTAATCAGGTAGGCCGGTTGCCACGAACCGCCTTCGTCCTTGCTTTCCAATACGCCCTCGGTCGTCCCGGCGTACAGGGTTCGCGCATCCGTGGCCGAAGCGGCCAGATCGATGACCCGACCCGGCGCGGGACCGGCCATCGCCCAGGTTTGACCGCCGTCCCGGCTGATCTGGATGCCTCCGTGCAGTCCGTAAACCACCTTGGGGTCGGCCTTGCTGATCGTCATGGCATGGAAATCCACCGGTCCTTTAACGCCCGGTGACAATTGCTCCCAGGTTTTCCCGCCGTCGGTGGACGCGATAAAACCCAGATTGCCGCCGCCGGCCGGATGGCCGCTGCCGAAGAGCCGGTTTGGTTCGATGGGATGCACGGCGAACCCCATAAAATCGTGGTTCACATCGGACACCCGGACGGTTTTGCCATCGGGCGAGGCCAGATACAGCCCCCGATGCGTGGCCAGATACAGTTGCGACGGTTCGCTGGGATTCACGGCGATGCCGTGGATGTGTCCGGCCTGCTTCATGAATTCGGCAAAAGCGGCGGGCTCGGCGGCTTGGGCGCTCATGGTTCCGAAACTGAGCAGAACAGCTAATACAGCAATCGGTTTGTGCATGATTCATGAATCCTAAACAAAGTGATCAAAACCAGAACCGAACGCCCGCCATGAAAGCGGTCCGCTCAATAGCCTCACCCTCGGCGCGAGCGAAATCGGCGGTTTGGCCGTATTTCCGCTCCCAACTCACCCCAATGTAGGGGGCGAATTCGCGGACGACCTCGTAGCGCAGAGGTCAGGTTTAGCTCCAAATCGTTTAGACCGGAGCCGACGCCGCGCTCTTCGTCGCCGCTGGCCGCAAGGTTCATCTCCAACAGCGGCGACAGGATCAGCTTCTGAGTCAGCAGCAGGTCGTACTCGGCTTTGAACCGGGCGGAAACATCGCCCTGGTCGCTGACAAACGCGCTGGCGTCGATCTCGAACCAGTACGGGGCCAGCCCCTCCACACCGATCACGGCGAAACCGCGTTCGGGTTCCGGTTTGAAGTCGTAGCGCAGACCTGCTTGCAAATCCCAGAAATCCGCGATCAAACGGCTGTACAGCAGTTGTACTTCGGCGTTTTCGAGCCCGTTGCCGTTGACCCGCTCGCCCTCGGTCTTGAACCAAAGCTTGTTGTAATCGCCGCCGATCCAGCCTTCGGCGTCCCAATTGAAGCTGTCTCCATCACCGATGCGGTAGCCGAGTTCCTCAGCGCGAAAGAAGGTGTAGATTTCATCTTCGGCGGCATGAGTGGTCCTGACGGTGAGTAAGGCTGACGCCATTGCGCCCGCCAGCAGCAGCGCCGGCCAGCGGCGCGATAGGTTATGGTTCGACATGTCTCTGCTCCATCAGATACTCGCGCCGCCGTCATCGACAATGACCTTGCGCATCATGCCGGCATGCATGTGATAAAGCAGATGGCAATGAAACGGCCATTCGCCCTTGGCGTCCACCGGCACTTCGACATAAACCGTCTGTCCGGGCATCACGTTGACCACATGTTTGAGCGGGTTGAAGGCGCCCTTGCCGATGTCCAACTGCATCCACATGCCGTGCAGGTGAATCGGATGGTTCATCATGGTGGTGTTGGTCAGCTTGAAGCGCACCCGCTCGCCGTATTTGAGCCGGATGGGTTCGGCGTCAACGAATTTCTCGTCGTTGAGCGTCCAGATGTAGCGTTCCATGTTGCCGGTCAGACGGATCTCGATCTCGCGGTCGGGCGCGCGGTAATCAGGATAAGCAGTCATCGCGCGCAGGTCGTTGTAGATCAGGAACTTGCCATCATTCGCCGCCTTCGGATACAAGCCGCTTCGCGGGTTGGGCTTGACCATGTCGGCCGGGGTTTGCTCCGCGTTCGCCGCGCCGCCAGGGTTCATGCTTGAATGATCCATGCCCGCCATCGGGGCTTGGTTCATCTTCGAATGATCCATCTTCGAGTGATCGACGGGTTCGGTATCCATGCCGGCCATCGAGCCGTGATCCATACCAGCCATCGAGCCGTGATCCATGCCGCCATGTCCGGCCATGTCGGCCATGGTGAGCAAGGGGCGCGGGCGCAATGCGGGAATCTCGCCGCTCATGCCCTCGCGCGGGGCCAGGGTGGCGCGGGCGTAACCCGTCCGATCCAATGATTCGGCGAACAGGGTATAGGCTTGGTCGTCTTGGGGCTGGACGATGACGTCATAGGTTTCGGCCACGCTGATGCGCAGTTCGTCCACCGGGGTCGGCGTCACGTTATTGCCGTCGGCCTGGACCACGGTCATTTTCAGGCCGGGGATGCGCACGTCGAAAATCGACATGGCCGAACCGTTGATCAACCGCAGCCGCACCCGCTCACCAGGTTTGAACAGCCCGCTCCAGTTCTGCTCCGATGTCCGACCATTGACCAGAAAGGTATAGCCAGCCACATCGGCGATGTCGGTCGCCATCATCCGCATCTGGCCCCAGTCGAGACGATTCTGGAGAGCGGCGTCCCAACCCTTGGCGTTGGCCTCGCGGAAGAAGTCCGCCACGGTTTGCTGACTGTAATTGTAATAGTCGCTTTGCTTTTTCAGCTTGCTCATGACCGTGCGCGGCGCCTGATCGGTCCAGTCCGACAGCATGATCACGTAGTCGCGGTCGTATTTGTACGGTTCGGGCCGGGTGGGCTCGATGACAATCGGTCCATACAATCCCGCTTGTTCCTGCAAGTCGGAGTGGCTGTGATACCAGTAGGTGCCGCTCTGCTGGATCTTGAAGCGATAGGTAAAGGTCTCGCCCGGCTTGATGCCGGCGAAGCCAAAGCCCGGTGCGCCGTCCATGGTGTAGGGCAGGATAAACCCGTGCCAGTGTAAGGAACTGTCGGTGTCGAGCGCGTTGGTCACGTTCAGCACGACTTCCTCGCCTTCCTGGAAGCGCAGCAGCGGCGCCGGCAACTGGCCATTGACGGTGATGGCCTGGCGGGGCTGGCCAGTAAAATTGACTGGCGTTTTACCGATGGTCAGGTCATAGGTGGCCGCCTGAGCGGTGGCGGCCAACAGGGTGACGGCGGCGGCGAACCAATAGCGCGACATGCGGCGTTCCTCTACCGGCCGATGGCGATCTGGCCGACCATGCCGGCTTCGCTGTGGCCGGGGATGTTGCAGGCCACTTGCAGCGCGCCGGACTTGGGAAAGGTCCAGACCAGTTCCATGGTTTTGCCGGGTTCGACCAGCACACTGTTGGGGTCGTCGTGCTTCATGGAACCCATGCCCATCTGGCCATGATCCATGTTCATCCGTTCTGGGTTGATTCCAGTCGGCGTCAACATGCCGTGCTCCATCATCATCGCCATTTCCTCGCGGTGATGGGCATGCATGTCCGACGTGCCGATGGCGAATTCGTGCAACAGGTGACCTTCGTTTTTCAGCACAAAACGCACGGTCTCGCCGGCTTTCACGCTGAGGGTTTCCGGCTTGAAGTACATCTCGCCCAGCACGATTTCAACTGTACGCTGAGCAGCGGGCGTCTTGCCGGGCTTGCCGATATCCGCGTGGCCCGCATCGGTCAGGGCGCTGGTGGAGAAAGATAAGGTGGCGACAACAACAAGAGCCTTGATCGATAAAGACATGCAGGAAATCCTTCGAGAGTTTTGAAGCCGCGCCGAGGCGTGGCGCCGGATAGGCCGTTGATCGCGAATGCTATTTCTTTTGAAAGGACTCCGGCTTGGCGGGCGCGTCGCGCACTTCGGGATGTAAGTGCGTGTGGACTTCCGTTGTCTTTACTGGATCCACGTCTTTATTTTGGAAAGATTCCGGTTTGGCGGGCGCGTCGCGCACTTCGGGATGTAAGTGCGTGTGGACTTCCACATGCGAGGCATGGTCCCTGCCCTTATCGTCGAAACCGGGCTTGGTTTCGTCATCCGCCAGAGCCGGCATGGACAGGATCAGAAACGTACTAAGCAAAAGAGTGGAATTGACGGGTTTCATTGCTGCTCTCCTTTCGTGGACTGTATGCATCAATAGTCCATCCAGCACTAAGCGTGCCATTCTATATTTATCATATAAATCAATTAATTGATTGTATTCCATGTGTGGGAAAGATTGCCGTGCGTTAACGAAGCATTCAATCATTGAACACTTCATTCAATTGGCGATATGAAGCGGACTGTGGTCCGGCAGGAGCGACCGAAACCAGTCCAGCGGGTGAGCAGCGAGGATGAAGGTTGCGGATAGGGCTGACCGGCGCGTCGGTCCCTGTAATGGTTGGCCGGCATGTTACAATGCGCCGCTAACTTCAAAACGGGCAGGCATGCGGGCGGCGGCGGCGGTTGATGAATATCGAACAATCCATCATCGAGGGGTGCGAACGGTTGGAGGTGCGTTTGCTGGCTGACGCCGGCGCGCGGTTGGCGATTTTTCTGAGCCTGCTGGAGCGCTGGAACCGCGCCTACAACCTCACCGCCGTGCGCGATCCGGAGGCGATGGTGGTTCGGCATGTGCTGGACAGCCTGTCGATTTTGCCTTGGCTGGATGGCCCGCGAGTGCTGGATGTGGGCAGCGGCGCCGGCTTGCCGGGCATTCCGCTGGCGATCGCCCGGCCGGACTGCGAGTTTGTCCTGTTGGACAGCAACGGCAAGCGTACCCGATTCATGAACCAGGTCGCCGCCGAGCTGAAGCTGGCGAATGTTAGCGTGGTGCGCAGCCGGATCGGGGACTATCGACCGGCCATATTAATGAACAGCGTGGTGTCGCGCGCCTTTGCCACCCTGGCGGAGATGGTGGTGGAAGCCGGACGGCTGTGCGCGCCCGAGGGCCGGTTGTTGGCGATGAAAGGCGTTTTCCCCGACGACGAGCTGGCCCGCCTGCCGCCCGATTATCGTGTGGTCGGCGTCTACCCGCTGCGGGTCCCGGACCTGGATGCCGAACGCCATCTGGTGCATCTGACCCCCGCTCCCGCCCGTCGAGATTGAGTTCGCTGCATTCATGGCCACCATCATCGCTATTACCAATCAAAAGGGCGGGGTCGGCAAAACGACCACCGCCGTCAATCTGGCCGCCTGTCTGGCGGCGCTGCGGCAAGGCGTATTGCTGGTCGATCTCGACCCACAGGGTAACGCCACCATGGGTTGCGGGGTGGACAAGCACGCCGTCGCCGCCACCAGCTACGACGTGCTGCTGGGCGAAGCCACCCTGACCGAAGCCTTGCAGTGGATCGAAAAAGCCCAGATGCAACTGCTGCCGGCCAACGGCGACCTGACCGCCGCCGAGGTCAACCTGTTGAAAACGGATAACGCCCCGAACCGCTTGCGCGACGCTCTTGCCCCAGTGGCATGGAACTTCGATGTGATTCTGATCGACTGCCCGCCGTCGCTGAGCATGCTGACCGTCAACGCCTTGACCGCCGCCCAGTCGGTCATTATCCCCGTTCAGTGCGAGTACTACGCGCTGGAGGGGTTGTCGGCGCTGCTCGACACGATTGAGAAAGTACGCCGCTCCACCAATCCCGGCTTGCGGATTGAAGGATTGGTCCGGACCATGTTCGACCCGCGCAATCGGCTGGCCAACGATGTTTCCGCCCAGATCGTCGCGCATTTCGGCGAAGCGGTGTTCGAGACGCTGGTTCCCCGCAACGTGCGCTTGGCCGAAGCCCCCAGCTACGGCTTGCCGATCATCCATTACGACAACAATTCGCGCGGCGCGCAAAGCTACCGGGATCTGGCGCGAGAATTACGAAAACGGCTGCGGCGGCCCGTCGCTCCCGCAATGAAGGAGGCGGGCGCATGATTAAAAGGAAAGGTGGCCTGGGCCGAGGTCTGGATGTCCTGCTGGGCGCGGCGGCGCGCGGCGAGGCGGCGCCCGATCCGCCGCCGGCCGAAACTCTGCGGCAACTGCCGGTCGAGCGAATCTGCCGGGGCCGCTATCAGCCTCGGCTGGACCTGCGCGAGGACACCTTGCACGATCTGGCCGAATCCATCCGTGCCCAAGGGGTGGTGCAGCCGCTGCTGGTGCGACCGCTGGGAGAGGACCGCTACGAACTGATCGCCGGCGAGCGGCGCTGGCGAGCGGCGCAACTGGCCGGCTTACGCGAGGTGCCGGCCGTAATCCGCGAAGTGCCGGATCAGGCGGCCATCGCCATGGCCCTGATCGAGAACATCCAGCGCGAGGATCTCAATCCCCTGGAGGAGGCCACTGCCCTCCAGCGCTTGGTCGCGGAATTCGCGCTGACCCACCAGCAGGCCGCCGAAGCGGTGGGGCGGTCGCGGGCGGCGGTCAGCAACCTGCTGCGGTTGCTGGAATTAACCGAGGAAGTGCAGCAGTTGGTGCGGGATCGCAAGCTGGACATGGGGCATGCTCGCGCGCTGCTGCCGCTGTCGCCCCCTCTGCAGCGGGAGGCCGCCCATCAAGTGTTGCTGCGCGGGCTGTCGGCGCGGGAGACCGAGGATCTGGCGCGCCGCTTGCGGCAATCCGCCGCCGCGCCGTCTCCACCGGCGAAGCCGTCCGATCCCGATCTCCGCCGGTTGCAGGACAGTTTGTCGGAGCGACTGGGCGCACGAGTGCAGTTGCGGCACGGCGCCTCTGGCAGGGGGCGCGTGGTGATTCACTACAACTCGTTGGACGAGTTGGATGGCATCATTACCCGCGTCAAATAATGTGGTAATTTTCGTTGACCCCGATACGGCAAATTCCCTATAATTCGTGGCACTCTACGCCGCCGTGAAAAGGCCGGGGCAGCGGATGCCGAGAAGGCTTCGGCGTTGCGTGGAGGAAAAAATTCATAATCAAAACAGATTATAACTAAATTATTAAAGATGCCCGGCGCACTGCGGTGTCCAGATAATTAGAACCAATGCGAACCATGGGCGCAAAACAGGTCACGCGGAAAATTATTATCATCCAACTGCTCGTCACGCTGTTGGTCGCTGTTGTTTCCCTTGCCTTCAACAGCCTTCAGGCCGCTTACTCCGCGTTGGTCGGAGGCGGCATCAGCACTGTTGCCACCCTGTATTTCGCCAGCACGGTCTTTTCGGTCCGTATTGGCTCACCCGCCGCTAAGATTGCCCGGGCGTTCTATGTGGGCGAAGTCGTCAAGATGCTGCTGACGGTTATTCTGCTGAGCGTCGCTCTGCTCTGGTTCGATGTTTCACCCCTTCCGCTCCTGCTGGCATACATGGCGGCGCTGATGGCGTACTGGCTGGCATTACCCTTCACATACGACGCTTCGGTGAGGACGCTATGAGCGAAAGTGGTCATTCCGCAACGGGATACATCGTCCACCATTTGACCAATCTCAAGGTTGGCGAAGGATTTTGGGCGGTTCACATCGATACCCTGTTTTTTTCGGCCAGCCTGGGAGCGCTGTTTCTGTGGCTGTTCATGAAAGCCGCGAAATCCGCTACCAGCGACGTGCCGGGGCCATTGCAGAATTTCTGCGAAATCATGGTCGAGTTCGTCGATACTCAGGTCAAGGATTCGTTCCATGGTCGCAACCCGGTGATCGCCCCGCTGGCGCTGACCATCTTCGTCTGGGTGTTCCTGTGGAACAGCATGGATCTGGTGCCGGTTGACTTGCTGCCGGCCATCGCTGGCTTATTGGGTATTCCCTACTTGCGGGTCGTTCCCTCCACCGATATTAATTCGACGTTCGGCATGTCGATCTCGGTGTTGCTGCTGGTTTACTACTACAGCATCAAGGTTAAGGGGCCGACGCACTTCGCCATGGAGATCCTGACTCATCCCTTCGGCAAGTGGTTTATGCCCTTCAATCTGCTGTTGCGGATCGTCGAGGACTTGGCCAAGCCCATCTCGCTCGGTCTGCGGTTGTTCGGTAACCTCTACGCCGGCGAACTGATTTTCATTCTGATCGCGCTGTTGCCCTGGTGGATTCAGTTCACGCTGGGTTGGCCGTGGGCGGTGTTTCACCTGCTGATCATCACCCTGCAAGCCTTCATATTCATGGTGCTGACCATCGTGTATCTGAGCATGGCGCACGAGGATCATTGACCGAATGAATCGAACGCTGGAACCCGGCCGCGCCCATCACCCGCCCGGCCGGCTTCGCTAAGACCCGGTTTTCTTTCCATCCACACCCCAACCTTTTAAACGGGAGACACTAATGGAAGCTGCAAGCCTGATTGCCAACGTGCAGGGTATGACCGTCATCGCCGTGGCCATGATCATCGGCATGGGCGCGCTGGGCACCGCCATCGGCTTCGCCTTGCTGGGCGGCAAGTTCCTGGAAGGCGCCGCGCGCCAGCCGGAAATGATCCCCGCGTTGCAGGTCAAGATGTTCATCGTTGCCGGTCTGCTCGACGCGGTGACCATGATTGGCGTCGGTGTCGCGCTGTTCTTCACCTTTGCCAACCCCTTCCTCGGTCCGGTGCAGCAGGCCCTGAGCCGTTGATCTTCGGGGCTTTCCGACATACGCCAATCCGTATAGCTGAGGAGGTAACCGCGTGAACTTCAATGCCACGCTAATTGGGCAGATGATCACGTTCGGCCTTCTGGTGCTGTTTACCATGAAGTATGTATGGCCGCCGATCATCCAGGCCATGCAGGACCGCCAGAAGCGTATTGCCGACGGCCTGGCCTCCGCCGAGCGCGGTGTCCACGAGCAGGAACTGGCTCGGGTCAAGGCCGCGCAGACGCTCAAGGAAGCCAAGCAGCAAGCCGCCGACATCGTCGCCCAAGCCAACAAGCGCGCCAACGAGATCATCGAGCAATCGAAACTGGATGCCCGCGCCGAAGGCAACCGCCAGCTCGTTGCCGCCCAAGCGGAAATCGAGCAGGAGATCAACCGCGCCCGCGAGCAACTCCGCGGTCAAGTTGTCCATCTCGCCGTCGCCGGCGCCGGCAAGATTCTCAAGCGCGAGGTTGACGAAGCGGCCAATGCCGCCATGCTGGATGACCTGGTCGCGCAGCTCTAACCACACGGACCACGCCAATGGCTGAAACGACAACCGTCGTCCGACCCACCGCCGCCGCTCGGCCTTACGCCCGCGCCGCGTTCGAGGACGCCCAGGCTGCGCAGGAATTGCCGCTCTGGTCCGAGCTTTTGCAGGTGGCTGCCGTCATCGCGGCCGATCCCGCCCTGTATCGCCTGCTGGGGCCTTGGAACCCCACGCTGCGCGGCGAGCAGAAAGCCGACTTGGTCGGGGGGCTATGCCGCGACGTCCGCGGCGGCGCGGAAGCGCCGGACGCATTCGTCACCTTCCTTAAGGTGCTGGCCGAAAACCATCGCCTGCACCAACTTCCCAGTATAGCCATCCTGTTCGAGCGGCTGCGCGCGGAGGCGGAAAGCACCGTTCACGCCGAACTCATCAGCGCCGCCGCCGTGACCGCCGCCCAGCGCAAGATCGTGATCAAGGCGCTCAAGGCAAGGTTCAAGCGCGCTATTGTGCTGGACTGCAAGCAGGATGAGTCGCTGATTGCGGGCGCGGTGATTCGGGTCGGCGATCTGGTGATCGACGGTTCGGCGCGCGGCCGGCTGGATAAACTCGCCACGGCCTTAAGCCAGTAGGGGGAAACCGTTTTATGCAACTCAAACCATCCGAAATCAGCGATCTGATTCGGCAGCGCCTGCAGGGTTACCAGGCAACCGCCGAAGCCCGCACGGAAGGCACCATCGTCAGTCTGGCCGACGGCATTGCCCGGATTTATGGTCTCGACAACGCGATGCAGGGTGAAATGATCGAGTTCCCGGCGCCACGAGAAGGCGACCCGGTCACCTACGGCCTCGCCATGAACCTGGAGCGGGATTCCGTCGGCGCCGTGATTCTGGGCGACTTCGAGCACTTGGCGGAAGGCGACAAGGCGCTCTGCACTGGCCGCATCCTCGAAGTGCCGGTGGGCGAGGCTCTGCTAGGACGCGTGGTCAATTCCCTCGGCCAGCCCATTGATGGCAAGGGGCCGATCAATGCCATGCAGACTTCGCCCGTCGAGGTCATCGCGCCCGGCGTCATCGAGCGTCAGTCGGTGAGCCAGCCGGTGCAAACCGGTCTGAAGGCCATCGACGCCATGGTGCCGATTGGCCGCGGTCAGCGCGAATTGATCATCGGCGACCGCCAGACCGGCAAGACCGCGGTGGCGATCGACGCGATCATCAATCAGAAGGGCACGGGCATCAAGTGCATCTATGTGGCGGTCGGTCAGAAGAACTCTTCGATCGCCAACGTGGTGCGCAAGCTGGAAGAACACGGCGCGATGGAGCACACCATTGTGGTCGCCGCCAGCGCCTCCGAATCGGCCGCGATGCTCTACACCGCGCCGTACTCCGGCTGCGCGATGGGCGAATACTTCCGCGACCGCGGCGAGGATGCCCTCATCGTCTACGATGACCTGTCCAAGCAGGCGGTGGCCTACCGCCAGGTCTCATTGCTGCTGCGTCGCCCGCCGGGTCGTGAGGCTTTCCCCGGCGACGTGTTCTATTTGCACTCCCGCCTGTTGGAACGCGCCTCCCGCATCAATGCCGATGAAGTCGAGCGCCTCACCAACGGCGAGGTGAAGGGCAAGACCGGCTCGTTGACCGCCCTGCCGATCATCGAAACCCAGGCCGGCGACGTGTCGGCGTTCGTGCCCACCAACGTGATCTCGATTACCGACGGCCAGATTTTTCTGGAAACCGACCTGTTCAACGCTGGCATCCGGCCCGCCATCAATCCAGGCCTCTCAGTGTCCCGGGTCGGCGGCGCCGCCCAGACCAAGATCATCAAAAAGCTCGGTGGCGGCATCCGGCTGGCCTTGGCGCAGTATCGCGAATTGGCTGCCTTCGCTCAGTTTGCTTCTGACCTGGACGAGGCGACCCGCAAGCAGCTCGAACGCGGCCAGCGGGCGACCGAACTGATGAAGCAGAAGCAGTACTCGCCGATGTCGGTGGCCGAAATGGGCATCTCGCTGTTTTCGGTGGATCGGGGCTACCTGGACGATGTGCCGCTTAACAAGATCGGCGACTTCGAAGCCGGATTGCTGGCGTTCGCGCGGGCCAACCACGCCGCCTTGATCGACCAGATCAACGCGACTGGCGATTACAACGATGAGATCGAAAGCGGCATCAAGAAGGTCGTGGAAGATTTCAGAGCCCACTTCGTCTAACGGGGTGCAGCATGGCCGGCGCCAAAGAAATACGAACCAAAATCAAGAGTATTAAAAGTACTCAGAAGATCACCAAAGCCATGGAAATGGTGGCGGCGAGCAAAATGCGCAAGGCGCAGGACCGCCTGCGATCGGCCCGGCCTTACGCGACCAAGATTCGCAACGTCATCTCGCACTTGGCCCATGCGCATACCGAGTATCGCAGTCCGGGGCTGGTGGAGCGCGAGATCAAGCGAGTTGGGCTCATTGTGGTTTCAACCGACCGCGGTCTGTGCGGGGGGCTAAATACCAACCTGTTCAAGGCCGCCATCGTCGCCATGCAGCAATGGCGGAGCCAGGGAGTCGAGATCGACATCTGTACGATCGGCACCAAGGCATTTCAGTTTTTCCGTCGGCTCAAAGGCAATATTGTCGCCCACGTATCCCATTTGGGCGACTCTCCCCGTTTCGAAGATGTGCTCGGACCAGTGAAGGTCATGGCCGATGCGTTCGGTGAGGGGCGAGTGGACGCTATCCACTTGGTGTATAACGAGTTTGTTAACACCATGAGCCAGAAGCCCAAGATCGAGCAACTGGTGCCGGTTACCACCGAGGTGACGGAAGCCGCGCCCGCGCATCGTTGGGACTACATCTACGAGCCCGATCCGAAGGATCTCATCGAGTTGCTGCTGCGGCGCTACGGCGAGTCCGTGGTTTATCAGGCCCTAGTGGAAAATGTCGCCTGCGAGATGGCATCCCGCATGGTGGCCATGAAGAGCGCAACCGACAACGCTGGCGCTCTGATCGATGAGTTGCAACTGATCTACAACAAGGCCCGGCAGGCGTCGATTACCCAGGAACTGGCCGAGATCGTGGGTGGCGCCGCGGCGGTGTGAGGTCACGGCGCGCGTCTCTCCCGTTCTGGGGCGGACACGCGGTGAAACAAGTGATAAGAGGAACCCAAAGAATGAGTTCTGGCAATGTTGTGCAAATCATCGGCGCGGTGGTGGACGTCGAATTCCCGCGCGGGGCGGTGCCCAAGATCTACGATGCGCTGCGTCTCGATGAAAATGGGCTGATCCTGGAAGTACAGCAGCAGTTGGGCGACGGCGTGGTCCGTACCATCGCCATGGGCGCGTCCGAAGGGCTGAAGCGCAACATGGTCGTCTCCAACACCGGGGCGCCGATCTCGGTGCCGGTGGGTACGCCCACTCTGGGCCGGATCATGAACGTGCTGGGGGTACCGATCGACCATAAGGGGCCGGTGGAGACCGACACCTATCGCGCCATCCATCAGCCGGCGCCCAGCTACGAGGATCAGTCGGGCGCGACCGAACTGCTGGAAACCGGCATCAAGGTCATCGACCTGCTCTGCCCGTTCGCCAAGGGCGGCAAGGTGGGTCTGTTTGGCGGCGCCGGCGTGGGCAAGACCGTCAACATGATGGAGTTGATCCGCAACATCGCCATCGAACACTCGGGGTACTCGGTGTTTGCCGGCGTGGGCGAGCGGACCCGCGAAGGCAACGACTTCTATCATGAGATGAAAGACTCGAACGTGCTGGACAAGGTGGCCCTGGTCTATGGCCAGATGAACGAGCCGCCGGGCAACCGGCTGCGCGTGGCCCTGACCGGTCTGAGCATCGCCGAGAATTTCCGTGACGAAGGCCGCGACGTACTGCTGTTCGTGGATAACATTTACCGCTATACCTTGGCCGGCACCGAGTGTTCCGCGCTGCTGGGCCGCATGCCGTCCGCCGTGGGTTACCAGCCGACCCTGGCCGAGGAAATGGGCGTGTTGCAGGAGCGCATCACCTCAACCAAGACCGGGTCCATCACGTCCATTCAGGCGGTGTACGTGCCCGCCGACGACCTGACCGACCCGTCGCCGGCCACCACCTTTGCCCACTTGGACGCCACGGTGGTGCTATCCCGCCAGATTTCCGAACTGGGCATCTACCCGGCGGTGGATCCCTTGGACTCCACCTCCCGGCAGTTGGATCCGCTGGTGGTGGGGCAGGACCACTACGATACCGCCCGCGCGGTGCAGAGTACGCTGCAACGCTACAAGGAACTGAAGGACATCATTGCCATTCTGGGCATGGACGAGTTGTCCGAGGAAGACCGGTTGGTGGTGGCGCGGGCGCGCAAGATTCAGCGCTTCCTGTCGCAGCCGTTCTTCGTGGCTGAAGTGTTCACCGGTTCGCCCGGCAAGTACGTCGCGCTCAAGGACACCATCGCGGCGTTCAAGGGCATCGTGGCCGGCGAGTACGATCACTTGCCCGAGCAGGCGTTCTACATGGTCGGCTCGATTGACGAAGCCGTGGAAAAGGCCAACAAGCTGTAATGGGGTGGCGGTCCGGGGCGACCTATCGTCTCCGGAGCCGCGCTCCATTCGCAACCGACAAGAGGACGCACCATGGCCATGACACTGCACGTCGACATCGTCAGCGCGGAGAAAGAGTTGTTCTCTGGACCCGTCGAGATGCTGACCGCGCCGGGTGAATTGGGCGAGTTGGGCATTTTGCCGCGCCACAGCCAGTTGCTGACACGGTTGAAGCCTGGTCAGGTTCGGGTTCGGCTGCTGGGTGGCGAGGAGCAGTTGTTCTACGTGTCGGGGGGATTGCTGGAAGTTCAGCCCCATGTGGTGACTATCCTGTCCGACACGGCCGAGCGGGCCAGGGATCTGGACGAAGCCGCCGCGCAGTCCGCCAAGCAGCGTGCTGAACAGGTGATCGCCGATAGCCGGAGCGAGTTCGAGTTCGCCAGGGCCAAAGCCGAACTGGCCGAGGCGATTGCTCAGTTGCAGACCATCGAGCGGATGCGCAGACTGCGTAAATCAGGTTAATTCCGGCTAACAACAACAATAAGTTCGCCCCCTGGGCCGTGACCTTGTCACGGCCTTTTTTATTTTTCGTCCGCCAACGGGTGGTTCCACGTCGGTGCGGCGGCTGGAACTGGCGATCTTACGGGCGACGTTCGCTACAATAGCCGGCAACATGTTGATGAGAGGTCTACCCGTCATGCAGCAGCTTTCGGTCGTGATCCTTGCCGCCGGCAAGGGCAAACGCATGGTTTCGGATTTACCCAAGGTGTTGCACGCGGTGGGCGGCAAGCCGTTGCTGGGCCATGTATTGGCCACGGCGAGCGGTTTGGAGGCGGCTGCCCGGATCGTGGTGTACGGCCATGGTGGCGAGGCCGTCAAGACCGCCTGCGCGGGCGAGGCGGGAGTAATCTGGGTTGAGCAGGCCGAGCAACTGGGTACGGGACACGCAATGGCGCAAGCTCTGCCACTGCTGGATGAAACCGGCGTGGTGCTGGTGCTGTACGGCGATGTTCCCCTGATCCGCGCCGAGACCCTGCGACCGCTGGTGGAAGCGGCCCGGCGCGGCCGGTTGGCGCTGCTGACGGTCGAACTGGCCGACCCCGCCGGTTATGGCCGCATCGTTCGCGACGATTCGGGGCAGGTGCAGCGCATCGTCGAGGAAAAGGACGCGACGTCGGCGCAGCGCTGTTTGAACGAGAT
>CAVOGC010000033.1:0-16098 GCA_963695105.1 uncultured Gammaproteobacteria bacterium | reverse complement strand
TGGTTTCCACGGCGAGGCCGGACTTCGGCCGGTCCCGATGGAGAATCGGGTGGACCTTCTTTACAACAAGGGCAGACGCAATCGGACCTTATTCCGACTCGAGCAACTGGGGCGCGGATGCTGCTTACTCGAACGCCAGCGGCGCCGGCTCCAGCACCACCGGCGCCGAGCGGTGTGCAGGTTCAGGACCAGCGAGAAGGCTTGGCCGTGGCTGGACATCTCCTTGGCCATGACGCGCCCGCCGGGCAGCGTCTCGCCGGAGCCGCCGTACTCACTGGCGTCGCTGTGCAACAGTTCACGATACTCGACCGGGAACGGCACCCCGATCCGATAGCGCTTGCGCGGCTGGTCGGAGAAGTTCAGCACGAACACCAGGGTATCGCGCGGGTCGCGGGCCTTGCGCAGGAAGACGAGCACGTTGGTCTCGGCGCCGCCGGCGTCCAGCCACTCAAAGCCGGCGCCGCGAAAATCGACCTGATGACAGGCCGGTTCCAGGCGGTACAGCTTGTCGAGATCGGCCACGAAGCGCTGCAAGCTCCGGTGCCGGCGGCTGGCGCAGCAGCCCCCACTCCAGTTCGGCGTCGTGATTCCACTCGGACTCCTGCGCAAACTCCTGACCCATGAAAAACAGCTGCTTGCCGGGGCGGGTGTATTGGTACGCCGCCAGCGTGCGCATGTTGGCCAGCTTTTGCCACTTGTCCCCAGGCATCTTGGAGAACAGCGAACCTTTCCCGTGCACGACCTCGTCGTGGGACAGCGAGTTCACGAAGCGCTCGTGAAACTCGTAGATCATGGAGAAGGTGAGCTGGTCTTGATGGTGCTTGCGGTGGATGGGTTCTTTTTCGAAGTACTTCAAGGTGTCGTGCATCCAGCCCATGTTCCACTTGAAGGTAAAGCCCAGCCCGCCGTCTACCGCCGCCTGCGTCACTCCGCCCCAGGAGGTGGACTCTTCTGCGATGGTGAATGCGCCAGGCACTTCCTCACTGACGATGTGGTTTACGGCCTTGATCAGATCGATGGCCTCGATGTTCTCACGCCCGCCGTATTCGTTCGCCAGCCATTGCCCCTCTTCACGGCTGTAGTCCAGGTACAGCATGGACGCGACGGCATCCACGCGTAGGGCGTCAATGTGGAACTCTTTGAGCCAGTACAGCGCGTTGGCCAACAAGAATGAGCGCACTTCCTTGCGCCCATAGTTGAAGATGAGTGTGCCCCAGTCCGGGTGTTCGCCCTGCCGCGGATCAGCGTGCTCGTACAGACACGAGCCGTTCGTAACCAGGCCATGAGCATGCGGCGGCCTCGGGCAACCGCGCCGGTACCCAGTCGACCAGGTCGCCCAGCGCTCGTTCTGGCGCCAACGGTCGATCGAGATCCATCAGATCTTCCTGGTTCGCCGAAGCGGGCGGTCGGTCGCGGAGAAGTTGGAAATCTGGTAACCCCAGGACGGGCCGAAGGGGACGCCTCGGCCGAGCGGCAGGAATTCGATGTGGGCGAACCCCATCTCCAGCACGTAGGGAATCAACTGGATCGGCCAGTTCCCGGTAGGACAGGAAGCCGCCGTCCGGCCGGCGTCGCCACGAACCGGCGCGGACCTCGTAAACGGCCACCTGGCCGTTCCCAGGCGTCTCGGCACCCGCCCTGCCGTCTGCATCCACCCGCCATCGCGCCACTGATGCTTGCCAGCCGGATCGATGGTCGGCGGTGCCGGCGGCGATGCGTTGTGTGGAAAGCGTAGGGATCGGTTTTCAGGAACAGAGGACCCTTGCGGGGCAGAATTTCGAACTTGTACAGATCGCCTTCGCCCAGACCGGGCACGAACAACTCCCAGATCCCCGAGCCCGGCCGCAGGCGCATCGGATGGCGGCGACCGTCCCAGTGGTTGAAGGTGCCGACCATGCCGACCCGTCGGGCGTTGGGCGCCCAGACCGCGAAGTTGATGCTGGAGACGCCGTTCACCGCCCGGATGTGCGCGCCGAATTTTTCAAAAATCCGGTAGTGATTGCCCTCGGCGAACAGGTGGCAGTCCTGGTCGCCGAAGATCGAGAACGCAAAGGCATAGGGGTCCTCGAAAGTCCAGGTCCGGGCCGTGCTCGGTCGCGCTCAGTCGATAGCGCAGCGACTCCGGCTGGCCGACGACCCGCGTTTCGCACAAACCGCCGCCGTGGACCCAGTGCAGCGGGTACAACATCCGGGGCTGGTTTTCGCACAGCAGGAAGGGGGTTTCCGCGTCCGGCAACAGGGCGCGCACCACGCTCAGACCGGGTTCCTTCGGCAGCGGATGCGGTCCCAGCAAGGCGTGAGGATCGGTATGACATCCCGAATCAGGTCGGCGCATTCCGCCGCCGTCAGGGTGGGATGCGGCTCGTCCTCCCGTAACAGGAAGCGCAACCCATCCACCGCGGCCTGCCCTTGCAGCCGCTCGACGAAGGTGCGGGCGTCGGTCCGCAGCGCATCGACATGGTAAACCTTGCGCCAGAATAGCGCGTTGGCCAGCAGGAAATTGCGGACCTCGGGCCGCTCCAGGTCGAACGCCAACCTATCTTCAGCGTCGTCGCGGTCGTAAATCCGCGTGCCGTCGAACCAGCTCAGTTCCTGCCCCTCGGACGGTAGCAGCGGTGGAATCCAGTCGAGGATCACCCCATATCCCCGGCCGGTGGCAGGCATCGATGAAAGCCATCAATTCCTCGGGCCGGCCATGGCGCGGGTTGGGGGCGTAAAGCTGGCGACCGTCTCATCGCTGGCCCAGAACGCCAGTTCGACATGGGTGAAACCCCGTTCCGACAGCCAGGGCAGAACGACTTCCTTGAGCTGGCCATAGGTGGCGATCTGCTCGGGGCCGGCGGCGGCGGACTCGCTCAGCGTGACCCGGTGAATGGCGACCGGCATCTCCCAGCCGGACGTCTCCATGGCTCGCGCCATCCAGGGCGCATCGCTCCAGTCGTGGCAACGCTGCCAGTCGCACACGAAAGCGGCGGTCTTGGGATAGATTTCGGTATGGAAGGCCAGCGGGTCGGTCTTGAGAAACACCGCGCCTTCGGCATTGCGAATTTCGTACTTGTACAACTCGCCCAGACCGAGATCCGGCACGAACAGCTCCCACACCCCGGACTCATGCCGTTCCATTGGATGGCGGCGACCGTCCCACAGGTTGAAGGCGCCGACCACGCTGACCCGGCTGGCGTGGGGCGCCCAAACCGTAAAGTTGACCCCCATGACGCCTTCCTTCACCCTCAGGTGCGCGCCCAGTTTGGCGAACAGGTTTTCCAGCGCCCCCGCTTGCAGCGCCTGGCCGTCGGCGCGGGTGAAGGAGGGTTCGTGAATGGCGTAGGGATCGTGGAAAGTGGCGGCATCGCCGGCGGCATCGACGGCGAGGAGCCGGTACTCCAGCGTCGTGACTCCCGGAATCCGGGCCACGAACAATCCATCTGGATGCGCGCGCTGCATTTCCCGCCGGGCGGAACCGTTCGCCGGCAGCACGTAGGCCCGTTCGGCCCGTGGCAGAAAGGCGCGGATCGTCAGCATTCGCTCCCGTTCGGCGTAATGAGGTCCCAGAATCGAATAGGGAGTGTCATGACGCAACTCAATGATCTTTTGAATCTGTTCTTCTAGCATTGCCCTCGCCTTCTTGGCTGTTCCACCGCGCCGATTAACATAGCAAATTTACGGTTTTAATTCGAACCGCGGCAAGTCTAACGCAGAACTAAAGACGAAGAATGTTGGACGGGGTTCCTCCAAATGAAAAGGGGCGACGCCCGCGCGGGCGTCGCCCCTCCCAATCCGCCGAACCGGCTGACGGATGCGTTACTCGTCGTCGCTCTCGGCCGGCGCGTCCACCGGCTGGTCCGGCATCGCCGCCGGTCCCTGCCCGCGTCCCTGCCCGCGCCCGCGCCACATCGGCCGGTCGGTGAAGAACTTGTCCATGACCTGTTTCTGATCGGGGTCGAGGACGGCATACAAATCGCCGGCGGCCTTGGCCATGGTCTTCATGCTGGCCAGTCGCTGTTCCATGCCCTGCACCCGCTCCTCAAAGTGACCCATTGCGGTGGTTTCCCGATCCCGCATTTCCTGCCGGACCTTGAGCATGGTGGCGTGACGCGCGTCCTGGGCGGCGAGGAAGCCTTTCCAGGCGCTCTCCTGTTCCGGCTTCAGCTTAAGCCGCGCCGCCAGCAGTTCCATCCGCTCGGCGTGATACTGTTGCATCATGGCATGACGGTGACCGGGGCCGCCCCCGCGCGAGCCGCCGCCCATCATCGGGCAGTCGCCGGAGCCGCCGCCCATCATCGGGCCATGACCGCCTCCGGGGCCGGCAAAAACGGCGGTGGTCAGACCAAGTCCCGCGACCACGGCGGCGACCAGCAAACGTTTGCGTAGCGTCTTCATCTTCGAACTCCTCATGATTGGGTTACTTCGGGAGCCATTAAACCGCCGCCATGTAACCGGCGTTTTGCCGGAGCGGGATTTTTGTAACGGTTTGTGTCATCCCTGCTTCGGACAACCTTTACTAAAGACCAGGCGGAAGCCAACGCTGTCGCTGATCGAGGGAGGTCGCTGGGCCGAAGATAACCGTTTGCGGGAAACCCTGGTTCGTTGCGGCCCGACCGTTCTCCCCGCCGCCTGAAAACGGTCGGACCCCTCTGTTAGCGGATAAGCGGGGTTTCGATTGCAAGCCTCTCTCTGTAATAAGACAATAGACTTGAAATTTTTATTATTTCCAGGAAATTTCTAATGAAAATATCAGTTTTTAAACTAGTATTAATCGCGTTTCTGAGCAATTTTTGCAATTCTTATGATACTTTTGCCTCGGAAAAAAGCTCAACATCCACCCGGGGCGAGCTTATCTTTCTAACCTGGGCCGATTACATCGACCCCCAGGTGGTCAGCGACTTCGAGCGCAAGTTCAACGCCACGGTCAAGCGGGTTTACTTCGAAACCGACGATGGCCGCAACGACATGCTGGTGGAAACCGACGGTGGCGGTTACGACGTCGTCATCGTGAACAGTCCCGCGTTCCCGCTGTACCGAAAGCGAGGGTGGCTGGCGCCTTTCGATCCCGGCGAAATTCCCAATCTCAAACATATGACCCCGCGCTGGATGAGCGCGCTGTCGGACGCGGCTGGTTATGGAGTACCGTATGCTTGGGGGATGACGGGCATCGCCTACCGGGCCGATCTGGTCCCGGAACCGCTCACCCACTGGAAACAACTGTTCCAGCCCACCGAGGCTCTGCGCGGCAGGATCGTCATGACCAAGAACGCCCGCGATGTCATCGGCATGGCGCTCAAGGCGCTCGGTTATTCCGCCAACAGCACCGCCCCCGAGGAACTCGCCGCGGCCGAACGCCTGCTGCTGGCCCAAAAACCCTACGTGAAAAGCTATGGTTATGTTTCGCTGGGCGCGGATTCGGAACTGGTGACGGGGCAAACGGCCGTCGCCATGATGTATAGCGGCGATGCGTTGCAGCTCAAGCAACACAACCCCAATATTGTCTATGTGGTTCCCGAAGAGGGCGGCGAGATCTGGATCGACTACCTGGCCATCCTGCACGCGGCCCCGCACCGGCAACTGGCCCTGAAATTCATCAATTTCCTGCAAGAGCCCGCCAACGCCGCCCGAAACGCACTCTTTACCCAATACGCCACCCCCAATCGGACCGCCGAAAAACGGCTGCCTGACAACTTTCTGCGCAATCCCCTCATCTATCCCGGCGAGGCGGTGTTGCGGAAATCCGAGTTCTACGTCGAGCTGCCGCCGCGGGCCGCCAAGCAGCGCAACACTCTCTTCGCGCGCCTCTTGCAGCAGTCGGACAGCGCCCAATGAGCCGCTTATCGAAGGCGCTGTTATTGATAATCCAAGGGCTGGTATTGGCGTTCGTCCAGCCAAGCCCGCTCATCGCGGCCAACCCGGATGGCGACGGGCCGCCCCGCGCCGCCGAGGAACTGGTGTTTCTCACCTGGTCCGACTATATCGACCCCCAAGTGATCGGCGACTTCGAACGCAAGTTCAACGCCACGGTCAAGCAGATTTACTTCGAAACCGATGATGTCCGTAACGACATGCTGGCGGAAACCGACGGTCGCGGCTACGACCTGATCATCGTGAGCAATAATCGAGTCGGCTTCTATCGCCAGCGGGGCTGGCTGTTGCCGCTGGACGCAAAAATACTGACCAACCTCAAGCACATTGATCCGAAATGGCTTAAGGCTGTGCCGGAGGCGGCTGGCTACGGAGTACCGTATGCCTGGGGGACGATGGGCATCGCCTACCGGGCCGATCTGGTCCCGGAACCGCTCACCCACTGGAAACAACTGTTTCAGCCCACCGAGGCTCTGCGCGGCAAGATCATGATGGCCAAAAACACCGGTGACGTCATCGGCATGGCGCTCAAGGCGCTCGGTTATTCCGCCAACAGCACCGTCCCCGGGGAACTCGCCGCGGCCGAGCGCCTGCTGCTGGCCCAACAGCCCTATGTAAAAGCGTATTCCTATCTGGCTGCCCTGGACCAAAACTCCGAGCTGGCCACTGGGACGATCATCGCCGCGATGGCATACAACGGCGATGCCCTGGCGATAAAACAACACAATGACAACGTCGTTTACGTGGTTCCCGAGGAGGGCGGCGAGATCTGGATCGACTACCTTGCGGTCCTGCGGGCGGCCCCGCGCCGACAATTGGCCTTCCAGTTCATCAATTTCCTCCAAGAGCCGGCCAATGCGCTGCGGAATGCTCTTTTTACCTATTTTGCCACGCCCAATCGGGCCGCCGAAAAACGGCTACCCGCTGACTTCCGCCAAAACCCGGTCATTTATCCCGGCGCGGCCATTCTCGGAAACTCGGAATGGCTCACCGATCTGCCGCCGCGCGCGATCAGGCAACGCAACAGCATTTTCAGCCGGTTGCTCGAATAATCAAGGACCCACTTGAAACTTCAAGCCAAACTGCTGCTGGTGGTTATCCCACTCATCGTGTTGCCCTTGTTGACGGTCGGCTGGATCGGTTACACCCAGTTGCGCGATACCGCCACGGAACGCACGCTCAAGGAGATGACCACCCTCCTGGACCAGCTCAGCCTTAACATCCAGGACCGGTTGCAGACCGCCGAGGCCAACCTGGATCTGTTCTCGCGGTCGTTCATTCTCCAGCGCTACCTGCTCACTGGCGACGAAGGGCAACGCTATGCCCTGCTCCAGCCCACGCTGCTCAATTTATTCAGGAGCTACCAACAGGCCTACCCCGAATATCATGAGATTCGCGTGTTGCTGCCCGATGGTTACGAAGACACCCGGGTCAGCCGGGGGAATATCCCCAATCTGACCGACGATGAACACGATACCCCTTACTTTCAGGCGCTGAGCCAATCGACGGCGGAGGTTTATTCGTCCTTCTTCCGCAATCCCGACAATGATCGAATCGCGCTGCTGGTGGCCAAGCCACTGCGGTTGCGCGACCCCTCGACCGATCCGATCCTGGCGCAACCGCTGCTGCGCGGTTATCTGGCCATCACCATCGATCTGGGCTTCATGGAGCGGCAGGTCCAGGACAGCCGGATCGGCGCCAGCGGTTCGATCTTCTTCACCGACGACGAGGGAACGCTCCTGTTCGACCGGGACCACGGGGCCGTCGGCCAGCGGCTACCGGCCGACCTGTTCGCCACGCTGCGCCAAGCCGCCGAACGGCGGGAGGTGGTTAAGGTCAAGTTGGACGGCGAACCCACGTTGTTGGAGGGCCGGCGGCTCCACCCCGGACTCTTCCTGTTCGCCTGCCTGCCCGAGCACGAACTACTTGTCGCCAGTCAGCAGTTGGGCCGGCTGATGGCGGGCATCACGATCATCGCGATTCTGATCACCGTGATACTCATCATCGTTTTCCTGAAGCATCTATTGGTGGACCGTATTCGCAAGCTGGCCCAAGCCGCGCTGGATATCGGCGAAGGCAGGTCGCCGACGCCGATTCCGGGGGATACGGAGGACGAAATCGGCGAACTGGCCCATTCGCTCCAGGAGATGGCCGGCAAACTGGGGCGGTCGCGCGCCCGGATCCAGCACATGGCTTTTTACGACAATTTGACGGGCTTGCCGAACCGGCTGATGTTCAGACAGCAGCTTGAGCACGCGATGGCACACACTCTGCGCTCCAATAAGCCGCTGGCGTTGCTGTTCCTGGACATCGACAACTTCAAATGGGTCAACGACACGCTGGGGCATGAGACGGGAGATCTCTTTCTCAAGGGCGTGGCCGACGTGCTGGTCTCGGCCGTGCGCAACGAAGATAAGATAACGCGGGAATTCGCCGATCCGATCGAACGCATCGTGGCCCGCCAGGGTGGCGACGAGTTCCTGATTCTGTTGCAGGATCTCAATGCGCCTTACGATGCCGGCCATGTGGCCAGTCGGATTTTATCTTTTCTGGCGCGGCCACTGCGGGTGGCGGGTCATGAATTTCATGTCACCGGCAGCATCGGCGTCACCTTGTACCCCGGCGATGGCGAGGATATCGATAGCCTGATCAAAAACGCCGACATCGCCATGTACGAAGCCAAGCAACGCGGCAAGAACAATTACCAGTACTTCTCGGTCACGCTGAAAGAGGCGGCGCTGCATCGGGTGGATATGGAAATGCGCTTGCGCCGCGCCCTCGAACATCAGGAATTTCGGCTGCATTATCAACCGCAACTGGATGCCGCCACCGGTCGGGTGCTGGGATTCGAGGCGCTGCTGCGGTGGGAAGACCCGGAAAAGGGCATGGTCTGGCCCGATACTTTCATCCCCATCGCCGAGGAGAGCGGCCTGATCATCCCGATCACCGCCTGGGTGCTCCGGGAGGCGTGCCGGCAGAATCGGGAATGGCGGGATGCCGGGCTCGGTGCGTTGTCAGTCGCCGTCAATGTTTCGGGAATTGACGTGACGCGCTCCGATGTTCATCTCGTTGTGGCGGACGCCCTGCGCGCAACTGGACTGGACCCAAGCGCGCTGATGGTGGAACTGACGGAAACCTGCGTGATGTCGGCGCAGGCCAAGGCGGCGCAGATGTTGGCGGCCATCAAGAAATTGGGCGTCAGAGTCGCCCTGGACGATTTCGGCACCGGTTATTCGTCACTCAATTATCTCCGTCAATTTTCAATCGACGAACTGAAGATCGACCGCAGCTTCGTGGCTCTGCTCCCCGATGAGGCGGGCAATGCCGCCATCGTGACAACCATCATCGCGATCGCCCGCAACTTGAACTTGCGGGTGACCGCCGAGGGCGTGGAGACCGAGGCGCAACTGAAGTTCCTCCAGGCGGCCGCCTGCGATTTCGTGCAGGGATTCCTGTTCAGTTCGGCGGTGCCGGCGGCGGCGGTGCCGGCACTGCTGGACGAACTGCAACGCCGAAGCTGGTAATTTCTTGCCAAGCGACGGACGCGCCCGCCGACCGATGATGGGCGCCAGCCGCGCAGGTCAGCCCCACAGCACGGCCAGCGAAAAGGGTACGGCGGCGAAGGGCGGCGCGGCGACCGTATCCTCGTCCTTGAACACCCCGACCAGACTCCACAATCCCTCGCGCAACTCGAACACCTCCAGGGTGCGCGCGGCCGGGTCCACCAGCCAGGCGTGCGCGACGTCGAAGCGGGCATAGAGCGGCGGTTTCAGCGCTCGATCCTTGCGGGCGGTGCTGGGCGAGAGGACCTCGCAGACCCAGTCGGGCACGATCTCAAAGCGATGATCCTCGGGCAGGGCCGGCATCCGTGCCCGGCGCCAGCCGGCCAGATCGGGAACCGCCACCTCGGTGTCGCGGATGAAATGAATTTCCGGTTCCGTCAAGATCCACCAACCACCGGGACCGCCACGGCCACGGTCGAAAGGACCACCCAATTCGACGATCAGTTCCGAATGCGCCAGGGTGTGCTTCCCGGCCGGCCGGGGTTGGACATGGAGCTGTCCATCGATGATCTCGCCCACCACCTCGTCCGGCAGGGCCAGCAGGTTATCGTACAGCGTGAGTTTTTTCGCGGTATTCGGCATATTCCTTCCTCGTGAACCCTTTTGCGCGGTGTGGGCGGCTTTGCCTTGTCGGACCGGCAAGTCGCCGACTCGCTTAAACTTCAGTTTGGCAAACCGTTTCCAATCCCACCATTTCTCATCACTCCAGCCGATGTCATGAGCGACCATCTTCTCATCGTGGACGACGATCCCGGCCTGCGCGAACTGCTGGCCGACTATCTGAGCCGCAACGGCTTCCGGGTCAGCGGCGCGGCCGACGGCCGGGGGCTGTGGGCGGCGCTGGAGCAGGCGCCGGTCGATCTGATCATCCTCGATCTGATGCTGCCCGGCGACGACGGGCTGGTGCTGTGCCGCAACCTGCGCGCCCGCTCGCAGATCCCGATCATCATGCTGACCGCCCGCGGCGACGATACCGACCGCATCGTCGGGCTGGAAATGGGCGCCGACGATTATCTGTCCAAGCCGTTCAATCCTCGCGAGTTGCTGGCCCGGATCAAGGGCGTGCTGCGGCGGAGCCGCAACATGCCCGGCGAGCCGGGTGAACCCAAACGCTTCCATTTCGCCGGTTGGAGTCTGGATGCGGCCAGCCGGTACCTCATCGCGCCCGATGCGGTGCGAGTGCCGTTGGGCGCCGGCGAATACCGGCTGCTGCGGGTCTTTCTGGAGCATCCGCAGCGGGTGCTGAACCGCGATCAGTTGTTGGACCTGACTCAGGGGCGCGAGGCCACGCCGTTCGACCGCAGCATCGACGTACAGGTCAGCCGGTTGCGCCGGCGGTTGCGCGACGACCCGCGCGAGGCCGCCATCATCAAGACCGTCCGCAACGAAGGCTATCTGCTGGCGGCCCACGTCAACCGGGAGTTTTGATGCGCCTGCTGCCGCAATCCCTGTTCGGTCGGCTGCTGCTGTTCCTGACCGGCGGTCTGGTGCTCGCCCAACTGTTGAGCGCCGCGATTCTGCTGCAAGACCGCGACCAGGCGCTCTCCCTCGCCATCGGTGGCCACGTCGCCCAGCGCATCGCCGCCATCGTCGGTCTGCTGGATACGCTGGACGAGGCCGAACGCCGCCGCCTGGTGACGGCGCTGGACCTGCCGCCCACTCGACTCAGCCTCGACCTCCCCTGGTCCGGGCAGCCGGTAGCGGACGAGCGTTATCACACCACCCTGTTCCGCGCTCTGCTGGGCCGCCAGCTCGGCCCGGACCGGCCGTTTCAGGTCGAGATCGCCGACGACTGGCCCCCGCCCATCGCCGGCCGGCCGACCTGGCGCGCCCCACACCGGCCGCCGCGCGACCGGGCCGACCGGCCGCCGCCTCCACCTGGGGAGGCAGACCGTCCGCCGCGTCGCTGGCGGCACGCCATGATGCTGGGTTTGCGCAATTTCGTGGTGCAGGTGCGGTTGACCGACGGGGCCGTGGTCACCTTCCAGCAGGTGTTGCCGGAAGAGGTCATCGCCTGGCCCACGCGCCTGCTGCTGATCCTGCTGGTGCTGCTGGTGTCGGTCGCGGTGCTGGTGGCGCTGGCGGTGCGCGCCCTGACCCGGCCGCTGACCGTGCTGGCCGGCGCCGCCGCCGAACTGGGCCGCGACATTCGCCGCCCGCCGCTGGCCGAATCCGGGCCGTTGGAAGTCCGCCGGGCCGCCGCCGCCTTCAATACCATGCAGGACCGGCTGATCCGCTACATCGAAGACCGCGACCGCATCCTCGCCGCGATGTCCCACGATCTCAAGACCCCGATCACCCGTTTGCGGCTGCGCGCCGAACTGCTGGACGATTCGCCGCTGCGGGAGAAATTCCAGGCCGATCTGGACGACATGCAGCACATGGCGCAGGCGTCGCTCGATTTCCTGCGCGGTGGCGAGGACAGCGAACCGATCGCGCCGGTGGATCTCAATGCGTTGCTGGAATCGTTGCAGGAAGACGCCGAGGATAGTGGTCACGCGGTGTCCATCGACGGCGAAGCCCGGCAGCCGCTACGCTGCCGGCCGCTGGCCCTGAAACGCTGCCTGACCAATCTGGTGGACAATGCCCTGAAGTACGGTCAATACGCCGACATCGCGGTGCGGGATACGTCGCAACGGCTGACGCTGACGATCCGCGATCACGGTCCCGGCATTCCGGCGGCGGAACTGAACAGGGTATTCGAGCCGTTTTACCGGCTGGAAAGCTCGCGCAGCCGCGACACCGGCGGCGTCGGACTGGGTTTGAGCATCGCCCGCAACATCGCCCGCGCCCACGGCGGCGACCTGACGCTGCGCAATCATCCGCAAGGCGGACTGGAGGCGGTATTGGAGCTGCCACGTTGATCCGGCTCAAGCGAAAACCCCCGCTTGCGAGTCGGGGGTTTTCCGCTGTCGATGATTCAGTATCTATTGCCCCATCCTACTATCGCATCCTGATCGCGCAGCCGGGTTTGATCCTGCATCCGGTCGGGGTCGCGGTCCTGATCGCGCAGCCGGGTTTGATCCTGCATCCGGTCGGGGTCGCGGTCCTGATCGCGCAGCCGGGTTTGATCCTGCATCCGGTCGGGGTCGCGGTCCTGATCGCGCAGCCGGGTTTGATCCTGCATCCGGTCGGGGTCGCGGTCCTGATCGCGCAGCCGGGTTTGATCCTGCATCCGGTCGGGGTCGCGGTCCTGATCGCGCAGCCGGTCTTGATCGCGCAGTCGGGTTTGATCTTGAATCCGGTCCGGGTCGTGCAGGCGATCCTGTTCCTGGATCTGGAGTCTATCCTGTTCTTGAATGCGAGTCCGTTCTCTCGTTTGCTCGGTAAGTCCTTGCGGTCCCGGACTCATGACGCCAAAGCCGCTCGAACCCCTCGGACCTGGACCCGCGCCGCTGCCCAAACCTCCACCGCCGGTGCCGCCACCGTTGGCACCGGCACCGGCACCACCGGCACCGGCACCACCGGCACCACCGGCACCGGCACCACCGGCACCGCCACCACCGGCACCACCGGCACCGGCACCACCGGCACCGCCGCCACCGGCACCGCCGCCGCCAGCACCACCAGCGCCGCCGCCACCAGCGCCGCCGCCACCAGCGCCGCCGCCACCAGCGCCGCCGCCACCAGCACCGCCGCCACCAGCGCCGCCGCCACCAGCACCACCACCACCGGCACCACCACCGCTGGCGCCACCACCGCCGAAGCTGCCGGCCTGCACTTCATTAACCGCTGTTTCCACCACACCAATGCCAAGAATAATAGTGAATAGGGTGATTGCAATGATTTTGATAAATCTCGAAATCCTGTTATTCATGATGGGTCTCCTGACCAAATCTGATATGAGAAATATCCCAAAACCAGGTAAAAATGTCTATAGGGTATTTTCCTTACTGTATACTGCGCGTCTGAAATCAATTGCTTGCATATGAATTGCTTGGAATGTCATAGGCGAAGCTCTAATCTGATAATTCTATCCAACCAAAAATGAACACTTCGGTTTACCATCAAATATCAGTGGACAGCAAACCTTCCTGGGGATGGTTAGCATCTGCGATTTTGTTCACGATGCTGATGTTTTTCTTATTGAGCTGGCATGTTCACTATTCATATTTCATTATCGAAAACTTGCAACATATTTATATTAATGAAGACTACCGTTGGCATAATGTTGTTGACCTTTCCAGACAAATTACCGCAACCGCGCGTGCCGCTGCTACAAACCCAAATCCAGACACCAGCCATCTGGAGGAGTATCGAAAAAAAGTACACGAACTCGATGCTCTTTTACCTGCAAAAAATGCCCTACAGTCTGGCAACGGAGACAATGACCCCCTGATCCAGGCAAGATCAGTTCATAACATGTTAAGAACCATGGAGCAGTCTGCCCTGGATCAGATTCGGTCTGGACAACGGGAGACTGGGTTAAGGCGCTTGTTTGACGAAAATTATAAAATTCAGGAACAACTGTTTCTAAAGGCTATGAATTATTTTGTCGATCAATCCAGGCATCGCTTGATTGATCGTTTGCAAAGAGAGAAATACAAAGAACTACAATCGCTTTGGGCGGCATTTTTCGTTTTTCTGGTTTCTCTTTCTTTCTGGATCATGCTCATTCGTCGTTTACAAAAGTGGGGCGGTATCCTGTACCAGGAGATTCACGAACATCATAAAGCCGAAGAAAAAACTAATGCGCTGGAGAGAAAATATCATAATCTGTTCGAATATGCCAACGACCCGATTCTTATCCTCGATCCAATGACTTATCGCCTGCTTGATGTTAACCGGAAAGCTGTCGATCTCTTAGGATATCAGCGTGATGAATTGCTGGGATTGAGCCTGAATGATTTAATTCTTGGCGATGATCAGAGTTCGGTTGAACAAATATTAAAACTACTTTGCTCCAGAAATAGTACCGTTTCGGAATGCACTTATCGTCATAAGGATGGCCATCCTTTTCCAGTCGAAATTAGCGGAAGATTGATCGACGCAGGAGACAAGGAGGTCTACCAATGTTTTGTTCGCGATATTACCGAACGCAAGCGCTTTCAGGAAGAAAGACTGCATTCGCAGAAAATCGAGGCTATCGGTCAGGTGGCCGATGGCATCGCCCATGATTTCAGGAATGCCTTAACCGCGATTTCAGGCTATAACGCGCTGGGTCAGGACCTTCTGCCCGAACGCCATCCGGCTTTGGAATCACTCAAGCGGATCGACCAGGTCATCGGCCAGACCAATGGGTTGATCAAGGGAATGTTGACGTTCAGTCGCAGACAGGAGACGGAGCGGCAATCTGTGGAGCTTCGCCAACTGCTTGAAAATTTGGCTGATTTATTTCGACGGATATTGCCGGCCGCCATCACGCTGGAAATTGATGTGGCTTCCATTCAAAATTTCCAGGTGAATGCTGACGCCACTCAATTGCAACAAGTGTTATTTAACCTGATGATCAACGCTCGAGACGCCATGCCCGATGGCGGCACTCTGCGCATATCGCTCTCTCCGGCACCGGCGGATCGAGACGATGGGTCGGATGCGGCCGGTTGGGTCCGCATCGAGGTCAGCGATACCGGGGTGGGGATGCCGCCCGAGGTTCAGGGCCGTATCTTCGAGCCGTTTTTCACCACCAAGCCGGACGAGTACGGTACTGGCCTGGGGTTGGCCATGATCCACAGTATCGTGAGCCAGCATGGCGGGCGAGTGGAGGTCCGGTCGGTGCTCGGCCAGGGTTCGACCTTCACGGTCTTGTTGCCCCCCGCGATCCTGGATTCCACCCGGGATGAGGTCATATCCGCGCGGAACTGGAAAAGCGGCGCTGGCGAAATGATCCTGCTGGCGGAGGATCATCGCTACGTTCGCGAAATCATGGCGGCGACCTTGCGTCATGTGGGCTATCAAGTGGTTCAGGTTGAAGACGGGTTGGCGCTGCTGGACCGCTATCAGGCGCATCGCGACCGTCTTCGCTTGCTGATCGCGGATCTGGATTTGCCGGGATGCAGCGGGCTCGATGCCCTGCGACAACTGCGGGCGCGGGGCGCGCGCCTGCCGGCCATTCTGATTACGGGCACCGATTCGCGGGATTTGTCCGACCAGCTCGATATGGAGACCCTGCTGTTGCGCAAACCGTTCCAGATGGCCACGCTGGCGCGACTAGTTTACAGTCTGCTTCATCAAGAGGCTTGCGTCGATGATCGGACCGATCTCGATTGTCCTGGTTGACGATCATGCGCTGGTGCGCGACATGCTGCGGCAGCGGCTGGCTCGGGAACCCGATATGGTGGTTCTGGGTTGCGAGAGCAATGCCCAGGACGCGGTGCGGTGCTGCGTCGCCACCCGCCCGGATGTGGTGTTGCTAGATATCGATATGCCGGGACTGTCGGCGTTCGAAGGCGCGCGGCTGATCAGGAGCCAGTGTCCCGGGACGCGGCTGGTGTTTCTCAGTGCGTTTTTTCACGATCACTATATCGACCAGGTCTTGGCCTTGGAAGCGACGGGCTATCTCACCAAAAACGAACCACCGGAGGTGGTCATTCAAGCCATTCGCCAAGTGATGACCGGGACCGTCTATTTTTCCGATGAAGTGCTGGCCCGAATCGTGATCAACGGGGATGGCGCCCGGCTGGCGCATGAGCCGGAGAGCCGAACCCGGTTGTTGACCGAGCGGGAGTTGGAGATGCTGGCC
>CAVOGC010000032.1:0-61455 GCA_963695105.1 uncultured Gammaproteobacteria bacterium | reverse complement strand
AACCTAGCTCCTTCTTTTTTGCCGGTTGTCCAGACGGATTTCGGCTGATTGCAAGGTGGGCTCCTCTGCATCTCAGAAGCTGTACAAAAACTAAGTTGTTGATTGTGCCACCAAGCTTGCCGGCGATGGCGGAAAATCATTACGGAAAAACCCGCTTCCACACATAACATATTGATTGGTAAGAAGGTGGTTTTTGTACAGCTTCTCAGGCGCCCGGCCCAGACGCTCAGCCAAAGTGGTCATAGCCCAGACATTCCAGATCAAAGGCGGAACCGTCGGTGTGGATCAGCCGCAAGCCCGGTTCCGCCGTGACGACGCCGATGCGGGTGCAGCGGCAGTCCCACTCGGCCGCGCTGCTTTCCAGTCGCGAAATCCGTTCCGGCGGCACGGTGAAGCATAGCTCGTAATCATCACCGCCGGTCAGGGCAGCCACAACAGCGGCTTCCCGGTCCAAGCTGGCCACCAGCGCCGGCGACAGCGGCAATCGCTCCACCTCCAGCCGCGCCCCGACCCGGCTGCGTTCCAGGATATGGCCCAGATCCTGCGCCAAGCCGTCGGAAACATCGATGGCGGCATGGGCGATTCCACACAGCGCCTGGCCCTCGGCGATCCGCGGTTCCGGCCGTTCCAGCCGCGCCCGGATATAGCCCTCATGACCGGCGGCGATAGTCGCCTTGCCGAATGCCGCCGCCAGCGCCAGGCCAGCGTCACCCGGCGTGCCGGTAACGTAGAGACCATCGCCCGGTTTCGCGCCGTCGCGACGCAGCGCCTGGCCCGGCGGCACGAAACCCTGCGCTTGAATAGTGATGACCGTCATCGGCCCATGGGTGGTGTCGCCGCCGATCAGTTGCACGCCGTACCGGTCGGCCAGCATGAACAGACCCCGGCAAAACGCCGCCAACCATTCCTCGTTAGCCCGGGGCAGGGTCAGCGCCAGCGTGGCCCAGGCCGGCGTCGCGCCCATTGCCGCCAAATCGCTGAGATTGACCGCCAGCGCCTTGTGGCCGACGCCTTCCGGGTCGGCGTCAGCGAAAAAATGCACCTCAGCCACCAAGGTATCCACGGTCGTCACCAACTGCTGGCCGGCCGGGGGAAGCAACAGCGCGCAGTCGTCGCCGATGCCCAGCGCCACATCGGGACGGCACAGGCCATGCGCGGCGAAATAACGCTCGATCAGGGAAAATTCGGAGATGGCCATGAGCGAAACGGACTCCAGCGGATTCGACCGGAGTCGAACGAGGAATCAGGACGGACGCTGAATATCCCGCCGGGCCGTCGAGATCGTCACGGTGAAACCGGCGATCACATCGCTCAGCGTCATCAGCACGATCAGAAAGAAGGTCATGTTGGCCATGCGCGGCATCACCAGCAACTCGACCAGGGCGATGATGAATACCACCAGCGACAACACATGGTTGAGAATGGCGGCGGTCGAACTGCTGGTGGCGCGGTAAACCTCGACACACAGCAGCAACAGCCCGACCACCAGCAACAGGTCGCCGCCTTGGAACGGCAGCATCGATTCGGATAGCAGGGGCAGCACGAACACCACGCCGTTCAGCCAGCCCGGCGCGACCAGCGCCAAGGCGGTGTAGATGGCGACGATAATCGCAAGCAACGGAAAACTGGCCATCACGTTTATCCTCCCGAAAGCGACAAGGCCGCCCCGTGGGCGGCCTTTTTTCAGACAATCCGGAGCGGTTTAAGCCTCAAACCGCCGCAGCACCAGCGTGGCGTTGGTACCGCCGAAGCCGAAACTGTTGGACATCGCCACCTTGAGGTCAACGTTGTCCATCCGCGCGCGGACGATCGGCATCCCTTCCGCCGCCGGATCGAGGGTTTCGATGTTGGCCGAGGCGGCGATGAAGCGGTTGTCCATCATCAGCAGCGAGTAGATCGCCTCATGCACGCCCGCCGCGCCCAGCGCGTGGCCGGTCAGCGACTTGGTGGCGCTGATCGGCGGAACGTGCTCGCCGAACATTTCACGGATCGCCTCCAGCTCGCGCATGTCGCCGGCCGGCGTGCTGGTGCCGTGGGTGTTGATGTAATCCACCGGTTCGTTCACCCCCTCCAGCGCCAGCCGCATGCAGCGCAGCGCGCCCTCGCCGGAGGGCTGCACCATGTCGTAACCATCGGAGGTGGCGCCGTAACCGATCAGTTCGGCGTAGATCCGCGCGCCGCGCCGCCGGGCATGTTCCAGTTCCTCCAGCACCACGATGCCGCCGCCGCCGGAGATTACAAAGCCGTCGCGGTTGGCGTCGTAGGGCCGCGAGGCGGTTTGCGGCGCGGCGTTGTACTTGGTGGACAACGCGCCCATGGCGTCGAACAGGTGGGTCAGGCTCCAGTGCAGTTCCTCGCCGCCGCCGGCGAACACCACATCCTGCTTGCCCCACTGGATCAGCTCGCCGCCGTGGCCGATGCAATGCGCGCTGGTGGCGCAGGCCGAACTGAGGCTGTAATTCACGCCCTTGATTTTGAACGGCGTCGCCAGGCAGGCGGTGGTGGTACTGCTCATGGTGCGCGGCACCATGTACGGCCCGACCCGCTTCAGGCCCTTGTTGCGCAGCAGGTCGGCGGCTTCGACAATGTTCTGCGGACTGCCGCCGCCGCTACCGGTGATCAGGCCGGTGCGCGGGTTCGAAACCACATCATCGCTTAATTTGGCGTCGGCGATGGCTTCGCGTAAAGCCAGATAGTTGAAGGCGGCGGCATCACCCATGAACCGCAGCACCTTGCGGTCGATCTGGGCCGCCAGATCCACTCGCAGCGGCCCGCGCACATGGGAGCGCAGGCCCATTTCCTGGTAATCCGGTGCGTACTCCAGACCACTGCGGCCCTGCCGCAACGATTCCAGAACTTCCCAGCGATCGTTGCCGATGCTGGACACGATACCGATACCCGTGACAACCACTCGTCTCATGGTCCTCATCCTCAAAAGCCGTCGGTCGAGGTGAAAAGTCCGACCCGCAGGTCCTTACCGAAATAAATGGTCCGGCCGTCGACGTCCAGCGTCGCGTCGGCGATGCCCATTACCAGTTTACGCAGGATGACCCGCCGCATGTGAATGTGATAAGTCAATTTCCTGGCCTCGGGACGCACTTGCCCGGTGAATTTGACCTCACCGCAACCGAGCGCCCGCCCACGCCCCTGGCCACCCATCCAGCCCAGGAAAAATCCCACCAGTTGCCACATGGCGTCCAGTCCCAGGCAACCCGGCATCACCGGGTCACCGATAAAATGGCAGTCGAAAAACCACAGGTCGGGATGGATGTCCAATTCCGCGACGATTTCGCCCTTGCCGTACTGACCGCCTTCGGCGCCGATGTGGACGATGCGGTCGACCATCAGCATGTTCGGCAGCGGCAGTTGGGCATTGCCGGGGCCAAACAATTCACCGCGGGCGCAGGCGAGCAATTTCTCGCGAGTGTAGCTGGATTCTTTGTTCACAACCGTGGGTACTCAAAGTAGCGCAACTGAGGAAAACCGAAATTGAGCAAAACTGGGAATGTGGAATTTTATAGGATTTTTACCGATTAGTGGGAAAATGAGTTGCCGGCGGGCGCGACGACGAGCTGATCGTCGCCGCCCGACACGCTCACGGCCGGTCGGTGCCGATCTTGTCCTCGGTGCCGGCCAGCAGATGACGGATGTTGGAGCGGTGCCGCCAGACCAGCAGCGCCACCATGACCAGCACGGCGGCGAGGTAGGCGTCCGGCAGTCCGAACCCCCAGGCAAACAGCGGCGTCAGCGCGGCAGCGGTCAAGGCCGACAGCGAAGAAATGCGGACCACGAAAGCCATGAACAGCCAGGTAGCGAACGCCGCCAGCGCCACCAGATAGGATAGGCCGAGTATCGCCCCGAACGCGGTCGCCACGCCCTTGCCGCCCTCGAAGCCGAAAAAGACCGGATATAGATGCCCCAGAAACGCCGCCAGCGCGGTCAGGGCCAAACCTGTTTCCTCCACACCCGCCAGCCGCGCCACCAGCACCGGCAGCAATCCCTTGGCAAAGTCTCCGGCCAGGGTAATGGCGGCGGCCTTCTTGCCGCCGAAGCGCAGCACGTTGGTGGCGCCGGGATTGCGCGAACCTTCGCTGCGCGGGTCCGGCAGCCCCATCGCCCGGCAGACCAGGATGGCGGTGGAAATCGAACCGGCCAGATAGCCGAGAACGACAAACAACAGGTTTGTGAGCATAGAATATCGTCGTCAAGCACTTCGGAAAGCCGGCGCGATGGTCGGCGGGGACCGGAACGGGGCCGGAGCGACGGCTTTCAGCCAGCTCAAAGCCGGATATTGCAATCCGCCGTCCGGCCGTATCGGCCATCGATTACTTGAAGATTAAGCCATCACCGGGAATCCCGTCATGGATATTATTTTTATCCGCGAGCTGCGCATACACACACTCATCGGCGTTCATCCCTGGGAACGCCAGGCCCGCCGGAGCCTACTGCTGGATTTGGAGCTGGGAACCGACATCCGCCCAGCGGCCGAAAGCGACCGGCTCGCCGATACGCTCGACTACCAGGCCATGGCGCAACGGATCGCCGCGTTCGCCGCCGCCAGCGACTTCCAGTTGGTGGAAACCCTGGCCGAACGCATCGCCGAACTGTTGCTGCGGGAATTCGCCCCACCCTGGCTGCGACTAACGCTGCGCAAACCCGGCGCGCCGCCCGAAGCCCGCGAGGCCGGCATCGTCATCGAACGCGACCGCCAAGGTTGAGGCGCAATGATCCAGGTTTACGTCGGCGTCGGCAGCAACATCGAACCGGAACGACACATCCGCTCCGGGCTGGCCGCGCTGCACCGACGCTTCGGCTCGCTGACCCTGTCCACGATCTACGCCAGCGCGGCGGTCGGCTTCGTCGGCGATGATTTCCTCAACCTGGTGGCGGGCTTCGAAACCAAACTGGCGGTACCCGCGGTCCTGGCCGGCCTGCGGGAAATCGAAGCCGCCCACCAACAGCACGGTGGCGGCCCAAAACTCGCGCCGCGGGCGCTGGATCTGGATTTGCTGCTCTACGGCGATCTGGTGTGGCGTGAGGCGGAAACCCGTATCCCCCGCGACGAGATCGTCCGCCATGCCTTCGTACTGCGACCGCTGGCCGAGGTGGCCGGCGACCGCCGCCATCCGCTGCTGAGGTCCACCTTCGCCGAGCTGTGGGCCGCCCACGACCAGTCGCGGGAAACGCTCACGCCGGTGAGGCTGGTGCTGGAGCACGAAGCCCTATCCTGAAATGCAGCTTCCAGGTCAACCCGGAATCCGCTCCACTCCCTGAGCCCTGCCTCTCACAACCGGCTCCACTGTTCGCGCCGCTGCTCCCGGATGCGCGGCATCATCACGGCCAGTAACAGACAGACACCCAGCAGCACCGCGCCCATCAGAAATCGAAGATTGTCGTTGTCGTCGCGCAGCGCCCGATTTTCCTGTTGCACCAATTGCAGTTCCCGCTCCAGAATCACGGCCTGTTCCTGTAACATCTTGTTGCGCTCGTCGATCGCGACTGTATCGGCCGCCACTTTGCGGTATTGCGCCAATTGCTGGCGCAGCCGCAGTGCCTCTTCGTACAACCGCGGATAGCTGAGGTTCTCTGCGCCCGGCTTGGCGACAACCTCGTCCACATGCTGTTTCAGATCCGCATGTCGCGCCTGTAGCTGCTCCAGATTTTGGCGGACGCCGGCCAGTTGTTCCCGGCTGCTCGGGGTGTCGGTGACCTGGGCGCTAGGCAGCCAGCCCTTGACCCCGGTTGGCGTGCGGATCTGGGTATAGCCCTTGACCGCATCCACTTTCAGCACTTCGACGGCGGCGCCGCTGCGTACCGCACCGATGATCTTGTAGCGATTGGAAGCGCCCGCGCGCAGCGGGACGTCCAGCAAGTCGCTGACGTAGGCGGCGGACTGCGTCTGATCCGCCGCTTGTGTTTGAGCCAGCACTGGCACGGGGACAACAACAGTCAGAAGCACGACCAACAGAAACGGAATCGTGAGAGATTTCATCGGAAAAGGTTGCATGTCGGGAAATTCATCGGGGGGCTGGCATAATTTTCGGGCAATTGTAGCCTGTTTGCAGCGCTGGTTTGTATCCAGGAAAACACCATAATGCCCAAATAAATAATCCGGCGGCGGGCCTGCCCCAAACCAGCGCCTGTGGTAAAAGCATCTCAACACGCCGACCCATCCATCCATTCCGCCGGCAACGCTCATGATTCCCTCCAACCCGCACGACCGCCTGCCCCCGCCCGATCCCGCCGCCACCGCGCACAGCGCCCGGCTGCTCGGGCAAATCCGCGCCGAAATCACCGCGGCCGGCGGCGCCATCTCCTTTGCCCGATTCATGGATCTGGCGCTGTACGCCCCCGGTCTGGGCTATTACCGGGCCGGCGCTCGCAAGTTCGGCCCGGACGGCGATTTCGTCACCGCTCCGGAGCTGTCGCCGCTGTTCTCGCGCTGTCTGGCCCGTCAGTGCCGGCAGATCCTGGAGGCGCTGGGGGGCGGCGCGCTGCTCGAACTCGGCGCCGGCACCGGCGTCATGGCCGCCGACCTGCTGCGGGAACTGCGCGCGCTGGATGCCCTGCCGGAGCATTACGCCATCCTTGAACTGAGCGGCGAGTTGCGCCAGCGCCAGCGCCAGACCCTGGCGGAACGGGCGCCCGAGCTGCTCGACCGCGTGGTCTGGCTGGATGCGCTGCCGGAGTCGGGCCTGCGCGGCGTGGTGCTGGGCAACGAGGTGCTGGACGCGCTGCCAGCCGAACGTTTCCGCATCACTCCGGCGGGGCCGCGCCGGCTGGCGGTGACCTGGAACGAAACCGGGCTGGACTGGGTCGAGGGCGATGAAGATCCCGCGGTGAGCATCGCCGTCGCCCGCATCGAACAGGCGCTGGGCGAACCCCTGCCGCCAGCCTACACCTCCGAATACGTGCCCCATCTGGATGCCTGGCTGCGCGCCATCGCCGGAACGCTGGCGGCGGGCGCGCTACTGTTCATCGATTACGGTTATCCGCGCCGGGACTACTACCATCCCGAACGCGCGGCCGGCACCCTGCTCTGCCATTACCGCCACCGCGTTCACGACGATCCGCTGATCCTGCCCGGCTTGCAGGACATCACCGCCAACGTGGACTTCACCGCCGTGGCCGACGCCGCGCTCGCCGCCGGGCTGAACGTGGCCGGCTACACCGCTCAGAACTACTTTCTGTTCGGCTGCGGTCTCATGGAACTGCTGGCCGAAGCGGACCCCGCCGACACGCTCCGCTACCTGGAGCAGAGCCGCCAGGTCAAGCTGCTAACCCTGCCCGGCGAAATGGGCGAACGCTTCCAGGCCATTGCCCTGACGCGCGGCCTTGACCTGCCGTTGCGCGGTTTCGCCATGCGGGACGAGCGCGGGCGGCTATAGTTTGCTTAAGCACACCGTTGGAGGCGCCGCGCATGGGTCAGGAGATCTCCCAATCCGAATTCACCCACCGGGATTTTGACCGGTTTGGGGAACGGCTGCGCCGGGAAACGGCCATCCTGCACGACTGGTTTCGGGAACGGCGCTTCGCCCCGGCCAGCGGCGTCGCCGGCTTCGAGGTCGAGGCGTGGCTGGTGGACCGGATGGGTCGGCCGGCGCCGCTCAACCAGGCATTCCTGGAGCGGATGGCCGATCCGCTGGTGGTGCCGGAACTGAGCGTATTCAACATCGAACTCAACACCCCGCCGCTGCCACTGCGCGGCGACGCGCTGCGGCGAATGCACGGCAACCTCGAAAACCTGTGGCAGCGCTGCCAGCGGGTCGCCGCCGGCCTGGACGCCGCCGTGGCGCTGATCGGCATCCTGCCGACCCTGCGCGACCCGGATCTGACCGTGGAACACATGTCGGATCGGGAGCGCTACCGGGCCATCAACGATCAGATTCTGCGGCGGCGGCACGGCCGGCCGATGCAACTGACCATCCACGGCGCGGAAACCCTGCATCTTTCCCACCCCGACGTGATGCTGGAAGCCGCCACCACCTCGTTTCAGGCGCACTTGCAAGTCACGCCCGACCAGGCTGCCGTCTTCTTCAACGCCGCGCTGGCGCTGTCGGCGCCGCTGGTGGCCGCCACCGCCAACTCACCGCTGTTGTTCGGCAAGGTTCTTTGGGAAGAAACCCGTATCCCGCTGTTCGAACAGGGCGTGGATCTGGCGGGCGGCGTCAGTTCCGACAATCCGGCCTACCGCCGAGTAACGTTCGGCAACGACTACGTCAAGGCTTCGCTGCTGGAATTGTTCGCGGAAAATCTGGCGCATTACCCGCCGCTGCTACCGGTTGACCTGAGCGCGGAACCGGCCGAGCGGCTGCCGCACCTGCGCCTGCACAACGGCACGATTTGGCGCTGGAACCGACCGCTGCTGGGTTTCGAGGCCGATGGCGCGCCGCACTTGCGCATCGAACACCGGGTGATGTCGGCCGGTCCCAGCATTCCCGATCTGATCGCCAATGCGGCGCTGTACTACGGACTGGTCCATGCGCTGGCGCGGGCAACGACGCCGGTCACGGAGACGCTGTCTTTCGCCCTGAGCCGGGCGAATTTCTACGCGGCGGCCCGGGACGGGCTGCGGGCTGAAATCGTGTGGTCAAACGGCCGGCGCGCGCCGCTGCGGCAACTGCTGCTGGAAGAACTGCTGCCACTGGCCCGGCGCGGGCTGCGGGCGCTGGAGATCGACGCGGCGGACGCGGAAGACTATCTGGGCATCGTAGCCGCCCGGATCGACAGCGGTCGCACCGGCTCGGACTGGCAGCGGCGCTTTCTGGCCTGCCATGGGCCGGATCTGAACCAACTGACTCTGGCCTATCTGGAGCGGCAGCGGAGCGGCCAGCCGGTGCATGAGTGGGCCGATTAGTTTCGCTTAGAACGCTCGTGCCAGCGCCAGCGCCAGACAGGCCGTCACCCCCGCCGTCAGTACCCGCCGCAATCGGCCGTACCAGTCCGGTAACCAACCGGTCGCCACGGCGCGGCGGTCCATCGCATACTGCGCGGCAAAGCCAAGCAGCAGCAATGCCACGCCCTGGGAATGCGGCAGCAACAGCGCCACCCAAGCCAACAGCGCCGGAACCACGCTCCAGCCCATCGCCCGCCACAGCCGGCCGGCATCACCCTCCCGCAGCGCGGCGCCCCAGTGGACGGCGCCGGTAAAGCCGAGGATGACGGCGGCGTAGGCGTGCAGCGCCAGCCAGGCCAAATCCCGCCACTCCGCCGGCCCCAGCCACAGCGCGGCGACCGGCGCGATGAAGGGAATCAGCCCCGTCCCGCCCAGCCACAACGCAGCGGCGGGAATAGCGGTCGTCTGAGCGGCGTCGGACTGCGCGGACAGGGTCGAGTTCATGGCCGAAACCTCCGTCGGATTAGAGCAGCTTCTCGATGGCCGCGATCAATTGCGGGTCGTCCGGGCGAGTCCGGGACGGAAACAGCGCCACCACCGCGCCGTTGCGATCCAGTAGATACTTGTAGAAGTTCCACTGCGGGTAACCGCCGCCGCCCAAGGCCAACTGGCGGTAGAACGGATGCGCCGCCGCGCCGGACACGCCGATCTTTTCGTACATCGGGAACCGCACGCCGTAGTTCAGCCGGCAGAAATTCTGGATGTCCTTTTCCCCGCCCGGCTCCTGGGCAAAATCGTTGGACGGAAACCCCAGCACCACCAGCCCTTGCTCGCGGTAGCGGTCGTACAGAACGTCCAAACCCTCGTACTGCGAGGTAAAGCCGCACTGGCTGGCGGTATTGACCACCAGCAGCACCTTGCCGGCATACCGCTCGCACAGGGATTCGGCGCGGTCGCTGGCGAGCGGGCGCATCTGAAAATCGAGGCTGGCCGGACAATCGCCGGCCAGCGCCATCCACGGCGGCGCGAGCACCAGGATGAGCAGGACAAGAATGCGCGACATCACGGTCACCTCTTGCTTGATGGGATCGATGTTTTTCAATGGAGGCTTGTACTAATGTACAAATATAGTATAAGTATAGGTGAGATTATCTACGATAAAAACCTGATCGTACACTTTTTGCATAAAAAAACCTGCAACCCACCCTGAACCGCATCGCGCGATGCGGGAGGTCTCCCGACGATGAAGGCGAACAACGGCAGCCACGGCCTACCCCACGCAGGGCTGGTTCCCATCCGCACGGTTTCCAGCCTGACCGGGGTCAATTCGGTGACGCTGCGCGCCTGGGAACGCCGCTACGATCTCATCAAACCGATCCGCACCCCCAAAGGTCACCGCCTGTATACCATGACCGATGTGGAGATGATCAAGCAGGTGGTCGCACTGCTGGACAACGGCATGTCCATCGGCCAGGTACGGCAGGTGCTGGAAACCAGCAAGACGCGCCCCGAAACGGCCATCCAACCGGACTCCGACCCCTGGCTGAATGACCAGCAGCGCCTGCTGCAAGCGATTGTCGCCTTCGACGACAGCGTGCTAAACGAGATCTACAGCGAAACTCTTTCGCTATATCCCGTGGATATTGTCACCAACCGGCTGATCGTGCCGCTGCTGCGGGAATTGGGCGTACGGTGGTCGCAAGGCAACGGCAGCATTGCCGAGGAGCATTTCTTCAGCGTGTTCCTGCGCAATAAACTGGGGGCGCGTTTCCATCATTTGGGCCGAAGCCAGCAGGGTCCGAAGCTGCTGGCGGCCTGCCTGCCGGGCGAGCAGCACGAAGTCGGCCTGCTGCTGTTCGCCCTGGCGGCGCTGGACTGGAACTACCGGGTGCTGCTGCTGGGCCCGAACACACCGCTGGAGGAATTGCCGCCGGTCGCGGCACGCGCCACGACCCAGGCCATTGTCGTGTCCGGCTCGGCGGAAGTCGCCGCGACGGTGATCGAGCATGACCTACCGCAACTATGTCGCGCGGTGTCGATCCCGGTATTCGTCGGCGGCCGGGTTGCCGACCGCCATCCCGCCGCCATCAGCGCCGCCGGCGCCATCCCACTGGGCGAAGATCTCAATCTGGCGCTTCGTGGGATCGATGCGACACTGGCCCGCCGCTGACGCTGGCTTGCCATTCGGCGTTGAGTTCGATGAGTTCCTCGTTCTCGGCGCCACCCTGAAACACATCGTTCCAGGCCACGTACAGCAGTGCGCCCAGATAGACCGGCAACGGCAACGCCACCACTTGGGCGGGGATGGTAAAAAGACCGAAGAACGGGAGCGCCAGCAACACCAGTCCAGCCAACCCCAGCACCGGAAACAGCCACGGATTGAGCTGCATGGCCAACGCGCTATGCCGCCAGCAGGCCGACAGCGGCAGCTCGCGGAACAGTTTTAGCGGAATGGCGAACCAGGTTAGCAGTACCTGCAAAACCAGCAGCACGCCACCCAGCACGCTAAGCTGCGTCCCCAACACGGTGCTGGCCACGCCGAACGTCGCTGGCGAAATCACGGGCGCACCGTCGGCCAGGGCGGCGAGATCCGCCGGCAATAGTTGATCCTGCACCCAGTAGACCACGAGATAGCCCTGCAACAGCAGCACGAACAGAAACAGGCTGGTCTTGCCCAGCGCCTTGAGAGCGGTCCGGTTGAACAGTTGCCGGGGCGCCGGCGCCTGCTTGCGGTTGGCGGCGCGGGCCAGGGCGCAGGCCAGCGTCACCGTCAGGCTCAGCGGCAAACCGTAGCAGAATACGGTGGCGATCAGCGTGACCCAGACGCCCAGCGGCGGCAGCCACCATTGCCAGACCGGCAGCGCCAGCAACAAGGCGCTGCCGGCCGGCGCGAACAGGGCGACGGTCACGAACAGCCATGGCCGTCGCCGCATTAACCGCCAAGCCTGCGTCAACCAGTCCAAACCATCGCGCGGCGCCAGCGCCCGCGGCCCGAAACCTCGCATATCCACCGTCCCGTTGGAAAGTCAGCATGGCTAGTTTAGCGTGGACGGTCCCGGTACACAGCATTCATGATGATCAGCGGTCTCCGCCGACGCTCGCGCGCTGGCGACAACCGGCGCGCGGCCTTTGATCCAGGCCGGATTCATGACATCATTCCCAAGCACGCTTTAAGCAAGCACTGGTTCGCTCCGCTTGCGCGCCCGACGCCGGCTCCGAACGATGCACCAATTTTCACGGTCCAAAGTTGGAGAGTTTGCAATGAACGCCGGAACCCTGTACATCATCGCCGCCCCTTCCGGAGCGGGCAAAACCAGCCTGGTCAAAAGCCTGGCGGAAACCACGCCGGATGTCGCCGTCTCGGTCTCCCATACCACCCGACCCCTCCGTCCCGGCGAGCGCGATGGCAAGCACTACCACTTCGTGTCTCCCGACACCTTTGCAAGGATGATCGCCGAGGACGCATTCCTGGAACAGGCTCAGGTGTTCGGCCACCGCTACGGCACCAGCCGCGCCGCGGTATTGTCCCAGTTGGAAACCGGGCGGGATCTTATCCTGGAAATCGACTGGCAGGGCGCCCGCCAAGTGCGGGCGCTGCTGCCGGACAGCACGACGATTTTCATTCTGCCGCCTTCCCGGCAAGCCCTGCGTGAGCGTCTCGCGAGGCGCGGCCAGGACCACCCCGAGATCATCGAACAACGTATGGCGGCGGCACTGGACGAACTGTCGCACTACGCCGAGTTCGATTATCTGGTGGTTAACGACCAATTCGCGGCGGCGCTGGATGCGTTGCGCGCCATCGTGATCGCCAACCGCCAGCGCCGGGCGGCGCAACTGGAGCGGCAGCGGGAACTGCTTCGGTCACTATTGTCTTAATTAATTGTTTTAACTAATATACTTGGTTCCCACTTCCGACATTGAACCCGGAGTAATTGCTGACATGGCTCGAATCACCGTTGAAGACTGTTTGGATCGGGTGGACAACCGCTTCGAACTGGTGCTGATCGCCGCGCGCCGCGCCCGCGATCTGGCGCTGGGCCGGGAAGCGCTGGTCCCCTGGGAAAACGACAAACCCACCGTCGTTGCGTTGCGGGAATTGGCCGAAGGCAAGATCGATCACCTGATCCAGGAAAAATACCGCCAGATGCACGCCGCTCCCGAGGCCGAGTCGCGGCCTGCCACCCACAACGAAACTCCGCCCGAACCGGACTGAGCGCCGGCTTCCGACCTTTCAGGAGAACCCGATCTTGCTGAGCGCGACGCTGTGGGAAGTCCGAGACAACAGCCAGCAGTTGCAAAAACTGGCTGTCGATGACGAATGGCTGGACGATTTGCTTCTCCGCATCGACGACCTCTGCACCATCGCCAGCGGCTACCTCGAACCGGACCAGATCGAGCGCCTGCGCGACGCCTGCGGCTTCGCCGCCGAAGCGCATTCCGGCATCTACCGCAAGAGCGGCGAGCCGTACATCTTCCACCCGCTGGCGGTGGCCCGCATTCTCGCCAACGTCCGCTTCGACTACATCACCCTGCAAGCAGCCCTGCTGCACGATGTCATCGAGGACACCCATTACAGCAAAGAACAGATCAGCGCCCGCTTCGGACCGGAAGTCGCCGATCTGGTGGACGGCGTCAGCAAGCTGACCCAGATCCAGTTCAACTCCAAACTGGAAGCGCAGGCCGAAAACTTCCGCAAGATGTTCCTGGCCATGGCCAAGGATCTGCGGGTGATCATGATCAAGCTGGCCGACCGCTTGCACAACATGCGCACCCTCGGCGCCATGCGCCCGGAATCGCGCCGGCGCATCGCCCGCGAAACGCTGGAAATCTACGCGCCCATCGCCGGCCGACTGGGCATGAACCACCTGCGCCAGGAGTTGGAAAACCTCGGCTTCAGCCACCTGCACCCGCTGCGCTTCCGGGTGTTGCGGGATGCGGTGCGCAAGCTGAGCGGCAACCGCCGCGAGATTGTCGGCCAGCTCGAAAGCCGCATTCAGACCCGCCTCGAAGAAGAGGGCATTCAGGCCCGGGTCATGGGTCGCGGCAAGCACCTGTGGGGCATATACAAAAAAATGCGCGGCAAGCGCCTGCCCTTCAAGGACGTCTACGACGTCTACGCGGTGCGGATCGTGGTCGACCTCGTGGATACCTGCTATCGCGTGCTGGGGGTGATGCACAACCTGTACAAGCCGTACATGAACCGGTTCAAGGACTACATCGCCATCCCCAAGGCCAACGGCTACCAGTCACTGCACACGGTCCTGTTCGGCCCCAACAGCGTCCCGATCGAAGTGCAAATCCGCACCGAGGAAATGCATGTCATGGCCGAGGTCGGCGTCGCCGCGCACTGGCGCTACAAGTCCGGCGACGGCCAGGGTAGCCACACCCAGCAGCGCGCCCGCGAGTGGCTGCAAAAGCTGCTGGACATGCAGCGCCGCGCCGGCAACCCGGTGGAATTCCTGGAAAGCGTCAAGGTGGATCTGTTCCCGGACGAGGTCTACGTGTTCACCCCGCGCGGCGAGATCGTCGAACTGCCGCGCGGCGCCACCGCAGTGGACTTCGCCTACGCCATCCATTCCGATGTCGGCAATACCTGCGTCGGCGCCAAGGTGGACCGGCGGCTGGCGCCGCTGCGCACGCCGCTGACCACCGGCCAGACCGTCGAAGTGGTCATTACGCCCACCGCCCGCCCCAATCCCGCCTGGCTCAATTTCGTGGTCACCGCCAAGGCCCGCGCCAGCATCCGCCATTACCTGAAACACCTGCGGCGCGATGAAGCGGTCCTGCTCGGCAAACGTCTGCTGGAAAAGGCGCTGACCGGGCGCATCGGCGGGTTGGGCGAACTGCCGGCGGCGCGAGTCCAGACGCTCCTGCGGGAATTCAATTTAAGCCATGTCAACGACCTGCTGGCCGATATCGGCCTGGGCAACCGGTTCGCGGCGCTGATCGCCAAGCGGCTGATGCCGGAGCACGGCGAAGACGAAGCCAACCCGCCGGACGCCGGCGCCCAGCCGCTGTTGATCAAGGGCACCGAGGGCACGGTGGTCAGTTTCGGCAAGTGTTGCCGGCCGCTGCCGGGCGACGCCATCATCGGTTATCTCAACGCCGGACGCGGGATCGTCATCCATCGGGACAATTGCAAAAACGTCGCCAGCTACAAGAAAAATGCCGAGAAATGGATCGAGGTGGAATGGGAACAACAACCTGGCGCCGACTTCAGCGCCGAACTGCGGCTTGAGGTGGTCAACAAGCGCGGGGTGCTGGCCACGATCGCCGCCGCCATCTCCGCCACCGACACCAACATCGAGACCATCAACACCACGGAGCGGGACGGCAACACCACCACCGTTCACCTGCTGCTCAACATTCACGACCGGGCGCATCTGGCCCGGGTAATGCGTCAGTTGCGCACCCTGCCGGAAACGCTGAAGCTGGCCCGGCGCGGTTGACAACCTCGTCTTGGCCCTCCGCCGCAAGGGAGAGGAGGGCGTACTCGAACCCGCGCTCTGGCTTTTGTCGAAGAACACACCAAGAGACATTCCATCATGCCCCGTGAAATCATCAAGACCGATCAGGCTCCCGCGGCCATCGGCACCTATTCCCAAGCGGTCAAGGTCGACCGCACCGTTTACCTGTCCGGCCAGATTCCGCTGGACCCCGTCACCATGCAACTGGTCGACGGCGGCATGGACGCGCAGATCCGCCGGGTGTTCGACAATCTGGCGGCGGTGGCCCGCGCCGGCGGCGGCGGTCTGGCCGACACGGTCAAACTCAACGTGTTTCTGACCGATCTCAGCCATTTCGCCCTGGTCAACCAGATCATGGCCGAGTATTTCCAGGAACCCTATCCGGCCCGGGCGGCGATCGGAGTCGCGGCACTGCCGCGTGGCGCGCAAGTGGAAATGGATGCGGTGCTGGCGCTGGAAAACTAACCACACGGTTCGAAACCACTGGGCCACAACCGTGTGGCGGCGCTGGGCCGGGAGGGGCAGCCATCGACGCCATGATCGACGGATCGACCGTGCGAGACGCGGCGCGGCCGACGCTTATCGAACCCTTGCCGGTTACCGCACTGAAGGGGGTCGGGCCGAAGCTGGCGGAACGCCTGCGCCGGCTGGGCCTGCACACCGCCGCCGACGTGCTGCTGCACCTGCCGCTGCGCTACCAGGACCGCGGCCGCGTCACCGCCATCGGCCAGTTGCGGCCCGGCGTGGAGGCGCAGGTTGAAGCAACGGTGACCGGCAGCGAGGTCTCGGCGCGCGGCCGGCGCTTCCTGCTCTGCCATCTGACCGACGGCACGGGCGTTTTGACCCTGCGCTTTTTCCATTTCAGCCCCGCCCAGCGGCAATGGCTCGGCCAGCCGGACGCGCGACTGCGCTGCTTTGGCGAGGTCCGCTCAAGTTACGGCGGCGGGCTGGAAATGATTCATCCCGAATGCCGCCGGCTCGACGCGGACACGCCGCCGGTGGAAAACCGGCTGACTCCAATCTATCCCGCCACCGCCGGCCTACAGCAGTTCACCCTGCGCGGCCTGGCCGAACAGGCGCTGGAGCAGTTGGATGCGGCGGCGCTGCTGCCGGAATGGTTGCCACCGGTGCTGCTGGCCCAACTGCAACTGCCGCCCATCGCCGAGGCGGTGCGACTGTTGCACCAGCCGCCGGCGGATACAGCGATGGCCGAACTGGAAAGCGGCCGTCATCCAGCCCGGCGGCGGCTGGCCTTCGAGGAGCTGCTGGCCCACCAGCTCAGCCTGCGCCGGTTGCGCGAACGCACCCGCCGCCAAGCCTCGCCATCGCTGAGCAGCGGGGGATTGAGCCAGCGCTTCGTGGAGCGGCTGCCCTTCGCGCTCACCGCCGCCCAGCAGCGGGTACTGGCGGAAATCGCCGCCGACCTCGCCCAGCCCCGGCCCATGCTGCGGCTGTTGCAGGGCGATGTCGGCTCCGGCAAAACCGTGGTGGCCGCCGCCGCCGCGCTGCGGGCAGTGGAAAGCGGCGCCCAGGCGGCGCTGATGGCCCCCACCGAACTGCTGGCGGAACAACATCACCGCAACCTGCGGACCTGGCTGGAACCGTTGGGAATCGAAGTGGCCTGGCTGACCGGGCGGCTGACCGGCAAGGCGCGACGGCTGGCGCTGGAGCGACTGGCCACCGGCGCGGTTCAGGTCGCGGTCGGCACCCACGCCCTGTTTCAGGAAACGGTCGCCTTCGCCGAACTGGCTCTGGCGATCGTGGACGAACAGCACCGCTTCGGCGTCCACCAGCGGCTGGCCCTGCGCGAGAAGGGCCGGGCCGGTGGGCGTTGCCCGCACCAGTTGATCATGACCGCAACGCCGATTCCGCGTACTCTAGCCATGAGCGCCTACGCCGATCTCGACACCTCGACCATCGACGAATTGCCGCCGGGCCGTCTGCCAGTCACCACGGTGGCCGCGCCCGACAGCCGCCGCGACGATGTGATCGAGCGCATCCGCCGAGCCTGCCGCGCTGGCCGGCAAGCCTACTGGGTCTGCCCGCTGATCGAAGAATCCGAAGCACTGCAATGCCAGGCGGCGACAGTCACCGCCGGGCAACTGGCGGAACGGCTGCCGGAACTGCGGATCGGCCTGGCCCATGGCCGGCTGCCCGCGACCGCCAAGGAAGCGGCGATGGCGGCGTTCAAGGCCGGCGAACTGGATTTACTGGTCGCCACCACGGTGATCGAGGTCGGCGTGGACGTACCCAACGCCAGCCTGATGATCATCGAGAACGCCGAACGCTTGGGTCTGGCGCAATTGCATCAGTTGCGCGGTCGGATCGGGCGCGGCGCAACCGCCAGCAGTTGCGTGCTGCTGTACCGGCCGCCGCTGTCGCAAGCCGCGCACGCCCGGTTGGCGGTGCTGCGGGAATGCCATGACGGCTTCGAAATCGCCCGCCGCGATCTGGAGTTGCGCGGTCCCGGCGAGGTGCTCGGCACCCGCCAGACCGGCGAGCAAAGCCTGCGGGTGGCCGACCTGCTGCGCGATCAGGATCTGTTGAACGCCGCCCGCTACGCCGCCGACCGGCTGCTGCGCGACCACCCCGAGCGGGTAGAACCGTTGATCCGGCGCTGGATCGGCGCCGGCGCGCGCTACGGTGAGGTGTAAGGATGTACACGGCACATTTCGGGCTACGGGAGTCACCCTTCGCCATCACGCCCGACCCCGGCTACATCTATCCGAGCCGCCACCATCAGGAGGCGCTGGCGCACCTGCTGTATGGCACTGGCGAGGACGGCGGCTTCGTGCAACTGACCGGCGAGGTCGGTACCGGCAAGACCACTCTGGTCCGCGCCCTGCTGGAGCAGCGGCTGGAAAAAGTGGACATCGCGCTGTGCCTCAACCCCCGCCTGACGGTCGAGGAATTGCTGGCGGCGGTCTGCGACGAACTGGGCGCACCCTACCCGCGCGAGCGCCAAACCCTCAAACCGCTGCTGGACGCCCTTAACGAGCACCTGCTGCGCACCCATGCCGCCGGCCGGCGCACGGTGCTGATCATCGACGAGGCGCAGAACCTGAGCCGCGAGGTGCTGGAACAGATCCGCCTGCTGACCAATCTGGAAACCGCCAAGCACAAGCTGCTGCGGATCATCCTGGTCGGCCAGCCGGAACTGCGCCGGCTGCTGGCGCGGCCGGATTTGCGGCAACTGGCCCAGCGCATCACCGCCCGCTACCATCTGCCGCCGCTGAACCGCCGGGAAACCGCCGCCTACATCGATTACCGGCTGCGGGTAGCCGGCGCGCGCGCGGATCTGTTCGCCGCCGGGACGCGCTGGACGGCCTACCGCTTTTCCGGGGGCATCCCGCGTCTGATCAACGTCATCTGCGACCGCGCCCTGCTCGGCGCCTACAGCCAGGGCGCGCGGCGCGTGACCGTCGGCACGGTCCGCCGGGCGGCCCGGGAAGCCCTGCGGGGCGACGGCGCGGGCGGGCAAATGCGCGCTTTCTGGCCGGAGTTGCAACGCGCGGCGCCGACCCGCCCGGTCGATCCGAAACCCGCGCCCGGTGGCATCCGCAAGCGAGCGTCTCGCCACTGGCTGGCGCTGGGCACCGGACTGGCGGGCCTGGGCATGATCGGGGTCGGGTTCTGGCTGTCGCACGCCGGCCAGACGCCGGCCGATCCTCAGGCGCCCGCCGCGCTCGCCGATCCGGTTCAACCCGTTCAGCCGCCCGCCGCGACACCCGCCGCCAGCCCGACCCAATCGCCGGCCGTCCCCAACACCCCCGATCTGGTCGGACTGTTGCGCCAAGCCCGGGGAGATGACCCCACCCGGCGGCTGTTGGCGATCTGGGGCGTCACCCAGACGCCTAGCGCCCAGGCGGCGTTCTGCGAATGGGTCAAAATCTGGGAACTACGCTGTCTGGCCGGCCGCGACGACTGGGACATGCTGCGCCGCTTCAACCGGCCGGCCGTGCTGCGGCTGGCCCTCAAACCGGGCGGTACGCCGGCGGCGGCGCTGCTGAGAACGCTGAGGGGGGAAGACGCGACGCTGGAGATCGCCGGCCAGGCGGTTACCGTGCCGCTGGCTCAACTCACGCCCTTGTGGACCGGTCAATACACGTTGTTATGGCGACCGCAAATCGATCTGCCGCTGATCGGCCCCGGCAATACCGGCGAGGCGGTGCGCTGGCTGCGCCAGCGGCTGGCGCTGGCTGCGGGACAACCGGCGCCCGAACCGCTCTCCGCGACTTTCGACGGTCTTTTGGGCGAGCAGTTGCGCGCCTTTCAGCGGGATAACGGCCTGCAACCCGATGGCCTGGCGGGCGGACGGACGCTGGTGCTGCTGAACAACCTGACACCCACTCCCGATACGCCCGCGCTCGACCAACCCGCTCAGGATCAGTGAGATGTCCTATATCCTCGACGCGTTGCGCAAGGCGGAACAGGAACGCCATCTCGGCCAGCCACCGGCCCTGACCACCGCGCCACCGCCGGCGGAACCCGCGCGGCACTGGTTCTGGTACGGATTGACGGTCCTGGGTCTCGGACTCAACGCCATGCTGCTGGTGTTCTTCCTCGACCGGTCCCAGCCGGCGCCCCAACCCTCGCCCGCCTTCGCCCCGTCGGCGGGCATTTCCGCCCCAGGCGCGGCATCGCCGGCCGCCCGCCCGACCCCGCCCGCGATCCAGCAACCGGTCACCCCGCCCGAACCGTCGCGTCCGCCCGCGCCCGCGCGGCCCGAATCAAAGCCTCCACCCGCGGCGGCGTCTCCCACCGTCAGCTCGCCGGAACCCGTGCCAACGCTGGACGCCCTGCCCACCAGCGTCCGGCGCGGCTTGCCGGCCCTGAACCTCGATATCCACGTTCACAGCCGCGATGCCGACAAGCGGTTCGCGGTCATCAACGGCCGGCGCTATCGCGAAGGCGAGGCGTTGAGCGAAGGACCGATACTGGAAGCGGTGACCACCGCGGGCGTCACCTTGCGCCGCGGCAACCAGCGCTTTCAGTTGCTCCTGCGCCGCTAACCGCTGGAGGGGTCGCTCAGCGCTTGCGGTCTTCCTCGATCTGCAAATGGCTCTCGCCGGCGGCGCGCGGTGGCGGTCGCCGACTTTCCAGCTTGATCCGCAGCCGCAGGTTGTTGGCGGAATCGGCATGGCGGATGGCGGTCTCGTAACCGATCCGGCCGGATTCGTACAGGTTGAACAGGGCATCGTCGAAAGTGACAATGCCTTGTTCGCTGGAACGGGCCATCACGCTCTTGATCTCCTTGACCCGGCCCTGAAAGATCAGCTCGGCCATCAGCGGGGTGTTGAGCAGGATCTCCACCGCCGGAATCAGCCCCGGCTGGTCCTCGCGCGGCAGCAGGCGTTGCGAAATGAAAGCCTTTACATTGAAGGATAAATCCATCAGCACCTGTGCCCGTTTCTCTTCGGGGAAAAAATTAATGATACGATCAAAGGCCTGATCGGTATTGTTGGCATGCAGCGTGGTCAAGCACAGGTGACCGGTTTCGGCGAAATTGATCGCGGCCTCCATGGTTTCCCGATCCCGCGACTCCCCGATCAAAATCACGTTGGGCGCCTGACGCAGCGTATTCTTCAGGGCCACTTCGTAGGATTCGGTGTCCGTGCCGACTTCGCGCTGATCCACCAGACACTGCTTGTGTCGATGGAAAAACTCGATGGGGTCCTCGACGGTGATAATGTGCTCCTGGCACTGACCGTTGCGATAATCCACCATGGACGCCATGGAAGTGGTCTTGCCGCAACCGGTGCCGCCGAGGAAAATCACCAGCCCGCGCTGGGTCATGGCGATGTCCTGGAGAATCGGCGGCAGATAAAGCTCCTCGATGGTCGGTATCCGCTGCTGAATCAAGCGCAGCACCATGCCGGCGCTGCCGCGCTGGGTGAAGGCGCTAACGCGGAAGCGCGCGACATTGGGAAAATTCAAGGAAAAATTGATTTCGTGATGCCGATCGAATTCCCGCACCTGTCGGTCGTTCATGATCGAGCGCACCAGCATCATGGTCTGCTGCGGCTTCAGTTTTTGGCCGCCGATTCGATGGACCAACTGGTTGATCTTGAGCGCCGGCGGGCTGCCGGCGGTGATAAAAATATCCGACCCCCCCAACTCCAGTAATTTAAGCGCCAATTCATAAAGGTACTGAGTCGCTTTCTCATGATCGTCCACCATCCGCTCCGAACCCTGTCCCATCTTCCGTCTCTCCTCGCTCAGTCAAGCACATCACGGCAAGCCGTATCCGGCGGCGATGTCCGCTTCGGCCGCCCGATCCAGAGGAACGTCCGTCCGCACCACCCCGCCCCGCGAGTATCGCCAACTATTTCACCCCGCGCAAACCGCGCCGCGGTCCGATTTGAATGCTCCCGCGCGCCAAACTCCCCCTCGCGGCGCGCAGCCACATTCCAGCAACCCCAGGAGATGATCGCCGCCATGACCCGCGCCCACCGCCCGCTCCAATTCGTGCTGCTTGCACTGTCCCTGTGCTGGGTGGCCGCCGCGCCGGCCCGCCCCGTCGCCGAGACCCCCCTGCCGGACTTTCGCAAACTGGTCAAACAGAACGAACCCGCCGTCGTCAACATCAGCACCACCCAGGCGCCCAGCCGGAAGAGCGCGACCCGCATCCCCGGCCTGCCGGAACAGCCGGGCGGCGACAACCCCTATTTGGAATTTTTCAAGCGCTTCTTTCAGGACCGCCCGGAGTTGCCCAGCGAGCGCCAAGCCAATTCGCTGGGCTCGGGATTCATCCTCTCGCCCGACGGCTATATTCTGACCAACGCCCACGTCGCCCAGGACGCCGACAAGATCATCGTCCGCCTCAGCGACCAGCGGGAACGGCCGGCCAAGCTCATCGGCGTGGACGAGATGACCGACGTCGCCTTGCTGAAGATCGATGGCGAGAACCTGCCGGCCGTGAAGATTGGCGATTCCGACATGCTGGAGGTGGGCGAATGGGTGCTGGCCATCGGCTCGCCCTTCGGCCTGGAACTCACCGCCACCCAGGGCATCGTCAGCGCGATCGGCCGCAACCTGCCCAGCGGCACCTACGTGCCGTTCATCCAAAGCGACGTCGCGGTCAACCCCGGCAGTTCCGGCGGCCCGCTGTTCAACCTGCGCGGCGAGGTCATCGGGATCAACTCGCAGATCTACAGCAGCACCGGCGGCTACATGGGGCTATCGTTCGCCATCCCCATCAAGCTGGCGATGCAGGTGGTCGAACAGATCAAATCCACCGGCGAGGTCACTCGCGGCTGGCTGGGCGTGCTGTTGCAAGCCGTCAACAACGATCTGGCCGAGGCATTCAAGCTGGACCGGCCGCGCGGGGCGCTGGTCGCGCAAATCCTGCCGGACAGCCCGGCCGCCAGCGCCGGCTTCAAGCAGGGCGACATCATCCTGCGCTACGGCGGCGAACCGGTGGAGGATTCCTCGCAACTACCGCGGATGATCGGCGTGACTCCGGTCGGCAAGACCGTGGCCATGTCGATTCTGCGCAACGGCGAAGCGCTGGAAATCAAAGCCACCATCGCCCGGCTGGAAGCGACCGAGGAAACCGTTTCCACCATGGACGAATACAGCGATCCGCTGCTACAGATCACCGTCGCCGATCTGAGCAACGAACAGCGTCGCGGCCTGGGGGCGGAAGAGCGCGGTGTGCTGGTCGCCGCGCTCGACGAGGGTCCGGCCGCGAACGCCGGTCTGTATCCGGACGACATCATTCTGGAGATCAATTACATGCCGGTAAAAAGCGCCAGCCAGTTCGTGGAACTGGTCAAGGAACTGCCCAAAGGCAAGGTGGTGTCGGTTCTGGTGCGGCGGGACAATGAATCGCTGTACCTGGCCATGCGCATGCCCGAACAGGGCTAATCCCTCGAAAAGACGCCGATGAACCCGAACAACTGTCTGGACTTCGAACGACCCATTGCCGAGCTGGAGGCGATGCTCAAGGAACTGCGGCATCTCAGCGCCGAGCAGGATCTCAATATTCACGACGAGATCGCCCGGCTGGAGGCCAAGAGCAAGGCGCTCACCGACACCATCTTCGCCAGCCTGACCCCGTGGCAGATCTCGCAAATCGCCCGTCATTCCCTGCGACCCTACACCCTGGACTACGTGGAACGGCTGTTCACCGACTTTCAGGAGCTGCACGGCGACCGCGCCTTCGCCGACGACCACGCCATCGTCGGTGGGCTGGCGCGGCTGGACGACCGCCCGGTACTGGTGATCGGTCATCAGAAGGGCCGCGACACCAAGGAGAAGATTTACCGCAACTTCGGCATGCCGCGCCCGGAAGGCTACCGCAAGGCGCTGCGGCTGATGAAGCTGGCCGAGCGCTTTCGGCTGCCGGTGCTGACCTTCATCGACACGCCGGGCGCCTATCCCGGCATCGGCGCCGAGGAGCGTGGGCAGAGCGAGGCCATCGCCCGCAACCTGTTCGAGATGAGCCGGCTGCGAACACCGGTCGTCTGCGTGGTGATCGGCGAGGGCGGCTCCGGCGGAGCGCTGGCGGTCGGGGTCGGCGACCGGGTGTTGATGCTGCAATACAGCACCTACTCGGTAATCTCGCCGGAAGGCTGCGCGGCGATCCTGTGGAAAAGCGCCGACAAGGCCCCCGACGCCGCCGAGGCCATGGGCCTGACCGCCGACAAGCTGCACAAGCTTAACCTGATCGACGCCATCATTCCCGAACCGCCCGGCGGCGCTCATCGCGACATACCACAGATGGCGGAACATGTGCGCGCCGCGCTGCGCGCGAATCTATTGCAGTTGGACGCACTGTCCACGGACGAGCTGCTGGAACAGCGCCACCAGCGCCTGATGAACTACGGGGTGTTCAAGGAAGCCGCGCCGGCCACCTCGCTGCAATCGACCTGGCAAAGCAGCGTGGCCGCCCTGCTGGGGAAGGACAAGAGCGGGGAAGGATAATCCCGGATCTCCATCAATCGCCCCCGTTGCACCGTCCCGCCCAATGAACGATGCCTGTCCCGGCCCCGCCAGCCTGCTGGATGGCCTGGCCGCCCTGTTCGACGCCCACCCACGCATCCGCGATCTCACCCTCGGCTACAGCGGCGGGATGGATTCCCATGCGCTGCTGCACCTGCTGGCGTCTCATCGCCATTGCTGGCCGCGGCGGGCGCTGGCGGCAGTATACGTCGATCACGGCTTGCAAGCCGCTTCCGCCGCCTGGGGCGAACACTGCGCCGCAATCTGCCGCGAACTGAGCGTTCCCTTCCAAGTATTGCGCGTCGACGCCCGACCCGCGCCGGGCGAAAGTCCCGAAGCCGCCGCCCGCCGCGCCCGCTATGCCGCCCTGGCCGCCGAACTTGACCCCGCCACTGCCCTGCTCACTGCCCACCATCGCGACGATCAGGCCGAAACCTTGTTGCTGCAACTGCTGCGCGGCGCCGGTCCACACGGCCTGGCGGCGATGCCGGCCGCCAGCCGGCTCGGTCCAGGTTGGCTGTTGCGCCCCTTGCTGAACGTGGACCGCGCCGACCTGCGGACCCATGCCCTCGAACACGGCTTGCGCTGGATCGAGGATGGCGGCAATCAGGACTCCCGCTTCGATCGCAACTACCTCCGCCAGCGGATTCTGCCGCTGTTGCGGGAACGCTGGCCAGCGGTCGGCCGCAATCTGGCCCGATCCGCCCAGTGGTGCGCCGAAACCGCCGACTGGCTGGACGCCGACGCCGACGCCGACCTCGCCCGCGCCGCCACCTCGCGTCCCAACGCGCTGCACATTCCGGCGCTGCGCGAACTGGGCGAACCCCGTCAACGCAACGTGTTGCGGCGCTGGCTGCGACGGCTCGGCTTGCCGGTTCCCGACGCCCGACAACTGCGGCACGTTCTCCACGATGCCTTGAGCGCCGCCCGCGACCGGCAACCCTGCATCCATTGGCCCGGCGGTGAAGTGCGACGCGATCGGGATACGCTGTATGCCCTGCCGCCGCTGGTCGCGCACGATGCGCGGCAAATCTTCATCTGGCGGCACGAAATCGGCGGTTATCCGCCGCTGGAACTGCCAGGATTGGGAACACTGCGACTGCGGGAGACGTTCGGCGAAGGCTTGCGTTCCGAGACACTGGCCGGGGCAGTGCTCGCCATCCGTTTCCGCCAAGGCGGCGAACGGTTCCGACCGGTCGGACGTCATCACAGTCAGGAATTAAAGAAACTCCTGCAAGAAGCCGGCATTCCGCCGTGGCAACGGGATCGGTTGCCGCTGCTGTATCTCCCCCCCCCACCCCGATTCCCCCTCGAGGGCGGCGGGAGCCAGGGTCTGTTGGCGGTCGTCGGGCTGGGTATTGCCGCCGAAGCCGCCGCCGGACCCGGGGAGCCCGGCCTCCTGCCCGTTTTGCAGTCGCCATCGGCGACAGGCTTTGGTATCTTGTAGCGTCTATCGCCACCCCCCATCCCCGCATGACCCGATTCATTTTCATCACCGGCGGCGTGGTGTCCTCCCTGGGCAAGGGCATCGCCGCCGCCTCGCTGGCGGCGGTGCTGGAAGCCCGGGGGCTCAAGGTCACCCTGATCAAGCTCGACCCCTACATCAATGTCGATCCCGGCACCATGAGCCCGTTCCAGCACGGCGAGGTGTTCGTGACCAGCGACGGCGCCGAAACCGATCTCGATCTGGGTCATTACGAACGCTTCGCCTGCATGACCGCCACCCGGCGCAACAACTTCACCACCGGGCGCATCTACGAAAACGTGATCCGCAAGGAGCGGCGCGGCGACTACCTCGGCGGCACGGTGCAGGTGATCCCGCACATCACCGACGAGATCAAGCGCTGCATCCGCCTGGGCGCCGGCGAGGCCGACATCGCCATGATCGAAATCGGCGGCACGGTGGGCGACATCGAGTCGCTCCCCTTTCTGGAAGCCATCCGCCAGATGGGCGTGGAACTGGGCCGCGAGCGTTCGCTGTTCATCCACCTGACCCTGGTGCCCTACATCAAATCCTCCGGCGAACTCAAGACCAAGCCGACCCAGCACTCGGTCAAGGAATTGCGCTCCATCGGCATCCAGCCCGACATGCTGCTGTGCCGCTCGGACCGGGAAGTACCGGTCGGAGAGCGCCGCAAGATCGCGCTGTTCACCAATGTCGAACCCAAGGCGGTCATCAACGTCCCCGACGCCGACACCATCTACCGGATTCCGCTGCTGCTGCACGCCCAGGGGGTGGACGATATCGTCGCCCGCAAGCTGCATCTGACCGACCTGCCCCCCGCCCAACTGGCCGACTGGGAGCGGGTGGTGCGGGCGATCGAAAACCCGGTCACCACGGTGGACATCGCCATGGTCGGCAAGTACGTGGACCTGACCGACGCCTACAAATCGCTGAACGAAGCGCTGTTGCACGCCGGCATTCACAACCACACCCAGGTCAACATTCATTACGTCGATTCCGAACAAATCGAGCGGGATGGCTTGGCCTGTCTGGTCGAAATGGACGCCATCCTGGTGCCGGGCGGTTTCGGCGAGCGCGGCATCGAAGGCAAGATCGCCGCGGTGCGCCACGCCCGCGAGCAGCGAGTTCCCTACCTGGGCATCTGCCTGGGCATGCAGGTGGCGGTGATCGAGTTCGCCCGCCACGTCGCCGGGCTGACCGACGCGCACAGCACCGAATTCCGCAAGGATACCCCGCATCCGGTCATCGCCCTGATCACCGAATGGACCGACGAGGACGGCACCGTCCAGCAGCGCCAGGAAAACGACGATCTCGGCGGCAGCATGCGCTTGGGCGCGCAACCCTGCCAACTGGCGCCCAACTCGCTGGCCCGCGCCCTGTACGGCAAGGACGTGATCACCGAGCGTCACCGCCACCGCTACGAATTCAATAACCGCTACCGCGAACCGCTGCGTGCCGCCGGCCTGGCGCTCTCCGGGCACTCGCTGGACGAGCGGCTGGTGGAAATGATCGAATTGCCCGGCCATCCCTGGTTTGTCGGCTGCCAGTTCCATCCAGAATTCACCTCCACCCCGCGCACCGGCCACCCGCTGTTCCAGGGGTTTATCAAAGCCGCGCTCCGGCAATGCCAGCACCGCCGACGGGAAGCGAATACGCCATGATGAAACTCTGTGGCTTCGAGGTCGGCCTGGACCGGCCGCTGTTCCTGATGGCCGGCCCCTGCGTGATCGAGTCCGAACAACTGGCCCTGGACACCGCCGGCCGGCTGAAGGAGATCACCGACCGGCTGGGTATCCCCTTCGTTTACAAATCCTCGTTCGACAAGGCCAACCGTACCTCGCAGCAGAGCTTTCGCGGCCCCGGCCTGGAGGAGGGGCTGAAGATCCTGGACACGGTCAAGCGCCAAATCGGCGTGCCGGTGCTGACCGACGTGCATGAGTACACCCCGCTGACGGAAGTCGCCGCCGTGGCGGACGTGCTGCAAACGCCGGCTTTTTTGTGCCGGCAGACCGATTTCATCCAGAACGTCGCCCGCCAGGGCAAGCCGGTCAACATCAAAAAAGGCCAGTTTCTTGCCCCCTGGGACATGCGCAACGTGGTCGCCAAGGCGCGCATCGCGGGCAACGACCACATCATGGTCTGCGAACGCGGCGCTTCCTTTGGCTACAATAATCTGGTGTCCGACATGCGCGCCCTGACGGTGATGCGCGCCACCGGTTGCCCGGTGGTGTTCGACGCCACCCATTCGGTGCAGTTGCCGGGCGGTCAGGGCAAGGTTTCCGGCGGTCAGCGCGAATTCGTGCCGGTGCTGGCGCGGGCGGCGGTGGCGGCCGGCATCGCCGGCTTGTTCATGGAAACCCATCCCGACCCGGACCGGGCGCTGAGCGATGGCCCCAACGCCTGGCCGCTGGACCGGATGGAACCCTTGCTGGCCGTGCTGCAAGCCCTGGATGCGCTGGTCAAGCGACAGGGTTTCCTGGAAACCGAACTGAGCTTTTAACCCTTCATCTTCAACGCACACCCAACCAGAGGAGTTTTACGAATGTCGAAAATCAAATCGATTCATGGACGCGAGATTCTCGATTCACGCGGCAACCCGACCGTGGCGGTCGACGTGGTGCTGGAGTCCGGCGCCAAGGGCACGGCCGGCGTCCCCTCCGGCGCCTCCACCGGCAGCCGCGAGGCCCTGGAACTGCGCGACGGCGACAAGAACCGCTACCTGGGCAAGGGCGTGCTCAAGGCGGTCGCCAACGTCAACGGCGAGCTGCGCACGGCCCTGGTCGGCATGGAAGCGGCCGACAACCAGGCCGCCGTCGACCAGAAAATGATCGACCTGGACGGCACCCCCACCAAGAGCCGGCTCGGCGCCAACGCCCTGCTGGGCATCTCGATGGCGACCGCCCACGCCGTCGCCGCCGAGAAGGGCGTACCGCTGTACAAATATTTGAACCCCACCGGCCCCTACCATCTGCCGGTGCCGATGATGAACATCCTCAATGGCGGCGCCCACGCCGACAACAGCGTGGACATGCAGGAATTCATGATCATGCCGGTCGGCGCGCCCAGCTTCCGCGAAGCGCTGCGCTGGGGCGCGGAAGTGTTCCATGCGCTGAAGGCGGTGCTGAAGAAGCAGGGCATGAACACCGCGGTCGGCGACGAGGGCGGCTTCGCCCCCAACCTGCCGTCCAACGAAGCCGCGCTGGACGTGGTGATGGAAGCCATTCGCAGCGCCGGCTATACCCCGGGCAAGGATCTGTACATCGCCCTGGACTGCGCCAGCTCCGAGTTCTACAAGAACGGCAAGTACGTGCTGGAAGCGGAAGGCAAGTCCTTTACCGCCAACGAGTTCTCCGACAAGCTGGCGGATTGGGTCAACCGTTATCCCATCGTCTCCATCGAGGACGGTCTGGACGAGAGCGACTGGGCCGGCTGGGCCTATTTGACCCAGGTGCTGGGCAAGAAAGTGCAACTGGTCGGCGACGACCTGTTCGTGACCAACACCTCGATCCTCAAGCGCGGCATCGACGAAGGCATCGCCAACTCGATCCTGATCAAGGTCAACCAGATCGGCACCCTGACCGAAACCCTGGCGGCGATCAACATGGCCGCCGCCGCCGGTTACACCTCGATCTCCTCGCACCGTTCCGGCGAAACCGAGGACAGCACCATCGCCGATCTGGCCGTGGCCACCGCCGCCAGCCAGATCAAGACCGGCTCGCTCAGCCGCTCCGATCGGGTCGCCAAGTACAACCGACTGCTGGTGATCGAGGAAGAACTGGGTTCCGCCGCCACCTACCCGGGCAAGGCCGCGTTCAACGTGTTCCACGGCTGAACGGGCCGCGAACGGCCGCTCCGGCTCCTTTCCCTGGAGCCAGAGCGGCTTCCGCGCCTCCTCGCCCCACTGGGGCCCGAGGGCGCGCGGAAGCCTCGACCCTTCCCGGTGGCGCCGCAAGACTCGACTCCCCTTTTCACGATCCCCGAATCATGCAGATCCTGGTGGCGGCGCTCATCGCCGTGCTGGTCTTCCTACAATACCTGTTATGGATCGCCGAGGACGGCGTCCGGCAAACCCACGCCCTGCAAATCGCCGTCCAGGCGCAGCGGGAGGACAACGCGGCGCTGGCCGAGCGCAACAGCGCGCTGGCGGCCGAAGTCGAGGATCTGAAGCGCGGCTTGATGGCCATCGAGGAGCGGGCACGCTCCGACATGGGCATGATCCGCAAAGACGAGACGTTCTATCGCCTGCTCGAACCGTCGCCGGAGGCGACTCCGGGTCAATCCAGCCCACCCGCCGATAAACCCTCCTCCGGGCGCCGGCGTTGAGCGAACATTCCAAGCCCCTACCCTCCCCCGAAACACCGTCGCTGGCCGCCCCCCGGCATTGGGCGCTGGTGCCCGCCGCCGGCGCCGGCAAACGCATGGGTTCGGCCATCCCCAAACAGTACCTGCCGCTGGCTGGCCGGTCGGTCATCGCCCACACCCTGGATATTTTCCTGCGGCATCCACGCATCGCCGGCCTGGTGGTGGCGGTCGGGGCCGAGGATGAATGGTGGCCGGCGGTGGCCGCGGACCTCGCGCCCGACAAACCATTGTGGGTGGCCGAGGGCGGCGCGGAACGCTGCCATTCGGTGTTGAACGGACTGGAGATGCTGCGCGGGCGGGCGCATCCCAACGACTGGGTCCTGGTGCACGACGCCGCCCGCCCCTGCCTGACCGACGAGGATCTGGACCGGCTGTTGGACGAACTGGCGGACGATCCGGTCGGCGGGTTGCTGGCCACGCCGGTGCGCGACACCCTGAAACAGACGGACGAGGCCGGGCGGGTCGCGACGACCGTGGATCGGTCGCGGCTCTGGCACGCGCTGACCCCGCAGATGTTCCGGGTGGACCTGCTGCATGAGTCGCTGCGCGCGGCGCTGGCCCATGGTTTGCTGGTGACGGATGAAGCAGCGGCGCTGGAAGCAGCCGGTTTCTCCCCCCGACTGATCGAGGGCCGGGCGGACAACCTGAAAATCACCCGACCGGAGGATCTGGCCCTGGCCGAGTTTTATCTGGCAAAAAAACAGGGCGCGAGAAACGCGGGACAGGGGACGAAAAAATCCTCTGCCCCTCACATCCCGCCTCTCGCCTCTTATCCCCCAAACCCTGGATTCATCCGTATCGGTCACGGTTTCGACGTGCACGCCTTCGGTCCGGGCGAGTTCGTCACCCTGGGCGGGGTCCGCATCCCACACGCTTGTGGGCTGGTTGCCCATTCCGACGGTGACGTGCTGCTGCACGCGCTGTGCGATGCGCTGCTGGGCGCGGCCGGGTTGGGCGACATCGGCCGCCACTTTCCCGACAACAGCGCGGAGTTCAAGAACATCGACAGCCGGATTCTACTGCGGCGGGTGGCGACGCTGCTGCGGGAACAAAATTTGACGGTCGGCAACGTGGACGCCACCCTCGTTGCCCAAGCGCCCAAAATGGCCCCACACATTCCCGCCATGCGAGAGCGCATCGCGGTAGACCTGCGCATTGAACCGGGCCGGGTCAACGTCAAGGCCACCACCACCGAACGGCTGGGCTACATTGGTCGCGGCGAGGGCATCGCCGTTCATGCGGTGGCCCTCCTGACCGCTTGATATCCATTCCCGATGAATCGCGTAGTCCGGCGGGCCGCGCTTGCCATGGATGAGGCCAAAAAATCGGCGGAAACCGCACGATCCTCATGGCCGAGTCAAGCGCCCGCCCATCCCCCACAGCCACCATTTCAGCTCCAACACCATGCGCGATTATCCTGACTTTGCCGCTTTGCCTCATGCTTATGGCCAGCTCCACGCGCGAGGGCGGCTGCGCGCCACGCCCGAGGATTTTCAGGTACGCGAGGAAATGGATTTCGCCCCGGACGGCGCCGGCGAGCATGTCTGGCTGTGGGTGCGCAAGCGCGGCGCCAACACCGACTGGGTGGCGCGGCAACTGGCGCGACGGGCGGGCGTGCCGCCGGGCGCGGTGAGCTACGCCGGATTGAAGGACCGCCATGCCGTCACCGAGCAATGGTTCTCGGTGCATCTGCCCGGCAAGGCCGACCCCGACTGGAGCGCCGGCCCCGGCTCCGATTTTGCGGTGCTCGAAGCGACGCGCCATTCCCGCAAGCTGCGGCGCGGCGCTCTGCGCGGCAACGCCTTTCGCATCGTGGTGCGCGAACTGGGCGGCGATCCGGCCGAATTGGCGGCGCGATTCGAACGCATCGCCGCCACCGGCGTCCCCAATTATTTCGGCGAGCAACGCTTCGGCCGGGAGGGCGGCAACCTGGAACGGGCCGCGGCGATGCTGGAGGGACGGGAGAAAGTACGCGACCGACAACAACGGGGCCTGTATCTGTCCGCCGCCCGCTCGGCGCTGTTCAACGCCGTGCTGGCCCGGCGGGTGGTCGAGGGCACCTGGAATCAGGCGCTGCCCGGCGAGGTGCTGATGCTGGCCGGCAGCCACAGCATCTTCGCGATTGAGGAGGCGGACGACGCGATCCGCCAGCGGATCGCCGCCTTCGACCTGCATCCGACCGGCCCGCTGTGGGGCGTCGGTGAATTACTGAGCACCGGCGCGGCGCGGGATCTGGAAACGGCGGTGGCCGCCCTGCTGCCGCTCTTCCGCGATGGGCTGGCGGCGGCGGGGCTGGAGCAGGAGCGGCGGGCACTGCGGCTGATGGTGCGGGATGCAACGCTGGAATGGTCCGAACCCGGCGTCGCTGTACTCGATTTCCGCTTGCCGGCCGGCGCCTACGCGACCACAGTGCTGCGGGAATGGATCGAACCGGACATCGGCCAGGCGCGTTGATACTCCATCGCATTCAATCCACCCGTGCCGGCCCGACCCCGGTAAACGGGGTGACGCACGGCGGGAACCAGCGCTGGCGGTCGGGAAGGCAGAGGGTCCCGGCTCAAATCACCCTGGAAAACCGCTGTTGCCGCTGTGCGCGCAAATACCGGTCGAACACCATGCAGATATTGCGAATCAGCAACCGGCCCGGCGACAGCACCCGGATGCCGGTCTCCACCAGTTCCAGCAACCCGTCGGCTTGCAGATCGGCCAGTTCCGCCAGTTCCGCCGCGAAATAGTCCCGGAACATCATGCCGTACCGCTGCTCGATAGCGGCAAAATCCAGGCTGAAGTGGCAAATCAGCTCGGTGATCACCGCCCGCCGCAAGCGGTCGTCGGCATCCAGTCCCACCCCCCGAAACACCGCCAGCCGCCCCTCGTCGATCCGGGCGTAATAGGCCTCCAGCGTCTTGTGGTTCTGGCTGTAGCTGTCGCCGACCATGCCGATGGATGTCGCGCCCAGCCCAATCAGATCGCAGTCGGCGTGGGTGCTGTAACCCTGGAAATTGCGGTATAGCGTACCCGCCTGCTGCGCCCGCGCCAGCTCGTCGTCCGGCTTGGCGAAATGATCCATGCCGATATAAACGTAACCGGCCGCGATGAGCCGCTCGATGGTGGCCTTGAGGATCTCCAGCTTCACCGCCGGCGGCGGCAGGGCGCTGGCATCGATCTGGCGCTGGGTCTTGAACAGCTCCGGCAGATGGGCGTAGTTGAACACCGACAGCCGGTCGGGACTCCGGGCGACGATCTCGTCCACGGTGCGGCCGAAGCGGGCGACGCTCTGGTGCGGCAGGCCGTAGATCAGATCCACGCTGATCGACTTGAACCCCTCGCGCCGGGCGGCGTCCATCACCGCGAAGGTGATTTCCCGCGACTGAATCCGGTTGACCGCTCGCTGCACCTCGGGGTCGAAATCCTGCACCCCCAGGCTCAGCCGGTTGAAGCCCAGCTCGCGCAACAGGGCAATGGTGCGATCGTCGGTCTCGCGCGGGTCCACTTCGATGGAGTATTCGCCGCTGTCGTCGTCCAGCAGGCGGAAATGCTCCCCGGTAACCCGCATCAGTTCGCCCATCTCGGCGGCGCTGACGAAGGTGGGCGTACCGCCGCCCCAGTGCAACTGAGTCACCGGCCGGGACCGGTCGAACAGCGCGCCCTGCAAGGCGATTTCCCGGTATAGACGATCGAGATAGGGCGCGGTGTGGCGGCGGTTCTTGGTGACGATCTTGTTGCAGGCGCAGTAGAAACAGACCGTGTCGCAGAACGGAATATGGAGATACAGCGACAGCGGCCGGCCGCTGGCGTTACTGGCGCTGGCCTGCGCGCGGTATTCCGCCTCGCCAAAGCCCTCGTGAAACTGCACGGCGGTCGGGTAGGAGGTGTAGCGCGGCCCGGCCTTGTCGTACTTGCGAATCAGGGTGGGATCGAACAGGATCTCGGTGTCCATGGCGACCTTCTCACAGCCGACGCAGTTGCGCGGCGTTCAACAGAAACACCCCCTGCCCGCCGTGTTCGAACTCCAACCAGGTGAACGGCACGTCGGGGAGCGCCTCGCACAGGGCGTATTGGGCGTTGCCGACCTCGACGATCAGCAGGCCGTCGCGGTTCAGATAATCGGCGGCCTGGCGCAGGATCTCCACCACCACGTCCAAGCCCTCCACGCCGGCCGCCAAGCCCAGCCGCGGCTCATGCCGGTATTCGGCCGGCAGGCTGTCCAGTTCTTCCTGGCCGACATAGGGCGGATTGCTGATAATCAGATCGTAACGGCGGCCTTTCAGCGCCGAAAACAGGTCGGACTGGATGACTTCGACCTGATCCTCCAGTCCGTGTTCGGCCACGTTGCGCCGCGCCACCTCTAGCGCCTCGGCCGAGATGTCGGCCAAATCCACCCGCGCGTCCGGAAAGGCATAGGCGCAAGCGATGCCGATGCAGCCACTGCCCGTGCCCAGGTCCAGGATGCCGCCGACCGCGCGACTGTCCGGCAGCCACGGCGCGAAATGCCGCTCGATCAGTTCGGCCAGCGGCGAACGCGGCACCAGCGCCCGCTCGTCCACGTAGAACGGCAGGCCCATGAACCAGGCGCGCTGGGTCAGATAGGCGGCCGGCTTGCGCTCGGCGACGCGCCGTTTCAGCAGGTGGAGCGCCGCCTGTTTTTCGGCCGGCGTCAGGTGCGACTGAAAATACTCGGCGTGCAAATCCGGCGGCAGATGCAGGGCGTGCAGCACCAGCGCCGCCGCCTCGTCGATAGCGTTGTCGGTACCGTGACCGAAGTGCAGACCGGCCTCGTTCATGCGACTGGCGCCCCAGCGGATCAGGTCGCGAATCGTGTACAGATGGGATGGAACGTCGTCGTGGTCGCTCATCGGGGATCGGGTTCGGGGTTGAGGGCGCCCTCTCCCGGCGGGAGAGGGCGACAAAAATATTCAGCCGCCCATGATGTTGTAGCCGCCGTCCGGGCAGGGGACTTCCCGCGTCTTCTTGCCGGCCAGGGGCTAAACCGGGATGCCGATGGCTTGCGGAATGGGATCTTCCGGATCGATCGGAGCCGTCATCAGGAATATTCCTCAATTCAGGCAGGGTGGGATTGGTAGAATTCTACCGTCACAACCGACCATCGAGGTGAAAAACATGACCCGTCGCGGAAAACTGCTCGGATTGGCGCTGGTGGGCGGTCTGGCGCTGGCGCTGGGCTGGGTGCTGGGCGAACGGCTGTTCCGCCGTCCCAGCCCGCCACCGGACATCGCCGGGATTTATCTGCCGGACGCCCAAGCGCTCCCCGCGTTTCAGTTGATCCATCACGGCGACCGGCCGTTCACCGGGGACGATCTGCTCGGCCACTGGACGTTTCTTTATTTCGGCTACAGCTACTGCCCGGATGTCTGCCCGCTGACGCTGGTCGATCTGAATCGCTTGCAGCGGCGGCTGGCGGCGGCGGGCGCCGACGACGATGCGGCCTATCTGTTCGTGTCGGTGGACCCGCGGCGGGATACTCCGGAGCGGCTGCGGGAATACGTCACCTATTTCAACCCGAAGTTTCAGGGGGTGACCGGTTCGACCGAGGCGCTGAGTCCGTTGGTCAAGGCGCTGCACGCCTTTTACCAGCGGGTGGAAAACCCGGACGACCCCGAGCGCTACACCATGGACCATACTTCGACCATCAGCCTGATCGACCCACAGGGCCGACTGCGCGCCATTTTCACGCCGCCGCAGGATCCCGAGCGGATGGCGGCGGACTTCCTCGCGATCCGCGCCGCCGCGCCCTGAGATTTTGCACCGGTTCCGCTGGACCCACCCTTTTCCTCGAAGTCACCACCATGTCCGATTCCGATGCCGCCGTGCCCGCGACCCTGGGCGATTATCTTCGCCACCTGCCACAGTATCTGTTGCCGCAGCGCTGGCTGACCCGCCTGACCTACCGGGCGACGCGGGTTCGCGCGCCCTGGTTCAAGAATGCGCTGATCCGCGGCTTCGCCCGCCGGTTCGGCGTCAATCTGGACGAGGCGCTGGACCCGGACCCGCAAGCCTATCCCGATTTCAACGCCTTTTTCACCCGACCGCTCAAGCCGGAGGCCCGGCCACTGGCGCCGGGCGATCGGGTGGTGTGCTGTCCGGTGGACGGGGCAGTCAGCCAGATCGGCATCGCCCGGGCCGACCGCCTGCTTCAGGCCAAGGGACGAACCTTTTCGCTGGCGGCGCTGCTGGGCGGCGACCCGGAGCGGGCACGACCGTTCCAGGATGGCGCCTTCGCCACCCTGTATCTGTCACCACGCGATTACCACCGCATCCACATGCCGCTGGCCGGCCGGTTGCGGGAAATGGTGCATGTGCCGGGCGCGCTGTTCAGTGTGTCGCCGCTGACCGCGCGGATGGTGCCCGAGCTGTTCGCCCGCAACGAACGGGTGGCGGTGCTGTTCGACACCTCGGCGGGGCCGATGGCTTTGGTGTTGGTGGGGGCGATCAACGTGGCGTCGATCGAAACGGTCTGGGCCGGAGCGATTACCCCGCCACTGGGCGCGGCGATCCGCCGCTGGAGCTATCCGCCGAACGGCGCGGGCGCGGTGCGGCTCGACAAAGGCGCGGAGATGGGGCGCTTCAACATGGGCTCAACCGTGATCCTGCTGTTCGGCGCGGGCGCGGTGCGTTGGGAAGGCTCTACCTGGCCCGGTGCGCCGGTGCGGATGGGGCAACGGCTGGGCGCGGGGTCCGCGCCGGACGGCTGAAACCGCTTCAGGCCCGGTCGAATGGAAACGCCAGCACCTCCGCCAGCGATTCATTGCCCGCCGCCAGCAGCGTCAATCGGTCGAAACCGAGCGCCACGCCGGCGCAGTCCGGCAGACCGATTGCCAGCGCCGCCAACAAATGTTCGTCGATCGGCATTTCCGGCAATTCCCGCGCCCGCCGCGCCGCGTTTTCGGCCTCGAAGCGGCGGCACTGCTCGCCGGCGTCGCCCAGTTCGTGAAAACCGTTGGCCAGCTCGATGCCGTTCAAGTACAGCTCGAAGCGCTCGCCGACCGGCGGATCGCCCGGCCGCAGCCGCGCCAGCGCCGCCTGCGAGGCCGGATAGTCGTAGAGAAAGGTGAGTCGCCCCACGCCCAGATACGGTTCGACGCGGTGGGTCAACAGCAAATCCAGCCATGGATCGGTTTCATCCATCGGCATCCCCGGCGGGATGGGCACTTCGAACCGCTCCGCGCCCGCCGCCAGTTCCGCCACCGTGGCCCGGTGCGGGTCCAGACCCAGATACCGCTGGAAGGCCACGCGATAGCTCAGACGCTCCGGTTCCGCCAGCGGCACGCGCCCGTCCAGCAGTGCGGTCGCCAGTTCGGCGACTTCGTCCATCAGCCGGTGGTGATCGAAGCCAACCCGATACCACTCCAGCAGGGTGAACTCGGGGTTGTGCAGGCGACCCGCCTCGCCGTCGCGGAACACCCGCGCGATTTGATAGATGCAGCCGCTGCCCGCCGCCAGCAGCCGCTTCATCGGGAATTCCGGTGAGGTGTGCAGGTACAGCGTCCGGCCATGGCGCGGCCCCGGTCCCGAATATACCGTGGAGAAACTGGCCAGATGCGGGTCGGTCAGCGCCGCCGCCGACAGCGCCGGCGTTTCCACCTCCAGCACCCCGCGCGCCGCGAAGAAGGCTCGGATTCGCGCCAGCAGTTCGGCCCGCAGGCGCAGCGCGGTCAAATCGGCGCCAGGCCGCCAACAGGACGATGCCACGCCAGGCCGCGCTTCCGGTTATTCCTTAACCCGGGACACGTACTCGCCGGTACGGGTATCCACCTTGATCACTTCTTCGCTTTGCACGAACAGTGGCACCCGCACCACCGCACCGGTTTCCAGGGTCGCCGGCTTGCCCCCACCGCCCGAGGTGTCGCCGCGCACACCGGGGTCGGTTTCCACGATGGTCATGACCACGAAATTGGGCGCCGCCACGCTCAGCGGCACGCCGTTCCACAGCGTCACTTGACAGATCGCTTCCTCCTTGAGCCACTTGGCGGCGTCGCCCACCGCGGTGGCGTCGGCGGTCAACTGTTCGTAGCTTTGCGGGTCCATGAAGTGCCAGTACTCGCCGTCGTTGTACAGATATTGCAGATCCACATCGACCACGTCGGCACCCTCGACGCTGTCGCCCGACTTGAAGGTGCGTTCGATCACCCGCCCGGTCTTCAGGTTGCGAATCTTGACCCGGTTGAACGCCTGGCCCTTGCCGGGTTTGACAAACTCGTTCTCGACGATGGCGCAGGGATCGCCGTCCAGCATGATCTTCAGCCCGCTCTTGAATTCATTGGTACTATAAGTCGCCATGCAAAACCTGCCTTCAGCTAGAGTGATTGAACTACAAAAACGAAACATGATACCGGGAAAGCCGGTCCCGCGTCAGGCGTCGCGCTGGCAACGCGAGCTGGCCCAGGCGATCGTCGATCCGGCCGAACTGTTGCGAGAGTTGGATCTCGATCCCGCCCTGCTGCCGGCGGCGCGAGCGGCGGCGGCGTGTTTTCCGCTGCGGGCGCCACGCGGTTTCGTGGCGCGGATGCGCAGGGGCGACCCCGACGATCCGTTGCTGCGGCAGGTGCTGCCGCTGGGCGCGGAACTGGCCGAGGCACCGGGCTTCGACGCCGACCCGATCGGCGACCGGTCCGCGCGGGCGGCGCCGGGCGTTCTGCACAAATACCACGGCCGGGCGCTGCTGCTGGTCACCGGCGCCTGCGCGGTGCATTGCCGTTACTGCTTTCGCCGCGAATTCCCCTACGCTGAATCCGGGGCCGGCGCGGCCCGGTGGCGGCCGGCGCTGGCCTATCTGCGAAACGACCCCAGTCTGCGCGAGGCGATCCTCAGTGGCGGCGATCCGCTGTCGCTGTCCGACCGGCGGCTAGGCGCGCTGCTGGCGGAACTGGACCGCATCCCTCATCTGGAGCGCTTGCGCATCCACAGCCGGCAACCCATCGTATTGCCTGAACGGGTCGATGACGGACTGCTGGCGCTGCTGGCCCAAACCCGCCTGCAACGGGTGCTGGTCGTTCACGCCAACCACCCGCGCGAAATCGACGGGACCGTGCGCGCGGCCCTGCGCCGGCTGGCGGCGACCGGCGTGACCCTGCTGAATCAGGCGGTGCTGCTGCGCGGAGTCAACGATTCGGCGACGACCCTGGCCGGGTTGAGCGAGGCGCTGTTCGCCGCTGGCGTGTTACCCTACTATCTGCACCTGCTCGACCGCGTGCGCGGCGCGGCCCATTTCGAGGTGAAGGAAAGCGAGGCATCGGCTATTATGGGAGCACTACGCCAGCGGTTGCCGGGCTATCTGGTCCCCCGGTTGGTGCGGGAACTGCCGGGACAGCCGGCCAAGACCCCGATATGACGACACCGCTGGCGCCATCCTGTTTCCAGTGTGCATCCTGGCCACCAGCAGAGGTTGGAACGCGTGTCTGAGCCTTCCGTCATCAACCTGCTCGTCGCGGATCGGGTTCAAGACGATATCGCCCATATCGTCAAGACCTTGCGCGGCGAAGGCTACCAGCTCGAATTGACTCACGCCGACCAGATCGAAGAAATCCGCGGCGCGATCGATTACCAGCCGCTGGATCTGATTCTGCTGCGTTTGGCCGAAGACCTGCCCAGCATCGCCGAACTGCGCCTGATGGTGGTCGAGGCCAAGCAGGATATTCCCATCATCGTCGTGATGGATGATGAATGCCGCCAACGGCACAGGCCCGCCCGCTTGCTGGAGGAAGGCGCCGACGACTTCTTTAACCTGGACGACGCCGACCATCTGGTGGCGGTGGTGCGCAAGGAGCTGCGTCACCTGCAGGACCGCAGGCGCGAGCAGTCCTTCGAAACCCGCTTCAAAGAGAGCGAAAGCCGCAGTCAGGCGCTGTTGGAGAACATCCAGGCGGCCATCGCCTACATTCACGAAGGCGTCCACAGCTACGCCAATCCGGCCTACCTGCGCCTGTTCGACTACTCGAACAAGGAGGATCTGGCCCAGATTCAACTGGTTCACATGGTGCCGCCGACCTACCGGGACGCGCTGAAAAGCGTTTTACGGCGCAGTATCCGCTCGGGCAAGGCGATCGAACCGGTGGAATTGGTCGGGGTGCGCAGCAACGGCCAGACTTTTCCCATGCTGCTGGAATGCGCTCCGACCCGAATTAACGACGAACCCTGCACCCAGATCATCGTGCGGGACGCGACTCCAGAAAAAAGCGCCTACAACCAGCAGTTGGAAAATCTGCTCAAGTACGACGACACCACAGGTCTATACAGCCGGCGGTTTTTCCTCGAAACCCTGGAGATCGACCACGACGGCACCGTGCTGTACGTCCTGTTCACCGATTACGCCGCCATCCGTCACGCCATGGGGTTCGAGGCCATCGAACAGTTCATGGTCGAAGTCACCAGCCTGTTCAAGGAGATGCTGGCGCTCGAAGACATCGCCGCCCATTTCGCCAGCGGCGTGTTCACGATTTACGTGCCGACGCGGTCGTCCACCGACCCCATGGCGCTAGCCGAAAAGATCCGCAAGTCGATCGCCGAGCACAGCTTTCAAATCAGCGGCAAGCTGTTCACGACCACCTGTTGCGTCGGTGTCTGCCAAGCGCAGGACGGCCACGAGAGCGCCGTCCAGATTCTGGCGCACGCCGACCGCGCCTGCGAGACGGCCCGCCAGAAAGGCGGCAATCAGGTCGAGGTTTACAAACCGCCCAAGGAAGAGCGGCAGGGTGGCGGCGGCGCCATCAGCGAGCAGGACGAAGCCAGCATCCGCCTGATTCGCAATGCCCTGACCAAGGGGCGTCTGAGCCTGCTCTACCAGCCGATTGTCAGCTTCGAAAACACGCATGAAGCACGCTACAAGGTTTATCTGCAAATTCTGGACGAAACCGAAAAACCTCAGCCCCTGGACAAGCTGGGGGTCGTGGCGGTGCGTTACGGCCTGATGGGCGCCCTGGACAAGTGGACGCTCATCCGCGCGCTGTCGGCACTGATCGAACTGAACAAAGCGGGGTCCAAACCGCCGACCCTGTTCGTGCGCTTATCCCGCAACTCACTGACCGATAACGAATTTTTTGATTGGTTTGGCAAGCGCTTCAAGGACAGTCGGCTACCGGGTCACCATCTGGTGCTGGAAATCAAGGAAAGCAACGCCGACGACTGCTTCGACGAAACCCGGCAACTGCGCGCCCGCCTGCGGGAGCTGGGCTGCGGCCTGGCCCTGTCGCATTTCGGCGGCAAGCCACACTCCGACCGCCTGCTGCGGGAGCTGGTGCCCGATTACATCAAGCTGGACGGCAGCCTGATCGAACGATTGGCCAAGTCCAAGGACGAAGGCAGCCGCCGGTCGATGGCGGGCTTGGCCGAACAGGCCCATGGACTGAAAGTCCGGGTGGTGGCCGCCGGCGTGTCCACCGCGCCGCAGATGGCCAGCATCTGGCAGTTTGGCGTCACGTTGGTGCAGGGCAACATGGTCGCGGAAACCACCCAGCGGCTGGATTTCGATTTCCGCCAATACTCCAGCTAAGACGCGACCCGTTCAGGCTTGTCGGCGCAGCGCCGCGATTCGCTCTTCCAGCGGCGGGTGGGTCATGAACAGCTTGCGCAGGCCGTCACTCAGACCGCCGTTGATGCCGAACGCCGCCATCTGTGAAGGTAGCCGCGATGGTTCGGACAACTGCCGCAGCCGCTCCAGCGCGGCGATCATCTTGCCGGAACCGGCCAGTTTGGCGCCGCCGGTGTCGGCGTGAAATTCGCGCTGGCGACTGAACCACATCACCACCAGCGAAGCCAGCAGGCCGAACACAATCTCCATGAGCATGCTGGTGATCCAGTAGCCGATGCCGGGGCCGCGGTACTCCTGGTTGCGGGAAGACAACGCCTGATCCACCAGGTAGCCGACCACCCGCGACAGCGCGATCACGAAGGTGTTGAGCACGCCCTGAATCAGGGCCAGCGTCACCATGTCGCCGTTGGCGACGTGGCTGACCTCGTGGCCCAGCACCGCTTCCGCCTCCTCGGCGGTCATTTGCGCCAGCAAGCCGGTGCTGACCGCGACCAGCGCCGCATTACGGTTGGCGCCGGTGGCGAAGGCGTTGGGTTCCGGCGAGTCGTAAATGGCCACTTCCGGCATACCGATGCCGGCCCGTTGCGCCTGGCCGCGCACGGTTTCCACCAGCCACTGCTCGGTCTGGGTGCGTGGTTGCGCGATGACCTGAGCGCCGACCGACCTCTTGGCGATCCATTTCGACATCAACAGCGAGATCAGGGCGCCGCCCATGCCGAAGATGGCGGCGAACACCAGCAGGCTGGTGAGGTTGAGCCCGGACTGATAAAGAAATCGATCCACGCCCAACAGCCGGGCGATCGCGCCCAGCAGCAGCACGACGCCCAGGTTGGTGGCGACGAACAGCAAGATGCGCTTCATGAGTCTCTTCTCCTGATAAAGATTGCTGGGAATCTATAGGTCCCATGCAGGGGATTTCAAGTGCCCCGCCGGCGGGTGAGGAACATGGCGTCGCCGTAGCTGAAGAAACGGTAGCGCCGTTCGACCGCGTGGCGATAGGCACGCAAAATTTCGGCGTGGCCGGCAAAGGCCGCCACCAGCATCAGCAGGGTGGACTCCGGCAAGTGAAAATTGGTGATCAGCGCATCCACGCAGCGAAAGCGGTAGCCCGGATAGATGAAGATCCGGGTGTCGCCGCGCCAGGGCCGAGGCAGATCGCGATCGCCGGCGGCGGTTTCCAGCGCCCGCACCACCGTGGTGCCGACCGCGACCACTCGACCGCCGCGCGCGCGCGCCGCCTTCATCCGTTCGCAGGTTGCCGCGCCGACTTCGATCAGTTCGGCGTGCATCGCATGTTCGGCGATCCGCTCGACCCGCGGCGGTTGAAAGGTACCGGCGCCGACGTGCAGGGTCACAAAAGCCTGATCCACGCCCTGTTCGGCCAAATGATCGAGCAGGCTCTGCTCGAAGTGCAGGCCGGCGGTGGGGGCGGCCACCGCGCCGGGCTGGCGCGCATAGATCGTCTGATAGCGCTCGCGATCTTCCGGGGTCGGTTCGTGGGTGATATAAGGCGGCAGCGGCACCCGACCGTGCCGTTCCAGCAACTCCGGCAGCGGTTCGTCGGCCTCGATGCCGATTTCGAACAGCTCGCCGCAGCGGTCGAGCACGGTGGCGGCGAAACCGGCGTCGAACAGCAGCCGGCTGTCGGGCTTGGGCGGTTTGCTGGCGCGCAGGTGTACCAGTGCCCGTCGTGGGTCCAGCACCCGCTCCACCAGCAGTTCGAAACGGCCGCCGCTGACCTTGCGCCCAAACAAGCGCGCCGGGATGACCCGGGTGTCGTTGAACACCAGCAGATCGCCGGGGCGCAGCAGTTCCGGCAGATCGCGAAACATCCGGTCGGCGAGCGCGCCGGTCGTGCCGTCCAGCGCCAGCAGCCGGCTGTCGCCGCGCCGGGCCGGCGGATGCTGGGCGATCAGTTCCGGCGGCAGGTCGAAACGAAAATCCCGCCGCCGCAGCGTGTCGGATTGCGCCGGTTCCGGCCGGGCTTGCGCTTCCCGGTCGGGTCGGTCATCGTGGAACCCTTGCCGGCTGGAAAACTCTGAATCATTCATTCCGTTACCATCACCATGGATATTGACATGCGTAAAACCCTGCTGATCGCCGCCGCCCTGTATGCCGCTGGCGCGCTGGCCGCCGACCCCGCGCCCCCCACCGCCGAACCCGTCAAACGGCCGGACCTCAGCCATCTCCAGACGGCCCTCGGCGGCGCGGCGCCCGACAGCGTCAACCCGACCGCCGTTCCAGGATTGTACGAGGTGCTGATCGGCGGCCAGGTCCTGTATCTGAGCGAAGACGGCCGCTTCGCGCTGCAGGGCGACCTGCTCGATTTGAGCACTCGCGGCAACCTGACCGAAAATCGCCGCGGCGAACTGCGCGGCAAGGCCGTCGAGGCGGTCGGCGAGAATAACATGGTGGTGTTCGCCCCGGAGGGGCCGGTCAAGCACACGGTCACCGTGTTCACCGACATCGACTGCGGCTACTGCCGCAAGATGCACAGCCAGATCGCCGCCTACAACAAGGAAGGCATCAAGGTGCGCTACCTGTGGTTCCCGCGCGAGGGCGTCGGTTCCGACTCCTTCGACAAGGCGGTTTCGGTCTGGTGCGCCGACGACCGGCAAGAGGCGATGACCCAAGCCAAGCGCGGCGAGAACATCGAACGCAAGACCTGCGACAACCCGGTCCAGGCACAGTACGAGCTGGGTCAGAAGCTGGGCGTGCGGGGCACGCCCAGCATGATTCTGGAAGATGGCGAGATGATCCCCGGTTACGTGCCGCCTACCCAACTGGCGGAGCTGCTGGCGCGGAACAAGGACGCCAAGCCGGCCCAGCCCTGAGATGTCTGGCTTAACGCATCGACCATATCATGCGGCTTCCTCGCCCCCCGACAGGGGCAGAGCGGCCTACTGACCATGTTGGACTGGATTCTCAACATTTGCTGGCGTTACGTCGCGGTCAAGAGTATCGAACACGAATTGCTTGAAGTTCAATCCAGATTGAGCCGTCTTGAAACGGCGGTCATTAGCTTGCGCCGGGATACCGTGCATACTCAAAAGGATGTCGTACACCAGCAGTTGAGCATCGACCTTCTCAAGGAACGCATTCACCGCATCGGCTTGATCTACGGGACGAAGCTGTTTAGCGCGTAGGGTAAGACGGCGGGATACTTCGGATCGACCCACTTGAACAGGTGGAATCATCACTCCGGCGCCGCGCGCCATCCCTGCTTTCCAGGTAGAGGAAACCGCTGGATCGACTGCGGCGCGTGGCGAATTTAACCGCGCTGACTTGGCACCCTCTCGTCCATCCCCGTTGAACCATTCACTCCTCTCTCTCCCCGATTCAAAATTTCAACCCAATACCGTTTCTCAATAGAATTTGAATCACGGCTTCCACCCTTGGCATGGGGCGAAACTCTGCGCCCGCAAAATTGTTCAAACTATCAAGGATGGGTATGACATCGGGCATCCACTGGGCCATTTTGAGCCGATTAAGCCCAGTCTTGACGTTCCTGTTTCCCATCCGTCATCGCTCAGGACCAGTACTTACCTCGCCTTTGGTAACCACCGTCGCAAACCACCGGATATTGCATTTAAGTCATTGATTAGCCACTATCGGAAACCTTGATGCTTACCGCGGCAACAGTCGTTGGAGGCCTAAATTCTGTGGATATTTCAGAACAAAGCCAAGTTAAATAAATGACTTAGCTATTTAGCCCGGATTATTTATGTACCAACCGTTGTTGAAAATGATTCTCAAGTCTGCTTGCGTCTACAAAAACCATCGAAAAACCATTTAGTTATAAATTTTTTAAATAACAATATTGGCATTAATTATGCATAATCTATTGTTACGCCCGTCCACCGGTTTATTTCATCCTTGAAACACTGGATCATCATAGTTGGGATTCCAATATGAGCAGCACGCTTTCGGGAAACAAAGCATGAAGAATAATGTCGAGCAGGTTGCCAGGGAAGCCAAACCCTGGAAAGGTTGTGTTATTTCAGCATCTCCGGACACGGCACACCCGGACCGTAATACGCGACCTTCGTGCGGCACGTATTCAGGGTCGTACTGGATAAATTTACTTTATTTACAACAAAGTCGTGAATAGAAAGTTAGGTTTTACGCTGCTTGAACTAATTGTTGTGGTTGCACTGGTGGCAATCCTATTAACGATTGGCGTGCCGACTTTTCGAGAAATTCAGCGTAATAATCGTCTAATTACTCAAGTGAATGAGGTAACCCTTGCGCTTAATCTTGCACGTTCAGAAGCCATCAAGCGTATGACTCGAATTACGATATGTAAAAGCAATGATGAGGCTAATTGCTCGACAACGGCAATTTGGTCGGATGGTTGGATCATTTTCACTGATACATCAACCATCGGCACTCTTGATGGGACTGATACTTTAATCCGTGCTTGGCCTAGACTAAAAGGGAATTATACTTTAACGACAGGTGGGAATTTTACTAACTATATGTCTTATCTGGACAGTGGTGAAAGCCGTGGTAATCCTAATCATAATGATACTTTTACTCTTTGTGATAACGAAACAAAAAAAGGTCGCCAAATTATCATCAATCCTGCCGGGCGTTTTAGGGTCGGAGAATTTACATGTCCCTAAATAATCAAATAGTTGTAAGATTATTATCCAGCAATCAAAAAGGTTTTACCTTACTTGAAATATTAGTTACAGTTATAGTTATGGCAATCGGCTTATTAGGCTTAGCCGGCTTGCAGGTTGTTTCGCTCAGAGCCAATAACACTGCTTATCTTCGATCACAAGCCGTGATCCAAGCCTATGACATCACGGACCGGATGCGAGCTAATCTTCCGGGTGTTATTGCAGGAGGTTACAACAGTATTAGTGGAATCCCGACAGCTCAGGATTGTGAAAATAGTATCTGTACTCCAGTGCAAATGGCTGTTTACGACGCACAACAATGGAATAGCGTAAATGCTGGACTTTTTCCATCTGGGCAAGGAACTGTTGTCGCAAGCGGAAATTCAACATTTACAATCACTATTTCATGGGATGATAATCGGGATGATATAGTAGATGCTAATGATTTAAGCTTTACCACGGTAGCACGTCCATGAAAACTATTAATTATAACGCTTTCCGCATTAATCAAAATGGTTTCACTTTAATTGAAATCATGCTGGCAATGATGCTTGGCTTATTGTTAATGATCGGCACCATACAGATTTTTATCAGCAGTAAAACAACTTCTCGTGTAGAACATGCATTAGCCCGCTTACAGGAAAATGGTCGATTTGCCATCAATTTCATAGCTAAAGATTTACGTATGGCAGGTTATAAAGGTTGTATTAGCAGGGATTCCAGTACCTTAGTCAACAGCCTGAAAAATCCAGCCAATTTTCTTAACAATTTTGCAATACCTATGCAGGGATTTGAAGCGACAAGTACTACCACATGGACTCCCGCTCTAGATACAACCATAGCTACTGGCACACAGCCGAACAATGAAACTGATGTGATTTCTATCCGCATGGCGGAAGCAACCAATGCCGCGATTGCTTCCCCTGGTATGACTGCCGTTAATACCAATCCCATTACCATGGCATCAACGATAGGCATAAGCAGTGGTGATATTATTATCATTGCAGATTGTCAGGGTAGTGCGGTTACTCAAGCGATTAATGTCACCTCCACTACAGTTGATCGAACTAATGCTACCTCACCACCCAGTATTCCTGGAAATAACTCTCTGAATTTGGGTAGAGCATTTAACGATAGAGCAGTCATTCTCCGTGCTGATGTTATCACTTATTTCGTCTCTATTGGTGCAAGCGGAGAACCTGTATTGTGGAGGTTATTTAATAATAGACCCAGATCAACTAATAACCCGACAGAATTAATAGAGGGTATTGAGAATATGCAGATCCTTTATGGCGAGGATAGCGATAACGACGGTGCCGCGAATATTTACCGGATCGCCAATATAGTCTCTGATTGGGATAGAGTTGTCAGTGTTCGCATAAGCCTTTTACTAAGAAGCACCAGCGACAATCTGGTGGCTCAACCACAAAATTACATCTATAACGGTGTAACAACAACAGCGTCTGACCATCGAATTCGCCAAGTTTTTACCACTACCTTAAGCATTCGCAACAGGGCGATTCAGCAATAATTATTAAGTCGGAAAATAATCATGAAATCAAATTGCATGACATCTTTGCATTGCCAACAAAAAGGTGTGGTATTAATTATCTCCCTGGTGATTTTAGTAATTATCACCATTATCGGGATAAGCTCCATGCAATCCACCATTGTAGAAGAACAAATGGCAACGAATATGAATAATAAAAATATCGCCTTTCAAGCGGCAGAATCAACATTGCGTTATGCGGAAGAAATTACAATCGAGGGATTACTGAATACGAATAATTTTAATGGAAGTAACGGACTTTATGACCAGAGCAACCCTGAGCCTAATTTGTTTGCAACTACTTGGGATGACACAAATTCACTTCAATATCCTTATGCGACAGATAAGGTCATGACCCAACCACGCTATATGATCAGGTTAATGGATACCATTGTTGGGAGTGATAGCAACAAAATGTTAAATATCCGAGGGTATCGGCGACAAAATATATCATCCGCCAACACGACAGTATTCCGGGTCACAGCACGCGGTACCGGTAGCACGGATCAAAGCCAGGTCATTATCCGCTCTTATTATGGAAGAACAGGACTTTAACCCGAGGCCGCCGCATCATCGGACAACGTTCATCGCACGATCATTAAGTTAAAATCTGATAGTGCAAACCTTAATGCATTAAGGCATTTAAAGGATAGATCATGAATGACATAACACGCCCATGTAGTAAAATATGGAATACCGTATTAATGACATTGCTGCTTATGTTGCCGCTACTTGGCAATGCAGCTCCTGGCAACTTGCCACAGGTTCCGTTATTTGTAAGTAATACAACCGAACCCAATATAATGTTCCTGATAGACAACTCGGGCTCGATGAGTAATATCGTGCCGGATACTCCTTATGATCCGACCATAATTTATTTCAGCTGCTTATCGCCATCTACAGTTTTTAGCTCGACTACGGATGTGAATATCAGAATTACTTTAGATGGTGAGCCCTATTTTAACGATTATGATTGGGGAACAGGTAGCGGTAATGGCATTAGTGGCAGAGAAAAACGCTGCTTTGATCCTGCCGCCAGTTACTCCGCCAGATTATTCGCCAATAGTGGCGACCCAAAAACTCCAACTGATTCAGGCAATTATTTAAAGGCTCAATATAAAGGCAACTATCTGAATTGGTATTTTGGGTGGAATACTGCAAGTCCTCCAACCGGAACGACACCCCTTACGGGTAGCTATCAAGCAGTTAATAACTTTGGCGCTGGTGCTGATCGAAAACCAAACACCAAGCAGCGTATCGAAATTGCCAAGGAATCCGCAACGAATTTGGTTAATACCACAAGCAACGTGCGCGTAGGCCTTGCAACCTACGACGGTGATAGCGGTGCAAGAATTAAAGTGGATGTAAAAAGCATTAGCAGCAACATAAGCGCCATGACCAGTGGAATCAATGGATTAACACCTACTGGCGCTACTCCTTTAGCCAAATCATTGAGTGACATAGGGCGTTACTTTGTTGGATTTAGTGGGTCCAACAACCCAGGACACCAGACCTCAACAACCATCATTACAAATGGGCAATATACTGGCAATCTGATTTTACATCCCGACCAATTAAACCAAGCCAGCGTTTCTATTAATGATGTATTTAATAATCATCTCCCTGTCATGGATAGTGGTGTAAACAGTGAATCACCAATTTGTTATTGGTGCCAGAAAAATTTTGCTATATTATTGACGGACGGCCGTCCCCAAAATGATCAAAATATCTCTTCCTCGCTTAGTGATTATGATAGTGATTGCGATAACCAAAATCCCCCGTGTGATACTTATGATAGAAAACCAAACAGGCAATACGAGTCGGCGGGTAGCGACTATCTCGATGATGTAGCCAAGGCGCTTTATGATATTGATCTACGCCCAGATATCAAGGATGGTTCTCGGCCAATAAAAAATAACGTGATTACTTATACCATCGGGTTTGCCGATGACCAAGTTATCAATGACCCCTTGATGCAAGATACCGCTGATAACGGGGGTGGATTATTCCTTACCGCAGCAAATTCAGGTCAATTGAATTCAGCATTTCAATCAGCCTTAAAAAATATTCAATCACAACTCGGTTCGGCTGCCGCAGTGTCATTTAATTCCGGTGATTCGAGCACTAACACTAAAATATTTTTATCTTTGTTCCATTCGAGTAATTGGATAGGTCAATTAATTGCCTATGCGTTGGATCCAAATACTGGGCTGGTCAATAATACACCTGTCTGGGATGCGAGCGTATTACTGGATTCTCGCAATCTGACCACTTCTCCACGCATTATTCTTACCAATGGCAGTAGTGATGGAGTCGCTTTTCAATGGGATAATTTATCGGATGCTCAGAAAAATGACCTGCGCACCAGCCCATCGGGCACAATAGATACTGACGCGAAAGCACAGGCACGTCTGGCCTTTTTACGCGGTAGCCGGGTTGACGAAGGACAAGGGTACAACTTGCGCGTTCGTGGCAGCAGGTTGGGTGATATCGTGCATTCAAGTTCGGTATTTGTCGGCGCACCTGCATTAGGTTGGCCGGATACAACCCCATTTCCAACGGGCACAAACAGTTATTCAAATTTTACGACTGGATCAGCTAAAAACCGGACAGGGATTGTCTACATTGGCGCCAATGATGGCATGCTCCACGCTTTCCAGGAAAGCGATGGCCATGAAGTCCTCGCTTTTATCCCTTCAAACTTATTTTCTACAGATCCTACTGCGGGGCTGCATTACTTAACCGACCCTGGATATAACCACCTCTTCTATGTTGACTTAACTCCGGTGGTTTCGGACGTCTATATCAAAACCGCGACCACAGGCACCGTTGGATGGAAAACGGTTCTGGTTGGTGGAGAGCGTGGTGGTGGTCGTGGATACTTCGCCTTGGACATTACTGATCCCTCAGCATTTTCCGAAGCTGGTAGCAATCCTGCGAATATTGTCATGTGGGAGTTTACCGACGCAAACGATGCTGATCTTGGTTTTTCCTTCAGTAATCCAACTCTTGCTCTCATGAACAATGGCAAGTGGGCCGCTATTTTTGGCAACGGATATAACAGCACCGGTAATGGTGAGGCACAGTTGTTTATTCTATATCTGGAAGATGGTGTTGATGGCACATGGTCTGCTGGTGATTATGTCAAGATTAGCACTGGTGTAGGCAATACCAGTGATCCCAATGGCTTATCAACACCCGCCACTGTGGATCTCGATGGCAACGGTACCGTGGATCGGGTCTATGCGGGCGATCTTAGAGGTAATCTGTGGGCGTTCGATTTATCAGCCAGTACTTCGTCCGGTTGGGGTGTTGCCTATGGAACTACCCCTCAACCTCTGTTTGCTGCTGGAGCTAGCGAACCCATTACCGCAGAGCCGGTGGTTATCAAGAATAAGTTTGTCACTGATATCGGTAACGCACCCAATTTGCTAATCTTTTTCGGGACAGGCCAATATCTGGTGGATAACGATAAAAACAACACCAACACCCAATCTTTTTATGGTGTCTGGGATCAAGGGACTGCAAGTCTGACCTCGACAAATCTTGTGGCACAGACTTTTCTTGCTGGGGCGATTACTGGCAAAGACAACAATGGCATATCGGTCACGCGAACCGATCTTCGTGTGTTAACGAATAACAGCGTCGACTTCACCTCGGGTAACGGAGGGGTATACGGTTGGCATATTAACCTCCCGGCCAGCGGGGAACGAGTTGTGGTCAGTCCGGTGGTTCGAGGTAATGTGGTGTTCTTCAACACCTTGATACCCTCAACCGAACCTTGTACCTATGGGGGTTCAGGGTATCTTATGTCCGTTGATCTACGTACGGGGGGAAGACCCGCGACAACACCCTTCGATCTAAATGGAAGCGGTAAAGTCGATGCGAATGATTTTGTCAGCGTTGGCTCTTCGCAAAATCTAGGGGTTTCCGGGCAAGGATTTGAAATGGGTATTCCAACCGAATCCACCATCCTCAGCAACTATCAATATACGCCTGGCACCAAAACCACGGAGGGCTCTCAAATCAACATAAGGTTGCTTGAACCTCTTGAGTCTCCGATCCGAGGCCGATTGTCTTGGGAGGAACTGGAAAATAATTAATATTGCTCTTCCCGGATTTTGGGCTAATTCTGTAACCAGTGAGATAAGGATAGAGGTTTACTCTTATGCACTCAGGGAAAGCTTTTACACTGATAGAATTGATGATAGTAGTGGCCGTTATTGCCATTCTGACTGTCATTGCCTATCCAAGCTATCAGGATAGCGTGAGAAAATCACGCCGGGCCGACGCTAAAGCTGCATTGCTGGAATTGGCGCAGTGGATGGAGAGAAGCACCATGGCTATCTCAGGTCGGTATACCCGTTTATCAGGCGACGCAGTTAATCGAGATGCCGCGGGGATGACAGCGCAATTGCCTTTCCAGCGAAGTCCTCGTGACGGAAGCATCGCTTATAACCTTAGTTTAACCGCGTTGACAGACAGCGGCTTTACTCTTCAGGCGGCTCCTGCCGCTCTACAGACCGGTGATCCATGCGGAACCTTAACCGTGACTCATACCGGCATCAAGGGTGTCATCGGTGCTTCCCACACCAAGGATCAATGCTGGTGAGGTGAGCAAAGGCTTGTGGACCGCCGGTCTTTTCCTCCAAGCAGCGTGTTTGGCGAAAACAATCAAGGGGGAAGTCATCGTTAGAAACTGCCGGCGGCGGCTAGAGCCACAGGCAGTACCGTCAGACGAGTTATCGGTCCCACAGCGGCTGGTGGACGCACCGCGACCAAGGGCGCTGGCTCGAAAGAGTGCCAAAAACATCTGGCGGGCGGTAGCCTTTAGAACTTACGCATTGACAAAAATCGTATAACGTGCATAACAAACTAAATCTTGGTCATGAATGTTTCCGTTGATGAGAGCCATCAGTCGCCCACCCACTGCCCGTTGCACTTTAGCGATGTATGTATCTTTTATATTGAGCACACCGCACTCACCGACCTGTTGTCGGTTGGGGGAAGTGATGAAGATCAGCCACGACAGTGTCAATCGGTTCTTACTCCGCGAAGACTATACGCCCCGCGATTTATTCAATGAAGTCCGAGCCGAACTGAATTTGACGGGGGGTACCGTCAGTGTCGATGACAGCGTACTCGACAAACCGTATAGCCATCTGATCGCCTTCGTGGGTCATTTTTGGTCGGGGAAACATCATGGGGTGGTCAAGGGGATTAACCTGATCACGTTGTATTACACTGATCCGCACGGCCACCATCAGCCCGTCAACTACCGAATTTACGATAAAACGGAACACAAGACGAAAAATGATTATTTTCAAGAGATGCTGGCTGACGTGTTGGCGTGGGGTCTGGAACCGGCGTTCGTGACGGGAGACAGTTGGTACAGTAGCTTGGAAAATCTCAAGATGATTAAAAACCATCATCAGGGATTTCTCTTTGCGTTGGAAAGCAACCGTCTGGTTTCTGTGGAAAAAGGACACTGGCTACAGGTACAACAGTGGGTGATTCCCGAAGACGGCTTGCTCGTTTACCTCCGGGGATTCGGGACGGTCAAAGTGTTTCGGACGTGGTTGAAAAACCAGCCACGCCATTATGCATTGTATTCGCCGAATGACGCGGATGGGGCCGCTTTGGGTCGTCCCGCTTTTCTCAAGCTCCATGACCAGCACTGGCAAATCGAGCAGTATCATCGGACGCTCAAACAAGTGTGCCACATCGAGCATTTTCAGGTCCGCCAACCGACCGCCATTCGAAATCATCTCTTCGCGGCGATCTGTGGTTATGTCCAATTGCAGCGGCTACGGGCTACCGACATAATTCGTAATTGTTATCGTTTGCAGCGTGAGTTGTTTAATGAGGTGATCGCCACGTTTGTTCAAGCCTTCATCCCTAACTTGGAACACCTCAACCCACAATTTCAACCTCCTGTCAATGCGTAAGTCCTAGCCTTGTCGAAAATTTTCCATAGCCCAAGGAATATTCCCTCTGCCCGCCGCCCGACTGATGATGTCGGACCATTGACCCCGTCACTCTAACCCGGCACGCTTCGTTCTTCTCCTTGTCAGGTGTCCACCATGTTTTTCGGCCAGAAAATCCATCCACTCAATTTCGACGGCCCCGACCGCCTGACAGCCGACACTGATGCGGCCGAACTGAACGGGGCCAGCGTCCGGCTGTGGGTCCGTTGCGCCGAGATTGCCGACGGCTGCCTGCGACTGCGGTTCGAGAATGAGCGGGTGGCCGACGGACGCCAGCACTCGGACGCGGTGCTGCCGGAACGTCGGGCTGGCCTGCCGGTCGCGCCTCGGCTGGACGGAGACACGGCGGTGTTCACGGCGGCGGCGGGCCGGGTCGACCTGGGTGTGACTCATCTGCGGCTGAAATGGGCCGGGTTTTCGTTGACAACCGTCGCCGGAGGGATCGGCGTCTGCGGCGAGGCGCTGCTGCTCAACTTCGATTTGACCGCCGTGGACGGCTGTTACGGCTTCGGCGAGCGCACCAAGCACCTCAACAAGCTGGGCGACAGCGCCGAGTGCCTGACCGTGGACGTGGTGGCGGTGTTCCGCCACACCTACGCCCGCGACGATTACGATCCGACCTATGTCGCCATCCCCTTGGCGATATTGAAAAGCGGCGAGCACTTTCTCGGGCTGTTCTTCGACAATCCCGGCCACACGATCATGGACGCCGGCCAGTCCCGGCCGGGCGAGTTCTGGTATCAGTCGCTGGACGGCAACACCGATCTTTACCTCCTCGCCGGCCCGACCCTGGCCGAGGTGGTGCGACGCCATGCGGCGCTGACCGGCCGGGCGCCGCTGCCGCCGCTGTGGGCATTGGGCTATCACCAGTGCCGCTGGAGCTATCGCAACGCGGCGGAACTGCGGGAACTGGCCGCGCAATTCGCCGCCGCCGACCTGCCGGTCAGCGCGCTATGGTACGACATCGACTACATGGAGAGTTTCCGGCTGTTCACCTGGAACCGCGCCGAATTTCCCGATCCCGCCGCCTTGAACCGCGAGTTGAAGGCCGCCGGCATCCGCACCGTCGCCATCGTCGATCCCGGCGTCAAGCGCGAACCGGGCTACGCGGTGTACGACAGCGGCCGGGCGCACGCGACCTTCTGCCGGACGGCGAGCGGGCGGGAGTATGTGGGCAAGGTCTGGCCGGGCGATACGGTGTTTCCCGATTTCACCCTGGAGACCACGCGCGACTGGTGGGCCGGCTGGCTGGCCGAGTTCCTGCGCGATGGCGCGCTGGACGGGGTATGGCTGGACATGAACGACCCCGCCACCGGCTACAGCCGCACCGAGGAAATGCGCTTCGACCATGGCGCCGTTCCCCACGACCGCTATCACAATCAATACGCACACTTCATGGCGCTGGCCAGCCGGCGGGCCTGTGAGCAGGTCGATTCCGACCGCCGGCCGTTTCTACTGACCCGCAGCGCCTGCGCCGGCACCCAGCGTCACAGCGCGGTGTGGACCGGCGACAACGCCAGCAACTGGCGGCACTTGCGCATGTCGCTGCCGTGCTCGCTGAATTTGGGCCTGTCGGGAGTAGCCTTCAACGGCCCGGACGTGGGCGGCTTCATGGACGATGCCAGCGCCGAACTGCTGGTGCGCTGGCATCAGGCCGGCTGCCTGTTCCCGTTCTACCGCAATCACTCGGCCCACTTTACCCGCCGCCAGGAACCCTGGCAGTTCGGGTCGGAATCGCTGGCGGCCATCCGCGGCGCGGTTCGCACCCGCTACCGGCTGTTGCCGTATCTGTATCAGTGCTTCTTCGCGCACTGGCGGGATGGCGACCCGGTCATCCGGCCGCTGCTCTATCACTATCCCGGACCCGAATTCAGCGATCTGGACGATCAATATCTAGTGGGCGACGCCCTGCTGGTCGCCCCGATTTTGCACGGCGAGGGGCAGGGTCAGGAATCTCTCCGCCACGGCGTCAAGGTGTGGGAACGGCTGGTGGTGCTGCCGCCGGGCTGGTGGTTCGACCTGAATCGGGGAGAATGGCTGGAGGGCGGCCGGTCGTTGCCCTATGCGGCGGCGCTGGACGAACTGCCGCTGTTCGCCCGCGACGGGGCGGTGCTGCCGTATTACGCCGGCCCGCTACAAAATAGCCTTATGGACCTGAGTGCCGTTGAATTGCATCTGTTTTGCCATGATCGGCCAGCACGCTGCGATTATTGGCTGGACGACCGGGAGACCCGGCGCTATGAAACCGGCGCCCATGGCGTAGCCCGCGTCACGGCGGAAATCGAGGGCGAACGATTGCGGGTCGACCTCGCCGAGTCGGGCGACTACCCCACCGGCACGGTGAGCTTTAGCCCGGTGATCTACGGCCGCCCGGAATCGCGGGAGCTGGAACTCACGGTCAACGGCCGCGCCGTGACCCGGCCGCTGCGCGACGGTCAGCGCGATTGGTTGTGCCGGGCGCTCGATGTACAGGCTTGAGCGTACTTTTCGCCCAGATCGGCGATTTGCTCGTTCAGCGCGGCGATGGCAGAGTCGGCGTCGCGTGCCTGGAGCGCGGCCAGGATGCTTTCGTGTTGGGAGGCCAGGCGCTGCCGTTCCCGAAACTGGTACACCACCATGTTGGCGACCGGCTGCAAGGCGTCGATCACGGTCAACATGATAAATTTTAGTAGTGCGTTATCCGTGGCGTCCGCCAGAACGCGATGGAAACGCACATCGGATGCGCAGAAATCCACATCGCTCAGCTCGGGATCACGCTGGATATCCAGTTCCACCGCCAGTGCGACCAAATGAGCGTCCGTCCGCCGCTCCGCCGCCAAGCGACAGCATAAGGTTTCGAGCCCTTGGCGGGTTTCGGCGATGTCGGCCAGATTGAACTCCCCCATTCCCACCAGCAGGGTCATGGCGTTGGTCAGATTAAGGCGCACCTCGTCCTGACTGGGACGATTAACGAAAGTGCCTCCGGTCGGGCCACGGCGGGAACGGATCAGATGCTGGGCCGCCAACCGTTTGAGCGCCTCACGGATAGTGGGGCGCGACACCTCGAACCGAGCCGCCAACTCTTCCTCGGTAGGCAAGCGTTCGTCCACCTTGAGACTACCCTTGATGATCGCCTCGCGGATATTTTCAGCAATTTGCTTGGCCAGACTTTCCGTGACCAGCGGCTCAAATTTGATCGCCATCATCGTTACCTGCACTGGGTCCGCTGCAATAGCATCGACCGTTAATGTTTCATAACTGATTGTCTTTATTTACTTAATGATCAGCATACCAGATCTACAGCGATTTGTTAATTTATTATTCCAGTATTTGTTTGACAAATAAATATATATTGAAATAATATTTGTTCATCGACCCCAAACGCAGGGTCGTTACCACTCCCGCCGGAGTACGAAACCCACACTACCTACCCCCAACCTTGCAACGGAGATACGTACCGTGACCCAGAACACCTTTAAAGCCTTGGTCCTGACCCAGGAAGGCAAGAAAACCATCGCCACCATCCAACAACTCACTCTCGACGATCTACCCGAGGGCGACGTGCTGGTCGCGGTGGAATACTCCTCGCTCAACTACAAGGACGGCTTGGCGGTGACCGGCAAGGGCAAGATCGTGCGCCAATTCCCGATGGTGCCGGGCGTCGATCTGGCCGGCACGGTGCTGGAATCCAGTTCCCCGGACTACCAGACCGGCGACAAGGTGGTTTTGACCGGCTGGAGCGTGGGCGAACGCTACTGGGGCGGCTACGCCCAGAAAGCCCGACTTCAGTCCCAGTGGCTGGTGCCGCTGCCGGCCGGGATGGATACCAAAACCGCCATGGCCATCGGCACTGCCGGTTTCACCGCCATGCTGTGCGTCATGGCGCTGGAAGAGGCGGGCATGATCCCCGGTGGCGACAAGCCCGTTTTGGTGACCGGCGCCAGCGGCGGGGTCGGCAGCGTGGCGGTGGCCCTGCTGGCCAAGCTTGGTTACACGGTGCATGCGGTCAGCGGTCGCCCGGAAACCGAAGGCTATCTGCGTGAACTGGGCGCCACGGGCTTTGTGAGCCGCGAGGAAATGAATCAACCCCCCAAGCCGCTGGAAGCGCAGCGCTGGGCCGGGGCGGTGGACACGGTTGGCAGCACGATGCTGGCGCGGGTCCTGGCCGAGATCGACTACGGCGGCGCGGTGGCGGCCTGCGGGCTGGCGGGTGGGGCGGATTTACCAACGACCGTCATGCCGTTCATTTTGCGCGGCGTCAAGCTGCTCGGCGTGGATTCAGTGATGTGTCCTTTTGCCCGACGCCAGCAAGCCTGGGCGCGATTGGTCCAGGATCTTCCCGGCAACGCCTTGCAAAGCATCTCCCATGTCGCCTCGTTGGAAGAGGTGCCTCAACTGGCTGATGACATCATCGCCGGTCGGGTGCGCGGCCGAACCGTGGTGAACCCCAACACGGCCTGAGCGGTTTTTGCGTGGATGAATGCGATGCGGCGCAGCGCGCTGCGCCGCCTTATCCAAGGCGGGGTGATTCCACAACCGGTATGGGAGCGCTATATCGGACAAACGCCACACCTTTGCCCGACCTTACGGTGCGTCGCGCAACTCAAGACGCTGTTCCAACCGTGCCATGCGATCCTCGAAGCGGTCGAGACGGGCGCTTTAACCAGCATAGGCGGCGTAATGATCGGTAAGATTCCGCTCCACGCCAGCCAACCGGGTCTCCACCAAGGTCAAGCGATATTGGATATCCCGCTGGCCAGCCTTGAGATCGGTCGTGCCGCTCTGCAACCGACGCAGAATTTCCAAAACGAGGTTATCGCTATTCTCGGTCATGCTCTTTCTCCTTCCGCTCTTGAGCGGCGCTTCAGCGGATGCGGCGGCGGATCGCCTTAACCCGGCTGCAAGCCTTGTTTTTCCTCGGATTTGATCTTTTCCCGTAAGCCATCCATCTCCGCCAGCGTCGATTCCGCCGGGGTCCGGCCGGCTGCCGCCAGAGCCGGCGTTCGATTTGTCGGAAACGCCGTTCGAACTTGGCGTGGTGCCGCGCAGGGCCGCCTCGGGGTCGAGATGAAGGTGGCGGGCCAGATGAGCGACCGCGAACAGCACGTCGCCCAGTTCGTCGGCCAGCCGTTCCGGCGCGGCGGCGCTGGCGATTTCGTGGCGGATTTCGCCGATCTCCTCCGCGATCTTGGCCAGCACCGTTTTGGGTAATCTCAAAACCAGTTTCGGTGGCGCTTACCATGCGTTCGACTTCGCCAAATAGGGCTCCCGCTACTTGGCCGCGTTCGCTGATCGCTTCAACCGGCGTTTCCATCTTGAGACACTGCCCATGCGTCTCCTTGTCGCCGCCCCCGCTATCGGGCCGCGCCCAGCACCTTGGCTTCGCCAAGCTGAAGAATCTTGCTAATCAGGAAGAGAGTTGCTATATCGGACGCTCTTTCGCACCTCCGCAAATGTTCCCGAGAACTGGATCCGAATCCTTGGCGAGGGCGGAGGAAGCCGGGATAATTTCACATAAGTTTTTGTATCTTGCGCTATCCATTACTTCCCTGTCCTTTGAAGCGTTTCGCCCGCCTTTCGCTGCGTCAATCCTTGACCGTGCCGTATGTGGTGCTGATGATCGGAGTTGCGTCGCTGATCGGCGCGCTTTCCTATCGCGCTGGCAGCCAGGCGGTGGATACCGTTGCCGACCACTTGCTGCGCGAAACCGTGGGGCGCATTGCCCAGGCGGTGGATCGTCACATCGTCGGTTCGGGCGCGGTGCTCGAAGCGGCCTTCCCCGAGGGCATGCCCGCGCCCGCGGACATCGAAGGCCAATTCGCCGCCTTGCGTACCCGGTTCTGGATCGCCACTTCATTGCATCTGGACCCGAACAACTATGTCTATTACGGGACGCGTCAGGGTCAGTTCTTTGGTTTGTGGCGATACTCGCAACAAGACGGCGAGCTGCGCATCAAGCTCGATGCCGCGGCGCCTCGCTCTCTGTACCGCTTTAGCGGCATCAACGGCGCGCTGTCCGAATCGGAGCTGGAAACCAAGATATACGACCCGCGGGTGAGACCCTGGTACCAGGCGGGCGAGACCAGTCCGTCTCTCACCTGGACATCCATCTACATCGATTTTCGCACCGCCGAACTGGTGGCCACGCGGGCCCGGCGCGTGCTCGATGCCAAGGGCGGTCTGAAAGGCGTCGTCGCCACTGACGTTTCGCTGCGCCAACTCAATGATTTTGTCCACAGACTGAAGATCAGCGAACATGCGTTGGCTTTCATCATCGAGCCTGACGGCAATCTTATTGCTTCGTCGCGCAGTCCGAACACCAGAACGCTGGCCGACGGTAGCAACACCCGCATCAATGCCATCGATAGCGGCGATGCTCTTCAGATGGCGGCTTTCGATCAGGTGCGTCAAGTACTGATGACCGTCTCATCCGCCGCCACGCCGCCGCGCACGATGCGCTTTACCGGACCGAACGGTGAATCGATTCAGCTTGCCTACGAGCGATTGAGGGACATGGCTGGGTTGGACTGGATTATTGTCGTGGCGGTGCCGCGCAGCGATTTCATGCAGGGCGTGACCGAAAATGTGATCCGAACGGCGGCCATTGGTGGCGTGGCGGCGCTTTTGACGGTGCTGATCGGTCTCGCCATCCTCTTCTGGGTCAGTCGCGACCTGCGGCAGTTGGCCGAGGCCGCGCGCCAAGTCGGCAAGGGTCGACTCGATGCGCCGCTGGAAATCGATCGGGGCGACGAAATCGGTGACCTCGCAACCAGCTTTCGGCAGATGCAACGGAAACTGCGGATCGACACGCTCACCGAACTGGTCAATCGCGACATGATCCTGCGCTGCATTACCGAGCGAATCCATCAGCATCGTCGGGAAACGGACAGCAAGCCGTTTGCGGTGTTCTTCGTCGATCTGAACAACTTCAAGCTCGTTAACGACCGGCTGGGTCACGATGCGGGTGACAGAGTGCTCGTCGAAATCGGCAAGCGCTTGCGCATATCCACCCGTACCAAGGATCTAGTGGCGCGTTATGCGGGTGACGAGTTCGTATTGCTGATCGATGAGATTCGTGATGTCGACGCCGCGGAACAAATCCGCGGGCATATCGAACGGATACTGCACAAGCCGCTGACGAGCATCGACACCGAATTCTTGGCGGGCCAGACCTTGGGGGGTGCCGTGGGTCTGGCCCGCTACCCTGCCGACGCGGATACGGCCAACGGCCTGATCGCACACGCCGACGCCGATATGTACGCACGCAAGCGCGCCAGAAAGCTAAGCTTCTGATGCCATACCATTCATGCCGAGCCCTTCCCCCGCCGAACGGTCCCGCGGCCGATCATCTCGGGCCGGGTCATGATGTAAGGAGGGACTCCGGCTCAGAAATTGTCTATATAGCAACCCTCTTTGAGTTATGGAGACATGGACCGCCGAGCTAAATCCCCCTCCCTGCCGCTGACGCGGCGCCCCCTTTGAAACAGGGGGGTTGGGGGGATTTCCGCTCCTGAGTCGACTGCAACTCATCGAGGAGAGCTATATAGCTCGCCCCCGCGCCATTAACTCAATTTCGGCGGAGATTCTCACTCTCGTTCCTCTCTCTCTTGGCCCGCTCCCACAACCCATCCATCTCCGCCAGTGTCGATTCCGCCGGAGTCCGGCCGGTTTCCAGCAGCCAGCTTTCGATTTGC
>CAVOGC010000031.1:20000-38239 GCA_963695105.1 uncultured Gammaproteobacteria bacterium | reverse complement strand
GAACCCGACCACCGAGATCAGCTTCTTCAGTTCGGGCTGACCGCAGGCCGGACAATCGCTCAACTCGGGATCGCTGAGTTTCTGCATGACTTCCAGTTCGTGATCGCAGGACTGGCAACGGTATTCGTAAATCGGCATGGCGCACCTCGTGGGCTGACAAAACGGTTGGGGAACTCGTTACTGGCTTATGGGGATCACCTTGAACGATTTCAAGGTCTTCGTCCAGAGCAAAGCCAATCCCGCTACACTATGGCCATGTTGCCTCCGCCGCGTCTACTCTTCGTTGCCTTGTTCGCGCTGTGGCTGGCCGGCTGCGATTCCGACGCCGGCCGCGCGGTCACGGTGGAATTCTGGGCCATGGGCCAGGAAGGCGAGCAGGTCAAGGCGTTGCTACCCGAGTTCGAGCGCCGTCATCCCGGCATTCGGGTGCGGGTGCAGCAGATTCCCTGGAGCGCGGCGCACGAAAAGCTGCTGACCGCCTACGCCGGCGACGCCATGCCGGATGCGTTCCAGCTCGGCAACACCTGGATTCCCGAATTCGTGGCCCTGCGCGCCATCGAGCCGCTGGACGAACGGCTGCGCGGCTGGCCGGATGCGGCGCTGGCCGACTATTTCCCCGGCATTCTCGCCACCAACCGCCTGGCCGGACAGACCTACGCCCTGCCCTGGTACGTGGACACCCGATTGTTTTTCTACCGAACCGATCTGCTGGCCGCCGCCGGATTTCCCGAACCGCCAACCACCTGGGACGGCTGGTTGCAAGCGATGGCCGCGCTCAAGGCTCCAGGCGACGGGGCGCGTTACGCGATACTGCTACCGATCAACGAATGGCAATTGCCGGTCATTCTCGCCCTGCAACGCGGCGCTACCCTGCTGCGCGACCGGGATCAATACGGCAATTTTCGGGACCCGCGCTTTCGCGACGCCTTTACGTTCTACCTGAACCTGTTCGCGCGCGGGCTGGCCCCGCCGGTGGGCAATACCCAAATGGCCAACCTTTATCAGGAATTCGCCAGCGGCGCTTTCGCCATCTACGTCAGCGGCCCGTGGAACATCGGCGAGTTCGGCCGGCGGCTGCCGGCGGCGCTGCAGCCGCGCTGGAACACCGCGCCGCTGCCGGAATTCACCAATTCCTCCCCTCTCCCACCGGGAGCAGGGTTGGGGGTGAAGGCGGTGGGCGTGTCGCTGGCCGGCGGCGCCAGTCTGGCGCTCAGCCGCGCCTCGCCTCGGCGGGAAGCGGCCTGGCGGTTGCTGGAGTTCCTGGCCGAGCCGGAACAGCAGGCACGGTTTTATCAACTGACCGGCGATCTGCCGGCGCGGCAGTCGGCCTGGAGCGATCCGGCGCTGGCCGGCAACCGTCACGCCCAGGCGTTCCGGGAGCAGTTGCAACACCTGCGGGCAACACCGCCGATTCCGGAATGGGAGCGCATCGCCAACCGCATCGCCTACTACGCCGAACTGGCGATTCGCCAGGAGTTGAGCGCGGACGAGGCGCTGGCGGCGCTGGACCGGGACGTAGACCGGATGCTGGAGAAACGGCGCTGGCTGCTGAGCCGGGGGTTGGTGCCATGACCGGCCAGGAACGTCACGCCGCCCGCAGCGCCAGGGCCTTTCTGGCGCCGGCGCTGCTGCTGATCGCGGTGTTCTTCTTCCTGCCGGTGTTGGCGGCGCTGCTGCTGAGCTTCACCGATTTCGACATCTACGCGCTGGGCGATCTGGACCGGCTACGTTTCGTCGGCTTGCGCAACTATCTGGATCTGCTGCAAAGCCCGCTGTTCTGGACGGCATTGGGCAACACCTTTTATTTCGTGATGGTGGGTGGGCCGCTGTCGGTGGCGGTCTCGCTGGGCGCGGCGCTGCTGGTGAACGCGCCGCTGACCCGCTTTCCCGGTTTCTTCCGCGCCGCCTTCTTCCTGCCGGTGGTCACGACCCTGGTGGCGGTGGCGGTGGTGTGGCGCTATCTCTACCATCCCCGCCACGGCTTGCTGAATTACGGCCTTGGCCTGCTCGGCATCGATCCCATCGACTGGCTGGGCGACCCGGCCTGGGCGATGCCGGCGATCATCCTCATGGCGATATGGAAGAACTTCGGTTTCAACATGATCATCTTCATCGCTGGCTTGCAGAATATTCCGACTCAACTCTACGAGGCGGCGCGGATCGACGGCGCCAGCGGCTGGCGGCAGTTCCGCCACATCACCCTGCCGCTGCTGGGGCCGACCTTCCTGTTCGTGGCCCTGATGACCATGATCGGCTATTTCCAGGTATTCGCCGAGCCCTACGTGATGACCCAGGGCGGACCGGCCAACCGCACGCTCAGCGTGGTGCTACTGATGTACGAGGAAGGCTTCCGCTGGTGGAACATGGGCTACGCCTCGGCGGCGGCGTTCGTGCTGTTCGTGCTGATTCTGGCCGGAACCCTGCTGCAATTGAAGCTGCGGGGGAGAGAATCATGAGCCGGCTGCTTCATCGCCTTCTGCCCGCCCTGCTGCTGTACAGCCTGCTGGCGCTCGGCACGGCGCTGGCGCTGGCGCCGCTGCTGTGGATGCTGGCGGCCTCGCTGATGCCGCCCGGCGAGGCCGCCAGCTATCCGCCGCGGTTATGGCCCAGCGCGGTGACGTTCGAACACTACGCGGCGCTGTTCACCCGCCTCGACCTGGGCCGCTACCTGCTCAACAGCACCCTGCTGGCCAGCGCCGTGACCGTAATCTCGCTGTTCGTCAACTCGATGGCGGGCTACGCCTTCGCCAAGTTCCGCTTCCGCTATCGGGACCGGCTGTTTCGAACCCTGCTGGCGGCCATGGTGATCCCGGCCCAGGTGGCGATGCTGCCACTGTTCCTGCTGCTCAAGCAGTTCGGCCTGATCAATACCTATTGGGGCGTCGTCATCCCCGGCATGGCCAGCATCTTCGGCATCTTCCTGATCCGTCAGTATTTGCTGGCCATTCCCGACAGCCTGCTGGATGCCGCGCGCATGGACGGCGCCGGCGAGTTCCGCATCTATTGGGCGCTGGTGCTGCCGCTGTGCCGGCCGATCCTGGTGACGCTGGCGATCTTCACCTTCATGGGCGCCTGGAACGATTTCATGTGGCCGCTGATCGTGCTGACCGACAGCGCCATGTACACCCTGCCGGTGGCGCTGGCCAACCTGCTGGGCGAGCATGTGCAGGACACGGAATTGATGATGGCCGGCTCGGTGCTGACCGTGCTTCCGGTGATGTTGCTGTTCGTGGCCCTGCAAAAACACTACATCGCCGGCATCATGCTGGGCGGGATGAAGGGGTGAAGGGCGACGCCCGACCCCCCTCCCTGACGATTAGAGCCCGCACAAAAACTCCCCTCCCCCGTGGGAGAGGAGTTGGGGGTGAGGGTTGTTTTTCAACACTTTAACTCCCCAGAGGCTATACAAAAACGCCTCTACTTGCCGCTATCTCCCAGCACCCGGCTGGCGGCCAGCAGCATCACCTTGGACAGCCGGGTGCGCTGGTCGGCGGTCAGCTTGGTCTTGTTGACCAGCATCAGCCCACGGGTGCAAATCGTGTCCACCGTGGTGTCGAAGCCCCACTTCTTTTCGGCCACGGTCACGTTCTCAAAGGTATACACGGCGCTGCCGTCGGGCAGTTTATCGTTCAAATCCCAATCCTTGACCGGCACCAGCCGGAAATCCTTGGGGTTTTCCAGCACCACCTGCATCTCGGTGGATTTGGCCATCGGCCGCTGCACCACCATCGCCGCTTGAATCGGGCTGGCCTTGCCGCCGCTCTTAATTTGCAAGAGGGCCTCGGCCCCGTCCACGTAGGCCGGCGCGGTATTCTTGAATTGGGGCTCCAGGAGGGTCATGTACTCCCAGGTCACCGCCACGCCGCTGTTGGGCGACTGCACCGCGATCTGCTTGTTGCCGGCTTTCTGCAAATCGCCGTCGCCGCGGATGTCGCTGTCCTTGCCGGTGACGATGAACACGCATTCCTTGCCGATCTCGCCCAGGCTCATGAACTTGTCGGCGAATTCGGGATGATCCTTGAGGTAATACTTCAAGGCATCGGCCTGGGTCAGTCCCACGCTGACCGGGCCGTTGGGGTCGTCGAGCCGCTTGAGATTTTCCAGCGAGCCGGCGCTGGTCAGCACCTGAACGGGCTGATCCTGTTCGGCCAGCACGGTTTTCAGGCGTTCGCCGATGGTGTTGTAGCCACCGCCGCTCTTGCCGGTGCTGACGACGATCGGTGGGTCGGCGGCCTGAGCCAGGCCGGCGCACAGGCCGGCGGCGAGGACAAAGGCGTGCGACAGTCCGGATTTTAAGTGCATGTTGGATTCTCCCTGGGATAGAGCCTGAGGTTACCGATTAAGGTCGCGGTCGCGGGCGACCGTCGCTGAATACTCAATACAGTTTAGATTCGCCCGGCGGCCGTGTCTTGAAGCGCTTGTAGGCCCACAGGTATTGCGCGGGGAGCGAGCGAACCGCCGCTTCCACGCCCCGGTTCAGGGCCGCCGCCGACTCCGCCAGCGACCCGGCGGCGGTCACCTCCGGCAGCGCCCGCAGATGCAGCGCGAAACCCCGGCCGCGCGGCAGCCGCTCGGCCCAGGTCAGGAACACCGGCGCGCCGGTGTTCAGGGCCAGCCGCGAGACCAGGGTCATGGTGCTGGCGGGGATGCCGAAAAACGGCGCGAACACGCCGCCCTCGTCGCCGGGGTCCTGATCGGGGAGGATGCCGAGGATTTCGCCGTCGCGTAGCGCGGTCAGCAGGCTGCGGACGCCGCGGGCGTCGGTGGCCACGACCTTGCCGCCGAGCCGGCCGCGCCCTCGAACGCTGAGTTCGTCCAGCCCCAGCCGGCTGGGACGATAAAGGATGGTTAGCGGATAACGGCTGGAGTAGTACAGCCCGGCCATTTCCCAAGCGCCCAGATGCGGTGTGAGCAGAATCGCCCCTCGCCGCCGCCGCACGGAATCGGCCAGCGCCTCTTCGCCGGCCACCGTGCCCCGGACCAGGGCCAGCACCCGCTCGCCCCGCCACAGCCACAGCGGCCCCAGTTCCAACAACAGCTTGCCGGTTTCCCGCAGGTTCCGACGCAGCAAGCGTTCGCGGTCGGCAGCCGGCATCTCGGGAAAAGTCAGGGCCAGATTGCGGCCGGCGATCCGCCGCAGATCGTTGGGGACCCACCACAATAAGCCGCCGACCAAGGTACCGATGGCGTGCGCCAAAGGCAGCGGCAACAGGGTGGTCAGGCGCAGCAGCCCGGTGATCGCCGCCCGCCGGATCATGACTCCAGCTCGAGTTCCCCGGAATAGTCCCGCGCCAGCACCTTGCGCGCCCGCTCCAAATCCGGTTCCGCAACCTGGAGCTCGATCCCGTCGGCGACGATGCCGAGCCGCAGCAGCGATCGGTCCACCAGCACGCAGGGAATGTTCTCGGCCAGCAGCCGGCCGCGGGCGATTTCGGCCGGCGCCTGGGCATCGAACACGGTCAGGCTAGCCCAGCGTGCGTTCATTGCAGGGGGTTGTCCGGGTCGGAATCAAGATCGAAATCGAAATCCGGCGTGGGCGGATTGCCGTCGTACACCAGGTTGCGCCGCATCTGCAGGTAGGCGCTGCGCTGGAACGAATAGGGATCGATCTGGTCGTCGGCCAAAACCCGCTCGATCCGCAACAGATCGGACCGTCGGTTGATCAAATCCAAACCCCACAGACTCCAGGCCACCGCCTCGGAATCCGTCGCCCAGGTGATCGGATTGGTGAAGAAATTGCCGGTCAGCCCGATGGCGTCGCGCACCGTGCTCGGCCCCAAAAACGGCAGCACGAAGTAGTAGCCTTCGCCGAAGCCCCAATAGCCCAGCGTCTGGCCGAAATCTTCATTGTGCTTGGGCAGTTCCATGCGGCTGGCGACATCGAACAGGCCGACCACGCCGAAGGTGGTGTTGAACACGATCCGGCTGCTGTCCATCGCCGCCAGGTGAAACTTGAATTGCAGCACGTCGTTAAGCAGTACCACCACGTCGTTCAGATTGCTGAAGAAATTGCCGATGCTGGTGGTGACTACTTCGGGAAGCACCCTCCGGTAGGCTTTGGCGACGGGTTTGAACACCGCCTTGTCCACTGCGTCGTTGAAGGCAAACATGGCGCGGTTGTAGCTTTCGAGAGTGTCGTGATCGTCGCGCGGCGGTTCGCTGGTTGACGCGCAGCCCGCCAGCAGCAGGGCGGCGGCGGCGACGGTGGCGGCGATCAGAAAACGGCGAGGTAAGATATTCATAAGCCTGGAAACGCCAAGGCTGGGGCGAAGTTGCCTGAAAACAATTTTACTCCAACCCCGCGCCTCGCGCATGGCGCGTGCTCAAGTCGGCTCGCGCGGCGGCAGTTGGACCAGCGGGATCATGATCACTCCAAGCATGATTCGCTTTGGCAAGATGCCGCAATTCGATAACGAATTCGTCCCTGAAATCCCCGGTCCCGCTGATGGCGCGACCGGCCGCGTCCCATCGAATCGCCGCGCCTCCTCTCGGCCCGCCGCTATACTACGAAATAATCCCGTTTTATCCTTACCCAGCTCGGGGAGAAAGGATCGCCCATGCATCCGTCCTATTCCAGGGATTTGTTGCAGTGCCTCGAACAGCTCAACCGGATTGGCATCGCTCTGTCCAGGGAACGCGATACGCCGAAGTTGCTGGAAACGATTTTGATCGCGGCCAAGCGCTTGCTGAACACCGACGCCGGCACGCTGTACCTGCTGGACAAGGATGAGCGGCGACTCCGTTTCGAAGTGCTGCGCAACGATTCGCTCCAGCTCTACCTGGGCGGCACCACCGGCGCGGCCGTTCCGTTCGATCCCATTCCCCTGTGCGACCCGTCGGGCCAGCCTAACACCGGCATGGTGGTCACCTACGCCGTGCTGCACGATACGACGGTCGTGGTCGACGACGCCTACGCGGACCAGCACTTCGATTTTTCCGGGACCCACGGTTTTGACCAACGTACCGGCTACCGCTCGCGTTCCTTCCTAACCGTGCCGATGAAGGATCACGAAGAAGAAATCATCGGCGTCTTTCAACTGATTAACGCGCTCGACCCGGAAACCGGGCAGGTACGGACGTTTTCGCCGGCCGACCGCCAACTGGCTGAATCGCTGGCCTCGCAGGCCGCCATCGCCCTGACCAACCACCAACTGATCCGCCAGCTCCAGCATCTGTTCGAGTCGCTGATCGAACTGATCAATACCGCCATCGACCACAAATCTCCCTACACCGGCGCCCACTGCCAGCGTGTGCCGATCCTGACCATGATGATCGCCGAGGCGGCCCGCCGCTGCGAACGAGGGCGGCTCAAGGAGTTTCGCCCGACAGCCGAGGAACTGTACGAACTGAAGATTGCGGGGCTGTTGCACGATTGCGGCAAGATCGCCACACCGGTGCATGTGGTGGACAAAGCGACCAAATTGCAGACCCTGTTCGACCGCATCGAGCTGGTGGACACCCGCGGCGAGGTTCTCAAGCGCGATATGGAAATCGAACTGCTGCAAGCCAAGCTGGCCGCTGTCGAGCGTGGCGACCGCGCGGCGATTCCGCTGCTGGAACAGCGGTTCCACAGCCAGTTGGCCGAGTTGGAGGAGGACCGGGAGCATCTGCGCCGCTGCAACTCCGGCAGCGAGTTCATGCGGCCCGAGGATCAGGCACGAGTCGAGCAGATCGCCGCCCGCCGCTGGGTCGGACCGGACGGGCAAGAGCGCGACTTCCTGTCCGCGGAGGAAACCGACAATCTCTGCATTGCCAAGGGCACCTTGAACCCGGCGGAGCGCGCCATCATCGAGGAGCATGTGGCCCTGACCCTGCGCATGTTGAGCGCTCTGCCCTGGCCGAAGTCACTGCACAACGTACCCGAGTACGCCGGCAGCCATCATGAAAAACTCGACGGTGGCGGCTATCACCGCGGCTTGCGCGAACAGGAACTGCCCATCCAGGCCCGCATCATCTGCCTGGCCGACGTGTTCGAGGCGCTGACCGCGCGCGACCGGCCCTACAAATCCGGCAAACCGCTCAGCGAGGTGCTGGACATCCTCGGCCGAATGGTGCGGGACCGCCATATCGATGCTGACTTGTTCGAGGTTTTCATCCGCGAAGGCATCTGGCTGAACTACGCCCGACAGTACCTGCAACCGGAGCAGATCGATGCCGTGGATCTCGGCCAGATTCCGGAATACACCCACTAAACACCGCCAGGATCGACGCTCTTGCACAATCTCTCCAGGAAACCCGAGATGCAAGCTGGTAAAAGCGGCTCCGTCTTGAGTGCATTGAGTCACCGGTTCAAGCAAATCCCGCTGTCGCGGATTTGCACGCAAGGCCTTCCGCGGGTCGTCGCCAACCGGTTGAAGGAAACCACGGACGAGCGAGGGCTGGCGCTCCAGAATCTGGAGATCACCCGCCGCAAACTGGCCGAGTTGCGCAAAACCACCGACCTGAAAGCCCTAAGCAACGCATTGGAAGTGGTGATTGAGCAGTTGCGGTACACCAAGGAAAGTCTTTTTTTGGTTGGTGCCACAGGTCAAGGCATCGCCGGCGACCTGACGGCCCGGTCGCTCGCTGGGGAGAGATATCATGCGCGCTCTATCTTGTTCTTGTTTATTGTTGGGCACCCTGCTGTGGCTGCCGCCCGCATCCGTTGCCAGGCCGGCTCCAGAAGAATTTACCGTGCCGCTGCAAACCATGCCCACGTCCGCTCGCGCTAAACCACCCCAGGGATCGGAACGGGCGCGGACGATCCAGGACGACATGACGGGAAAACCGGCGCTGCAAGCCAGAACGGCGCAAGGCGCCATCGCCGCCGCGATCAAACAGCGTGCCGTCGGTTGTCGGATGATCCGTTTCAAGACGGGCTTCGGCTGGGTGGCGACGGGCATGGCCCGCTATCCGGCGACCGAGAATCCGGTCGCGACCCGCCGGACCCGGCAGGTCGCGCGATTTATGGCGTTCCTGGACGCCCGTATGCGGCTTGCCGGCTGCTGGCAGGCTTTGGCGCCGGAAGCCCGGCAACGGGTCGCGGAGCATCTGGAAACCGATGACGCCATCCGGCTGGCGCTGATCAACCTCGCCGCCAACGGGCAGGAACAGCGGCAACAGGCGCTTAAGATTCTGGCGCGCGGCTTCGTGGCCTATTCGAGTGAGGAAGATGCGGCCGGCCGTGCGATTTACGTCAATCTGGTCGCCACGCCCAAGACCGCTGTCCGGCTGACCCGCCCCGATGCCGCCGCCATCGAAACCGTTGCGCTCAAGGAGGGCTTGCGGCAACTGCTGGCCGAAATCGAGGGCCGCTTGATTCCACCGGCCGGCAACCGGTTGATCGTGGTTAACGCGACGGGCGAGCTGGCGTTGGTCGGCTACGCCGTCAACCTGATCGGCGCGCACCCGGAGCCAGCCGCTCAGGAAAAACTGCGCGCCGATGCGGCGAAAATCGCCACGGCCCGCGCGACCGAGGCGCTGGTGGGGCTGGTGACCGAGGACGATGCGGCATGGGTCAACGGCTTGGACGAAGTCAGTCAGGCCGAAATCCGCGCCGCCGCCAGTGGGTACGATAACGATGAAGCCAGCGTGCGCCGTTTCGCGCAAATCCGTGAACTGACGATGTCCGGAATCAAGGACGATGCCGGTCTTCAGGCACTGCGCGAGGGTCGCCTGCCGCCAGAAGCGGCGATCAAGCAATTCGGCGGAGAAGACAACGTTGCGGTCGCGGTGATTTACACCCCGAACGTCAAAAAGCCCGAGCCGGCCCCAGTCTCGCCACCACCCGCGCCCGAACCCGCCGGCGGTGGCGAACCCGCGCCGGCGGATGCCCGCTAGCGCTGGCAGCGCGGACAGTAGTAGGTCGCCCGCTGCCCGAGCCGGCAGCGCTGGATTGTTTCGCCGCAAGTGGCGCAGGGCGCCAGATAGCGGTCGTAGACGCGCAAACTCCGTTGAAAGTAGCCCGGCTCGCCCTCGCCGCCGACGAAATCCCGCAATGTGGTGCCGCCCTGGCGAATCGCCTCGCCGAGAATCTCCCGGATCGCCACCACCAGTCGCTGGTATTCGGTCAGCGTGACTTGCCCGGCCGGGCGTCGCGGATCGATTCCGGCCACATGCAGCGATTCGTTGGCGTAGATATTACCGACTCCCACCACCACATGATTGTCCATGACGAAGGTCTTGATCGATGCTGTCCGGCCCCTCGCCCGCTGGTGCAGACAGGTACCGGAGAATGCGGCGTCGAACGGTTCGGGGCCAAGCGTCTGGAGCAGAGGGTGTTGCTCCGGCGGTTCCACGGTCCACAGCAACGCGCCAAAGCGACGGCTGTCGTTAAAGCGCAGGCATTCCCCGCCGGTCAGGACCAGATCGACATGATCGTGTTTCCCCAGCGGCGTGACGGCGGGCAGGACGCGCAACCGACCGGTCATGCCGAGGTGAAAGATCGCGGTTCCGCCATCGGTGCGTAGCAACAAATATTTGGCGCGCCGGTCGACCCGCTGGATGATCCGCCCCGGCAGTATCGTCGCCAGTTCCTCCGGTATCGGCCAGCGCAGTCGAGGTTGCCGCACCACCACCCGAGCGACGGTCCGGCCGATCAGATGCGGCGCGATGCCGCGGCGGACGGTTTCGACTTCGGGCAGCTCGGGCATTATTTGCCCCGTGCTCCGCCTGGCGCTGGAGATCCAATGGGCGGCGCCCGGAAACTTGCCGCCGCGCTCGTCAGCAACGGATACAAACCGTCGGAGCAGAGATGAACGGTTGCGCCGATTTGCAGGTAACGCCGGCCATCGATCGGAGCAGTCGCGCCAAAACGAATTTCCCGGTCGTTCAGCCATAGCCGTAGCCGGGGCGGATCGAGTTGCAAGGATTTCAGGTCCAGCTCGGCGACGGCGTACCGTAGCGGGCAGTGGGCTCCGGCAAGATTCAGGATCGGATTGAGCAAGATCGGGTTGGCCAGACCGCTCTCCGGTGCGGTCATCCACCAACGACCGCCACTCCGTTTGAAAGCCAGATTGGCTTGGCCCGGACGCTCGACCGCGATCCGTTCGGTTTGCGCCGATGTCAGATCCAGCAGGCTTGGAACGTGTGCCGGCCGTTCCCGCCCGGATTCCAACCACGCCAGCGCCGCCAAGCCACCGACCAGCCCCAGCAGTCCCAGATTAAGCCAGCGCCGCCGCGTGAGCGCGTTCACGGTCAACAGCGTCGCCGCCGGAACCAGATCAGCCAGCCGCTGGCCAATAGCGCCGTCGGCAACACCAGCAAAAAAAACGCCGCGATCAGCGCCAGCGCGCCATCCGACAAATCCAGGCGGATGTCGGGAGCGGCCTTGGGGTGCAGGACGATCAACGTGTCGTCCAGAGTGAGCCAGTTCATCATATTCAATCCCAGTTGCAGGTTGCCGCCGTTACCCAGATAGGTATTCGAGAGAAAATCGCCATCGCCGATGACGACGACCCGCTGCTGGGACGCGATTTGCACGGCGGCGGATGGACTGGGTCGCGGCCGAGTCAGCGCCACGCCGACAGACAGGGGACCGGAGTGCTCGGCGGTATCGGCATCGAACTGCATCCGCGCATCCAGCGGACCCGTTTCCGTCCAGGTCCGCAACTGGCTTTCCAGCAGCAGGGCAAGCTTCCAGCCCGCGGCGGCTTGCGGCTCCAAAGCGACGGCTTGCGGCAGCAGGGCGGGCGAACGCAAGGGTTCGGTGATGGGATGCGGACCATAATCGGCGATGGGAATGAAGGCAGGATTCTTGATGCCCAGCAGGGGCGTATCCGCGTCCACCACGACGCCGGGCAATACGGCGATACCCAGCAGGGTCGCCAGCGCTTGCAGGCCGGACGGGTCCTTCGGCTCCAGCAACCACAGCAGGTTGCCGCCCCGACTCACGTATTCCACAATGGCCTGAACCTCCTCCGTCGGCAACGGCGTTTGCGGCCCGGCGATGACCAGCGCGGCGGCTGTGTCGGGGATCCGGGTTCTCGTCGTCAGATCGAGCGCCTCCGGCTGAATGCCGATTTTTTCCAGCTCCCGGCCAAATGCGCCCAGGTCGTGATTGGCTACGCCCCGTGGGTTGCGCTCGCCGTGGCCGGCTAGAAACAGCACGACCCGCTCTTGCTGGCGTCCGAGGCGTTGCAGGGACTGGGTCAGCGCCTGTTCGCTGAGCTGCCCGAGCCTTTCCCCGTGGCCGCGATATTCCAGATACAACTCGCCGTCGGCGGTAATTCCGAGTTCCCGCACTCGATCCGGCAACAGATCGGGGTTGACGAAAGCCAGCGTCAGGTCGGGTTTATAGCGCTGGTAGCGGCCCACCAGCCGGGCGATGCCGTCGCGCAGGGAGGAATTGTCGCGGGCATAGGCGGTGATGCTGACCGGTCCGTCCAGTCGGTCCAACAGCATCCGACTGGCCTCGGACAGCGTGTTGCGGCCACCGGCGGTCCAGTCGGCCTGAACCGGGTAACGGACGCTTAGCCAGGCCAGCAGGCCGATCACCAGACCGAACAACAGGAGGAACAGTCCGTTCTGGATTCGCAGTCGCCGCCGGGTAGAAAGATCGAGCCGCATGATCAACCCCGCAGGCGCGCATCGTCCAGCCGGCGGATCGTCAGACCCAGGAAAGCCGCGATGAACAACAGGTAGTAGGCGACATCGACGCTGTTAAACAATCCCAGCAACAATGCGTCGTAGTGGCGCGGCAGCGACAGGTACGCGAACAGGCTGTCCGCCGTTTTTTGGCCGGTCCCGGCCACATCGACCACCCACAACAGCAGCAGCAGCCCGAAGGTCGCCATCGCCGCCAGCACCGGTTGGATGGTGAGCGCCGACAGATACAGGCCGGCGGCGGTAAAACTGCCGGCGAGCAGGATCAAACCGAGCACGCCGGCCAGCAGCTTGCCGAAATCCAGCGGCGCGCCAGCCGCCAGCGCCAACGGCATCAACGCGACCAGCACGATCATGCCCGACAGGAAGACGACCACGCCTAAATACTTGCCGAGCACGATGGCCGTCGATCCCACCGGCGCCGAAAGCAGCAGGTCGAGTGTGCCGGCGCGACGCTCTTCGCTCAACAGCCGCATGGTGAGTAGTGGTGCTAGTAAAAGCAGCACCCAGGCGGCGACCCGAAACAGCGGCGCGGCGACCAGATCGGTCACGCCGGGTGCGTTGTCCAACAGGGCCAGTCGGCCCTGCAAATTTCGGAAATCGTCCACCAGGATCAGGAAGATCCACGCCAGCAACCCTTGCACCACCGCCAGCAGCGTCCAGGCCAGCGGCGACAGGAATAGGCCGCGCAGCTCGCGGGCCGCGATGGTGAGGATCATACCGGAGCCTCTCCCAGCGTCAGATCGACAAAGATTTGTTCCAGGCCGGTGTGTTCCGGGGTCATTTCCCACAGATCCCAGCCATCGGCGCAAGCCTGTTCGAGCACGGCCTGGTGGGGCGCGGCGCCGGGGGCATGATGGAGTCTAAACCGGCCGATACCGAGTTCCTCGACCCGGACGACTCCCGGCAGTCGCGCCAGGCTCGCGGCCGGCGGCGCTGCGTTCAGCCCGACCCGCAGGTGGGTGGAGCGCCGCTGCTGTTCCAAATCGGCCAGCGCGCCGGCGTACACCAGCCGTCCGGCCCGGATGATCTGCACATGGGTGCAGGTCGCCTGCACCTCGGGTAACAGATGGGTGGACAGAATCACCCCGCGATCCCGCCCCAGCGTGCGGATCAACTCGCGAATCTCTCGCAGTTGGAAAGGGTCCAGGCCGACGGTCGGTTCGTCCAGCACCAGCACCGGGGGGTCGTGCAGGATGGCCTGGGCCAGACCGACCCGCTGCCGATATCCCTTGGACAAATTGCCGATCAGGCGTCGGCCGACATCCGCTAGCCCGCAGCGCTCCTTGATCTGAAGCAGGGCTTGGCGGCAGGCCACGCGATCGAGCCCGTGCAGGCGGGCGCTGTAGCACAACTGTTCGTCCACCGTCAGTTCGCGATAAAGCGGAGGCTGCTCGGGCAGATAGCCGATCGATTGCTTGGCCTGACGCGGTTGATCCAGCAAATCGGCGCCGTTGATGACGATCCGCCCGGCGTCCGGCGCCAACACACCCGCCAGCATCCGCATCGTAGTCGATTTACCCGCCCCGTTGAGGCCAAGAAACCCAAGAACCTGGCCCCTGTGGAGAGTGAAAGTGATTTCATCGACCACCCGCATATCGCCGTAGCTGCGGGTCAATCGCTCCACCCGCGCCAGTATCTCGCCTTTCATGCCATTTTCAACAAGCGCTAACCCGCGCGGGGCGGTATCATACATTACGAAGTTGACCCGAACAGCCGTGCCGATCCGTTGCCGACCACCCCATGGAAAAACCTCCCAACCACATCCCGCCACCCGATCACGACCTCTCCGATGGTCTGCATATCGACGAAAGCGAGGAACCGCTGATCCACTGGTTGCACGTCATCATTCGATTCTGCGTGCGGATGCTGGCGATACTGATGACCTTGGTGATCATTTGGAGTGTCGCCGATGTGGCGTGGGTGCTTTATCAGAGTGCGACGGCGCCGATTGTGGGGTTGCTGAGCGTCAATGATATTTTAGCTTCGTTCGGCGCATTCATGGCGGCCCTGATCGCCATTGAAATTTTCCTGAACATCGTGCTGTACCTGCGCGACGACGTGTTGCATGTCAAACTGGTGCTCGCCACGGCGCTGATGGCGATCGCCCGAAAGGTGATCGTGATGGACTACAAAACCGTGGAGCCCGAATACATTTGGGCAACGGCGGCGGTCATTTTTTCTCTAAGTATTGGCTACTGGCTGGTGGCCAAGAAACTCCAATGAGCACGGCAACCAGCCCAGCATCATGGTAGCAGTATTGTACGGAAATATCTTTATAAATCAAAATACCTAGAGCTGTTGGCTTGATGACGAACGGCTTTCCGGCCGTACCGGCCGCTTTTCTAACCACGCTTGCAAAAGGTGTAGAGTTGAATTTCATCGTTCATGGTTTTCTGGATCTCTCTTTCTGGGAACTGGTGTTGGCAACGCTGTTGATGACGCATGTCACGATAGCCGCCGTCACGATTTTCCTGCACCGCGCCCAAGCACATCGCGCACTGGATTTGCACCCGGTCATCAGTCATTTCTTCCGATTCTGGCTATGGCTAACGACCGGCATGGTCACCAAACAGTGGGTCGCCATACATCGCAAGCATCACGCCAAGTGCGAAACACCGGACGATCCTCATAGCCCGCAGGTTTTGGGTATCCGCAAGGTGCTTTGGGAAGGTGCGGAATTGTATCGCTCTGAAGCAGTTAACTCGGAGACCATGAAGCGATATGGTCATGGCACGCCCGATGATTGGCTGGAAAGTCATCTCTATGCCCGATATGACCGACTGGGTGTTACACTGATACTGTTTGTCGATCTAGCCTTGTTCGGCATCGCGGGACTCACCGTTTGGGCGATACAACTGCTGTGGATTCCATTCTGGGCCGCCGGAGTCGTCAATGGCTTAGGGCACTATTGGGGTTATCGTAATTATGAACCCCGCGATGCCTCCACCAATCTCTTGCCGATCGGTTTGGTCATCGGCGGTGAAGAACTGCATAACAACCATCACGCCTTCCCCAGTTCGGCCAAACTGTCGAACCGCTGGTGGGAATTTGACATTGGCTGGTTGTACATCCGAATTTTGACAATCCTGCGGTTGGCACACGTCAAGAAAATCGCGCCGGTGCCACAACAACTACCGAATAAACAAGTTATTGATTTGGATACACTAAAGGCTGTAGTTCTGGGCCGGCTGTATGTGATGGCCGATTTCGGTCGCACTGTAGTGGCGCCGGTACTGCGTGAGGAGTTACGAAAAGCTGATGATTCCCGGCGCCGTATGCTCAAACGAACCAAGGTTTTGCTGCTGCGTGAGGAGGCTCGATTGGATGATCGTGACCGCGCCCGATTGCACAGTGTGCTCGATATGAGTCAAGCTCTATGCACCGTCTATGAGTTTCGGACGAGTCTGCAAAGTCTATGGAACCGCACGACTGTCAGTCATGAAAACCTGGTGGTATCGTTGCAGGATTGGTGCGCGCGGGCCGAGGCCAGCGGTATCCAAGTTCTACAGGAGTTTGCACTATCATTACGCAGTTATTCAGTGCGCTCAGTCTGATTGAAGACAACAAAAAACCCGCCTTGAAAGCGGGTTTTTTGTTGTCGCTTTGAGCGATCAAATAATTACTTGATCTTAGCTTCCTTGTAGGGAACATGCTTGCGAACCACCGGATCGTATTTTTTCATTTCCAATTTTTCAGGCGTCGTGCGCTTGTTTTTAGTGGTTGTGTAAAAGTGGCCGGTACCAGCCGTGGATACCAACTTGATTTTATCGCGCATGAATGCTTACTCCTTTCCAGTTAAACCTTTTCGCCTTGGGTGCGCAAATCGGAGAGAACGGCATCAATACCTTTTTTATCGATGATGCGCATACCATGCGAAGATATTCGCAGACTCACAAAGCGCCGCTCGCTCTCAACCCAAAAGCGATGGACATGCAGGTTTGGAAGAAACCGCCGACGGGTCTTGTTATTGGCGTGCGATACGTTATTTCCGGTAGCGGGGCGCTTCCCCGTCACTTGGCAAACTCTTGACATCGAGCCTATCTCCAACCGGCAAAACCGGGATATCGAAAGCTTGTGGGCTTTTAAATCTTAATGAGCTAACAGGTTCAAGGACAGAAGACTACTATGACCATTATTAGCAGCAAAGCAACCACCAACATCCAAACCTAAAAAGTATCCCCCTATATTCAGGGGGATACAGCGAATAAGTTACCTGGCGATGACCGACTTTAGCGTGAGTGATGCTCACACGATCATAGGCGCGGCGCGGTTTCACGGTCGAGTTCGGGATGGGGTCGAGTGGTTCCCGCGCGCTAAGGTCGCCAGGCAAAGAAGGGGGAAGGCGCGCTGCGATGGGGGGTGGGACAGGTCCCACATGCTTTGGGTGTTACAGGGTCAAGCCGCACGGTCAATTAGTACGGGTAGGCTTCACGCGTTGCCGCGCGTCCACCGCCCGCCTATCCACGTCGTGGTCTCCAACGGACCTTTAGGAGTCTCGAGGACTCGGGAGATCTAATCTTGGGGGAGGCTTCCCGCTTAGATGCTTTCAGCGGTTATCCTGTCCGGACGTAGCTACCCGGCCGTGCCACTGGCGTGACAACCGGTGCACCAGAGGTCTGTCCATTCCGGTCCTCTCGTACTAGGAACAGCGCCCCTCAAATCTCCAACGCCCGCGGCAGATAGGGACCGAACTGTCTCACGACGTTCTAAACCCAGCTCGCGTACCACTTTAAATGGCGAACAGCCATACCCTTGGGACCGACTACAGCCCCAGGATGTGATGAGCCGACATCGAGGTGCCAAACACCGCCGTCGATATGGACTCTTGGGCGGTATCAGCCTGTTATCCCCGGAGTACCTTTTATCCGTTGAGCGATGGCCCTTCCATACGGAACCACCGGATCACTAAGACCTGCTTTCGCACCTGCTCGACCTGTCCGTCTCGCAGTCAAGCGCCCTTTCGCCTTTGCACGCCACGCGCGATTTCCGACCGCGCTGAGGGCACCATCGCACTCCTCCGTTACTCTTTGGGAGGAGACCGCCCCAGTCAAACTACCCACCATGCACGGTCCCGGACCCGGATTGCGGGCCGCGGTTAGAACCTCGAGCATTCCAGGGTGGTATTTCAAGGTTGGCTCCACCGGAACTGGCGTTCCAGCTTCAGCGCCTCCCACCTATCCTACACAAGAAGGCTCAAAGTCCAGTGCAAAGCTGTAGTAAAGGTTCACGGGGTCTTTCCGTCTTGCCGCGGGTACGCTGCATCTTCACAGCGATTTCAATTTCACGGAGTCTCGGGTGGAGACAGTGTGGCTATCGTTACGCCATTCGTGCAGGTCGGAACTTACCCGACAAGGAATTTCGCTACCTTAGGACCGTTATAGTTACGGCCGCCGTTTACCGGGGCTTCGATCAAGAGCTTCGCTTGCGCTGACCCCATCAATTAACCTTCCGGCACCGGGCAGGCGTCACACCCTATACGTCCACTTTCGTGTTGGCAGAGTGCTGTGTTTTTAGTAAACAGTCGCAGCCACCTGGTCACTGCGGCCCGCTTCCGCTCCAGCCGCGAGGGCCTTCACGTACCGCGGGCGCACCTTCTCCCGAAGTTACGGTGCTAGTTTGCCGAGTTCCTTCACCCGAGTTCTCTCCAGCGCCTG
>CAVOGC010000031.1:0-15000 GCA_963695105.1 uncultured Gammaproteobacteria bacterium | reverse complement strand
TACTGGCCGGTCTGGCTGGGATTGGGTGTGATGAAAGGGATGGCCGCGCTGCCATTCCGCTGGCAGTTGCTTGCTGGCCGGCAAGTTGGCCGCTGGGCTGGCAAAATCATGCGCCGCCGCCGCCACATCGCCGCCATCAATCTGGCGTTGTGTTTCCCGGAATTGCCGCCAGAGCAAAGGGCCGACCTGCTGGAAGAGCATTTCGCCGCGCTGGGTATCGGCTTGTTCGAAACCGCCATGGCTTGGTGGGCGCCAGACGAGAAGCTGTATGGGTTGGCGCGAGTCGAGGGCTCACAATATCTGGAGCAAGCCCTGGCCCGTGGCAAGGGCGTGATCCTTCTCACTGGACATTTCACCCCCCTGGAATTGGGTGCCCGGTTCATCACCTGGCGCCACTCGTTCCATGCCATGTACCGATCGCATAAGAATTCACTGTACGAAGCCGTCATGCGTCACGAGCGTGAGCGTCGGTCCCGGTTGCCGCCGTTGCCGCACGAGGATCTGCGCGGCCTGTTGCGCGCCTTCAAACGAGGAAGGGCGGTGTGGTATGCGCCCGATCAGAACCACGGCATTCGCAACAGCGTCTTCGTGCCTTTCTTTGGGGTGCCGGCTTGCACTATTACCGCCACCAGCCGACTGGCGGCGCTGAGCGGCGCGGCGGTGGTGCCCTACTTCCCGCGCCGACTGGCAGGAACAGCCGGTTACGAGGTAACTATCCTGCCGGCGCTGGAGAATTTTCCGAGCGGAGATGTTGCGTCGGACACCGAGCGCATCAACGAGTTGCTGGAGCACTACATCCGCCAGGCGCCGGCGCAGTACCTCTGGGTTCACCGTCGCTTCAAGACCCAGCCGCCGGGCATTCCAAGCGTTTATCCGCCCTGAGCTCGGATGCCGCCAATGTCCTATTGCGCCGACCTGCCGGCCAATCCCGCCATACGCCGTATCCTGGTGTTGAAATGGAGCGCCATGGGCGACGTGATTATCGCCACCGCGCTATTCGAGGATATCGCCCGGGCGTTTTCGGATCGGGAAATCCATCTCAACACCCTACCCGCCTGGCAAGAACTTTTTGTGCGGGATTCGCGGTTTCAACGGGTTTTCGCGGTGGATCTGCGCGACCGCCGGCGGACTATCCCCAATATGATCGAGTGGTTGCGCCAAGTGCGGGCTCAACGCTATGACCTGGTGATCGACTTGCAGTGCAACGACCGCTCCCGCCTGTTGCTGGGTCTGCTGGGACTCGGCGGCCGCCCGATACCTTTCCGCTTGGGCAACCGCCGTCAGTTTCCCTACAACATTGCCCCGGCCGAACTGCCCGGACCCGCGCACAGCATCACTCGCGGTCGCGCCGCGCTGCGAGCCGGTGGCATTCCGGCAACGACGCCGCGACCGGTGCTGCATGTTTCCGACCACCACCGCGCCCACGCCCAGGACCTTTTAGCATTCCACGGACTCATGGCGGGCCGCTATGCGGTCTTGTTGCCCGGTTGCAATGCCAGCGGTCACCTCAAGCGCTGGGGCGCCGACCGTTACAGCGCGCTGGCGCATCAACTTCACCGCCAAGGCCTGGATCATATCGTGCTCGTCGGCGGTCCGGATGAAATCGAAGAGTGTCAGCGTATCGCCCGGACCTGCGGTCCCTGGCTGGTCAACCTGTGCGGGCAGACCGCGATCCTGGATATTCCGCCGCTGTGCGAGCCCGCGCGTTTCATCGTCGCCAACGACACCGGCACCGCGCACTTGGCCGCGGCCACGACCGTGCCCATGCTGGTGCTGTGTGGTCCGACCGACCCGCGCCGAGTCAAGCCGTTGGGTGATAATGTCACGACCCTGCAAGCCGACCTGCCTTGCATCAACTGCTATCGCAAGGATTGTTCCCACCACACCTGCATGGCGATGCTGACGCCGCCGCGGGTCTGGCGGCAATTGCATGGGATCAACGCAGGCTTGACGTGACTGGCCAAACCTCCGAAGTTCTCAGGAATCGTGGCCGGCATCCTGGGATCGATGTCGGACCGGCGGCGGTGGAGCGTCTTCCGGCAACAACCGGGTCCCGTATTGGGCTACTTGATAGTGCTCGTACAGCTTGGCGTATTTGAGGAACACGTAAAACGCCGCCACCGCCGAGTTGATCACTCCTGCCCAGCCGTTCAAAAAATTACGCTTGAACAAATAGCTGCGGATGAAAAACAGCGGTGGGTAGAACAACATGATGAGCGGTATGCCCCAACGTTTTTTCTTGATCTTGTCCGCAACCAGGCCAGTCGAATAAGCGTTGATCTTCTCGACCTTGGTGTGGATGTCGGTTTCGCCGTAATGATACAGCGGCGCATCGAGCCGACCGATCCGTCCTCTCATCTTGGGCGCGGCGTGGATCGGCATGTCGTCGATGTCGCCCTTGCGCTTGTCGAACAGGCGCAGGTAGTAATTCATCCGGGTCGCCGGATGGTACATCCGCCAGAACAGTTGTTCCTGCCGGGGCATTTCGTAACCGTCCGCGGCGGGTCCCGTGTCCAGCAACTGGTCGATTTCAATCTGCAGGACCGGCGACAGCGCCTCGTCGGCATCCAGCAGCAGCACCCAATCATGGGTGGTCGCCGCCAGCGCCATCTGCTTTTGCCGGCCGTATCCCATGAATTTGTGCTGGGTGATCCGCGCCCCGTAGCGTCGGGCGATGTCGAGCGTATCATCGGTGCTGAAGGAATCCAGCAGGATGATCTCATCGGCCCACTTGACGCTCTCCAGACAGGCCGTCAAGGTACGGTCGTTGTTGTGGGTGGTGATGAATACCGAAAGCCGGGCGCGGTCTGTCATGAATCAGCCTGTCCTGAAGTTTTCATTTTGGAGCACGCGCCATATCATGCATGACTTTCACGTCCTCTGGTATTCATGATCGCATCGGCCCATATCATCGGCGGGGAGGCGGTGGGCGGAGCTGAACTCTTTTATGTCCGCCTCGTCAATGCCTTGCAGACGCGCCAGCAGCCCGTATTGGCCATCAACGTGGCCGGCGGCCAGGTTTCGGCCCGGCTGCGGCCGGAAACCGAGCAAATCCATGTTCCGATGCGGGCGGTCTGGGATGTCTGGTCTCGCTGGCGGATCGCGGACATCATGCGCGAGCGCCGGCCGGACATCGTGCAAACCTACATGGGCCGGGCCAGCCGGCTAACCGAGGTCGCCGCCGGCCAGCGGCCGATCCACATTGCCCGGCTGGGCGGCTATTACAACCCGCGCCGCTACCGGCACGCGCACGCCTGGGTCGCGGTCAGTCCTGGCATCCGCGATCACCTGATCCGGCACGGGTTTCCCGCAAACCGGGTGTTTCACATCAGCAATTTCGTCGCGCCGCGCCACCCCAGTTCGGCCGTCGCCCTGCGGCAATTGCGTCAGGAGTATGCGATACCCGACGATGCCCTGATCGTGACAGCGGTGGGCCGCTTGCATCCGGTCAAGGGGTTCGACGACCTGCTCGCGGCTTTCGCGGCCGTCCCAGCCCACATTCACGGCCGGCCGATCTATCTGCTCATCGTCGGCGACGGGCCGTTGGCGGCTGGCCTCAAACACCACGCCACGCAACTGGACGTCGCCGATCGGGTGCGCTGGCCAGGCTGGCGCGACGATGCCGACCGCTTTCAGGAACTGGCCGACCTGTGCGTCTGCTCTTCGCGGCAGGAAGGAGTGGGTAACGTCGTGCTGGAAGCCTGGGCCCACCGCCGTCCGGTGCTCTCGACCCGCGCCCGGGGCTTGCAGGACATCGTCACCGACCGCCAGGACGGCTGGCTGACGCCTTCGGACGATCCCGCCGCGCTGGCGGCGGCAATGGAATTGTTGTTGCGCGACGAACCGTTACGCCATGAACTCGCCAGCGGCGGTCACCAGACGCTAATCGCCCGACACAGCGAGGAAGCGGTCGTTAACGCTTATTTGGATCTGTATCGCCATTTGCTGGGCTAGCCGAGCCGCCGCGTGCACGGCCGACGTGGATCAACCCGCCCAGACAGGCGAAGAGGTAACAGGCAAACTGCCGGGAAGTATAGGAGAAGCTCAGCAGACCGGCGGCGATAATTGCCAGCGCCGCGGCCAGCAACACGCCGGCACGCTGGCGATCATCGACCGACAGCCGCCGCCAGATCCGCGCCAGCCGGACGAATACAGTGCCGGCCAACGCCAGCAGTAATCCTGCCCCCAAGATCCCGGTTTCGTACCAGGCGTCAATCAGAAAGTTGTGGAAGTGCTTGACTTGTAATTGCGCACCACCCAGTTCAAAGCGCAGCAACTCCTCGCTGTGCGACGCATTGGCGATTCCCACGCCCAGCCAGGGTCGCGCCGGAGGATGTTCCAGCGCCTGCCGCCACACAATGGTGCGCCCGGCGGTAAAGGCATCCAGGGGATGTTCGGGGTCCAGTTCCGCTTTGAGGAACGGCCCGGTATTGACGGCGATGCCCGCCGCCAATACCAATACCGCCAGCAGCGCGATCCAGCGCGGCCGCCATCCCAGTACCGCCCAGCAGAACACCGCCAATCCCACGATCAAACCGAATAGCGCCGCCCGCCCTTCGGAGATTGTCACATAGCCCAGAGCAGCGGCGATCACGCCCGCCATCGCGCCGTACCGCCAGCGGCGGTGGCCGCGCCGCCCGATCCAGCCTAACAAGAATGGCAGTAAAAACGGCAGGTTGTCTTCCCGCAATTGCGTGAGCGGGTTGAAGGGTTGACCGGACCACTCGAACCAGTAGTAGGGCAGCAGGAGGTACAAGCCGGCCAAAGTGATTCCGCCGAACAGCGCCATGGCGGTCAACAGGCGATCAAGGTTCTCCGGAGATTCCCGCAGGGCCGCCTGCACCAGCAGTAAAGCCGAGGTCTGCGCGGCGAACTGTACCCAGACGCGGAGGCCGCCCGCCGGATCGACCGACCCCGGCACGCCGGCCAGCGCCGTTGCCAGCAAGGCCAGGTACAGCAGGGTCGTTGAGCGGTCCAGCCGATCCCGCCGGCTCCACAGGCTCAGCACGCCCCACGCAACGTAGAAGCCAGCAACAAGGTTGAACAGCGCGCGGCCGCCGATCTGGGTCAGCGGCAACACCGCCAGCAGCAGCCAACCGCGCCGGAAGAACTCCTCTTGCAAGGTGTTATGCAAGCGTGCGATGGACATCCGAACCACTCCAGCGCGCGAGCGCTTCCAGAACCTGGGAAACCGTGATGGCCGCCATGCCGTGTTCGCCGACGGGCGGCAGGAGCGGATGAATGAAGCGGGAATGCCAGAGCGGCGCCGAACCGCCGAACAGCCCGATGGCCGGCACCCGCAGGGCGGCGGCCATATTCAGCACGCCGGTATCGTTGCCGATGTACCAGCGGGAACGGGCCAGCAAAGCCGCCACCTGCTCCAGCGGTAGCGCCACCGCATCCGCCGCCACGCCGCCGTCGCCGCGCACTCGCGCCAAAATGTCTTCCGCCAGCGGTCGTTCCGCCGGTCCACCGACGATAAAGACCGAACCGACCCGTCGCCGGTTCAGCGCCAGAGTCAATTCCGCGAAGCGGGCCGCGCCCCATTGTTTCCAGGGTTCGCTGCTGCCGACGCCCAGCGCGATCCACGGCCCCGGCCAAGTCGCGAACCGCGCCGCCACCGCCTGTTCGGCCTCGGCGGCGAGCGCGAGCCGGGGTTCCGGTTCGGCGCGAACGATATCCAGGGCATCCAGCAGGGCATCGGCCCGCAGGATCGGGTGGGCGTGGCGCCGCTCGGGCGGCAACCGCACCGGCGCGGTCAACAGCAGGGACTGCAAACCCACCCCGTACCCCAGTCGCTCGGGGATGCCGGCCAACCGCGCCGCCAGCGCGTAGCGGGCGCTGCCGTGCAGAATCCAAACGCGCTGGTAGCCGCCTTGCCGCAACGCCGTCACCAGTCGCAACACGCCACGTAAGCCGGCATGGCGGCCGGATTCGCGCTCCAGCCACAGCACTTGGCCGACGCAGGGATCGGCGCACAGCAAGCGGTCGGCCTGGGAGCGCGGTTTGGTCAGAATATCGACCTGGTCCGAGGTCGTGGTTGCGGCGATGGCATGGATATGCGGCAGATGCCAAACCATGTCGCCGATGCCGGGCAGCGGCTGCACGATCAGGGTCGGCCCGGACGGCGCGAGTTTCACGCGGGCGCCCTCGGCGCGCGATGCAGCGCCAAGTAGAGGGCCAGGGTTTCATCCAGCATCCGCCGCAAGGGGAACGCCGGTTCCGCCGGTACCGGCGGCGGGGCATCCAGCAGGCCGGCAACCCGCGCGGTCAGCGTCTCCGCATCGCCCGGTGGAACCCGGCCAGCGGGATACAACCGGTCCAGAATCTCACCGACGCCGCCGCGCGCGTAAGCAACCACCGGTCTGCCCAGGCTCAAGGCTTCCAGCACCGTGCGACCGAAAGATTCCGGTTTGGCCGACAGCGACAGCACCAGCGTCGATACTGCATAAATCTCGCGCATGTCGGCGCGGTGGCCGGTAAACAGCACGCTGTCGTCCAAACCTCGCAATCGAATTTTTTCCCGCAATTCATCGGCGTAAGCTTGGCGACGCGGTTCTGGTCCACCAACGATCAGCCCATGGACCGGTCGCCCGGCCGCTCGTAGCCGGGCGATCAGCTCGATGAATTCCTCGTGGCCCTTGAGCCGGCTCAGCCGTCCCGGCAGCGTCAAGACCGGCGCTTCTCGCAATTGCGGATATTGCCGATACCAGTCGGCCAGCCAGTCGGGCGCGGGCCGGTGACCGTAGGGAAAATCCACCGGGTCCACCCCGCGCTGGATGACGTGGACACGCTCGGTCGGCAGTTCGGGATAATGGCGTCGCAGATAGGCGCGCACGGTCTCGGATACGGCGATCACCCGCTCGCCTCGGGTCATGATGGCGCTGTAACGGGAAACCGAGTACAGCCCATGCACGGTGGTGATGAAGCGCGGCCGGGTCGCCGGGTCCATCCGCCGCCAGGCCAGCCAGGCGATCCAGGCCGGCAAGCGCGAGCGGGCGTGCAGAATGTCGATCCGCTGTTCGGCCAGCCAGCGCCGCAATGGCCGAACCCAGCGCAGCGCCAGCGGCGACTTGGCGCCAAGCGGCCAGGCCAGATGCTCGCTGCCCTCTTGCAGCAATTCCGGCGCCAGCCGCCCGCCGGCGGAAACCACCACCGAGCGATGGCCGCGCCGGACCAGTTCCCGCGCGATCTCCAGCGTGCCACGCTCCACGCCGCCGCCGTTTAGCGCCGGCAACAACTGCGCCACGCTCAGGCGAACCATCGCGCGGCGATCCAGCGGGCACAGCGCTCCGCTTCGTTGAAGGTGTGGGTCGGCCGGTTGAGGCGCGAATGGCGTTGCCAGTCGGCGAAGGGCGTGATCCAGCCCTCGCCAGCCAGCTTGTCCAGTCCCCGGCTAATTCGGCTGGATCGTTTGCGCGGCACGTCCAGCACCCCCACCGCCGCGCCGGCGGTCAAGGCCTCGTAGACCATGGATACGCTGTCGGCGCTGACCCAGACCTGTCCTGCCCGCGCCAGTTGCGCCGGCAGCCAATCCGGGCCGGTCGCCGCGACCGGAACCATCGTCAGCCGGTCGTCCGCTGGATCGTGGCAGGCGGTTAAAAAAGAGGCTGGGGTGCGGCGCGAGGTGGTCAGAGTCCAGCGCATCGACGGGGCGGCGGCGAGCACGGCGGCGATTTGCGCGCGCAATCCGGCGTCGTCCCAACTGAAATGCGCCGAGGGTCCGCCGATGAGCAGCAAGCCCTGCTTCGGTTCCAGGGTGAGGGAAACCTGGATACGGTTCAGCGCTCCGCGAGTGGTCAGCACGTTCGCGCGGATCGGCGGCGAGTCGTGTTCGGGGATCAGGCACAGATCGAACAGGCCGAGCGGCAGGCTGGGCCGCATCAACACCACCGCCCGCCCGCCCCGCGCCCGGCGGGCGGCCAGCAGCGAGAGATGGGTACCGTGACCGGCGCCCACCAGCAAGTCCGGCGCCGGCAAGGTTTGCCACGCAGCCGGACGGCTACCCGCCAGAGCGAGCAACGCCGCGGCGGGGGTCAGGATTTGCGGTGTGACGGTTTCCACTGGCCGCAAGCGGGCCAAGGCTTCCGTCAATCCCTGGCTCTGATTATCGTGCCCAGCCTTGCCGTCACTGAACCGCCAGACGACCAGCGGGCGCACCGGCGATTCCACCCGCCGCCGGACAGCGGGTCAGTCCACCAACACGAAGTCCGCGCCGCAGTACGGGCACTTGGCTTTGCCGGTGGCTTCAAGCGGCAGATAGACCTTTGGGTGAGAGTTCCACAGCGTCGTTTCCGGCAGCGGGCAGGACACCGGCAAATCGGCCCGGCTGACCTCGTAGGTCTTCTGGGTGTTGGACATGGCCTTGGCGAGAGCGGCGGCGGGAGCGGCAGCCATGGGATTGTCTCCTGGAATTCTTGTGTGTCGATGAAAGCAGGTTGGAAAAGGATTTCGGCTGAGGCAATGAAGCACTCAAACCAGCGTCAGCCAGTCGGGGTATTCATCGCGGCGGCCTTGCACCTGATCGAAGTACATTTCCTGCAGGCGTTGGGTGATCGGACCACGCCGGCCGTTGCCGATGGCGCGGCCGTCCACCTCGCGGATCGGCGTCACCTCGGCGGCGGTGCCGGTGAAAAAGGCTTCGTCGGCGATGTACACCTCATCGCGGGTGATGCGCTTTTCCCGGACTGAAATCCCAAGGTCGGCGGCGAAGCGGATGATGGTGTCGCGGGTGATGCCTTCCAGCGCCGAAGTCAGATCCGGGGTATGGATCAAGCCGTCGCGGACGATAAAGATGTTCTCGCCGCTGCCTTCCGCCACATAGCCTTCGGTATCCAGCAGCAGCGCTTCGTCGTAGCCGTCGCGCAGGGCTTCGGACAGCGCCAGCATTGAATTCATGTAGTTGCCGTTCGCTTTGGCCTTACACATGGCGATGTTGACATGGTGCCGGCTGAACGACGAGGTACGGATGCGGATGCCGCGCTCCAGGTTTTCCGCGCCCAGATAAGCGCCCCATTCCCAGGCGGCGATGATGGCGTGAACCTTGAGGTTGTCGGCGCGCAGCCCCATGCCTTCGGCGCCGAAGAAGCACATCGGCCGGATATAGGCGCTGGCCAGATTGTTGGCGCGCACCGCCTGCCGGCAGGCTTCGTTGATTTCCGCCTTGCTGTACGGCAGCGGCATGCCAAGGATGTGGGCGGAACGAAACAACCGGTCGGTATGGGCCTGCAAGCGAAAGATCGCGGCGCCCCGGTGGGTGGCGTAGGCCCGGACTCCTTCGAACACACCCATGCCGTAGTGCAGGGTATGGGTCAATACATGGGTGTTGGCCTCGCGCCAGGGCACCAGTTCGCCGTCGTACCAGATCAGACCATCACGGTCGGCCATCGTCATCGTTCGACTCTCCAAAACAAGGCTGCTTGCGCGCGCGCCGGCGCCCGTTGCTTGAATGCATCGATGCATCGCCCCGCGCCTCGCGCGTCAATCGCTTTCCATCAGGCGCCGCCAGATGCGGCTCACGCCCTCGCGGGCCTCCCGCGCCTCGTCGACCGGGATGCGGGCGGGCTGTTCTTGCAGCTTGAGTAAGTGAATGCGCCGGCGCAGGCCTCGATAGGCGTTGCGCAACCGGGCGGCGTCGGCGATGGACAGGATGCCGAATCGCTCCAGCCCGTCGATCTGCCGGATGTTATCGGTGTAGGTCAGCAGATCCGGGTAACGGTAGGCGTTCGCCAAGATTTTATATTGCACCATAAATTCGATGTCGGCGATACCACCCCGGCCCTGCTTGAGATCGAAGTCCTCGGCGGTGCTGGCGTCCAGTTCGGCGCGCATCCGCTCGCGCATGTCGCGGACCTCCTGGCACAGCGCAACCGGATCGCGCTCGCGCCCCAACACCTCCCGGCGGATGGCCTGGAACCGCTCGGTCAGCGCCGCCGGCCCCGCCACCACCCGCGTCCGCGTCAGCGCTTGATGCTCCCAGGTCCAGGCCTGACGCTGCTGGTATTCGAGGAAAGCCTCGAAGGAGCTGACCAGCAGGCCGGCGCGACCGCTGGGCCGTAGCCGGGTGTCCACCTCGTACAGATCGCCGGCGCCGGTGCGGGTGGTGAGCAGATAGATGATCCGTTGCACCAGTTTGGCGAAAAAGGCGGCGTTGTCGATCTGGCGCGGGCCGGCGGTCATTTGCTGGCCGCCGACGCTGTCGTGCAGGAACACCAGATCCAGGTCGGAACCGTAGTTCAATTCGATACCGCCCAGCTTGCCGTAGGCAAGGATGGCGAAGCGCGCCTCCCGCTTCACCTCGTCCACCACGCACTCGGGCGGACCGAACCGGGGCAGCAGATCGGCCCAGGCCAGATCCAGCACCTTGCGCAGCAGGACTTCGGCGATTTCGGTCAGATGGTCGCTGACGATCATCAAGGGCATCGCGCCGCTGACATCGGCGGCGGCAACCCGCAACACGTTGCCCTGCTTGAAATAACGCAAAGCGTTCAACAATTCTTCGGCGTCGCCCGCCGGCGCGCGCGCCAGTTGCTGGTCCAATTCCAACACCAACTGCCGGCGGTCCAGCGGCGCGTAGAGCGTGGCGGGATTCAGCAGGTCGTCGAGCAGCAGCGGGTAGCGGATTAGATGGGTGGCGATCCAGCCGCTGGCGGCGCACAGCTTGACCAGTTGCGCCAGCGCCTGTGGATGCTCGGCCAGCAGCGCCAGGTACACCGAGCGGCGGGCAACCGCTTCCAGCAGGTTGAGAACGCGCTCCAACGTTGCCGCCGGCCGTGGCGCAACGGCTGCCGCCTCCAACACCCGCGGCAGCAGCACATCCAGGCGTTCGCGCCCACGCGGGCTCATTGCCCGGTAGCTGAACCCGGTTTTCAGCGCCCGCAACCGGTTCCAGGCCAGCGCCGGGTCCTCAAAGCCGTGCTCGGCCAACACCTGGAGCGCGCCTTCCTCGCCCGGCTCGTTCCCCCAGACGACCGCCAGCCCTTCCTTGGGGGTCCCGGTATCCGCCGCCGCGTCGCCGAATACCTGAGCGAACTGCTGGCTCACCGCCCGAACGTGTCGCGCCAGTTCGTCGGCGAAAGCGCCCCAGTCGGGCTGACCCATCGCGTAAGCCAGCCGCGATTGGGCCAGTTCGTCGTCCGACAGGTCGTGGGTTTGCTGGTCGGCCCAGGCTTGCAGCCGGTTCTCGACGCGGCGCAGGAAGTCATAGGCCTGCTTGAGGTCGGCCACCGCCGCCGCCGGCAGCCGGTCGCTGACGGCCAGATAGTCCAGCACCGCCAGGATGCCGCGCTCCCGCAGCGCCGGCTCGCGGCCACCGTAGATCAGTTGAAAAGCCTGGCCGATGAATTCGATTTCGCGGATGCCGCCCGGCCCCAGCTTGATGTTGCGCTGCATACCTTTGCGTTCGACTTCCTGGGCGATCAGCGTCTTCATGCCGCGCAGCGCTTCGAACGCACCATAATCGAGGTAACGGCGGTAGACGAACGGCCGCAGCCCGGCCAGCAAGCGCTCGCCGGCTTCCCGGTCGCCGGCGATCACCCGGGCCTTGATCATGGCGTAACGTTCCCAGTCGCGGCCGTGATTCTGGTAATAGTCCTCAAAGGCAGTGAAGGAGATCGCCAGCGGCCCGGCATCGCCGAACGGCCGCAGGCGCATGTCGACCCGGAATACAAAGCCGTCGGCGGTCGGCTCGGCCAACACTTTGATCAGCCGTTGGCCGAGCCGGCGGAAAAACTCTTCGTTGGCGACGGCCCGCGCGCCGTCGGTCTGACCCTGCCGTGGAAAAGTGAATATCAGGTCGATGTCCGAGGAAAAGTTGAGTTCGCGTCCGCCCAGCTTGCCCATGCCCAGCACCACCAGGCGCTGCGCTTGACCGTCGGCATCGCGCGGCATGCCAAAACGCTGGCCCTGCCAGGCGTGCAATCGCTCCAGCGCGGCATCGACCGCCGCCTCCGCCAGATCGGACAGATCGCCCAGCGTTTCCGTCAAGTCCGCCAGCCCGGCCAGATCGCGCCAGGCGATGCGGACCATTTCCCGGCGGCGGAACCGACGCAACAAAGCACCGACTTGAGTCTCGTCGGCCACATCCGCCAACTGCTGCTCCAATCGCGCCCGGCACTCGCCCGGCGCCCGGACCCGAGCCAGATCGCCGCTGGCCAGCAGTTCCGCCAGCAGCGCCGGCTCGCGAATGCAGGCGCGGGCGACGAACTCGCTGCCGGCCCAGACCGGGATCAATTGCCGCAACACCGCGTCGGTGGGCGGCTCCAGATCTGTCGCGCGGGCGGCGGCGGTGAATGCCTCCCAATACTGGTCGACTTCGGGCCGCAATCCTGGCGGCAAGCGCCGCAACTCCGCTTCAATGCCGGTCATGACCGCCAAAGCTCATTGTTGGGTCGGTTTGCCCTGGGGCGGTTCTTCGCCGCCGCCATCCGGCGCCAGTGGCGTTTCCTCTTCCTGGAAGCCGTCACCCGGTTCCAGCGGCAGCGCTTCCACGTCGTTGGGGTTTTCCTCATCAACCGGTGGCGCCAGCGGAATTTCCTGATCGTTCACGAACAGCTTGCCACCCTCGAATCGTGCGGTGGTTTGGTAGCGATCGCCTTCAAGCCGGATGAAACCGGCGGCCGTCATTCCCTGAAGCTGCTGCGCAACCTGCTGCGCGGCCAGGGTCTGCACCGCCTGTTCGCCGGCCTCCTGGCCCTGTTCCTTGACCTGCGCCCGCAAATCCTCTTTCGCCAATTCGGTCAGCACGGTTTCCACCAAGAGCTTGGAGGCGGCAATGTCGGCCAACCCCTTTTCCAGCGCGCCCAACAGGCTCATCGGATCTTGCGCCGGATTGATCGCGCCGGGGTCCTGGAAATTCAGCGTCAGCTTGCCTTGCCACTCGCCCTGGGTCAGGGTAGCCTGGGTGTCGAGCACGAATTCCAGCTTGCCGCGCAGCAAAGTCTTCACCAATTCCAGCAAGTCGTCGAGCGCCTGCGGGTCGTCGAGCTTGCCGGCAGTTTTTTGCTGCCACTGTTGGAGCTGGGCGACGGTGGGACCATCCAGGTTGCCTAGCGCCAGTCGCACGCTGCCGGCGCCGCTTTGCTGGTCCACGGTGACCTTGTCGGCTTTGAACACCGCCTCGGCGGCCACCTGTTGTGGAGTGGTCTGGCTCAGGTTGCCGGTCACGCTCAGCTTGCTGATTGCAAATGGGCCTCCCGCTTGTCGATTCTGGCCCCGCAGTTCGCCGATGTTGAAACTGGACTCGCCGAACATCAGATCGAAGGCCCCCTTGCGCTGGTTCACCGTCACGGTGAGATCGCGCAGGTCGAGCTGATCGGCGCCGGCGGGCTGGTCAGCATCGGCTTCCGTCGGTTTACCGACTACTTCCAGGCTGGCGGCGCTCATGCTGCCCTGGATCGCGGCGTTATGGGGCGCAACCTGAAACTGGCCTTGCAGCCCGGAAAACTTGAGGCTTTGCAGGTCGCCCACTTGTTCGAGGTTCAGCGGGGGCATGGTGATGGAGGTAACGCTGGCGCCGTCGAAACCGACATGCGAAATGGCCACCACCGGTTCCCGTTCGCCGTACCACTGGGCCAGTTCGCGAGTCCAGGCGCTGCTGTCCGGGTCCAGCGTGGCGCGCACCACCGCGCCGGTCCATTGCATCGGCACGCCCGGCACATCCCGACCCGCCAGCGGCAGCGGCCCGTGATAAACCTCCTGCCGGATCGTAAACGAGGGGTCCGGCTGGTTCGGATCTTGGTCTTCCGGCAGCGCGAATTGGACTCGGGTTTCGATTTGCGACGAGAACAGCCCACGCTGATAGCGAGCCGTGCTGAGCTTGATGTTGGGATCGTTTGCGCCTTGCGCCAAGGCATCCTGGTACCAGCGTTCCGCCTGCTGACCCGACCAGTAGGCCGCGCCGGCGAAGCCCGCCACCGCCAGCGCCAGAACGACCACGATGATACCGAGTAATTTTTTCATGCCTGTTGTCCTCCGGGGTTCCAATGGGCGGCATTATTTCACAAACCGGCGGCGGAAACGTCGGTTGGGAGCAGGGCTTTTTAGCGTATGTCACGCATGAGAGGCGGCATTTGCCGTGAGGATGGTCGTTTGCCTACAACTTCGGCCCGTTCCAATCGCCGGCCAGCATCAGGCTACCTCGCGCCAGAGGCCGGCCATCGTCCCCCAGACAGTCGAAGCGAACCCCGCTGGAACCGGATTCCACCCAGCGGATCGTGAACGGCTGCTCAGGGCGCAGCGGCGCCAGAAACTTGACTTGCGGGATTCCGACCGGTCGGTCGGTCGGACGCCAGGCCACGAACGCCCGCAGCACTTCATCCAGCAGAACGACCCCCGGCACAATCGGATTGCCGGGGAAATGCCCGGCCAGGCAGGGATGGTCGGTGGCGATCGTGCCACGCCATTCAAAGCTCATGGCCGGCCTCGGCCAAGGGCCGCGGCCGGGTGAACTCCCGCAGGATGTCCCGCGTGACCTTGCCGGTTTCGTTGCGCGGCAGACGTTCGACTTTAATCAGCGGGCGCGGCAGAAATACCGGATCGAGGCGCTGGGCCAGCGCGGCGAGCACCTGGCGCTCGCTCAGGCCCGGCGCGACGGCGGCGGCCATGAGCCGCTGGACCCCGCTCCCGATTTCGTCCGGTAGCCAAAACACGCCTTCGACTACCCCTTCAATCTGGTTGAGCTGGTGGTTGAGATACCCCAGCGACGTGCGTTTGCCGGCGATGTTGACCAGGTCTTCAAGCCGGCCGAGCAGCCTGAATTCGGCCTCGTCGCAGGGTTCGACGTCGTCGCTTAGACGCACCGGTTCCGGCAGGTGCGCGCCGGACAGCGCGCCGTCCCGCAGGGAAAAACCGTCGTACAGCCGCCAGCGCTCGCCGTCCAGGGTCCGGCGACTGGCGATGGAGCCGGCTTCGGTGCAGCCGTAGATTTCCAGCACCGGCGCGCCAAACACGGTTTCGGCCCGCCCGGCGAGCGTTGCCGCCAGCGGCGCGGTGGCCGAGATC
>CAVOGC010000030.1:0-28914 GCA_963695105.1 uncultured Gammaproteobacteria bacterium | reverse complement strand
GACATCATCGTTCCAGTAAAACGCGCTAAACCATCGGATGCAAGGGTAAATTCAGTGGCTTGAGCCCAGTGCCGAGGGCATACGCGGGCTGAAGAAACTTCGTCGCGGTTGACCGTGTGCTTTGAAGGTTGTATAAAAAATTTAAATATTGACTCGAATAAGCAACAAATCGTCGCCTTAAAACTCCCAAAATGCGCATGTTTGTTGTTCATTCGTTCACCCAAAGGAGACTTTATTGTGTCGGGTTACCCGGAAACCAGATCCGAATTGGTTGCAAAATCAGGCGTCTTTACGGGATTGCACACAGGTATGAGCTTGGCCGCCAAAGGCATGATTGCGGCGTTTGTGGTGTTTACTATTTTGAATGTTGATTACGCCGGTGAGCTTTACGGCGCGATCCGCGGTTGGATCGAAAGCGGTTTAGGCTGGTATTACATGAGTGCGCTGACGATCATGCTCTTCGTCTGCTTTTACCTGATGTTCTCGCGTCATGGGAGCATCAAGCTCGGCGCGGATGACAGTCAGCCGGAATTCTCCAATTTCTCCTGGTTTTCGATGCTGTTCTCGGCGGGTGTGGGCATCGGTATTTTGTTTTTTGGGGTCGCCGAGCCGATTTTCTATTTCGATAATTCAGGGGCGTTTGGCTATCCGAACAACCCACACGCCGCTTTGCAAGGGCATACGGAGATGACGATGCAACGGGCGGTGGACGCCATGCGCGTCACCTTCTTCCATTGGGGATTCCACGGTTGGGCCGTTTACGTACTCGTCGGCTTGTCGCTGGCTTATTTCGGGTTTCGCAAACGCTTGCCGCTCACACTGCGTTCGGCATTGTATCCGATCATCGGCGACAAGATTTACGGTTCGATCGGTCACTCGGTCGACTTGTTGGCGGTATTCGGCACGGTCTTTGGCGTCGCAACCTCGTTAGGTTTGGGCGTACAGCAAATGGCCACGGGTTTGAATGTGCTGTTTGGCATCGACCCAGGCATCGTCACACAAGTCATTTTGATCGTGGTCATTTCGGTGATCGCCACGCTGTCCGCGGTATCCGGGGTTGGCAATGGCATCCGAATCATATCGGAATGGAATATCTGGCTGTCGGTCGTGCTGTTGGCGGCTTTTATTGCGCTCGGTCCATTCAAATGGCTGATGAGCCTTTTTATTACGTCATTCGGTGATTATCTCTGGAATCTGGTGCCGATGGGGTTCTGGACCGCGGTGGAGCCCGGTAATGCCAAATGGCAAGGAAGCTGGACCATCTTCTACTGGGGCTGGTGGCTCAGTTGGGCACCGTTTGTCGGCATGTTCATTGCCCGCATCTCCCGTGGACGGACCATCCGTGAATTCATGGTCGGCGTCATGTTCGTACCGACCACTATCGCATTTTTCTGGCTCTGCATGTTCGGCGGCAACGCCATCTGGCAGGAAATGAACGCAGTGGGCGGTCCCGCGGCCGCGGGTGGCGCTGGAATTATTGAAACCGTGCGCGCCTGGGATTTGCCTAAAGCTCTTTACAGCACAATCGCTAATTTAGGCCATATGTCCTGGGCCGGTGATATTTCCTGGATCATCTGGCCACTTTCGGCTTTGGCAACCTTTCTGCTTGCTTCATGGTTCATTACCTCCTCGGATTCGGGCACCTTGGTCATTACCACCATGTTGTCGATGGGTGACGACGACCCACCGAAAGTGTTCCGCATTGTCTGGGGCATGGGCGAAGGTCTGGTCGCCGCGGTCCTGTTGATGGCGGGTGGTTTGAAGGCCCTACAGACGGCATCCATTGCAGCGGCGCTGCCGATTTCGGTCGTGCTGTTGTTCATGACCTACGGGTTGCTCAAGTCATTGGCCGAGGACTCCAGCGCGGTGGAGCCCGTGGACACCGAATATGCATCTGATGGTACGCATATAACACAGGATCTTCACACTTGAGGGTAGGATCGTCGATGTGAGTCAGTTGGCTTACTGGTCATTGACGATCAAGTCATCAACTCAGCTCTTTGAACCGCCTCGGGTTTCGTGGAGGCTCGTTGATGTGAGTCAAACCGACACGGCCTGTTCGGAAAGTTGTCGGTAGTCGTTTGCCTCGGTTTAGCCGGTGGGATATACCCGATCGGCTCCAGCAGCCGATTGTGATTGAATCTGGCTCCCCATTCCAGGGGAGCCAATTCCACCGTTTCGAAGGTCTTCCATGGTGCGCGGCGATGGGTCAGCCCTTATACAGGCCGTTAATGATCTCGGCCAAGGCATTGTCGTTGCTGTCGCCCTTGCTGCCGATCGACGGTTCAATGCCGGCTGCGGTCAAGCGTTCGGTGTAGCGGATCGAGATATACTGTGAGCCCCGGTCCGAATGTATGACTTCGGGTGAATACTTTACGGATTTCTTCATGGCTTCATTCTCTCAAGTGATGGAGCCTCCTCAAAACCCGGGGCGACTCAGTATTTCCGAGATCCTCAAGCTTGAGTTAGCAGTTGGCTGCAGCTGCTGCGCAAGTCAGATCTGCGAATGTAAACCGTCTCCAGAGACGAACGAGAAGATCTACGAGCTGAACGCCCGGCAACGCGTGAAGGGCATCGAACCCCAGTGTGATTACAACGGAAGTCTTTGCGGAGAACCCAATAAAGATCGCCAATGAGCAATGGTTTTAGGGTGTGAATCGCTTGCCCACTTGAGTACTTGGCGTCGATGGGTTCCTTTCACAACCGCCGCATCTTGATGTCGAGGATCTGAATGCGGTAGGCGATCTGGCGGGGTGTCATGCCCAACAGCCGGGCGGCCTTGGCCTGCACCCAGCCGGCCTGTTCCAGCGCGGCGATGACCCGCTCCCGCTCGTCCAGGTCGGGTGCGTCCAGCTCGATCCTGGACGGGGCGGAGACCGGGGCCGCGCCGGGGCCGCGCGGACTCAGGCCGCTCAGCTCGATCACGTCCTGGGCGATCACGCCATTGGCGCTCATGATCGCGCTGCGCTCCAGGCAGTTTTCCAACTCGCGCACGTTGCCGGCCCAATGATGCCGCATCAGCAGGCGGATGGCGCTGTCGGTGATGGCCAGCATCCGCCCCTGTTGCCGGGCGATCTTGTCCACCAGAAACCGCGCCAGATCGGGGATGTCCTCCGGCCGGTCGCGCAGGGCCGGCATAAAGATCGGCATCACGTTGAGCCGGTAATAAAGGTCCTCGCGGAACTGGCCGGTCTCCACCGCTTCTTCCAGGTCGCGGTTGGTGGCGGCGATGACCCGCACGTCCACCCGCAAGGTCTGGCTGCTGCCGACCCGCTCCATCTCGCCTTCCTGGATCACCCGCAGCAGCTTGGCCTGAAAAGCCGGCGAAATGTCGCCGATCTCATCCAGGAACAGCGTGCCGCCGTGCGCCTGTTCGAAACGGCCCTTGCGCTGGTTGAGCGCGCCGGTAAACGCGCCCTTTTCGTGTCCGAACAGTTCCGATTCCAGCAGGTTGTCCGGCAGGGCCGCGCAGTTCAGCTTGACCAGCGGTCCGCCGGCCCGCGGCGAGTTATAGTGGATGGCGCAGGCGATCAGTTCCTTGCCGGTGCCCGATTCGCCGCGCACCAGCACCGTGGTGTTCCATTTCGCCACCTGCCGCACCTGCTCGAACACCTGCTGCATCGGCTGGCTGTGGCCCACCATGCTGTCGAAACCGTGCTGGCCGCGCACCGTCCGCCGCAGGCTGTCGCGCTCGGCGGTCAGCGCCCCGCGCTCGCGCTCCACGGCCACGCGCGGCTCGCACGCTGCGGGCGATCAGATTGGCGACCATTTCCAGAAAGTGGGCGCGTTCCGCCAGCCACTCGTCGCGGCGGGGCGGTTGCGCCGCCAGCACGCCGCTGTATTGGCCCGAACCGGCCCGGATCGGCACCCCGATCAACGGTAGTTCGCGGTCGTATAGCCGCAGGCGGTCGAGAAAGCGCGGTTCGTCGGCCAGACGCGGCAGCACCAGGCGTTCGCCGCGCTCCAGCACCATCCCCAGCACCCCTTCCCCCGGCAGGTAGCGCACCGGTTCGCCGTTTGCCGGCTTGGGCTGATCGTGGATGGCGCTGACCAGCAGGGCGCCGCTGTCGGGGTCCACCAGCGAAACCACGCCGCGATGCAATTCGCCGTATTCGTGCAGGACCCGCAGGACCTGATCGAGCGTTTCCCATAACGGGCAGGGATGGCTGAGCACCTGGCTCACCCGGAACAGCGTGGCCAGTTCGATTTCCAGCAATTCCGATCGGTCCACGACAGCGACCTTGGGATCGACGGCGATCAAGAATCATCCTCGTATTTGATGGGCAGCAAGACCTGCCAGCGGCAACCCGTGCCGTAGTCGGGATCGAGGGTGATCATGCCGCGCTGTTCGTTGACCACCTCCTGCACCATGGCCAGACCCAGACCGACGTGAGTGGCGGCACGCTTGGTGGTGAAGAACGGCTCGAAAATCCGCCAGTGCAGGTCCGCGGCCACGCCGGGACCGGTGTCTTCGATCGCCACCGATACCGCCTGCTCCTGAGTGGCGGTGGTGATGCGCAGTTCGCGCGACTGGTGGCGGTTGCTCTCCATGGCGTCCAGGGCGTTGTCGATCAATTGCTTGAACATGCCGCGCAGGCGGCTGGCCCGCGCGGTGACGGCGGGCAGCATCGGCGCGGGTTTCCAGTCGACGACGGTGCCGCCGGCCAACAGGCGCTGCTTGCACAGTTCCAGCACCTCGCGCAGCAACTGATTGATGTTGACCGGCGCCGCCGCTTCCGGCGGTACCGCCGGCACCAGCGCCCGCAGTCGCTCCAGCGCCGTTTGACCGGTCGCGGCGGCCTGATTCAGGGCGTGGCGCAGGGCGGGGTCGGCTTGAGCGCCGCGCCGTTCCAACAGGTCGCGGGCGGCCGAGATCAGGTTCATCGGTCCCTGCATCTGGAAGATGGCGGCTTGCAGCGCCTCGCGCATGCTGCGCACCCGTTCCTGCTCGGCCAGCAGGGCGCGCATGGCGTTCATGCCCACTGCTTCCTGCTGGCGCTTGAGCGCGGTGATCTCGTTGGCCATGAGCAGCAGATAGGTTTGCCGCACCGGCTTGAAGAAGGTGGCGGCGCTGCTGTCCTGTTCGCGGAACCACACGCCCGAACAGGAAAACCAGCGCGGCTGCCCCTTGCCGCCCGGATCGAAGCTGACCTCCTGGTCGCGGAAACCGTGCTCGGCGTTCGCGCCCCACGGAAAGGTTTCGCCCAGGGTTTCCCGCAGGGCGCGCAGGAATTCCGCCGCCGGCTCCCGCACCCGCAAATCGCCGACCAGCTTCTTGTATTCGTGGTTGTCGAGGATGACCCGGCCGTTTTCGTCCAGTAGGGCGATGACCGCCGGGGCGGCGTCCACCATCGATTCGATCAGTGCCTTTTGATAGTGCACCTGCTGTTCCAAATGGTGCATGGCGGTCACGTCGCGATGAATGCCGAGGAAGCAGGCGGTTTCCGCCCGAGAGTCCTGGATCGGGATGACGGTCAGCTCCGCCAGATAGACGGTGGACCGCTTGCGGCGGTTGACCAGCAGCCCGGTCCAGGGTTTGCCGCGCTTGATCTGCCGCCACAACTGCTCGTAGACCTGGGACGGCGTGCAGCGATCGGAGAGCATGGCGGTGTTCTGGCCGATGACTTCGCTGGCGGCATAGCCGGTGACCTCGGTAAAGGCCGGGTTGACGTAGAGGATGTTGGCGTGGGTGTCGGTGAGGCAGACGGCGATGGTCAACTGGTCCACCACCTTGGCGAACACCCAGGGCGGCAGGATTTCGGCGGCGGATTGCACCGCCTTCGCGTCGGTCTGGGCGGAGAGATAGCCGACTGTGTTCTGATCGTTCTGGGCCATGGACGTGCTCGGCGTGGTGGGTGGCTGGAACCGGTCGGGAAACGATATGCAAGTTCATGGCCAGCGCGCGGGGCAAGGGGCGAGAGCCGGGCGCGAGGGGCAAGATTACGGAAGAATCCATCCCGATCTTCCATTTGTCGTCTTTTCATCCGCAATGCGGCATTCATGACAAGCAAGCCCCGCTTTGCTGGGTCATTGTTGCGAACCTCACAATTTTCCCGTGATCGGCCAGGGAGAATCGAGACCGGCAAGGCATTGAACGCCTAGAGAGATGACGCCAATTCGATCCCGTTGGCACGATTGCTGCCGGATCGCGAACAGGAACGCGGAGGGCTGTGATGCGCGATTACCTGTTCATCCTGTTGGGCGCGGCGCTGGTCAACAACGTGGTGCTGGTGCGGTTTCTCGGGTTGTGCCCGTTCATGGGTGTGTCGAACAAGATCGATTCGGCCCTGGGGATGGGCATGGCCACCACCTTTGTGCTGACTCTGGCGGTCGCGGCCAGTTGGCTGCTGGAGCATTACCTGCTGGTCCCGCTCGATATCGAGTTTTTGCGCATCCTGGCGTTCATCCTGGTGATCGCCGCCCTGGTGCAGTTCACCGAGATGTTCGTGCGCAAGGCCAGCCCGACGCTCCATCAAGTGCTGGGCATCTACCTGCCGCTGATCACCACCAACTGCGCGGTGTTCGGCATGGCGCTGCTCAACGTCCAGCAGAAGCACGATTTTCTCAGCAGCCTGCTGTACGGCTGCGGCTCCGCGCTGGGATTCACGCTGGTGATGGTTCTGTTCGCGGGGATTCGGGAGCGGCTGGCCATGGCCAGCGTGCCGGCGACTTTTGCCGGCGCTCCCATCGCCTTCATCGCCGCCGGCCTGCTGGCGCTGGCGTTCATGGGTTTCGTTGGATTGCCGGCACGCTAGCCGCCGGCCTCATCGGGAGTTCGCCAAAAATGATTGCCGCCGTGATGACGTTGACCGTGTTGGGGTCGCTGCTGGGGTTGCTGTTGAGTCTGGCCGCCCGCTATTTCCAGGTGCCGGGCAACGCCCTGCGCGAGGACATCATGGAACTGTTGCCCGGCGTGAACTGCGGGCAGTGCGGTTATCCCGGTTGCGGTGGCGCGGCGGACGCGCTGGTGGCCGGCGGCGCCGCGCCGACGCTATGCCCGCCCGGCGGCACGGCGCTGGCGCGGGCGCTGGCGGCCAAGCTGGGTCGGGCGATGGATGCGTCGGGAGGTCCGCCGCTGCTGGCCGAGATCGACGAAAGCCTCTGCATCGGCTGCGCCCATTGCGGCAAGCGCTGCGCCACCGACGCCATCATCGGCGCGCCCAAACAGATTCACGCCGTTTTACAGGAAGCGTGCACGGGCTGTGGCCTGTGCGTCGAGGTGTGCCCGACCGAATGCCTGCAATTGCGCCCCCAAGGTCCGACTTTCGAGAGCTGGTGCTGGCCCAAGCCGGCGCTGGCGGGAGTGTGAGCGATGCGCCTGCATGACTTCCGTGGCGGAGTCCATCCGCCTGGCCAGAAACATCTCAGCGCCGGACGGCCGATCGAGTTCCTGCCGTTGCCGCCGCGGCTCTATATCCCGCTACAGCAACACGCCGGCGTGCCGGCGCTGCCGGTGGTGACGGTCGGCCAGCAGGTGGGCAAGGGCGAATTGCTGGCCCGCGCGCAGGGCGCCACCTCCGCGCCGCTGCATGCGCCCAGCTCTGGACGGATCGCCGCCATCGGCGAGTTCACCGCACCGCATGTTTCGGGCCTGCCGCTGCCGACCATCATTCTCGACACCGACGGCGAGGAGCGCTGGGCCGAGCGCGAGCCGCCGTCCGATCCCTTCGATTTGAGCCCGGAAGACGTCGCCCGCCGGGTCGGCGCCGCCGGCATCGTCGGCATGGGCGGCGCCAACTTTCCGGCGGCGGTCAAACTCAGCAAAGCGCGCCAGGCCGGCGTGCACACGCTGGTGATCAACGGCGCGGAATGCGAGCCGTATGTGACCTGCGACGACCAGCTCATGCGCGAGCGGGCAAGGGAAATCGCCGACGGCATCGCCATCATGCTGCACGCCTTGCAAGCGTCGCGCGTCGTGGTCGCCATCGAGAACAACAAACCGGAGGCGATTGAGGCCATGGTCGCCGCCTGCCGGCACGATGCCCGGATCGAGGTGCTGAAGCTGCCCAGCCGTTATCCCGCCGGGTCGGCCAAGCAGTTGATTCAACTGTTGACCGGTCTGGAGACGCCGGCCGGGGGGCGCGGCACCGACACGGGGTTGCTGGTGCACAACGTCGGCACCGCCTACGCGGTCCATCGGGCGCTGCGCCACGACTGGCCGCTGATCTCGCGCATCGTCACGGTCAGCGGCGGCGCCGTGCCGGAGCCGTGCAACCTGGAGGTTCCCATCGGCGCGCTGGCGGCCGATCTGCTGGCCCATTGCGGCGGCGTCAGCGACGGTCGCGCCCGCCTGCTGATGGGCGGACCGATGATGGGGCAGCCGCTGCCCGGACCTCAGGTGCCGGTGATCAAGGGCACCAACGGCATTCTGGCGCTGACCCCCGACGAAATCGGGGAGGCGGGCGAACCGTCGCCGTGCATCCGTTGCGGTCGCTGCGTGGAAGCCTGTCCGATGGGTCTGCTGCCGCTGGAATTGTCCAAACGGGCGCGCGGCGAGGACTGGGAGGGCATCCAGGCCCTGGGATTGAACGACTGCATGTCCTGCGGTTCCTGCGCTTACGTCTGTCCGTCGCACATCCCCCTGCCGCAATACTTCGCCTACGCGCGCGGCATGTTGGCGGCGCAACGGCGCGAGGCACAGAAAGCGCGGCGCACCCGTGAGTTGATGGAACAGCGACTGGCCCGGTTCGAGCGGCAGGAGCGGGTCAAGGCGGAAGCGGCGGAGCGGCGGCGGGCGGAGAAGAAAAAACGCGCCGCGGTGGTGGAAGAGGATGAGGATTGAAGGTAAAGGTCGCCGCATGAATTTAAATCCACTGGCTGGCGCTCCTCATGCCCACGACCGGGACAGTGTGTCTCGGTTGATGGGCACGGTGTTGCTGGCGATCCTGCCGGCTACCCTGTACGGTCTCTTTCTGTTCGGCTGGCCGGCGTTCAACCTGCTGGCGATCACCGTCCTGGTTGGTCTGGCCTGTGAAGCCGGCTGTCTGTGGCTGGCGGGGCGACCGATCCGACCGGGGGTGATGGACGGTTCGGCGCTGTTGACCGGGGTGTTGCTGGCCCTGTCGCTGCCGCCCTGGGCGCCGTGGTGGATCGGCGCCATCGGCGCCGGCTTCGCCGTCGTGGTCGGCAAGCAGGTATTCGGCGGCACCGGCCAGAACATTTTCAATCCGGCGATGCTGGCGCGGGTGATGCTGCTGGTGTCGTTTCCGGTGGAGATGACCACTTGGCTGGAACCGCATCCCTGGTGGTCTGGAACATCGCCTGGATGGCTGGAAGGCTGGCTGATCACACTCGGCCATTTCACCGCGACCGACGGCGTAACCGGCGCCACGATCCTTGGCCACGTTCGCACCGAACTGGTCCTGAATCATTCGCTCGCGCAGATTTTGCCGGGGCATTATCAGGCTGGCGCCGCCGCGCTGGGGTGGACTGGCGGCAGTCTGGGCGAAACCGCCGAATGGCTGGTGTTGTTCGGCGGGCTGTGGCTGCTGCGGCGACGAGTGATCACCTGGCATATTCCGGTCGGGATGCTGGGCGCGATGCTGGTGCTGGCCAGCGGTTTCCACCTGCTCGATCCCCAACGCTTCGCCGATCCCGTGCTGCATCTGCTGTCGGGCAGCCTGATGCTGGGCGCGTTTTTCATCGCCACCGATCCGGTCACGTCGCCGATCTCGTCGTTGGGGCAGGTCGTGTTCGGTATCGGCTGTGGCGCGCTGGTTTACATCATCCGTACTTGGGGCGGCTACCCCGAGGGGGTGGCGTTCGCGGTGGTGCTGATGAACGCCACCACGCCGCTGATCGATCATTACATCCGCCCGCGCGCCTACGGTCGAACCTGGCGCGGCAAGCCGCGACCGGTTTCGGCCCGCGCCAAACAACCGCCTCCGGCGCGGGGATCTGGAGTGGATTCGCGTGATTAGTCACTGGCTGAAACCGGAGATTCGGCAAAGCGCGGGGTATCCGGTCCTGTTGCTGGGTGGAGTGGCGTTACTGGTCAGCGCGGCGATCGGCATCGCCGACCGGGCGACTCGCGCCGACATCGCCCAGCGCCAGTTGGAGGATTTGCAGGCGACTTTGCGGCAGGTGGTGCCGGCTGGCTACTACGACAACGATCCGGTGCGCGACACGGTGACCGTGCAAGAGGGCGAGCGGTCGGTGCGAGTCTACCGGGCGCGGCGCAAGGGCCAGGTGCAAGCGGTGAGTTTTCGGACCACGGCGCCGGGTTACGGCAGTTCGGAGATGGTGATGGTGATCGGCGTGGACCGCGACGGCAAGTTGTTGGGGGTGCGGGTCATCAGCCACGCCGAGACGCCGGGGCTGGGCGACAAGATCGAGCTGAGCCGCTCCGACTGGATTTTGAGCTTCAACGGCCGCTCGCTGGACGATCCGCCGCCGGCCGGCTGGGCGGTCAAGAAGGATGGCGGGGTGTTCGACCAGTTCACCGGCGCCACCATCACGCCGCGAGCAGTGATCAAGGCGGTCAAGGGTGGATTGGACTTCTTTGCCAACCATCGTGCGGTGCTACTGGATGAATCGAACGGAGGCAATGACCGATGAACGACTATCGCGGCATCTTTGCCGACGGTCTATGGCGCAACAACATGGTGTTCGCCCAGATGCTGGCGCTGTGCCCGCTGATGGCGGTGACCACCACCGCCACCAACGGGCTCGGCATGGGTCTGGCGACCACGGCCGTGCTGCTGGCGTCCAACATCGTCGTCGCCAGCCTGCGGCACTGGATCGCCCAGGAGGTGCGCATTCCGGTATACGTGCTGCTGATTGCCTCGCTGGTCACTTTGGCCGACATGGCGATCAACGCCTGGCTGCACGAGCTGTACAAGGTGCTGGGGCTGTTTATTCCCCTGATCGTGGTCAACTGTGGCGTGCTGGGTCGGGCCGAATCCTTCGCTTCCAAGCAACCGGTGCCCGCCGCCGCCGCCGACGGTTTGGCGATGGGGCTGGGTTTGACCCTGGCGCTGGTGCTGATCGGCGCTTGCCGCGAGATATTGGGCAGCGCCACCTTGTTCGCCCAGGCTTCGCTGTTGCTGGGGCCAGCCTTCACCTTTCTGGAAACCACCTTGATCGAGGATTATCACGGCTATTTGCTGATGTTGCTGCCGCCGGGCGGTTTTCTGGTGCTGGGGTTTTTACTGGCGGGTAAACGGGTCATCGAGCGGATCGGTGAAAAGAGTGGGGTTAAGGAAGAATTTCACTGTGGTGTCCACTGATTTAGGTTTGTGCTTGCAATGAGAGGCCGTACAAAAAACGCCCCTCTCCCCGTGGGAGAGGGTTTAGGGGCGAGGGTTGTTTTTCCGCGGGAGGGTTTATGCAAGTTAGTGTCGCTTACGCCGAGTCGGGCCATCAGATCTGGCTGTCCCTGGATATGCCCGAAGGGAGTACGGTGCAGCAGGCCATCGAGTTATCCGGTGTCCTGAGCCGTTATCCGCATCTGAATCTCAAGAAAAACAAGGTTGGGATTTTTGGCAAACTCGCCAAGCCGACCGCGCCGCTGGAAGCGGGGGATCGGGTCGAAATCTACCGGTCGATCACCATCGACCCCAAGACCGTGCCGCAACGGAAAATCGCGCTCTTGGATGAGGATGAGGACGACGATTGATTGGGACCCGGTTTTTCTTGTCCTGGCATCAGCGCGCCTCGGGCAGGAGCGTCAGCCGATACCGCGCCGGTCCGGGCAGGAACGGCAGCGGTTGGCCATCGGCCCAGGCGTCGAACCCGGCCCGGTAGAAAGGCGACAGGGGATGACCGCTCTGACCGCCGGGCATGTGCAGGATGCCTTCCGCCTCCCGTCCCGGCGCGACCGCCAGCCGTTCGGACGAACCGTTTTCGGTGGTCTGCACCCGAGGCATGTACAGGTCGCCCGGCAGGGCGCGCGCCGGCATGTCCAGCCAAGCGCTCAGCCACGGCAGAATCCGGCTGAAAGGATGCTGGATGTGGACCTGGTTGTAATCGCCCCAGCTTTGTTGGTCTAACGGCCGGCCGTCGGCGGTCAGTTCCGCCAATGCCGCGTCCGCCGCGTCCAGCAGCAGCGCCGGCCAGTCGGGATAGCGGGGATCGAGCAGGTGTGGCGGCTGCTGGGTGACCAGTTGCCACAACGGACCTTCGTGCTGCCGGACCCGTATGTAGTCGAAACGCAGGTCTGCTTGCAGGCAGGCAACGGTCAGCGGCGCGAACGCCCGTTCCCGGACGTTCAGGCGGAAAGCGCGAACCAGCGGGTAGCCGACCGAATCCACCGCCGCCCGTCCGCCCCAGTCGGTGACCCGCCGGCGCATTTCCTCCCGCCGTGGGTCGGCGTGCGTGGCGTTTGGGGTCAGCGTTGCCAGCAGCAAATCGCGCCAGCGCTGGAGAAACAGGGCGCGATCATCGAGTTGCAGCGTCAGGAAGCCGGCTTCGTCGAAACCTTGCACTGACCGCAGGCCGGCGCGAATCTGGCCGGCGCGGGCGCCGAGCGCGTAGCCGCCATCGCCCAGCAGATTGAGCCATGCCCCGTCCACCACCCGGCCGTTGGCGGTCCACAGCCGGCCATCGGGCGGATCGACGATACGTGGGTATTCTGCCGCGTCCAGCCAGCCGTCCCAGCCGCGCCGACCGTCGGCCCAGGAAGACGGCACGCGGCCCGCGTGACCGAAGCGGCGTGGGATCGGGCCGGCGATGGTCCACGCGATTCGCCCGTCCCCGCTGGCCAGCAGAATGTTCTGCGCCGGCATACCGGCCCGGTGGGCGGCTTCCAGCGCCGCCTCCAGCGTTTCGACCTGCTCCAGCCCCCGCGGCCCCAGGTTGAACGCCCGCGGCTCGTGCGCCACCCAGCGCAGCGCCCGCCGCCGGCCCCGATGGTCGCGGTCCACCACCGGCCCCCAGACGGTCTCCAGCACCTCCAGCGTTTCGGGTGGCCCATCCTTAACCTCCAGCGTTTCCCGGACACGGATGAAGGCGCGTGGCCCGTCCGGGGTCAGATAGCTGTCGTCGTCCATGCCGGCTTCCAGGATCACCAGATCGGCCCAGTCCCCTTCGCTGTTGGTGTAGCCCCAGGCGATATGGCCATTGCTCCCAGCCACGATGGCCGGCGTTCCCGGCAGGGTGACCCCGGCAATCCGCCACTCGTGGCCCTGATCGTCAGGGTAGATCAAGGAGGCCCGATACCAGATATTGGGGACGCGCAGCGCCAGATGCATGTCGTTGGCCAGCAGCGCGCCACCGTGCGCGGTCAATTGCCCGGCGACCGCCCAATTGTTGCTGCCGCTGACCGTTTCGGATGGGTCGGTCGCCACGGTCGGAAAGAGCGCAAAGGCCGGCGATTGACGAATTCGGGTGTCCACCGGAACGATATCAACGACCGGCTGACGGCGCAGATCGAACACCTCGGGGCCGGGCGGGGGCGGCGACGGGAAAGGTTCGCCCCGCAGTGGCGCGTCCCATTCGGTGCCGGGCGGATCGAGAAAGTCGGCCAAGGCGGGCGGCAGTCGGTCGCGCAGCAGACCCCGGATTGATTCGCGCGGCCATTGCTGGCTTTGCAGGTTCAGATACATGGCATACACCGCCAGCGGCGTGTCCTCGGGTCGCCAGGGCTCGGGCGCGAGCCGAAGCAGCAGGTATTCGAATGGAGGAGCGGCGAGGGCGGCCAGCCCGGCGTTAACGCCGTCAGTGTAGGCGGCGATCAGGGCGCGTTCCGAGGCCGGCGCCGCCGCCAGCGCCTGGGTGGCGCGATGGCGGAAGCGATGCGGGCGGTGGGCGCGATCCAGGTCCAGCGCCGACTGACCGAACAGCGCGGCCAGTTCGCCGGCCGCCGTGCGCCGCAGCAAATCCATCTGGAAAAACCGTTCCTGGGCGTGGACGAAACCGGTGGCGCGGGCGACATCGATCCGGCTCGCGCCGCGAATGACCGGTACTCCCAGCGCGTCGCGTTCGACGGTGGCCGGCGCGCTCAGTCCGGCCAATACCGTCGAACCGTCCAGTTGGGGCAGGCTGCCGTGCAATTGGCTATACAACCAAATGGCGCCAACCGCCAACAGCGCGAACAGGCCGATACCGGCCAGTAGCGCCCGCCGGCGCCGGCGCGGGGAGAACCGCGCTTTGCTAGCAGCCATGTGCATGAAATGCCACTCCCGAAAAGAGAAAATCGGTCGTTGTCATTGTCGGATGTCAACCTGCCTTACCGTGGTCCATGCTATCATTCGAACGCTCGCGCGGGTGTCGCTTGCGCGGGTTTTCAACGGGTCATAACAACTTCCGAGGAAACCACCATGGCCAATCATGTCCCCGACAACAGCCGCCGTCGCTTCATCAAGCTAACCGCCGTCGGCCTGGCCGCCGCGCCGTTCGCCAACGCGCTGCTGGGCGGAACCGCCAGGGCGGCCGATTTGATTAGCGAGACCGATCCGCAGGCGGCGGCGCTGGGTTACGTGGCCGACGCCACCAAGTCCGACAAGCGCAAGGACGCAACGGCGCTGTGCAGCAACTGCAATTTCTATACGAGCAAGGCTGGCGAAACCAGCGGCCCCTGCGCCCTGTTCCAGGGCAAGCTGGTTGCCGCCGACGGCTGGTGCACCGCTTGGGCCAAGAAGGCGGCCTGATCTGTTTGATAATTCAGGGGACAGGGTTCAGGTCTTGCCCTGTCCCCTGCGCCATCACTTCCCCCGCTTGCGATCCAGCCGCCAGACAAAATCCTCGATGATCGTGCGGTACAGACCTTCCTTGAGTACCGCGTCTTCGACGCCGTGATCGATGTTTGGATTGTCGTTGACTTCGATCACCACCACGCCCTTGGCGGTCTGCTTTAAATCCACCCCGTACAGACCGGCGCCGATCAGATTGGCGGCCTTGAGCGCGGTTTTCACCACCACTTCCGGCGCATCCTCGACCAGGAAGGTTTTGAAGTCGCCCCCGCGGATGCCTGTCTTCTGGCCGGGTTCGTGGTTGTAGATCTGCCAGTGCTCCTTGGACATGAAATACTGGCAAACGAACAGCGGCGTCTTGTTGAGAATCCCTACCCGCCAGTCGAAATCAGTGTAGAGAAATTCCTGCGCCAGCAGCAGGTCGGACGACTTGAATAATTTGCCGGCCATGTCCAGCAGTTCGGCCCGGTCGTTGACCTTGAACACCCCACGCGAGAACGAACCGTCGGGAATCTTCAGGACGATGGGGTAGTCGATCTCGCCGTCCACCCGTTCCAGATTGTCGCGGCGGACGATGACGGTTTTCGGCGTGCGAACCCGGTGGTTGCGCAGCAGTTCGTCCAGGTAGACCTTGTTGGTGCATTTGAGGATGGAGTCGGGGTCGTCGATCACCATCATGCCTTCGCTTTCCGCCTTTTTGGCGAAGGTATAGGTGTAGTGATCGATGCCGGTGGTCTCGCGGATGAATAGCGCGTCGAATTCGGCCAGTCGGCCGAAGTCCTTTTTCTCGATCAATTCGACATTGACCCCACATTCGCGGCCAATCTTGATGAACTGTTGCAGTCCCTTGGGGTTGGACGGCGGCATGGCCTCCTTGGGGTTGTGCAGCATCGCCAGGTCGTAGCGGTAGTTGCTGCTGCGGACCCGCGGCTGCCGCCAGCGCCGGCTGAGATAGGCCGCCAGCGCCCCGAGAAACATCTCCGCCTGATCGGCCGACAGCGAATGCAGGTGTAGCGCCTTGAGGGTGGCGATGCGCCATTTGCCCTGTAGCCGGAATTCCACCCGCAGCAGTGGCGAACGGAAGGCGTCGAACAGTTGCCGGGCCAGTTCCTGCAACTCCTTGGCGGCGCACTGGCCGAAGAAAATATCCAGTTCGAAGGCCGTGGCGGTGAAGCCGGGCCGGGGCTTGCCCAGCACTTGCTGGACGTGATCGTCCAGATCCTCGACATCCAGGCTGTAGATCGATTTGCGGCTGAGGTCGTTGAGGGTGCGCACGCTGGGGATCACCCGGTGGCGCCGGGCCTCGGCCAGCAGCGAGCAGTAGTAGCCGACGCTCAGGTAGCGGTAGCTGCGGCACAGGTTCAGTACCCGCAGGCTGCGGCCGGTGGAATATTCGGGCTTGGCCAGGTAGTCCTTGGCGGCGACGACGGGCAGTTTAGGAAAATGAGGTTTCCAGTCGGTGGGATTTTCCACCAGGATGATGTGATCGGCCATCGGTGTGAATCGTCCTGATAAAACGGGTGTGCGGTTAAGACGGTTAAGGCGCCGGCGGTTAAGGTGTCGGCGGTTCGGGGCGGCGGTTGGAACGGTAGAGGATCAGTACGGCCTTTTGCGCGGCCTTGCCGTAGCGGGCCATGCGCTGGAACTCCCGATGCGGGATCGGCATGTTGACGGAATCGGTGACGGTTTCGCTGTTCTCGACATCGACGAACGGATCGTGGACGTAGATGTAGTGGTCGTCGAAGCCGGTGACGACCACCCAGTGCGGGAAGCGCTCGCCATAAATACGGTAGGAACTGATCAGCACCAGCGGGATACCGCCGGCGTCGAATTTCCGTCGCAGTTCGTCCACGCCCAGGCTGCCGCAACGCAACACGACCGGCAACTGGCGCAGCTCTTCGATCCAGTCTTCCTGCACCAGCCGCATCACTTCCTTTTTTTCCAGGCTGCGCACCGAATCGACCAGAAACACGCCGTCTTCGTTGACGTGGATCTCCAGGTCGAAACCGCGCCGGTAGGACGACAGCGCCAGCCCGTAGGGGCCGCAGCCACCGTGGCCGGCGGTCATGAAGATGGTGGTGGCCTCGCGCCACAGCCGCAGTTCCAGCTTGCGGCCCAGTTCGAGCGTCGGGTCCAGCGCCTTCATGGCCATCATCAGCGCCGCCGGGCCGCAGGTGAAATCCAGGGTTTGTTGATAGTACGGCACCTTGACCAGAGCGAGCTGAAGCTGCGGAACCAGGCGCTTTTCGAAGCGCAGCGCGGCCATGTGGTCTTCGTAATAATCCAGCACTTCCTTGAACTGGCGGTAACCGTGACGGCGGAACAGGTTCAACGAAGGGGGATTGTCGCGGCGCACTTCGAGACGCATCGACACACAGTCGCGTTTCAAAGCGGCGGACTCGGCCGCTTCCAGCAGCCGATCACCGATTCGACGCCGGACGAAATCCGGGTGGACGGCGATGGAATACAGTCGAGCCATCAAGGTGCCGCGCGAGAACAGCAGCAGCACATAGCCGCGAATGCGGCCGGCGTCTTCTTCAACCAGGGTAATCGCGTTGCCGCGAGTCAACAGGTGGCGGAAGCTGCGGCGGGACAGGCGGTCGCTGCTGAAACAAAGGGTTTCAATGGTCAACAGGGCCGGAATGTCGTCCGGGGTGGCGGCGCGCGGCATGATGGTTTAGAGCGGTTCCAAACCCGGAATCGGACGGGCGAGCGGAGATGGGCGAAACGGCTTGGCGATAACGGCCAGGACAAGTGCGGGGTACCAACCGGTTAATGTTGTTATTATCTCGCAGTACCCACCTCCATCGCCAGTGAAAACTCATGCCGACTTCGTCACCCCTGTTACTGGATCGCATCCGCCAACTGATCGCCACCCCCTCGGTGAGCAGCGTGTCGCCGCAGTTCGATCAGAGCAACCGGCCGGTGGTCGATCTGCTGGCCAACTGGCTGGAAGACGCCGGTTTCGCGGTGCGGATCGAACCGCTGCCGGAGCAGCCGGACAAGGCCAACCTGATCGCCACGCTGGGAGCCGGGCCGGGCGGGCTGGTGCTGGCCGGGCACACCGATACGGTGCCGTTCGACGCCGGGCGCTGGCGCTTCGATCCGTTCGGCGGAGAGGTGGCGGACGGGCGGATTTACGGCCTGGGCACGGCCGACATGAAGTCCTTTCTGGCGCTGGCGCTGGAAGCGGCGCGGGAATTCGCGGCGGACCGGTTGCGCCAGCCGCTGGTGATTCTGGCCACGGCGGACGAGGAAAGCAGCATGCATGGCGCGCGGGCGCTGGCGGCGGCCGGCCGGCCGCTGGGCCGGCATGCGGTGATCGGCGAGCCGACCGGGCTGAAGCCGGTGCGGATGCACAAGGGTATTCTGATGGAGGCGATTCGGCTGGAAGGCCGCTCGGGTCATTCCAGCAATCCAGCGCTGGGCGTGAGCGCTCTGGAGGGTATGCACCGGGTGATCGGCGAACTGCTGCGCTGGCGGGCGGAATTGCAGGCGCGCTACCGCAATCCGCTGTTCGAGGTCGAGGCGCCGACCCTCAATCTGGGGCACATCCACGGCGGCGACAACCCCAACCGGATCTGCGCCGACTGCGAGCTGCACATCGATATTCGGCCGCTGCCGGGGATGTCGCTGGTGGATCTGCGCGGTGAATTGCATGGCCGGTTGGCCCGGCTGCTGGCCGATAGCGAGTTGAAGCTGGATTTCCTGCCGCTGTTCGAGGGGATCGAGGCGCTGGAGACGCCGGCGGCGGCGGCCATCGTGCGGGCGGCCGAGGAACTGACCGGCGCGCCGGCGGGCGTGGCCGGTTTCGGCACCGAGGGGCCGTATCTGAACGCCCTGGGCATGGAGACGGTGATTCTCGGTCCCGGCGCCGTGGAATGCGCCCATCAGCCGAACGAATTTCTGCCGCTGGCGACGATTCAGCCGACGCTGGATCTGCTGCGGGGCCTGATCGGGCGGTTTTGTTTGTAATCCGCATGACCAATCTTCCCCTGATTCTCGGCGCGCTGGGGCCAATCTTTTTGCTGATCCTGCTGGGCCTGGGCCTGCGGCGGCTGGGGTTCCCGGGCGACGGGTTCTGGCCGGCCGCCGAGCGACTGACTTATTTCCTGTTGTTTCCGGCCCTGCTGGTGAATCGCTTGGCGCAGGCGCGACTGGAGGAGTACGCGGTCGGGCCGGTGGCGGTGGTGGTCGTGGCTTTGTTGTTGGGGATGACGGCGCTGGTGTATGCGCTGCGGCCATGGCTGGGGGTGGATGGGCCGGCCTTTAGCTCGGTATATCAGGGCGCGATCCGCTTTAATACCTATGTGGGGCTGGCGGTGGCGCTGGCGGTGTTTCACACCGAGGGCGGCACGGTGGCGGCGCTGGTGATGGCGCTTATGATCCCGATGATCAACGTGCTGTGCGTGCTGGTGCTGAGCGCGCACGCCGGCCAGACGGCCAGCGCGGCCAGCGTGTTGCGGGGCTTGATCACCAATCCGCTGATCCTGGCCTGTCTGGTCGGGATCGGCTTGAATCTGAGCGGGATCGGCCTGCCGTGGGGATCGGCGGCGGTGCTGGATATTCTGGCCCGGGCCGCGCTGCCCTTGGGCCTGCTGGCGGTGGGTGCGGGTTTGCGACTGGCGGCGCTGAGCCGGCCGGGTCTGCTGGTCGCGGTGAGCGTGCTGAAACTGCTGGTGTTGCCGGCGCTGGCGGCGGTGCTCTGCTGGCTGGTGCAACCGGGCCAGATGGAGACGGCGGTGTTGCTGACTTTCGCCGCGCTGCCGGGGGCGTCCACCGCCTACATTCTGGCGCGGCAACTGGGCGGCGACGCGCCGTTGATGGCGGCGATCGTGACGGTGGAGATTGGGCTGGCGCTGGTGACGCTGCCGGTGGTCCTGGTCTGGGTGGTCTAGCGTGGAATACGTGGAGCGGAGGCATCATGACCGCGACGGTGCAATTACCACGACATAAGCTGACGGTGGTCGATTTTCAGCGGCTTGGCGCGGCGGGGATTCTGACCGAGTCCGACCGAGTGGAACTGATCGATGGGGAGTTGATGGATATGGCGCCGATTAGCAGCCTGCATGCGGATTATGTGGATCGGTTGGCGCAAATTTTGACGGTTCAAAATTGCGGCGATTATCGGGTGCGGGTTCAAAATCCCGTGCGACTGGAGGATGACAGCGAAGTGGCGCCGGACTTGGCGCTGGTGGTGAACCGGGGTTATCGCGACGCGCATCCATCCGCGGGAGATGTGCTGCTTTTGATCGAGGTGGCGGATACCACGGCGGCTTATGATCGCGAGTTGAAGATCCCGCTGTACGCCCGGCACGGTATCCCCGAGGTGTGGGTGCTGGACGCGACGGAAGGGCGGGTATCGTGCTATCGGGAGCCGATGCTGGGGAGTTATCGAGAGAGCCGGACGGCGGCGCCCGATGAGACGCTGACCTTGGCGCAATTGCCGGAGGTCAGGGTGCATTTGGCGGCATTATGGCGTTGATCGGAATCAAAAAGGCTTGGGGCAGGACCTGCGGGTTAATGGGTTAATGGGTTAATGGGTTAATGGGATGATGGATGCGATGGTTTATCCGCTTGGCTGGAGATTTAGGTGGTGTTATGGAAACCCTTTATGAACGGGATTTGTACGCATGGGCAACGCGAAATGCGGCCCTGCTGCGCGCGGGGCGATGGGCGGAAATTGATCGCATGAACATCGCCGAGGAATTGGAAAGCATGGGACGGAGTGAGCGGCGGGCGTTGGGGAGCCGGTTGGCGGTGTTGTTGATGCATCGCTTGAAATGGCGTTATCAACCGGAACAGCGTGGTCGAAGTTGGCGGGCGACGATTCGGGAGCAACAGCGACAGGTGGCTCGGCTGCTGGCCGATAATCCGAGCCTGCGCCCCGAATTACCGACACTCATGGCGGATGCTTACATTGATGCGGTACTGATGGCGATCGCCGAAACGGGTTTGGAGGAGACGCTGTTTCCAGAGACTTGTCCGTTTGAACTGGAGCAGGTTATGAGCGAGCGCGACGGATGGGATCTGATGCCTTAGCTTCTGTGGTGGGTTTTTGGCCAATGAAACGGCGGGAGCGGAGCCGGCGCAACTGGAAGTGTGGGGTGAGCAGACGTTGGCGGCCAGTTGCTTGGCAGAGGTGTTCGAGGTGAGCGGCGGGTACTAAACGAGCCTGGCTTTCCCGTTTTTGTTGAAGTCTTCCTGAAAGGAGCTTGACTATGCAAGCCATTGAATTTGAAGCTATTTCCGATCAGCATATGCTTCGATTGCCGGATCAGGTGCCCGACGGCGTCAAGCTTCGAGTTTTGTTGCTCCTGGACGATGCGATGAATGAAGTCCACAAGCAGCGGCCAGAAGACAGACCACGTCGTAAGCCATCGCCGAAGCTGGCCGGTTCGGTGGTCATGCTCGACGACCTGATTACGCCTGCGATACCGGAAGAAGACTGGGACGCCCTGAAGTGATCTTGCTGGACACGCATGTCTGGGTTCGCTGGGTTGATCCTCAGGCGAACCCTTTGTCACCTGAAATCATCGATTGCATCGAAACCGCCGGGCAATTGGCGATCAGCGCGGTCACATGCTGGGAGGTCGCCTGGCTTGTTCAGCGAGGTCGATTGCAGCTCAGGCTGAGCTTGCCTGACTGGCTCGACCAGGCGTTGCAGGGCTCCGACGTGATTTGTATCCCGGTTGATCGGCAGGTCGCTATATGTGCGGCAAGTCTCCCCGAACACCACCGGGACCCTGCGGATCGATTCATTATCGCGACCGCCATCAAGCGGCAAGCTCGGTTGATCAGTCTGGATGGCGCTTTTCCAGCGTATCTTGAATTGGCCGGCAAACTGATTGATCGATGAATAATCTGGCCGGGGAAGCGGCGGATGCGTCGGCCAAGGCGCGGCAACTGCCGCGGGAACCGGCATCGGGCGAGCCGGTGTTGCCGGAGGCGGTGTTTACGGGGGAATGACTCCTCGCTACTCGCTTTTCACTGGGTAATCCTCCAGCCACGGACTGACGGAAATAGAACCCACCGGCAAGCCGTCCTCGGGCGATAGCACCATGACGATGTCCGTGTTCTTGCCCTTGAGCGGCAGATACAGATAATCCTCCAGCCGTCCGCCCTGGTTGGCGACGAAGGCATCGATGGCTTGCTTGGCGTCCGCGCTCAGAGCGGCGATTTTGGACAGGTCGATGCTGTGCGAGTGGAGTTGGTGCGGGTCGGGCCGGTAGGGTTCATAAAGTTCGGGCCGGAATTCCAGGTCTTTCTGGCCTTCCATCAGGACGCCGAACAGCAATTCCCGCCGCCGCTTGGGGTCCTCGGGCGGTTTGGTTTCGGCCAGCATCGGTCCGATGCCGGCGACGCGCTTCAGTTCGGGATACTGGAGTTGGTCGAAATCCACCTCCGCCGCCGGGATCGAGGTAAAGCGATCAACCCCGAACACCACGAACGCCGGGCGTTGCTGGTGGATGATCATTCCACCGTAAATATTGCCTGCGGGAACCGGCGGTGATGGACGGCCCAGGGTTGCCGGCGAGCGTGTTGCTGGATTTAGTGGAGACGATTCTGGTCTACAAGTTACCGACGGTGAGTCGGGAGGAGGTGCGTCGGATGCTGGAATTACACGATGTCGATCTGAGACAAACCCGCTTTTATCAGGAAGTGTTCGCCGAGGGGCGGACCGAGGGTGAGGCCAAGGGGCGGACCGAGGGTGAGGCCGAGGGGCGGACCGAGGGTGAGGCCAAGGGGCGGACCGAGGGCGAAGCCAGACTGTTGCGGAAGTTGCTGGTTCGTCGCTTCGGGCCGCTGCCGGCGTGGGCGGAGGCGAGGCTGACGGGGGCGGAGCCGATGCAGTTGGAAGCGTGGGCGGAGCGGGTGCTGGAGGCAGCGACGCTGGAGGCGGTGTTCGTGGAGGAATGAGGCGGGCCTTTGCCCTTTGGGAGGGAGTTCTCGGAAATCCATGTTTCCGATAGCAAAGAGCAAGACCTGACCCCATTTGTCCTTCAACCTTCATTGGCCAGGAGTTGCTCCAGCAGAGGATGGGGCACCGGTGAGTAGGGGTTGACCACTGTCACCCCACCCCAGATAAAACCTTGTTGCATGTCTTCGCTCAGCAGCACGCGGCAACGCGCGCGTGCGGCGATGGCGAGGATGAGGCTGTCCCAGAATTGCAGTTGATGATCCACGGCCAAATCCAGCGCCGCGATGAAGCAAGCGGTGGTCGAGTCAGCCACCTCGAAGGCGTCGCTCCATTCCAACACCGCGCCGCGCGCCGCGGCCGCTTCGCGGTTCGCTTTGCCGACGAGCACCCGATACAGTTCACCCAGGGTTTGCGCGGGGAGCACGACACGCTCACGCAGTATTTCAGCGAGTATCCGACGGGTGAGGTTGACGCGCCGTTCATCTCCCAGTCCTTCGGCATAAGCCAGAACATTGGTGTCGAGCGCGACCCGCACCGGCTAATCCTCATACAACTCGGCGCGCGTCCAGGAGCGTTCGCCAGTCGGGGGCTGGTTCGTCAGCCGCGCTAACAATTGGCGTTTGGCCAGAGTGCGTCCAGCCTGAGGGGTGATCGGGGCGATTGTGGCCATCGGTTTACCCCGCGAGGTGACGATCAGGGTCTCGCCTCGCGCGACTTGACGCAGAACCTGCGAGAAATGGCGGTTGGCCTCCGCCGCGGAAATGATGGTCATCAATGGCTCCAAGGTAGTTTTATAAACTACATTTTATTTTGGCAGAGGATTTGTCCGCTGGCAAGTCGTTGATATAGCGCTCCCATGCCGGTTGTGGAATTTCCCCGCCTTGGATAAGGCGGGGTGGCGCGCAGCGCCGGGGTGGTTCGAAACGGTGATTCCACCCGTCAAACAGGAGCGCTATACCCTGCGCGCCATCCTACCGAAAGATGGCCATCAATTATCCAGTGTCCGTGAGTACTGCGCGGCTTGGACGCTCAACGTCTCAAGGTCCAAATCCGGCAGACCGGTTTTCCGCCATTCGGTATAGTCGAATCGATCACGGGTCAACGCCGCGACGAACTGTTCGGCCTCCACGGTTCCCAGGGCTTGGATGAGGGCGCGCATGCCGGCCGCGCGAATCTCGGCTTCAGTCTTCATACCAGTGCTCCACTTTGGCGAGCGTCTCGCCGGGTGGCAAGGTGGCGAGATCGGGGTATCCCCGCAGCTTGCGCAGCAGGATGTCGTCGGTGGTGACGAAGAGATCGGACCTGGCCACAAGCGCGCAGGCCACATGCAGAGCGTCGAACGGTTTGATGCCCAATGCCAGCAGCGAGCGTCCCCGATCCAGAACCGCCCCGGTTTCGCCGATGCGCACCTCGGCCAGATTCCGCCAGATCAGGATCGAGGCGACGCGCTCGGGAAAGGGGTTTTGGCTGTTTTCAAAATCCAGCAGGTAAGACCATACCAGCTGCACTTTTTTCTGACGGACCCGCTGCTGTAGCTGTAGCTGTAGCTGTAGCTGTAGCTTGGCTGCGGTTTCAAACCGGATGCGGGTTTGGCTTTGATCGTCGAATGGACAGTTGAAGCAGCAGGTGTCCAGATAAATCAGCATGGCGGGCGTCGCTTGAGTAACGAGTTTGGACAAGATGCTAAGGGCGCTGGTCGTCACTAGCGACCCCCCATGCGCACCATCATACCGAAAAATACCGGCAAAATGAGCGATGCGAACGCCGCTCGCGAAACAGCCCACCCGCCGACGACAAAGCACGTTGAGCTTGGGAACGGCTATGAAAAACTTGGGGTCGTCAGAGGCAGGGCTTTGAAGGTGACCTCGTCGGTGGGGATCGTCCGCTTCGCGGCTTCTGGTCCGCGCGAGCTTGCGGTACTTGCGCAATTGACGTGCCCGGCCGTGGCGAGCAGCCACGACCGCCGCGGCCGGTACCGTGGTCAGCAGATAAAGGGTGTCGTCGCCGTCGCGGGTCGGCTCGCGGAGTTCCAGGCGAATCCGCCGCCCTTCCACGGTCCTCGACCCGTCCGGGGCCGCGATCGCAACCCGCTGCTCGGATACTCGCCCGCTCTCGATCTCCCCCACCACCCGCGGCGCCTCCAAGGGCGTGAATGGCATTTGCCCGTGCTCGCGCCAGCCCCACCGCCCCGCGCGCGTGCAGGCCCCACAGCCACCCCCGGGTGCAAAAGTTGCGGTTCGCGATCCACAATTCGCCCGCTTGGACTTGCGCCAGCACCGCCGGCAGCAACGCGCGCTCCTGGGCATAAGCATCCGGGCTGGGCACCAGGTCGACGATCAGGTCCAGGGCCGGATCGAACACCGCCAGCGCTTTGCCCGGCAACGGCGCCGCCGTCTGGCCGCGCGTCTCAGCCAGGCGATGCTCCCGTCCGGCCAGCGCGTTCCCGTCCAGAATCTTCACCCGACCGGTTATCGTTGATCAGCCATACTATCGACTTGGGCCGTCGTAACCACATCAATAACTTCGATAGCAAAAAGCAAGACCCGACCCCATTTTTCGGAGCGGCTGGAACCGTGGGGCGAGCGGGCGTTGGAGGCGGTCACGCCGGAAGCGGTGCTCGCGGCGGAATGATTTCTCACTTCTCATTGCTCACCCGATAATCCTCCAGCCACGGACTGATGGAGATGGAACCCACCGGCAAGCCGTCCTCGGGCGACAGCACCATGACGATGTCCGTGTTCTTGCCCTTGAGCGGCAGATACAGATAATCCTCCAGCCGTCCGCCCTGGTTGGCGACGAAGGCATTGATGGCTTGCTTGGCGTCCGCGCTCAGAGCGGCGATTTTGGACAGGTCGATGCCGCGCGAGCGGAGTTGGTGCGGGTCGGGCCGGTAGGGATGGTACAGTTCGGCCCGGAATTCCAGATCCTTCTGGCCTTCCATCAGGACGCCGAACAGCAATTCCTGCCGCCGCTTGGGGTCCTCGGGCGGTTTGGTTTCGGCCAGCATCGGTCCGATGCCGGCGACGCGCTTCAGTTCGGGATACTGGAGTTGGTCGAAATCCACCTCCGCCGCCGGGATCGAGGTAAAGCGATCGACCCCGAACACCACGAACGCCGGGCGTTGCTGGTAGATGATCATTCCACCGTAAATCAGTGCGCCTAACTGCGCTAGCACGATACAACTCATATCGAATTTCAGGCTGGGCTTGCCGGGTTTGAACACGATCAGGGTCAGCAGCGGTCCCAGCACTACATCCACGCCGGCCAGAATCCGCAGCACGTTCCAGCCGCCGTCGATCTCGAAATAGGGGGTCGGATACCAGACGAAAAACATGATTCCCAGGAAAACCAGGAAAATCAGGATGCTGGCAGCGAGATGAATAGCGAAGGCGCGCGGTTTGGTCATGATGGGCAGTATCCGCAAAATTGAATTCTCGATGAACGACCGGATTATTGTAGAGTCTTCGGTCCGACGGCGTGTGAGTCAGCCTTGATTGACGATGCGTTGGGAAAAACAGTAGAAACGCCATGAAGACCGATGCCTTATTTTATCGCTTGTTTCAGGCCCTGCCGGGTTTGGTGTTTGAATTGGCGGGTCTCGATGATTTGGATGGATGGAGCTACCGATTCCGTTCCGAAGAGGTCAAGCAGACCGCGTTCCGCCTGGATGGCTTGCTGGAGCCGCCCGAGACGAACCTCGATGGACCCGTGGTGTTCGTCGAGGTCCAGATGCAAGCGGAGGAGGAATTTTACGGGCGGTTGTTCGCCGAGATTTTTCTGTATCTGTACCGGATGGCGCCGGTGCGGCCGTGGCGGGCGGTGGTGATCCATCCGAGCCGGTCGGTGGAGCGTCTGGATGGTCGGCGGTATGGCTCGGTGGTCAAGTTGCCGGAAGTGCATCGCGTATATCTGGAAGACTGGGCTGACGTTCCAGCCAACACGGTGGGGTTGCGGCTGGTGCAACTGCTGGCGGGCAAGGCGGCCGAGGCGCCGACCAAGGCTCGGCAATTGCTGCGGGAACCGGCGGTGATGGACGGCCCAGGATTGCCGGCGAGCGTGTTGCTGGATTTAGTGGAGACGATTCTGGTCTACAAGTTACCGACGGTGAGTCGGGAGGAGGTGCGTCGGATGCTGGAATTACACGATGTCGATCTGAGACAAACCCGCTTTTATCAGGAAGTGTTCGCCGAGGGGCGGACCGAGGGTGAGGCCAAGGGGCGGACCGAGGGTGAGGCCAAGGGGCGGACCGAGGGTGAGGCCAAGGGGCGGACCGAGGGCGAAGCCAGGCTGTTGCGGAAGTTGCTGGTTCGCCGCTTCGGGCCGCTGCCGGCGTGGGCGGAGGCGAGGCTGACGGGGGCGGAGCCGATGCGGTTGGAAGCGTGGGCGGAGCGGGTGCTGGAGGCAGCGACGCTGGAGGCGGTGTTCGTGGAGGAGTGAGGCGGGCCTTTGCCCTTTGGGGAGGGGGGTTCTCGGGAATCTATGATTTCCTGTCGAGCATGGCGGAGCGCAGAATCGCGTTTAAACGGCGCTGATAGCCCTTGCCCTGGCTCTTGAGCCATTGCAGCACGTCGGCGTCGATGCGCACCGTTAATTGTTTTTTGACCGGACGGTAGAACTGCCCGCGCCGTGCTCCCTGCCAGTCTTGCTCGGTCGTGGCCGGCAAGTCGGAAAAGTCGATTTCATTCTCCGGTTTAGCAGCGAGCGCCGCCAGCTCCTTGCGAATCGATTCGGGAACCTTGTTCATAGATTTTCCTTTCCAGTCGGGTTGCACGTCGCGCTGAAATGATGCGAAAGCGTTGCCCGCCCTGACCAGCCGCGGGCTACCCTCTGGGCCGGATGTTCATGCGGCGATTTCCAGGAGGCTGATTTCATGCAGACGGGCTGGAGACAGTTCAAGGCCATTAGGCCAGCACAAGGCCCCGGCGCTAAGATAGCAAAAATTATTTCGTTCAAGTTACCGACGGTGAGTCGGGAGGAGGTGCGTCGGATGCTGGAATTACACGATTCATCGATAAAAAACCGCTGAAGGAAGCGTTCGTCGTACAGGGGGGCGAGGGCGGAGCGAGACCAAGGGCGGACCGAGGCGAGACCAAGGGCGGACCGAGGCGAAGCCAGACTGTTGCGGAAGTTGTTAGTCCGCCGCTTCGGGCCGCTGCCGGCGTGGCGGAGGCGAGGCTGATGGCGGAGCCGATGCGGTTGGAAGCGTGGCGGAGCGGGTGCTGGAGGCAGCTACGCTGGAGGCGGTGTTCGCGGAGGAGTGAGGTGGGCCTTTGCCTTTTGGGAGGGAGTTCTCGTAAATCCATGATTTCCAGCAAAGGCGCCTGCCCTTTCCTTGCCGCGTTGTCAGGTAGGCGTCAACATCGAACACGCCGCGCCGGCCGTCGGAAAAGGTCAGCTCGATTCGATGATGGCCCACGTAGCGGGCTTCCAACAGCTTAATCATGATCGGCTCCTTGAATGTGCTCCAAGGGTTCAAAACGCTGGGCTCGCTCCCAGTTGTTCAACAGTTCCCGCTGATGGGCAAGACACCACTCTTGGACGATGGCGGCCACCTTGCGGGGCAGTTTCCCCTTGGACACTTGACCGGTTTGGATTTGAACCAGCGCCTCGAACCCCTGATACTCCACATGGATATGCGGTGGTGGGTGATCATCATGCCACATGCGGACGATGATCCCAAAAAATACCGACAAGATAGGCATGGCGGATGTCTGTTTGGCTTGGCGAACGGCCATAAAAAACCTGCGGTGCCGGGGGCTGTCGTTGATCAGCTATACTACCGACTTGGGCCGTCGTAACCACATCAATAAGTTCGATAGCAAAAAGCAAGACCCGACTCCATTTTTTTCACCAAGGGGCGGACCAAGGAAGGCGGACCAAGGGCGAGGCCAGGCTGTTGCGGAAGTTGCTGGTTCGCCGTTTTGGGCCGTTGCCGGCGTGGGCGGAGCCGGCGCAGTTTGAAGCGTGGGCGGAGCGGGTGTTGGAGGCGACGACGCTGGAAGCGGTATTCAACCCGGAACAGGGCCGATCATGAACGAGAGCTTGAGCATCATTCTTCCGGCCAAGAACGAAGCGGGCAACCTGCCGCCGGTGCTGGCCGAGCTGACAGCGCTGTATCCGGCGGCGGAAATCCTCGTGGTCGACGACGGTTCCACCGACCAGACCGGCGAGGTGGGCCGGGCGCACGGCGCGCGGGTGGTCCGCCACCCGTACTCGATGGGAAACGGCGCGGCGGTCAAGACCGGCGCGCGCAATGCCAGGGGCGACCTGCTGGTGTTCATGGACGCCGACGGCCAGCACGCGCCCGCCGACATTGCCCGATTGCTGGCCAAGTTGGAGGAAGGCTACGAGATGGTGGTGGGC
>CAVOGC010000029.1:0-35320 GCA_963695105.1 uncultured Gammaproteobacteria bacterium | reverse complement strand
AAGCCGGTTCGGAGGGGAGCGAGGTTTATCGGGATGCGGGATTGCCTTTTTTTCGATACATTACTCCCGGATGGACGAGATTGACCACAGCAACCGCTCCACTTTCGAACCGGTAAATCGAGATGCCGCGACTTCCCTGGCTCCCGCTGCCCCTGGCCCGTCTGGCCCTGGCCCTTGCGCTGATCGCGATCATGGTGCTGGCCCTGATGCCCGGACCCACCGTGCCGGTGACCACCGCATGGGACAAGTTGGATCACGTCTTGGCTTTTTTCACCCTGGCCATGCTCGCCGAACAGGCTTTTCCCGGATGGCCGTTCTGGCGCGGCCTCGCCCTGGGCCTGGTGGCCTTCGGGGTGGGGATAGAAATCGCCCAGGGATTTACCCCGGACCGGGAGGCCAGCGCGTTGGATGTGTTGGCCGATGGCATCGGCATTGCGATTTATGGCGCTGTGCGTCAGTTAACGGCCGCATGGGTTCGGACCGCCGCGGGGTAGGCGGGCGATGACACACGATGTCCCGCGCTCGCCAGCGCTGACTTGTAATGAATAACGGCATTCACGCTCATGTTCTCCGGTTCCCCAGCAACCGCTCCACCCGCCGCGCGCCCAGTTCGCTCAGCCACAGCGCCGCCAGCGCCAGCAGGATGGAAATGACCACCAGCCGCAGGGCCGGCCCATCCGCGCCGGGAATCTGGGTATAGGTATAGATCGCCAGCGGCAAGGTCCGGGTCTCTCCGGCCACGTTGCCGACAAAGGTCACGGTCGCGCCGAATTCGCCCAGGCTGCGAGCGAAAGCCAGCACCAATCCGGTCAGGATACCGGGCAGCGCCAGCGGCACGGTGACCGTCAGCCACACCCGCAGCGGCCCCGCGCCCAGCGTCCGGGCCGCGTCTTCCAGGCGCGGTTCCACCAGAGTGATTGCCAGCCGCACCGCCCGCACCATCAGCGGAAAAGCCATCAACGCCGAGGCGATGACCGCGCCCTGCCAGGTGAATGCGAGGGTAACGCCCCAGGTTTCGTACAGCCAGCGACCGAGCGGTCCCTGCCGGCCCAACAGCAGCAGCAGGAGGTAGCCGGGCACCACCGGCGGCAACACCAGCGGCAAGTGAACCAAGCCGTCCACGATCGCCTTGCCGGGGAAGCGCGCCCGCGCCAGCAGCCAGCCGGTCACGATGCCCGGCACGGCGATCAACGCCACGCACCACAACCCGACCTTGAGCGACAGCAAGAGCGCGGTCAGTTCCTCGGGCGTGAGTTGCAGTGTGGACCACACGGCGGGCTAGGGCGATGGGAGTGGGGTAAATCCATGACGGACCGTCATGTCCACCGCCGCCGGCGAGGACAGGAAGTCCAGAAAGTCCCGCGCCGCCGGGTTTGTCCCCCGCACCAGCGCCACCGGATAGACCACCGGCTGATGGGTGTCGGCGGGAAAGACGCCGAGAATTTCCACTGGGTCGGACATGTTGGCGTCGGTTTCAAAGACAATGCCGACCGCGCACTCGCCACGTTCCACGAAGGCCAGTGCCGAACGCACATCCGGCGCCGCCGCCAGTCTCGGCTCCAGCGCCGCCCACCAGCCCAGCGCCGTTAGCGCCTGCTTGGCGTATTGACCGATCGGAACCGCGGGATCGCAGGAACACCAGCGGCCCCGAAAGGCGCCGGGCAAATCGAAACCTTTTTCCAGCTTCACCGGAAATGCCTGGCCCTTGGGCGCAATCAGCACCAGCCGGTTACCGAACAGATTGCGGCGGCTGTCCGGGGCGATCCGGTCCTTGCCATCCAGGTAGTCCATCCATTTCAAGTCGGCGGAAACGTACACGTCCACCGGTGCCCCCTGTTCGATTTGTTTGGCCAGGGCCGAAGAGGCGGCGAAAGAGGCGACGACCTTGACGCCTTTTTCCTTTTCGTACAGCGCGGCGATGTCCTGGATGAGGTTGGTGGCGCTGGCGGCGGCGAAAATCCTGATGTTCCCGGTGGCGCCGCTTGCCGATGGCACGGTGGGCGAGGGCGCATTGTTTTCCGCCCAGGCGGATTGAACCAGGCCGGCCAACAGTCCGATCAGACCGGCCAGCAGCCAGCGGCCCATGGATTTGCCGAACATGACGCGCGCTTCTGGCAACATCGGCGTGATTACGACCCCACGCCCAGAATGACGCTGGTGGACTTGAACACGGCAATCGCCTCGACGCCTTCCTTGAGTTCCAGCCCGTCGATGCTCTCGTTGGTGATGATGGCGATGACGGTTCCATCGCCCGGCAACTGGATGGCCACCTCGCCGTTGACCGCGCCCTTCTTGCAGTGGATCACACGGCCCCGCAACTGATTGCGGGCGCTAAGCTTCAGCGGCGCGGACCCGCTCATGACCATGACCGACGACGCCTTGACCAGCGCGTAGACTTCGACCCCGTCGCGGATGCCCAGACTTTCCAGGCTCTTGGTGGTGATCAGGGCATTGATTTGGTCGCCGCCGCCGATATCGACGCTGACATCGGCGTTGATTTGGCCGATGCGCAGGACGGTCGCCTGACCCTTGAACTGGTTTCTGGTGCTGATCTGCATCGTCGATCTCCGCGTAAAGTATGCAGGTTGGCGGCTGGCGCGCCCGCGGCGGGCAGCCCGTGCGTCCGGTGGCTTACCGGACGACGAGCAGTCTACGGAAACGATGCCCGGGTGGCGATGCCTTATGCCGCCAGCGGCAGCGCCGCATGAGTAAAGCAGGCTTTGGGACAGACCCGCGAACACGCCTCGCAGCCGATGCAATCCATGGGATTGGTGAGCGTCATGAACGAATTGTCGCTATCGTCATCGTCATCGTCATCGTCGTCGTCATCGTCAAAGTCCACATCGTCCACCGCCCGCTGCACGATGGTTAGCACATCGCGCGGGCAAACCTTGTAGCAACGGCCGCAGCCGATGCACTTGCCCTCGTCCAGCGCGACCGCGAATTGAGGCACCCAGGGATCTCCCCCGCGAGTGACGCCGGTGATATTGGGTTCTGCGCCCATGGTATTGACCTCTCTTTACACATGATGTCCCGGCGCGGACGTGCGACCGGACCGGGAGCGGTTAGGGAATCGTTTATTCCCGCCAGCCTTCCGCTTCCATCGCCTCGAAGCGCTGGGGATCGTTCCGCCGCCGGCGCGCGCCGGTCAGCCAAGGGGCCGTTCCGGCGCGCAGCGCGGCTTGTGCCTCGTTGAGCAACCGCTCGACCGAGGCGTCTTCCTCGGCCCGGATCGGCTGCACCCCGGCGGCCAGCAACTGCCGGATGGCGGAACCGCCGATCGCCTGGCAGTACACCGCCGCGCAGTCCCGTACCAGCGCCAGCTTGGCGGCCAGTTTGTCTTCGTGGCCGTCCTGCTCCAGGTCGCCGAATTGGGCGAACTCCAGCAGAGTGGCCTGTTGCTCGCTCACTGCGTAGATGGCCAGGGCGCGGGCGGAGCCAAAGTGCTGATCCACCCGCTTGCGGTCGCTGCTGGCGAAAGCCAGTCTCACGGTCGTCGCCATCGCCGGTTCCTCAGTGCCACCCGTGACGATCCATAGATGCCGTCGCAGTTTCATGTCCGTGCTCCTCCGGGCGGTGATCGGGTTTGCGGGAATAGAGGGAGTGGTAGGGCGTCACCGGCTGCTGGTGCGCGCCGAGCAGGCCGTTGGCCAGATCGAACAGGGTTTGCTGGCTGCCGCCATAGCCGATCCAGGTGCGCCGGTATGCGCCGATCTGGTCGTACAACGGGAATCCCAGTCGCAGCAGCGGCAGGTTCAGGCGCTGGGCCGCGTCCGTCACATGCGAATTGCCCAGTAGCAGTTCCGCCTCGTTCCGTCGCGCCAGTTGCTCGAAATCTTCCAGGTCGCCGATATGCACCTGAGTCGCCGGGATGCGTTCCAGCACCGACGCGCGGCAGGGGGTGACCGCCGCGACGGTTTCCGCTCCGATCTCGACGCCCAGCGCGCAGGCGGCGTGCAGCAGGTCGGCGTCGGCGGCGATGGCCAGCCGCGCCTGGCCGAGCAGGAAATGGGTGTCGAGCATGGCGTCCTGCAATTGCGCGCGCTGCCGCTTCAGTCGGGCCGGCACCGGACCGCCGGCGATGCCCGCCAAGGTCATGATCAGGCGGTCGTTCGCTTCCAGTCCCCACAGGTGGTCGAAGCGATGCAGCGGCGTGCCGGTGCGTTGGGCCAGCCGTTCGGCGGCGGGATATAGCGCCGTGCCGATCACCAGGGTGGCGGCGGCGTCGCCAAGGGTGGCGAAGGCGGCGACCGGGGCGCCGCCGGTGGTGAGCGGCGAGAATTCGTCGGTGGCCAGATGGCCGTCCAGGGAATCGCTCAGGTCGGGCAGCAGCAGCGGATGCAGGTCGAAGCTCTCGATCAGATCCTTCAGGGCTTCCAGGTCGCCCGGCGTCAGGGACGGCCCGCACAGCACGTTGATTTGCCGGGGCCGGCGGCCGGGCCGGGCGCCGCTGACGGCGGCGAGCGGGGTCCAGTGTTCGATCATCGCCTGCACCGCCGCGGCGAAGCCGGATTCCAGGCCGCCGCTGAAGTCCGGGGTGTTCACCGGCACGATGCGCACCGCTCGAAATTCCGGGTGGCGTTCGCGGAAGGTTTTAAGGACCCGCTGGATGTCGCTGCCCTGGGTTTCGGTCAAGCCGGTGGTCAGCAGCCCCACCGCCGCCGGCCGATGCTTCTCGCAGACGGTGCGCAGCCCGTCGAGCAGGCTGTCGTCGGCGCCCATGATGCTGCTGATCTGATCCAGCGCGGTGGTTTGCAGCGGAATCGGTTCGCGGAAATGGCGCACGAAGAACACCTTGGCGAAGGCGGCGCAGCCCTGGGCGCCGTGCAGCAGGGGGATGGCGCGGTCCAGCCCGAGCACCGCCAGGCTGGCGCCCAGCGGCTGGCTGGTTTTCAGCGGACTGACGGACAGGGGTTTGTTGCGACGGACGATTTCAGCCATGAGCCGCCTCCGGGGTCGCGGTCCAGGGCGCGGGCCGGCGCACGGCGTCCCACACCGGATTTTCCAGGGCGCGGACCAGTTGCCGCGCCAGCGTCGCCATGCCCCGATAGCCAGCGTAGCCGTGTTCCCGCTCCTGATTGACGTCCAGAAACGGCAGCCGGGCCTTGATGGCGGTGTACATGTTGCGACCACCGGCGATCAGGATATCGGCCTGGTTGGCGTGAGCCAGATCGAGCAGGCCGCGCGGGTTGCCGTCGTCGATCATCCGGGCATCCTCGCCCATCAATTCCAGAATCCGCGCCTTATCTTCCTCGGTGGATTTCTTGGTGCCGGTGGCGACCACCGTCAGCCCCAAATCCTGAAGGGCGGCGACGATGGACCAGGATTTGACTCCGCCGGTGTACAGCAGCGCCCGCTTGCCGCGCAGCCGTTCCCGCCACGGGGCCAGTTCGGCGTGAATCCGCGCCTCCTCGCGGGCGATCAGCGCCTCGGTGCGGGCGTGGAGATCGGGGTCGTCGAGCAGGCGGGCGAAGTCGCGCAAGGCGGCGGACACGTCGCGAATGCCGTAAAAGCTGCCCTCGAACCAGGGCGTACCGAACCGTTCCCGCAATTTGCGGGCGACGTTGAGCATGGCGCGGGAACAAACCACCATGTTGGCCTCGGCCCGGTGCATGGTCTGGATTTCCTGGAAGCGGGCGTCGCCGGACAGGGCGCACAGCACCCGCAACCCCAGTTCGTCGAATAGCGGCAAGGTGTGCCACAGCTCCCCGGCGATGTTGTATTCGCCGATCAGATTGATGTCGCGGACCCGCAGTGCCGGTCGCGTGGGGTCCACCGGCGGCGGTTCCGGCTCGCGGCCGCCGATCACGTACTTGAGCATCGCTTCGCCGGCAATGCGGTTGCCAAGATTCTTGCTGCCGAAAAAGCCGGCCGCATCGATCGGAATCACCGGTACGCCCCAGCGCCGCGCCGCCGCCTTGCAGACCGCTTCCAGATCGTCGCCGATCAGCGCCGTCACGCAGGTGCTGTACACGAATACCGCCGCCGGGGCGTAGCTGTCGATGGCCTGCTTGATGGCGTGAAACAGCCGCTTTTCGCCGCGCCCCATGATCACGTCCTGTTCGCTGAGGTCAGTGGTCAGGCCGAGCTTGTACACGGTGGGGCCGGTGGAGCGGGCGCCGCGGTTGTCCCAGGCATTGCCGGCGCAGGCGATGGGGCCATGCACGATGTGCGCGACGTCGGCGATGGGGAGCAGGGCGATCTGCGCGCCGTCGAAGGCGCAGCCGCCGGCGGTCGCTCCCGGCTTGGGGCGGGCGCAACCGGACTTGCTTTTCAGGTTGTGGGCGCACGCCGGTTCGTCGATCAGTGCGGCGAGATCGCTGGGCTTCATCGGATGATCCTCGAACAGGGTTCAGGGTTCAGGGGGTGGATTGCCCGTTTCAGGGTTCAGGCGCGCGGAAACAGACCGCCTCGGCCTCTGGCCCTATCGTCAATCTCAACCTGCCACTGTCGCGCCCAGCAGCTCGGGCTTGATCAGTTCGAGCCATTCTTCCAGCCGCTCGTCGGTCAAGTCCGCCTGATTGTCCTGATCGAGCACCAGGCCGACGAACTCGCCGTCGCGCAGGGCCTTGGATTTCTCGAACTCGTAGCCTTCCGCCGGCCAGCCGCCGATCAGGTTGGCGCCCAGTTTCTTGAGCTTTTTGTAGGTGATGCCGAGCGCGTCCACGAATTCGGTCGGGTAGCCGACCTGATCACCCAGGCCGAACAGGGCGATGGTTTTGCCGGCCACATGGCTGCTGTCCAGTTGCCCGAGGAATTCCGTCAGCGGTTCGGGCAGCTCGCCGTCGCCCAGGGTTGGGGTGCCGACGATCAGCGCTTCGCAGGCCTTCATCGCGTCCGGGGTGGTCTTGGCGAAATCGAACAGTTCGATTTCCCCGTCCTCGAACTGCTTTTTGATCCGCTTGGCGATCTTGCGGGTGTTGCCGGTGTCGGTGGCGTAGAACAATCCGATCTTGGCCATGGGCGATGTCCTCTTGCTTTACAAATAAATGGGTTAACTCGCTTCTTCCAGCACCGCCGCCAACACGACGCCGGTGGCCGCCTGCAAGTCGCCGGTCAGGCGCAGGCAGTGCTGGCGTCCGTCCACCAGGTAGAGATTGAAACCGACGCCTTCCAGCGCGGGTTCCATATCGTTGATGTCGTCGTCCAGGCAGTAGGTGAAATAGGTGCCGGGATACACCCGGCGCAGACGGGCGACCGTGGCGTGATCCAAGCCCTGATCCGCCGTCAGTCGGGCCATGTCGGCGAGCTGGCGTTGGGTGATCATGGCGCGGCTCCCATCAGTGCCGGCGGCGGTTCGCCGCAAGCGCGGGCGCGGAGTTTGGCCAGCCAGGGCGGCGGATTGCCGGCCAGCACCTGTTGCAGTTCGGTCAGCAGCGCTTGAATGTCACCGATCGATCCGCGCTTGATCGGATGGATGCCGCTGTTCACCACTCGGGCGGCGGCGGGTCCGCCGATGGACAGCACGCACAGCAAGTCGCAGTCGCCGATCAGCGCCACCCGTTCCGCGCTGTGCTCCACACTGAGCCGGGCGATGTTGGGCGCCGGTCGCACCGCGATCAACCGTGCTTCAGTCGCCGAGACCTGATAGATCAGGAACCGGGCGCAGGAGCCGAAATGACCGTCCAGTTGCTCGCCGTTGTTGGAGGCGCAGGCGATGCGGATGGAACCTGGCAAATCGCCCTCGCGGTACGGTTGTGGTTGAGGGGTCTCGGCGCTGGTCTCGTTCTCGCCCTCTCCCTTCAGGAACTTAAGCGCCTGGCGCAGGGTGGGTCCGTCGATGTCGCCCAACGCGCCATCGGCGGCGGTTTTGAGATCCTTGACCGTCAGGCTGTTCAGCCTGGCTTCGGTCAGCGGCTCGTCCAGCACCGTCAGCAGGATGCGCAGCAATTGGCCCGGACTGGCATCGGGAAGCTGCCGTGCCGCCAGGGCAATGCGCAGCGCGACGCAACGCGATAGCGAATGGGCGGCGGTCATAACCGCTTTACCCGCACGGTCAATGGGAGCTTGGGTGTTTGCTCCAGGGGTTCCAGATAGAACCGCGACCCATCGGACAACCGCATCTCGCCGCCCCAGGCGCCGGGTCCCGAATGTTCCAGCGCCACCACGGTTTCTTCGTGGTCCTTCTTGGTGATGTAGAAAACCAGTTGACCGGACGCATTGTTCCGTAACATGACATTGGGCATGGCTGAGTTCTCCAGCGCGGGCAGGGGCGATTTTGCAATCCGCCCCTGCCGCGGTCGTCAACGAACCAAATCGAAGGCGTAGTCGGTTTCGCCCAGGGTCATGGTGTCCTGGTCAAGTTTTTCCATCACCGCGTTGACCAAGGTTTTGAGCATGTGCATCGCGCCTTCATAGCCCAGCGTGGTATCGCGATGCAGGTGGTGACGGTCGAACAGCGGGAAGCCCAGGCGAATCAGCGGAACCTCGAATTCCTTGCCCTTGTGCAGAGTGTCGCGCTGGATGAACTTGCCGTAGGAATTGCCAATCAGGAAATCGGGCTTGTTGCTGAACACCAGCGAGCGCAGATGCCAGAGATCTTTGCCGACATAGACTTCGGCTTCTTGGCCGTAAGGCGAATCCTTGAGTAGCTTGGTGATGTCCTTGTTCCAACGCTTGTTCGCGTTGTGACACACGACGTGTAACGGTTCGGCACCCAGTTCCAACAGAAATTGGCACATGCCGGTCACAAAGTCGGGATCGCCAAACACCGAGAAGCGTTTGCCATGCAACCAGGTGTGCGAGTCGGTCATCATGTCCAGCAACCGGCCGCGTTCCGTGGTCAGCGATTCCGGAATCGGCTTGCCGGTGAGTTCCGAAACCTTCATCAGGAAGTCATCAGTCCAGCTCAATCCCATCGGAACGCGGATGTTGCTGACGGGTTGATTCCAGGTGCTCTCAATGTATTTCTTGGTTTTGGTCAGATGCCAAGGTTGCAGCAACAGCGTATCGATGGCGTTGGGCGCATCCTTGATCTCATCCTGAGTGGTGCCGCCCGCATACATGCGGAATTCACCATCGGTTGGGGTATCGAGAATTTCCTCGGGATCGGACAGCATGGTGAAATTGACGTCCATCTCCCGCAACATCCGCTTGACGACCCGAAGGTTGCCCAAATAGCCATCGAAACCGGTCACGATATTGATCTTGCCGTTGCCGCCAACGGTCTTGTCATCCATGAAGTTCAAGGTGAAGTAACGCAGAATACCTTCCAGCATGTTGTCCCAGCCGGTGGTATGGCTGCCGACGAAGCTCGGCGTATGGGCGAACGGGGTGGGGAAATCCATCGGCACCCGCCCATCCTTTTTGGCATTGGTGATAAAGGCGTTCAGGTCGTCGCCGATGACTTCAGCCATGCAGGTCGTCGATACCGCGATCATTTCCGGCTGGTACATGGCCTTGGAATTTTCCAGGCCCTCGAACATGTTCTTTTGCCCGCCGAATACCGCCGCGTCCTCCGTCATCGAGTCGGAGACGGCGGCAATCGGTTCGCGAAAATGCCGGTTGAAGTAGGTGCGGAAATAGGCCACGCAACCCTGCGAACCGTGGACATAGGGCAACGTTTTGTAGAAACCCAGCGCGCACAACACCGCACCCAGTGGTTGACAGGCTTTGGCCGGGTTGATGGTCAGCGCCTCGCGCTGGAAATTGAGCTCCTTGTAAGCCTCGGTCGTCGTCCACTGAAACACTTCTTCCAGTTTTTGGAGTGGAGGCGCTTCCTCAAATACCCGTTTGCCGACAAAAGACTCCTGGTATTCCTCGGTATTAAACAGTGGATAACCGGGTTTGATGGTTTCGACGTCTTGCATGACCAGATCCTCGTTAGCGCCAGGCGCATAACCCAACAAAATGAAAATTTTGGGTTATGGCCCAAAGGGCCTCACCCAATTCGCCGGTCTCAGGCGGCGGCCAGCGCGGTTTCGACGCCACCCTGCTTCCAGGGAGCCCGCAATTTCTTCCAGCAGGGATTGTTGATCGTCATATCCATGTCACGGGCAAAGATGGCGAAGCCGTCGTAGCCGTGATAGGGGCCGGAGTAATCCCAGGAGTGCATCTGCCGGAACGGAATGCCCATCTTGTGGAACACGTACTTTTCCTTGATGCCGGAGCCGATCAGATCGGGTTTCAGGCGTTCCACGAAGGCTTCCAGCTCGAAGCTGGTGGCGTCGTCATAGATCAACGCGCCGTCCTGCACTTCCTTGAAGGTGCGGTCGTAATCGTCGTTGTGGGCGAACTCGTAGCCCGCGCCGATGATTTCCATCCCCAAATCTTCATAGGCGCCGATGACGTGGCGGGGCCGTAGACCGCCGACGAACAACATCACCCGCTTGCCTTCCAACCGGGGACGGTATTTGGCGACGATCGCGTCCATGACCGGTTGATGTCTGGCGATGACTCGTTCGGCGTTTTCCTTGATCGTATCGTCGAAGAACCCAGCAATCTTGCGCAGACTTTCGGCGATCTTGGTCGGCCCGAAGAAGTTGTATTCCATATAGGGAATGCCGTACTTCTCTTCCATATGCCGGCTGATGTAGTTCATCGAGCGGTAGCAGTGCAGCAGATTCAGCTTGGCGTGGCGGGTGGTTTGCATTTCCGGGATCGAGCCATCGCCGGACCATTGCGCGATCACCCGCAGGCCGATTTCCTCCAGCAACACCCGCGAACTCCAGGCGTCGCCGCCGATGTTGTAATCGCCGGTAATCGCGACGTCGTAGGGGGTGGACGCGAAGCTGTTGTCTTCATCCCGGTTGTGCAGCACCCAGTCGCGCAAGGAGTCGTTGGCGACATGATGGCCGAGGGATTGGGAGACGCCGCGGAAGCCCTCGCAACGCACTGGCACCACCACTTTGCCGATTTCCTTCGCGGACTTCTTGGCCACGGCTTCAATGTCGTCGCCGATCAGGCCGATGGGGCATTCCGACTGCACGGTAACGCCCTTGGCCAGCGGAAACAGGGTGTCGATTTCGGCAATCAGCTTGGCCAGTTTCTTGTCGCCGCCGAACACCACATCCTTTTCCTGGAAATCGGAAGTGAAGTTCATATCGGCGAAGACATTGACGCCGCTGTGGCCGGTGACATAGTTGCGGCGACCGGCCCGGGAAAACTGACCGCAGCCGATCGGGCCGTGCGAGATATTGACCACGTCCTTGATCGGCCCCCACACCACGCCCTTGGCGCCGGCGTAGGCGCAACCACGCGCGGTCATCACCCCCGGCAACGCCTTCTTGTTGGCGACGATGCACTTGTTGGATTTTTCCAGGGTGGGGTCGTTGGCCATCAAATGCTTGGCGCGCTGCTTGCCGGTGGCCTCCGGGTAGACTTCCAGGACTTCCTGGATCAGTTGTTCGGTTTCTTGGCGATTCATGGTCATAATAGGCGTACTCCAGTGGGCCTCAGGCAGGGGCCAGCGCGGCTTCGGCGGCGGCGGTCTTGCCGACGATGGACTCGTCTTCCTCGTCGAGGATGCCGAATTCCATTAGCAGATCTTCCAGCTCATCCATGGTCAACGGTTTGGGGATGACCAGCATCTTGTTGTCGACAATCTTGCGCGCCAGCTCGCGGTATTCATCAGCCTGCTTGGCTTTGGGGTCGTACTCGATGACGGTCATCCGGCGAATTTCGGCTCGTTGCACCACATTGTCGCGCGGCACGAAGTGGATCATCTGGGTGCCCATTTTCTCGGCCAGCGCCTGGATCAACTCGGCCTCCTTGTCGGTCTTGCGTGAATTGCAGATCAGCCCGGCCAGCCGCACCTTGCCGGAAGTAGCGTATTTGCAGATGCCCTTGGCGATGTTGTTGGCGGCGTACATCGCCATCATTTCGCCGGATACGACGATGTAAATTTCCTGAGCCTTATTCTCTCGAATGGGCATGGCGAAACCGCCGCACACCACGTCGCCGAGTACGTCGTAGAACACGAAGTCGAGTTCTTCTTCGTAGGCGCCTTCCTCTTCCAGAAAATTGATCGCGGTGATGACGCCGCGCCCGGCGCAACCAACACCGGGTTCCGGGCCGCCAGACTCGACGCAACGGACGCCGCCGTAGCCCACTTTCAACACATCGTCCAGTTCCAAATCTTCAACGGTGCCGGCATCGGCGGCCATTTGCATGATGGTGTTCTGGGCCTTGGCGTGCAGGATCAGTCGGGTCGAGTCGGCTTTCGGGTCGCAACCCACGATCATGACCTTCTTGCCCTCGGCGGCCAGTCCCGCCACCAGGTTCTGGGTGGTGGTGGACTTGCCGATGCCGCCTTTCCCGTAAATTGCGCATTGACGTATCATCGCCATGGTATTGCTCTCCGGTCGCTGAATGATGAAGCTTGCTTTCGTATTTACCGGTTCAAGCGCCGTGCCAAGATGGTTTGCAAATAACTCATTGTTTGATAAGCCGCAACCGTTGTCAGAGACAACAAGGATCGAAACCAGACATGACAAACGCGACGGTTTGTCGGGTTGATAACAATGCGATTGCGGCGCCGGTCGATGGCGCCGGGCCGCGCTTGCCCAAGGGCTCCTATCTGCCGATCAACCGCTGTAACCTGCCGGCGGCGATTCTGGGCGGCCTGACTTTTCAGCGCCATCCGGCTCCGTTGTTGCTCGATGGCGTGGCGGAACTGCACTACCGGTTGTTTCGGTCGTTGGAGCCCTTGGCGGAACCGGCCGAGCGGGCGCGGCGGTTCATGGATTACATGACGGTGTATTTCCGGCTGGAGGCGCTGGAGGACGTGGGCCTGACGCCGGGCCGACGCAAGTTGCGCGGGCGGGCGGATTACCTGCGCATGGTGCGCGGTTGGGCTTTCGATCCCAACAGCCAGGAAGGCGCGGTGCTGAAGGCCTGGGTGGAATCGCGCTTTGGCCTGCTGGCGCGTTTCCACGGGGGATTGCTGGACGACCGCATCCGGGACGATGCCTACGCGCACTTTCTGGAGGCATGCAGCCGGGGGCTGTACAACACCAATGCGCTGGAAGCGCAACTCGACCTGCTGTACGCCTATGGCCAGTACGAACAGCGGCGCCAGCATCCGGCGGCGGCGCATCTAAGCCTTTATCGTGGCTTCAATCGCTTCAGCGACGACCAGGTGCTGGCCAAGCCCGAACGCCGGCGCTGGATCGTGCTGCTCAACAACCTCAGTTCCTTCAGCATCCGCCGCGAGCGCGCCGAGGAGTTCGGCGACCATCTGCTGCGGGCGCAAGTCCCGCTGGCCAAGGTGTTTTTCCATAACCGGATGTTGCCGGGGATGCTGAAGGGCGAAGACGAGTACGTGGTGGTCGGCGGGGTTTACGAGGTGGAAAGATTGTGTTGAAAGCCGGTCCGATCAGGCCGCCCGCGACAGACCCATGGCCGGTTTGCTGGCGGCGTGGATGGACTACATCTTTATTGTCTCAGTTTGCTAGTAAAAACTATGGACTTTAGTCCAAAACTTTTAGTGTATGGTTTGCCATGAGATCTTATCGCAAAGGTTCACATACGGTTCATGACCTGAAGGTTCACTTGGTCTGGATTACAAAATATCGGTACAACGTACTGACCAAGGAAGTAGGTATTCGGATACGCGAACTGATTCGTCAGGTATGCGATGCGAATGAAGTTGAAATTATCCAGGGACGAGTCAGCAAAGATCATATCCACCTCTATGTATCCTACCCTCCGCATCTGTCAGTGAGTGATATGGTACGACTCATGAAGGGGCGTTCTTCCCGCCGAATTCAAGAAGAGTTCCCCCAGTTAGGAAAGCGCTATTGGGGTAAACATTTTTGGGGCATTGGTTATGCTGCTTTCAGTTCTGGTCATGTGACTGATGAAATGATCCAAGAGTATTTAAAAGACCATGAAAATCATCCAAATCATCGGGATGATAATTTTTTGATCGAGTGACTTTCAGTCATCGAACACAAGCTATCAGCTTGCACCTTTCAGTCAGCTTTAGCTGAAACCGAGACTTTCCAGCAATTCTCATTATGGCGATAGCTGGTTAGAGTAGTGGAACACTCCTGACCGGAACTCCCCTGATGAGCCTACCGTTTGGCCCCTTTGTCTTGACGATGGACGACATCACGCAGCAGATCCGGAACACCTTTGCGCAGTTTACTGACCCCCGGCGCGGGAAGAACACGCGGTACACGCTGGTGGACGCGGGACTGAGCGCGTTCTCGGTGTTCTTCATGCAGAGTCCGTCGTTTTTAGAATACCAGCGCAGCCTGGACCAGCGGTTGGGCAAAAATAACGCCCAGACCTTGTTTGGGGTGCATGAGATTCCCTCGGATAACCAGATTCGTCATCTGCTGGATGCCACCGAGCCTGAGCAGTTGAAACCGTTGTTTTCCTACCTGTTCAACGCGTTAACCCAAGCGGGCGTGGTCGAGACCTACCGCTCAGTGAACCAAACCCTGCTGTTGGCCTTCGATGGCACGGCGTATTTTTCCTCGTCTACGATCCATTGTCCGAATTGTTCGATCCGACACCACGCCAACGGCGCGGTCACCTATGGCCATACCGCCTTAATCCCGGTGCTGGTGAAGCCGGGTTTAGACAAAGTCATCCCGCTGGTGCCGGAATTCGTCCACCCTCAGGACGGCGGGGACAAACAAGATTGCGAACTCAACGCCGCCAAGCGCTGGCTGGCCGGCTGCGGCGGCGACTACAGTCCGTTGGGAGTCACCCTCCTGGGCGACGATCTGTACTGCCACGAACCGTTCTGCCGCGAGGCGTTGAAGCGGGACTTTGACTTCATCCTGGTCTGCAAGCCAGCCTCTCATCCCATCGTGTCCGAATGGCTGGATTTTCTGGACCAGGGCGGAGCCATCAACACCGTGGTCCAGCGCCGCTGGACCGGTCAGCGGCGCGAGATCGACACCTATCGCCATGCGTCAGCAATTCCCCTACGGGATGGGGATGACGCCCTGTTGGTCAACTGGTGCGAACTAACCACCACCGATGCGCGCGGTCAGGTGCTGTATCACAACGCCTTTGCCACCTCGCTGCCGCTGGATGACCGCCGGGTGCCGGAAGTGGTCACGGCCGGGCGCAGCCGCTGGAAAATCGAAAACGAAAACAACAACACCTTGAAAACCAAGGGATACCACTTCGAGCACAACTACGGCCACGGCCAACAACACCTGTCGTCGCTGTTGGCCAGCCTCATCATTCTGGCTTTTCTGATTCATACGGTGTTGGAGTGGATGAATGACCAATACCAACGGCTCCGCCAGAAACTGCCGTCACGCCAACGTTTGTTCAGCGACATCCGCACCTTAACCAGTTACTTGTGCTTCGAGAGCTGGGATGCCTTGATGACGTTCATGCTACAAAGCTTCGAGCCAGCTCCCCCACAACCCGACACCGGATGAAATCGTCATAATGAGAATTGCTGGAGACTTTCAGTCTCTAAAGCATTCTATGCACTTTCAGTGCATAGTGGTTGAATTTCATGGCGCAGATTCTCGATCGCTCCAAGGTGTCCGAGGGACTGTTCGACGCGCTCTATCTGTCGCTGGGCAAGGTGCGCGGTGGGCTGGGCCTCCCGAGTTCCGCAGTTAATTCGCTAAGCCACTGTTTTTGTTGAGAGCGATTTAAAAACGCTCCACTACAAAAGGGCGAGTTGCGAAGCGGCGGTCGGTTTTTTGATGTCGAGTGCCTGAAAGACCTGTGCGTGTTCGTCGGTCATGGTGGAAAGACCGGTTATGGGGATTTCCCCATTGACGCGGACCCGGTGAGCCTGGATGCGCCGCAGGCTGGCGAGCGCGCGCTCCGGGGAATACGGGCTCTTGGCCGCCTTCAATTTCATGCGCATCACCCGGTACAGGATCAGGGCCATGAAACAGAGGGTGGCGTGGGCACGGATCCGTTCCGGCAACCGGTGATAGACCGGGCCGATGTCCAGTTCGGATTTCAGCACCCGAAAGCCGCGTTCGATGTCCGCGAGCGCTTTGTAGCGACGGATGACGTCGGCGGCGGACAGGTCGGTGGTATTGGTGACCAGCAGGAGTTTCCCGTCCATCATCTCGGCCCGTGCTTGAGCGGATTCGTCGATGTCGTAGGCGAATAGGTCGGACTTCAGGTCGACGCGAATGATCCGGGTGAGATGAGCCTCAGCGACGGCCCGGTAAAACCGGGCCTTGGCGCCGCTGTCGGACAGCGGGCGGCCCCGCCGGGTCTGCCCCCGATCCTGGGCATCGATCTGGCCTGCCCAGCGTGCGCCTTGGTCCAGCAGGGCCTGGATCTGGTCCCGCCGTTTCCGGGTTTGCTCGGCCGCTCGGACCGGGTGGTGGGCCATCACGAGCCGGAAATCCCGCCAACGGGCTTCCCCAATGACCTCGTGCCCGGCGCCCTGGCGGCAGGTCTCCCGCAACGGCCGCAAGAGGTCGGTGAATTCGTGGTAGCGGCGCCCGGGTACCGCCAGGATAAATTCCAGGGGCTGACCGTGGTCGAGGCGAATGGCACTCAGCGCCTCAAGATGATCCAGGCTGAGCAGCCCCCGGTCGGCGATCAGGATCAGCCGCCGGATCGTCGGGTAGCGCTTGAGTACCGTCTGGAGAGTGGGCAACAGGGTCGTGGTCTCGCCGGTGTTGCCTTCAAACACCTGGTGATACAACGGCAGTCCCGCGGCGGTCTGCACGACCCCCAGCAGGAACTGGCGCGCGATCACCCCCTCTTTACTCATGCCGAACCGGCGGAGGTCCCGGGGCGATTCACTCAGCCCCTCGGCGCGGATGGTCGTCAGGTCGTAAAACACCACGGCCAACTCTTGGTCGATCAGGGGGCAGAGGAGCTTGGCCACCACCCGATCGACCGTGGCTTGCCGATCGATCAGCGCATCCATGGCGCGCAGCAAATGATCGTGGGTCACCGTGGCCACGTCCAGTCCCGGAAAGGCCACCGTCTCCAACCAGCGCAGTACCCCCAGTTTCGACTCGGGATCACAGAGCCGGTTGAAGACCATCGCGCGGATCAGGGCTTCCACGTCCATCACATGGCGGGTCTTGGCGAATGTTCGGCTTAGCGCCGAGAAGCCCAGGGAATGCCAGAGTTGCTGCAACGCCCAGAGATCGCCGAAGGCGCGCGAGGATTCAAAGGCCAGGGTGGGCGAAGGCGCCGGTGCGGCACGGCCAGTAATCTTCATCAGGCCATTGATGACGGATTCCAGCGCGCCATCCATCCGGTCGAGACGACCGAGGGTGGCCAGGGTGCGCTGCTTAACCTTGCCCTCGTCGTTGCGGAAGGACTCGACGAGTTGGACATAGCGCCGGGGACCGGAGCGGGTGACTTTGACGTACATGCCATCACTATATATCCCTATTTATGCTTGTCAAATCGCATCTATGAAAAGCATACGTGCCACTACAACAATGGTTGCAATCCTCCGCTCAAGCTGTTGATTATTCGAGATCCTCAGTCAAAAAAACAGCGATTTTTTACCTCGAACTGCGGAACTCGGGGGGCCTGGCGGTGATCGTGGTCAGCACGGTGTTTGCCGCCACCACCGGCATCATTGGCGCTTCGGTGGTGGCCATGGGCCTGATGGCGGGGCCGGCGCTGTTGCGGCGCGGTTACGACCGGGGCATGTCGGCCGGCATCATCTGCTCGTCCGGTACGCTCGGCATTCTCATTCCGCCGAGCATCATGCTGGTGGTGTACGGTGGCTTGACCGGCTTGAAGGAAACCTCGGTCGGCAACCTGTTCGCCGGCGCGATTCTGCCGGGATTGGTGCTGTCCGGGTTGTATCTTGGCTATGTCGCCATTCGCTGCGGCATCAACCCCCGCCTGGGGCCACCCGTGCCCGTCGAGGAGGACATCCACACCGTCGGGCAGAAAGCCGTCATGATCCTGAAGAGTTTCCTGCCGCCGTTCGGCTTGATTCTGCTGGTGATGGGCACCATCCTGGCCGGGGTCGCCACGCCCACTGAAGCCGCCGCGCTGGGCGGAGTCGGGGCGTTGATCCTGGCGGCCCTCAACCGGAAGCTGACTTGGGAGGTGATCGTCCAGTCTTCGCTGTCCACGCTGCGCACCACGGCCATGATCATGCTGTTGTTTGTCGGCGGCAAGCTGTTCAGCGTGGTGTTTCTCAGCATCGGCGGTGGCGACGTGGTCGCCGATCTGCTGCTGGGCATGGATGTCAGCCCTTACGTGGTGCTGGCGATCATGATGGGCGTGGTGTTCTTTTTGGGCATGTTCATCGATTGGGCGGCGATCCTGCTGGTCACCGTGCCGATCTTTACCCCGATCGCGCTGGATCTCGACTTCAACCCGCTGTGGTTCGCCATGCTGATCTGCGTCAATTTGCAGACTTCGTTTCTGACGCCGCCGTTCGGTTACGCACTATTTTATTTTAAGGGGGTCGCGCCGGTTGAGTACACCATGGGCGATATCTACAGGGGCATTTTGCCTTTTGTCATGATCCAAATTCTGGGTTTGATCCTGATGATTGCTTTTCCCGGCCTTATTACCTGGCTACCGTCCATTTTTTTCGGTAGCCCGTAAACGAATCGTGGATAAAAAATCGGGATGGATTCGAATGGCTCGAACCCACCCCGGCGCTTATTCGCGTTCGATGGGGACCAGAAAAACCGGAATTTTTGGGCCACGGGCTTTCATGAGCACCTTGTGGGCCACCGATCCCATGAACATTTCGCCCAAGGCGGTTTGGCCGTGAGAGCCCAGCACAATCAAATCCGCGCCGACCCGCTTGGCTTCGTCCAGGATGACCTGTGCCGGATGCCCTTCCGCGACGCGCATCTCGGCCACCACCGTTTGCGCTTCGGGATGCAGGTGGTCCGCGCAGAATTTCTCCAGTCGCCGGCGCATTTCCCGATTAACCTGCTCGAAACCTTGCTGGTGCAGGGTTTTAAGGGTATCGGGCGGCACCATGGTTTCAACCAGGGATTGCGCATAGTCGCTCATCGGTTCCAGCGCATGGACTACATGAATTTTGGCGCCATACTGTTTGGCGAGCGAGAAGGCGTGATTAAAAACATCCGGCCCATGAGGACCCAGATCGGTGGCATAGAGGATCGTGCGAATCGTGTAATCCATGGCGGTGCTCCAATAGACGCGGAGTAGGTGAAGAGCAGCGAATTTGGGCTAGGATAGCACAACGGCGACTCGACCTCCGGCGTCACTCCTCGGGGCCAAAACAGCGGGAATAATCGCAACAGACCGCGCAGGAGGGCGCGCGACAGAGATAAACACCCTCCTGAATACAAAGTTGCTTGTAGAGAAATTTCTTCCATTTCATGTCGTGGTCGTTTTTCGCCGCCAGCGTCGGGAAGTTGCGTTGCATCAATTCGCTTAAATCCCGCCGCGACCACAGGCCCAGATCCTCCCAGAGATGATCGTTGCTCATGCAACCGGTGGCGACGATCACACTCAACCAGCGCTCGGATTCATCCCGCCCCGCCCGATACAGGTGCAGCAGGTTGATCAACTCGCCCAGTTCCTCCGTCAATCGCGAATCCCATCGCGGCGCTGGACGCGGTGGCATGATCGGCCGGGAAGCGCCGGGGAAATGCCGCGCCAGCAAGGCATTGAATTCATCGGATTCCAGCCCCAGGCCAATGGGCAAGGTTCCGCCGCCCATGGCTTGAGTTGCCAGCATCCGCGCCAGGGTGTCGTCGTTGGGCAAGCCGCTCCGATGGCTCATCAGGACGCCATGCAGTTCCCGCCGAGGATCGGTGTCGACGGGAGCAGCAGGGGATTCCAGCCGCGACGACAGCGCCATGAGCAATGACCGTCAATACTCGACCAGAATTTCTTCGTCCCGCACGATCATCTGACACGCCAGTCGCCAGGGTGGCGGGATGTCATCCACCAGGATGCGGCTAATATCCTCGTCGGTCAGCTTGCCCAATTCTTTCAGTAGATTTCTTTCCTTCTCCGTGGGTGGGCCGCTCATCCGGGGCTTTTTATCGATGCTCGACACTTTCACCAGGCAAGTGCCGCACTCACCATCCTGGCAATCGAAGGCAATCGGAATCTGATTGTCCTTGGCGATTTTCAAAATCGTTTCGGTATGACTGCCGGCCGCGGCGTAAACCGTCTTGATTTCATGCTCGGAGTTTGAAAAAGTGATCAATGGCATCAGCGTAATCTCTTGAAAGTAAAAATTTTTAAGCAGGACGCACCACGATTTCCCCGCCCAGGGCCTGCGCTTGGCAGGCCAGGCGCGCGTCCCGTCCGGCGAAGTGCTCCTTAAGCACTCTGGCTTCCAATGCCGACGGTTCGCTCAGATTTTCCATGCCTTGCACCACTTTCATCAGGCAGGTCCCGCAATCGCCTTCGCGGCAGCCGTAAATGATTCCGGAATTCAATTTGTCCGAAATCTCGATGATCCGGGTGCCGGCCGGTACCGTGACCGTGACCTCAATATCGGTGAAGCTCAGTTGTGCCTTGGCCATGCGTTTTGTCTCCCTAATCGCTCTATAAATCAGTCGTGGTGGATTGCTCACGCGCTTGCGGGTTGGGCCATGGGCGCTGGCGCGGTTAGTCGCCCGCTTACCCGCCATTCCCGATGAATGGCCCGGAGCGCCTCTTCGATTCGCTCTCCACCGTGTTCGCTGTTGGGTTGAATACCGGCATCTTCCAGCGCCCGCCATGGGGTGAAACCGACCCGTGCGCACAACAGCGTCGCGCAATCGTGCAGGGCGCGGATCGCCCCCGCCAGGGCGGCTTCCGAGTCGCCGCAGGTGGTCGCGCCGTGGCAGTAACGGGCGATCTCGCGCCGCTCGATCAGATGGCTTTCAAGCGCGGAAACGTCGTAAATCAGCAGTTCCCGCAAGTGGCCAAAGTGGGCATCGAGCGTCTGACCGTCCAGACTGCCCACCGCGATGCGCAATGATCCTTCGGTGCTCTGGGGACGTATCGGGATGATCGTCGGCGGCCGAATCGGCGGGGTCGAAGGCCGGGGCGCCTGTTCCAGCCGGTGGGCGATGGCCGCCCGCACCTCCGCCCGCTTGAGCATGGCCGCTTGCGGGTCCACCGTCATCGCCTCGACCTTGGCCAGGCTGAATTCGCCACCGCGGTCCGCGCCCAACAAACCGGTGGCATCGGCGCGGCATTGCTGGCAGTGGCTCATCATGCCCTCGTCGCTTTCGCAGGCGGCGCGGGTCGCCGCCAGTTCCTCGACGGTCGGTTCGCGCTGACCGGCGAGTCCGAAATGGGTGCCGTGTTCCGGGCGGGCGATCAGCGGCATGATGTTGTGCAGGATCGCGCCTTTTTCCCGCACGATGCGATTGACTTCCGGCAAGTGAGCGTCGTTGATGCCTGGAATCAGCACCGAATTGATTTTGACTTGCACGCCGCGCGCCGCCAGCAGGTCCAAACCGCGCAGTTGTCGCGCGATCAGCGTGGCCGCCGCCTCGCGCCCCCGCAGCCGGCGGCCCTGCCAGACGATCCAGGGATAGATCCGGGCGCCGATGTCGGGATCAACGCAGTTGATGGTGATGGTGACGTGGTGAATGCCGTGGGCCGCCAGTTCGTCGGCCTGTTCCGGCAACGCCAGTCCGTTGGTGGACAGGCACAGCAACAAGTCCGGCGCCTGTTCCCGCAGTGCCCGCAAGGTGGCGAACACCGGTTCGGGGTTGGCCAGCGGATCGCCCGGTCCGGCGACGCCGATCACCGCCAGGTGGGGGATCGCCGCGCCCACCGCCAACGCTTTCCGAACCGCCTGTTCCGGTTCCAGCAGTTCCGCCACCACGCCGGGGCGCGATTCGTTGCTGCAATGGTACTTGCGGTTGCAATAGTTGCACTGGATGTTGCATTTCGGCGCGACCGCCAGATGCAGGCGGGCGAAATGCCGGTGTGCCGCCGGGGAATAGCAGGGATGGAGCGCCGACGGATTACCCGCGGCTGTCGGTCGGCTGTTCGGTTCCATGCGCGTTCCCCCGGAGCGGCGAAATCGGCGAAAACGGGCGTCAACCCGCCACCGCCCGGAAGCGGGCGGCACAAGCTCCCTAGCAACCACCGTGCCTGATTGAGATTATCGGGTAACTTATTGCCGAGGCTGATTTTTATTACAGGGAATTCGACGGTCTGTGGCGTTTGCCACAGGAAGAAGGGAGCGGATTGTCAGCTATGGAACAAGAGTGCGGCCGGGAACGGGTCCAAACCAGCTTTCGTGCCCGATTCCCGCCTGATGGGCGCGGTGCAATCGAATGGGAACGATAGTTAAAAAAGAAAAGCGGTTGGAATCGGTTAAATCATCGATTTCCAGAATCAGTCAAGTCAGCACGCCCTTGCAATTTTTTAATCATTCAGTCCCCGCTCTCCCTCTGTCAAGGGGGAGAGCGAAGCGAGGGGGCTGGGTTAGGGTGAGGGGTAAGCCTTTGAAACCATGGTCCTCACCCTCAACCCCTCTCCCGCAAGCGGGCGAGGGGAGTAAACGGTTATCAATTGTTTGCAATTTTATAGATTCGCAAACTTATCCAGTAGTTGTTTTTTTCCAAAAAACAACAAAAATTTATAACGATAAATTTAGACAAATAAAATCTCTTCTACTATACCTCTTACTTGCGGTGGGAAAAACTGGTGACTCTCCAGTCACTTTTTATTTCCCACATTTTCGAATAAGCAGTTTAATCGGCCACACTACCCAGTGCGGCTACACCGGGCGATAAATTCGCTTTCACCACCCTAAAGAGAGGTCATTATGAAGAAACTCGCAACCGCGGCCTTATCCGCAACCCTGTTGCTGAGCTTGAGTGGGGCAAATGCCGCCGAGGAAAAATACGTCACCATCGGCACCGGCGGTCAGACCGGCGTTTACTACGTGGTGGGCCAGTCCATCTGCAAGCTGGTCAACCGTGGCCAGGACAAGCACGGCATTAAATGCACGGCGCCGTCCACCGGCGGCTCGGTCGCTAATCTGAACGCAATCCGGGCCGGAGAGCAGGACATGGGCGTGGCCCAGTCCGACCAGCAGTACAAGGCGCTGAAAGGCGAGGGCGATTTCGAAGCGGCGGGACCTTTCAAGGAATTGCGCGCGGTATTCGCGGTGCATCCCGAGTCCTTCACCGTGGTGGCGCGCAAGGACTCCGGCATCAAGACATTTGACGACCTCAAGGGCAAACGAGTCAATATCGGCAATCCCGGCTCCGGCCAACGCGCCACCATGGATGCGTTGATGAAGGAAAAGGGTTGGGATACCAGCGTGTTTCAACTGGCGTCCGAACTGAAGGCCGCCGAGCAGTCCCAGGCGCTATGCGACAACAAGATCGACGCCATGGTCTACGTGGTCGGCCATCCGAACGGTTCCATCCAGGAAGCCGCTTCCTCCTGCGACGCGATTGTCGTGCCCGTCACTGGCCCGGAAGTAGACAAGCTGGTGAAAACCTATCCCTACTACGCCATCTCCACCATCCCCGGTGGCATGTATCCAGGTAGCGATAAAGACGTCAAGACCTTTGGCGTGACCGCGACCTTCGTTTCATCCACCAAGACCCCCGACGACACGATCTATGTGGTCGTCGAAGCCGTATTCGATAACTTTGACCGCTTCAAGAAACTGCATCCGGCCTTTGCCAATCTGGAACCGGCCAGCATGCTCAAGGACGGTCTCTCGGCGCCCCTGCACGATGGCGCCGCGAAGTATTATAAGGAAAAAGGCTGGCTGAAGTAATCGCGGCCGGCGGGCGGGCGACCGGAAAGGTTGCCCGTTCGGTCGATCCCTCTTAACGCAGTAGGTGTTTGGTGCGTGTACCGATGCAACCGCGGGGGATGCCTTGTGAAAGTAAGTCGCTTAATCAGTATCTTCATCGTCTCGGCGGCCATGGTCCTGGGGGCGGGCGCCGCGCGGCCGGTTCAGGCCGAAGAGATCGCCATCGGGACCGCCAGCCGCGCCGGTGTGTACTTTCAGGTCGGACAGGCTATCTGTCGGTTGTTGAACGCCGAAACCGCCCAACACGGGATGGCCTGCAAGGCGCTGCCAACGGAGGGCTCCATTTACAATCTGCAACAAATTCGGGCCGGTCAGTTGCAGCTCGGCGTTGCGCAATCCGACTGGCAGTATCATGCCGCCAACGGCAGCGGGAAATTCAAACCGGCGGGACCGGACACCGACCTGCGGGCATTGTTTTCCGTGCATGGCGAGCCCTTTACGGTGGTGGTTCGCCGCGACGCCGGCATCAAGTCCTTCGATGACCTCAAGGGCAAACGAGTCAATATCGGCAACCCCGGCTCCGGCCAGCGCGCCACCATGGAAGTGCTCATGGATGCCAAGGGTTGGGACAAGAACGTCTTTGCCCTGGCCAACGAGCTGTCGGCCTCCGAACAATCCCTGGCGCTTTGCCATGACCGCGTGCAGGCCATGGTCTACACCGTGGGGCACCCGAATGCGTCCGTGGCCCAGGCCGTCAATCTGTGCGATGCCGTCATCGTGCCCGTGACGGGACCGGCGGTCGACCGGCTGCTGGCCGACAACCCGTATTACGCTCGCACTCAGGTACCCGGCGGAGCGTACCAAGGCAACCCGGGGCCGGTCGACACCTTCGGCGTCAAGGCCACGGTTGTCGCCTCCGCCAAGCTGAGCCCCGACACCGCCTACCTTTTGGTCAAAACGGTGTTTGAAAATCTGGACGATTTCAAGAAGCAGCACCCGGCCTTCGCCGACTTGGAAGCGACAAACATGACCAAGGACGGTCTCTCGGCGCCATTGCACGAAGGCGCGCTGCGCTACTATCGGGAAAAGGGCTGGTTGTGAGCCCCAGCCTGGCGAGATTCTCATTATTTTGCCAAGGCGCTTTTGCGAATTGGTTTCCAAGCCGTTGATCCATGACCGACCCGTGCGAGCACCGCCGGGTAAAGGGGACCTTGATGAGCGAGCAAATTGATAGCAAGCCGGCGGTATCGGAAGAGGAATTGCAGGATCTGGTGGCCCAGGCGGATACCGGCGCCCGGTCGCCGGGGGGTATACCCCAGAAGATCCTGCTCGGCGTGGCCGCCGCCTGGTCCCTGTTCCAATTGTGGATCGCGTCGCCTTTGCCATTTATGGTCGGCTTTGGCGTGTTCAACGATACCGAAACCCGCTCCATCCATCTGGCGTTCGCGGTTTTCCTGGCCTTTCTGGGCTATCCCGCGCTAAAGCGCTCGCCACGGCATTACATCCCCCTGCAAGACTGGATCATGGCGCTGGTGGGCGCCTTTTGCGCAAGCTACCTGTTCCTGTTCTATAACGAGCTGTCGCAGCGGCCCGGCGCGCCCAACACCCAGGATGTGATCGTGGCTTGCGTCGGCATGGTCCTGTTGCTGGAGGCGACGCGGCGGGCGCTGGGTCCGCCGCTGATGGTGATGGCCATGCTGTTTCTGGGCTACACCTTTGCCGGTCCCTACATGCCGGGAATCATCGCGCACAAGGGCGCCAGCCTGAACGCGGTGGTCAACCACCAGTGGATCACCACCGAAGGCGTGTTCGGTATCGCCCTCGGCGTTTCCACCAGCTTCGTGTTTCTGTTCGTGCTGTTCGGAGCGATGCTGGACAAGGCCGGGGCGGGTAATTATTTCATCAAGGTGGCTTTTTCCATGCTGGGGCACATGCGCGGCGGTCCGGCCAAAGCCGCCGTCGTGGCGTCGGGCCTGACCGGGCTAATCTCGGGTTCCTCCATCGCCAATGTGGTGACCACCGGCACCTTCACCATTCCCATGATGAAGCGGGTGGGCTTTTCGGCGGAGAAAGCGGGCGCGGTCGAGGTGGCTTCCTCGGTCAACGGCCAGATCATGCCGCCGGTGATGGGCGCGGCCGCCTTCCTGATGGTGGAATACGTCGGGATCTCGTATCTCGAAGTCATCAAACATGCCTTCGTCCCGGCCATCATTTCCTACATCGCCCTGGTTTATATCGTTCACCTGGAAGCCTTGAAGGCCAATATGCAAGGGTTGCCGAAAGTTGGCGTGATCAAGCCCTGGCTGCAGCGCATCATCGGTACGTTGTTCGGATTTATCGCCACCGCCGTCCTTGCCATGGCGGTTTATTACGGCATCGGCTGGTTGAAGCCGGCCTTGGGCGATTCCGCCACTTGGGCGATTACGCTGCTGCTGGTCGTGGTCTACGTGGCGCTGGTTTGGGTCGGTTCCCGTTATCCCGAGCTGGAATTGGACGATCCCAACGCGCCGGTGGTCCAACTGCCCGAGACCGGACCGACCGTCAAGTCCGGCTTGCATTTTATCCTGCCGGTCATCGTGCTGGTCTGGTGTTTGATGGTGGAGCGGCTGTCGCCGGGCTTGTCCGCCTTCTGGGCCTCGGTGCTGATGGTGTTCATTTTGCTCACCCAACGGCCGCTGTTCGCGCTGTTTCGCGGCGAGGGTCAAATCGGCGCCGCCATCCACCGCGGCTACAACGATCTGGTCGAGGGGCTGATTAGCGGCGCCCGCAACATGATCGGCATCGGCATCGCCACGGCCACGGCCGGTATTATCGTCGGCGCTGTTTCCCAGACCGGCGTTGGGCTGGTTTTGGCCGACCTGGTGGAGATTCTATCGCTCGGCAATATCCTGCTGATGCTGATCCTGACGGCGGTGCTCAGCCTGATTCTGGGCATGGGGTTGCCCACCACGGCCAACTACATCGTGGTGTCGTCGCTGCTGGCGCCGGTTATCGTCACTCTAGGCGAGCAGTCGGGCTTGATCGTCCCGTTGATCGCCGTTCATTTGTTCGTCTTCTTCTTCGGCATCATGGCCGACGTGACGCCCCCGGTCGGTCTAGCCTCCTTTGCCGCCGCAGCGATCTCTGGTGGCGACCCAATCAGAACCGGCGTCGTGGCGTTCGTTTACAGCCTGCGCACCGCGATTCTGCCGTTTTTGTTCATCTACAACACCGACTTGCTGCTGATCAACGTGGACTGGGTGCACGGCATCATCATTTTTGTCGTGGCCACCATTGCCATGCTGTTGTTCGCCGCCGCCATGCAAGGCTATTTCTTCGCCCGAAGCCGGTTCTACGAATCCATTTTATTAATGCTGATCGCTTTCACGCTGTTCCGTCCCGGTTTCTGGATGGACATGATCTCCCCGCCTTACGAGGAACTGGCGCCCGCGCAGTTGATGGCGGAGGCCGATAAGCTGACGCCGGGCACGGAGATCCGATTGCATATAGATGGCGCCGATGATGTCGGCAAGCCGCGCAGTTTTGTGGCCGTGCTGCCGATGGGCGACGGCGCCACCGGTGAAGAGCGCTTGATGAACACCGGTCTTGAAGTGATCACGGAAGACGACAAGCTCCTTGTCGATAATGTCGCTTTCGGCAGCGCCGCCCAGAAAGCTGGCTTGGCCTTCGATCAGAGCATTCATGGGGTGCTGTTGCCCTTGGATCAGCCTCGGAAGGAATGGTTGTGGCTTCCCGCGTTTTTGATTTTGGCGCTGATCATCAAACTGCAGCGAGCGCGCCTTGGCCGCGAAACAGCGGTGATGCCAGCTCAGGCTTAGAGGAGATGACCATGTACAAAGATATCCTGTTTCCCATCGACTTGAATCAGGAAAGCTCCTGGGTCAATGTGCTGCCGTCCGTGATTGAATACTGCAAGGCCTTTAATGCGCGCTTGCATGTCGTCACCGTGGTGCCCGATTACGGCATGCCGCTGGTCGGCAGTTATTTTCCCGCGAATTTCGGTAACAAGATGGTGAAGGACACCAACAAACGCCTGCACGCGCTTATCAAGGAGCATGTGCCCCCCGATGTGCATGTGCAGCATATCGTCGCCGAGGGCGTCGTGTATAAGGAAATCATCCGGATGGCCAATGAGGTCGGCGCCGACCTCATCATCATGGCCTCGCATCGTCCAGAATTGGGGGATTTTTTGGTGGGTCCAAACGCGGAACGGGTTGTACGGCATTTCAATAAGTCCGTGCTGGTGGTTAGAAACTGAAGCGGGTTGCGCATAACCCCCACCTCTTCACGGACTTCGTTTTCCTGCGAGCAGGCGTTGGTGGTGAGGGGAACAGTTGCAAAGACTGACCCCTCGCCCCACTTTGGGTGATTTCGCTTTACTCTCTCTTGCTTGGCGAGGAAGAAGAAACCCAATGACTGCTTCCATGCTATCGCTATCAGTGAATTCATGATCGGTTGTCGAGCCCCGCTTTTTTCTTTATCCAGAATTTACGGCCATCCCTTTCCTCCTGAAGCCGATATTCCCTGCGAATTGCGCGCATTCGAGCCTCCGATTGGCAAGCAGGCTAGGATTTTATTCTTTTACTCTTTAACGTCCGCTTCGCGGACGTTTTTGCGACATTTTTACCCTATTTTCTAATGAGGCATTGATGCAAAAAAGCGGCATCTCTACCCCTCGCTGACCTTCGAGGGCGGTGGGTTGGTTGCACTGAGCGGCGGGGCAAAAACCTGGCTCCCGCGCCAGCGGAAAACAGTGGGGATGGAGAGATTGTTTATCTGGGCAGACTCGATGCTTCCACCACATGATCGATGGATTCTTCCGCCCTGAGCAGTTCGAAACGCACGGCGTTGTCTTCGCCGATGTGGAAGCCGTAAACGGCGGCGTCGGGAAGGCTGTTGTACTGGAAGGGCGTGGAAAAATAATAGGCGCCGGTATCGTGGGCCAGGATGAAATCACCCGGTTCGAGCAGCGGCAGCGGGCGTTCGTGAGCGATGATGTCGCCGGCGAAGCAGCACGGACCGGCCACGTCCTGAGGGACTTTTTCACCCCGCTTGAACCGGCCTTGGGCGTCGAAGGCGCTCAGCCGGATAGCCCACATCTCCGGCATGAACACCGTGCGCGCCGCGACCTGTGCCCCGGCGTGGGTGATGGCGATGTGCCGGTCGCCGCTGGTTTTGGTGTACTCCACGCGGGCGGCGATAAAGCCGTTTTTGGCCATGATCGACCGTCCGAACTCGGTAATGACCCGATAAGCTCCCGAAAACAGGGCCGGCGCGCGAGCGCGCAGGAGCGTGGCGTATTCGGCGTAACCCGGCGTGAACTCGTCGCTGGCGAAGTTGACCGGCAAGCCCCCGCCAATGTCGAGAACCCGCACCTGCCGGCGCCCCACGGCGGCATTGATCTCCTCCGCGAAGGCCACTACTTTGGCGACGCCGCTGGCGATGAGTTCGAGCGAGCAGCCTTGCGAGCCGACGTGGGTATGCACGCCAGTCAGCCACGGCCGCTCGATATAGGCTTGAATCAGCCGGGCTCGCTGTCCCTCGTCTTCCAGCGGGATGCCGAATTTCGAGGTTCGGGTGGCGGTGCTGGTGGCGGCGATGGCGCCGACCCCGACCTGCGGGTTGATGCGAACGCCGATCTCGGAATTCGACGACTGGGCGGCCATCAGCGTGGTCACCCGCTCCAGTTCCTGGAAGTTGTCGATGTTCAGCGCGATGCCATGCCGCAGCGCGTGTTCGATTTCCTTAAGCGTCTTGGCCGGGGAGTCGAGCACGATCTCGTGAGGTAGAAATCCGGCCCGGCGAGCTTGAGCGAATTCGCCGGGGCTGGCGACCTCGCACCCCATTCCGCACGCGCGCAGCAGTGCGAGCACCCGATGCAGGCAATTGGCCTTGGCCGCGAAGGCGTGGGTGAAATGATCGTCAAAAGCCGCCCGCAGACTGGCCACGGTCTCTTTGGCGCCGTCCATGTCGATAAAGGCCGCCAGCAGGTGTTCTTCACCCAGCAGCCCTGCCGCGATGGCTGCCTGCATCACGGTCTCCTTGCGGGGAGATATGTCGTCGTTCACGGCTGGTTCCTTTTCGGGTTTCTGCTGAGACTATCCGGGCAAACCCTGGGTTCTGATTTAGTGATTGATTTTACTCTGGCAGAGGGGGGTCGGACCCCAGGATACAGATAGTTTGACCTGCGTTAAAAACACATATGTACTTTTTAATAAAAAATTATTACAAACGTATTTACACGAGAGCCGGTTTGTGTATACTTCAAAAAAACACAAATGTACTTTTTTTATAGTTATGAGACTTGCATAATCATCCATGGTCCCCCCGTAATGAATACGCTAAACTTCGAAACCCTAATTTATCATTCAGAACAGCAAGTTGCTGAAATCCATTTCAACCGCCCGCACCGCCTCAACGCAGTCGTCGAGCAGTTCTACACCGAGTTGCTAAAGGCGCTATCGTTGGCCGAACGCGACCCAGCGGTCCGGGCTGTCATCCTCACCGGCGCCGGCCGGGCGTTCTGCGTCGGCGCCGATTTGAAGGAACACGGCGCGGGGCAGCGCACCGCCTACCAGCGGCGCCAGTACCTGCAACTCGGCAACGACGTGTGCGAGAAAATCTTCCGGCTGAGCAAGCCGGTGGTGGCGGCCGTCAACGGTTATGCCTTGGGCGCCGGGGCGGAAATGGCCGTGTCCTGCGATTTCGTGCTGATGGCCGAGAGCGCGCAAATCGGCTTTCCCGAAGTCAGCATCGGCACCAGCGTGGGCGGAGGCGTCACCCAGATTCTGCCGCGCCTGGTCGGCCTCGGCAAAGCACGCGAATTGCTTTTCCTGGGCGCGCGCATCAACGGGACCGAAGCACAGCGCATCGGTCTGGCCACTCAAGTTTGTCCCGACGCGGAACTGCTGGACCGCGCCCGGCGGTTCGCCCAGGAACTGGCGGGCAAGGCGCCGGTGTCGATGGCCGTGGCGAAAAATCTGCTCAATCAAGCCGCCGGCCATGACTTCGCCACCCAGTTGCAATTGGAGCTTGACGGCGTGTTTAGCTGTACGGTGACCGAAGATTGGCGGGAAGGGGTCAACGCCTTCGCCGAAAAGCGCGCGCCCCGGTTCAAGGGGTATTGAGCATGAACAGTCCACTTCATCAATTCCTCGCGCCCGACTCGATTGCCATCATCGGCGCTTCCCTGGACCCGACCAAGCGCGGCTACAAGGCGCTGATGGGTCTTCTCAACGACGGCTATGCCGGCAAAATTTACCCGATCCATCCCAAGCTGGAGGAGATCATGGGCCTGAGAGCCTATCCCTCCATCGAACAGGTGCCGGAACCGGTGGATTTGGCGCTGATCTGCACGCCCGCCAAGACCCTGCCCGGCATTCTCGAACTGAGTGGCCAGAATGGCGTCAAGGGCGCGGTGATCCTGGCCAGTGGCTTCGGTGAAGCCGGGGAAGCCGGCGTTCGGTTGGAGCGCGAAACCCTGGAAGCGGCGCGGCGCGGCGGCGTGCGCCTCATCGGTCCGAATACCTCCGGTCTGTTCAATCTGCACAAGAAGGTCAATCTGCTGGCGCTGGATGCGGTCAAGCCGGGCAACGTGGGCATCATCTCGCAGTCGGGCAACATGCTGCTGGCGCTGGCGCTGGAAGCTCAGCATAACGGCCACATCGGCTTCAGCACCTATGTCGGACCGGGCAATCAGACCGACATCGGCTTCGCCGACTACCTGCGCTATCTGGGCGAGGAGGCGAACACGCAGGTCGCCACCTTGTACGTGGAAGGCTTCAAGAACGGCCGCGAGTTTTTGCGGGTCGCGCGGGAAACCGCCCGGAAAAAGCCGGTGGTGGTCTACAAGTCGGGCAGCACGGCGGCTGGCCAGAAAGCGGCCAGTTCGCACACGGGGGCGCTGGCGGGCAGCTACGCCATGACCGTCGATCTGCTCCGGCAGGCCGGCGTCAACGTGGTCGGCAAGTCCGACGAAATTCTGCCGGTCGCCGAAGGGTTGGGGCTGTTGCAACAGGCGGCCGGTCGGCGTGTCGCCATCCTGGCCGACGGTGGCGGACAGGCCACCATCGCGTCCGATCGCCTCTCGGAAGCCGGCTTGTGCTTGGCCGAACTCGAACCGGCAACCCGGGAGCGATTGCGCGCCGTGCTGTTTCCCCAGGCGTCGCTAGCCAACCCGATCGACGTGGCCGGCAGCACCGACGCCAATCCCGGTTTGCTGGCGACCTGCGCCGAGATTCTCTGTCAGGACCGCACGGTCGATCAGGTTTTCGTGGTGGGGATGTTCGGCGGCTACGGCATTCGTTTCGCCCAGGAGCTGGCCGGTCAGGAACTCGACGCGGCCAGGGAAATCGCCGCGATCAAGCAAAAGAGCGACAAGCCCCTGATCGTTTACAGCCTCTACGCGCCGTTGAAGCCCGAACCGCTGGAGGTGTTGCGCGGGTCCGGCGTGCCGGTGTACGACTCGATCGAGCACGCGGTGGAAGTGCTGGCTGCCTTGAGCGAGCGCGGCGAGTTTGCCCGGCGCGACGCCAGCGCCATCCACGCGGAATCGGTGCGGCCGAATGAGTCGATGCGGCGAATGATCGCGGCGGCGCGTCAGGTGGGCCGCGATCTGCTCGAACCCGAAGCCAAGGATCTGCTCGCCACCTATGGCATCGACGTGCCGGCCCAATGCTGGATCTCCAATGCGAGCGATCTGGACACGCTGGACTCCGCGTGGCTCGACCGGCCGCTGGCCATGAAGGTGGTGTCCAGGGACATCCTGCACAAGTCGGATGCGGGCGGGGTCAAGCTGAACCTGCAAGGACTCGACGCATTGCGCGCCGCTCATGCGGACATCTTGGCCTCGTGCCGCGCCTACCAGGCCGACGCGGACATCGCCGGCATCCTGCTCACACCCATGGTCGGTAAAGGCGTGGAGGTCATCATCGGCGTCAGCCGCGACCCGATTTTCGGCCCGGTCATGATGTTCGGCCTGGGCGGCATCTTCGTGGAAATCCTGGAGGATATCGCCTTTCGTTCGATCCCGCTGAGCCGGCAGGACGCCGAATCCATGGTGAATCAGATCAAGGCCCGCAAGATTCTGGAAGGCGCACGCGGCGCGGCGGGCGTTGACAAAAAGGCGCTGGTGGAATTGATGCTCAAGGTGGCCGGCATCGTCGAGGCGCATCCCGAAATTGCCGAGATCGACCTCAATCCCTTGATGGCCTATCCCGACGGCTACGCGGTGGTCGATGCCCGCATGATTCTCGACCGGACCGACTGAAGGAGACGAGATCATGACTGCTCCACTGGAATTGCAAGACGCGGAACTGGTGCTCGATAACCGGGTCGCCACCCTGACCCTGCGGCGCGACGACCTGCGTAACGCCCTGACGGGAACCCACTTGATCGACGACATCGTTCGTGCGGTGGAATGGGCCAATGTCAACCCGGTGGTTTCGGTGCTGGTGCTGACCGGCGCCGGTGCCGCGTTCTCGGCGGGCGGCAACGTCAAGGACATGGCCAATCGCGGCGGTGATTTTGCCGGCGACGTGGCCGAAGTCGAGGAGCGCTATCGGCGCGGGATTCAGCGCATTCCGCTGGCGCTGCATAAGGCCGAGATCCCCATTATCGCAGCGGTCAACGGTCCGGCCATCGGCGCCGGCTTCGATCTGGCCTGCATGTGCGACCTGCGCATCGGTTCGCCGCGCACGGTATTCGGTGAGACCTTCCTTAATCTGGGGATTATTCCCGGCGACGGCGGTGCCTGGTTCCTGCAACGGCTGGTGGGCTATCAGCGCGCCGCCGAGTTGACCTTGACCGGGCGTCTGGTGAAGGCCGAGGAAGCGCTGGCTCTGGGACTGTTGCTGGAGGTGGTGCCCGAAGCGGAACTGCTGGAGCGGACGCACGCCCTGGCTCGACGCATCGCCGGGCAGCCGCCGAAAGCGTTGCGCTTGACCAAGCGCCTGCTGAAAATCGCCCAACGCGAGAATCTGCCGGACTTTCTCGACCGTTGCGCCGGTTTTCAGGGGATGTGCCACAACAGCGAGGAGCATCGGGTCGCGGTCAACGACTTTCTGGCGCGTCAGCGCGGCGGTGGGAAGTCAGCATGACCGATGCCGGGCGCCGGGACATGATTGCCCGATTGCAACGGAAATTGCCTGAGTTGCGACCGGCGTTACAGCGGGCGGCCAAGTTCATCCTGGATCATCCGAACGAGATCGGGTTGCTGCCGATTCGCGACGCAGCAGCGCGGGCACAGGTCAGCCCCAATACCTTGGTGCGTTTGGCGCGGTTGCTTGGTTATCAGACCTACGACCATCTGCGCCAGCCGTTTCGGGAAGCGTTGAAACAGGGTTCACACGCCATCAGCAGTCAGGCGCGCTGGTTGCAGCAACTGGGGCAAGGCGAAGGACTGGCGCCGCTGTACGCACAGATGGCCTCCGCCGGCGTGTCCAACCTGCAACAGGTATTTTCGGGGAACGATCCGCTCAAACTGGAGCAGGCCGCCCTCGAACTCGCGCAAGCCCGGCAAGCCTACGTGCTGGGCTCGCGCAGCGCGTATTCCCTGGCGCATTACTTTTTCTACGTGGGGCGGATGGCGATGCCGAACCTGAACCTGGTGCCCCGACATGTCAGCGCGCCGTTCGACGACCTCGCGCTGGTGGGGGATCGGGATGTCGTGCTGGCGCTGAGCTATGCGCCCTACGCCAGGGATACGCTACAAGCCTGCGAGTACGCCAAATCGCGTGGCGCCCGGCTGATCGCGATCACCGATAGCGTGGCGGCCCCCCTGAGTTACCTCGCCGACCCTGTGTTCGTCGTGCCGACGCAAAGCCCCCAGTATTTTGCGTCGGCGGTGGCCATCATGGCGTTGTTGGAAACACTGCTGGCGTTCGTGGTGGCCCAGGGCGGACAGGAAACCCTGGACACCATCGCCACCTTCGAGAAAGTCCGCGACGAAATGGCGGTGTATTGGAGTGCGGCGGAGCGTTCGCGGGGGCGCGATTGAGCGCCTCTCCCGCATCGGGCCGAACTCGACCTGGGTCCAGGTTGGGCGCCGTGGTTGAAACCGGGTTTGGGACGGGTGGTCGGGATCGCCGCTAGAAATCCAGCGGACTTTTGGCTTCCTTCACGGTAATGCTCCGCACCGTGTGGGTGTAAATCATGGTCGTGCGCACGTCGCTGTGCCCCAGCAACTCCTGAATGGTGCGAATGTCGTAGTTCGCTTGCAACAGATGACTGGCGAAGCTGTGGCGAAGGGTGTGCGCGGAAGCGCGTTTGAGAATCCGGGCGCGGCGCACCGCGTCCTTGATGGCCCTTTGCATCAGGCTCTCATGTAAATGAGCACGCCGGTACTCCTGAGTGACCGGCACCTGGGTCAGCGTCATGGCCGGGAACAACCACTGCCATCCCGGTTCCTTGGCCGCGCGCGGGTATTTGTCCTCGAGCGCGGTGGGCAAAAACGTCCCCGCGTAACCGGCGGCCAAGTCGGCCTCATGCACCCGTGCGACCCGATCCAGTTGCGCGTGCAGCTCGGGGACGAGCGCTTGCGGCAACGGCACCGCGCGATCCTTTTGCCCTGCCGTCATGCACGGTCAACACCTGCATGGCGAAATTCAAATCCTGCGCGCGCAGCTTCAGGCACTCGAACAGGCGCAGGCCGCACCCGTACAACAATTTCGCCACCAGCGCGTAAGGCGGATCGAGTCGGACGATGACGTGGTCCACTTCTTCCCGCGACAACAC
>CAVOGC010000028.1:0-45463 GCA_963695105.1 uncultured Gammaproteobacteria bacterium | reverse complement strand
GGCCTACAAGCAATTGCTCGCGGGCGTCGAGGCCATGCCCGGCCTGACCCAGCGGTTTTTGCTGGAAGCTCAGGTCATGGCGCAACTGGATCATCCCAACGTCGTCCCCGTCTATACCCTGGAACAGGTTGCGGATGGGCGCTTCGCCTATGCCATGAAGTTGGTGCGCGGTCAGACCTTGGCGGATTTGTTCAAGGAAGCATGGACTTGCATCAAGGCAGGGCGCGTTTTGCCCGCTGAATTGAGCCGCGAAACCCTGCTTGACCATTTTCTCAAGGTCTGCGACGCCATGTCGTATGCCCACGCCAAAGGCGTGCTCCATCGCGATCTGAAGCCCGCCAACATCATGGTCGGCCGGTTTCGCGAGGTCTATGTGATGGACTGGGGATTGGCCAGGGTGAGCGATGCGCCGGACATCGCGGGCGACGCCGACCCGGCGGAGCCGGTGTCCCTGGCCGGCGAAGATCCGACCGCCGCCCGTACCCGCATCGGCGAAATCATGGGCACGCCCTGTTATATGTCCCCGGAGCAGGCCAGCGGCGACAACGCCAGCCTCGACGCCCGCAGCGACCTCTATTCGCTGGGTCTGATTCTGTACGAACTGGTCGGCCTGCGGCGGGCCTTGTACGCCCCGTCGATCGAGGCCATGTTGGAAGTGGCCCGGCACGGCGAAAAGCGGCCGCTGCGGCCACCTTCGGCCAAACTGAGGATAAGGCGCGAACTGCGCGCGATCATTGCCAAGGCGACGGCGCCGATCCGTGCCCAGCGTTATCAGACGGTCAGCGAACTGGCTGATGACCTGCGCCGTTTCATCCAGGAAGAACCAATCACGGCCTTGCCGGATACCTGGCGTCGCCAGCTTTTGCGCTGGATCGGGCGGCACCGTCAGGCAACCCTGCTGATGTTGATGGGTGTCCTGCTGGTGGCCCTGAGCGCAATTAGCTGGAACTTTTACCAACGCACGCTCGCGCTCGCCCAAACGCAAGCTCAAAAAGAGCAGTTGAGCCAGTATCTAACCAGCGTGGCGGAGCAAAACCACGTCATCGATAGGCGGTTTTTGTTTTTCGAGGAATTGCTGGAGGGGTTGGCCGCCGCAACGGTACAAGCCCGGATGAGCGGTGCGCCATCCACCGAACCCCTTTATCTGGTGAATGATTTCCGCACACCAGGACGGGCGCCGCCCGATCTGGCGCCCGCCAGCCAATATCAGGGCAAACCGATCAGCACCGAATATCCGATGTATATCTTGTGGGGCGATTCGCCTCCCGGCCCCGTGTTGCGCGATACCCTGAGCCGTGTCGCGCCCCTGCGTTATCCTTTCCGGCGCATGTTTCTGCTGAGCCGGAACGCGCGGACCCCTTATCATGTCCCGCCGGCCGATGCGCACCAATCATCGGCGAGGAGGGCGTACCGCTGATCTGGGCCTACTTCGCGCTGCGGGAGGGGTTGCTGGCGGTGTATCCCGGCCATGCTCCGGCCGAACTGCCGGCGGGATATGATCCCCGGCAGCATCCGTATCGGAATGCGGCGGGCAAAAATGGCAAGTTTTGGGGGAATCCGTACCGGGATTTGCTTCGGCAAGGCTTGCTGCTGTCCTGCAGCATGTCCCTGTTCGATGAAACGGGGCAGTTGCTGGGCGTGGCCGGTATCGATATTGCCCTGAACTATGTCATCGATCGGCTGATGGTCATTCCCGACCCACGGATGGTGGAGAGTTTTCTGCTCGATCAGGAAGGTCGTATCGTGATCCGCTCCAGCGACAAGGACCGCGATCCAGCCGAGGTCGCGGCGCTCGATAACAAGAAGCGCCCCCTGTACCCCTATCCTGAAATCGTCGCCGATGTCCAGGCGGGCAATTTTGGTTACCAGGAAGTGCGGCGCAAGGATGGGCAGGAGCTGTGGATCGTATACGACGACATCGAAGCCCTGGGTGGGCCTATGTGGTGGAATTCGCACCGAAACTGTAGGCGTCGATAGGGCGCTCGAATCGTTTCAGACGAAGGGCGCGAACGCCGGTGGGTCGCTTTCCGGCAAGGCGGCGCCTTGCTGGATTTGCAGCCACAGATCCGGCAGGGTGAGATCCAGCTCCTGACAGGCTTCATCCAGGCTCACGTAACCCTGTTGGAGCAGGAACCGGCAGGCGGCTCTGCTCGGCCTGACGACGGATCTCCACGGGTAATTCTTCAAAGCGCATGGCGAACTCCGCGGGTGGGAAAGAGGTTTCGGGGAAGATGAGGGAAGCGATAAAATTGTAGACTGGCGGCGAGCAAGTCGGTTTGCCGCAAACGCGCACAAAATCCGGCGGCACCGACAACATCTACCTTCATCACCGAACCCACCAACGAGGACCCGCATGGTCGATCTGCTGCACTACGAGCATGGCATTTACGCCTTTGACGCCGGCTACATCCGGCCCCAACTCGCCGCCATTCATCTCATCGTTGAAAACGGCCAGGTCGCCGTGGTGGATACCGCCAACAACGCCGCCTTGCCTCATGCGCTGGATGCCTTGCAACAGCTCGGCCTGACGCCGGCCAGCGTCGCCTACGTCTTTCTGACCCATGTTCACCTGGATCATGCCGGCGGCGCCGGCGCCATGATGCGGGCGTTTCCCGAAGCGCGCCTGGTCGTGCATCCGCGCGGGGCGCGGCACATGGCCGAGCCGGCCAAGCTGTTCGCCGCCGTGCAGGCGGTGTACGGCGAGGCGGAAGCCCGCCATCTGTACGGCGACCCGATTCCGGTCAGCCCCGACCGCATTCTCTCCGCCGGCGAGGGCTACAGCTTCGATCTCGGCGGCCGGACCCTGGTTTGTCTGGACACACCCGGACACGCCCGCCACCATCTGGCCCTGCGGGATACCCGCGGCGGTTGCCTGTTCACCGGCGACATCTTCGGTCTGTCTTTCCGCGAGCTGGATTTGGACGGGCGGCCTTCGGTCATTCCCACCACCACCCCGACCCAGTTCGAACCGGAAGTCATGCACGAATCGGTGGACCGGATTCTGGCCTGCCAGCCGAAGGCGCTCTACCTGACCCATTTCTCCCGGGTCGAAGATGTCCCGCGCCTGGGCGCCGACCTGCATCGGTTGATCGACGCCCATGTCGCGGTGGCCGAACGCGAGCGGGATGCCGGCCCCGAGCGCGGCGCGCGCATCCTGGCCGGATTGTGGGCGCTGATGGAGGCCGAGGCGGCGCGGCAGGGCTGGCCGCTGCCCGTTGTCCAATGGCGCGCGGTGCTGGAATCGGACATCGAACTCAACGCCCAAGGCTTGGATTACTGGCTGGACCAGACTCAGCCGGCGGCCTGAGCGCCGCGCGACGCCTCCCGGCCGACGGACGGCGCCGCCCGAACGAAACCTCTCGCCGCGGCGAGAGTCCATCGTGGACATGCGATCCATTTTACTGTCGTCCTGGCTCCGCCTTCTCCTCCTGCCGCTGGCGCTGTTCGTCACCCTGTCGGGTTGCAGCGCCACCCGCCTCGCGTATTCGCAACTGGACTGGTGGATCGCCTGGCGGCTGGCCGACTTCGTGACCCTGGACCCGGAGCAACGGGCCTGGCTGGACCCGAAACTGCAAGCGAATCTGCAATGGCACTGTCGTACACAATTGCCGGCCTACGCCCGTTGGCTTGGGACCCTGCGGGCGGAAGTGGATCGGCCGCCCGACCCGGCGCGACTGGAAGCCCACGCACGGCAGTTGGAACGATTCATCGACGCCTTGCTGGAGGAAATCGCGCCCACCTTGGCGGCGCTGCTGCTGCGGCTTGACGCCGGCCAGCGCGCCGAGCTGTTCGACCGTTTGGACGAGCAGCTCGTCGAGGCGCGCGCCGAGTACCTGGACCCGCCGCCGGATCAGCGCCGGCGCGAACGGGCCGAACGGCTGGCCGAGCGCCTGCAATCCTGGCTGGGCGACCTGACTCCCGAACAATCCGCGCGCATCGACCGGTGGAGCGTGGCCCTGAACGAGCAGCCTCCCGGCTGGCTGGAAAATCGCCAGCGACTGCACACCGCGGTGCGCGCCGAACTGACGCAGGCGGACAACGCCAGCGCCGCGCCGCGACTGACCCGGCTGTTGCGGGCGCCGGCGGCGGTGCGCACCGAGGATTACCAACGCCAGCTCGCGCGCAACCGGGCCGAGGCGCTAACCCTGACCGCTGACTTGCTGGCCTTGGCCACCGACCGCCAGCGTCGCCAGTTGCAACAGCGCCTGGACGGGCTGGCGGCGGATTTCGAGGCTCTACGCTGCGGCGAGGAAGCGGTCGCGGCGCTGGAGCCCCCGTTTCAACCGAGAAACGCCTCGGGCGAGGCCAGATAGGCGATCTCCTCGGGCGTGTTCTCCCGCCCCAGGATGGCGTTGCGGTGCGGAAACCGGCCAAAGCGGCGGATCAGGTCGCGGTGGTGGCGGGCGAAATGCAGGCTTTCTTCCGACCCGGCTTGCTGGTAAAGCCGCACTGATCGCTCCTGGTCCGCCAGCGCTTCGCCGTGCATGAACGGCAGGTATAAAAACAACTGTTGTTCCGGGCTCATCTCCTGGTCGAAGCCGCCGGCGATGGCGCGATCCGCCACCGCGCGGGCGGCGGCTTCGGTGGCGAAGCTCTCGGCTTGGCCCCGAAACAGATTCAGCGGAAACTGATCCAGCGCGATCACCAGGGCCAGCGCACCCAGCGGCGTCTGTTCCCAATCCTCCAGCCCACCGGCCTTCGCTACCCGATACGTGGCTAGAAAACGCTTGCGCAGCGCCTCATCGAATTCCGGCGTGGCCGCAAACCACAGCGGTTTGGTCGCCTCCGCGAACCAGAACGCCACGACTTCCGCACTGCTGGCGACACTTTCGGAATGCCCCATGTGGATTGTCTCCTGATCTTCGTTGCAAGGCTGGCGGCGGCGCTTTCGGTCGTTGGCGGTCAACCTTCCGTCACTCGCGCCGCCACCAGCGACTATATTGAGAAAACCGCCCATCGGAAAATTTCGACGCAAGATGGCCTAAAGGGATCGAGCGCGCGGCGGTCCGGGTCTTGGCGCCAAGCCGTCACCAACTCCGGGCCGACCGTCCAAAAACCGAACCACCGAACCCGTACCGGTGGCGGCGCGCCGACCCTATAACGACAACACCCAGCGAGGTAATGCGGATGACGAGCAAACTCACGGATAAAGCGGCGCAACTGATCGAGCGCGTGACCGAACTGCTGCGCGAGCGGTTGCCCGAACCGGTGGTGAATATGGCGCAGTCTTTCGTGCGCCATTACTACGCCTGGGTGGCGGCCGAGGATTTGATCGAAAGAGACCCGGAAGACCTTTATGGAGCGGTCTTGTCCCATTGGAATCTCAGTCGCCAGCGGCGACCGGGTATCCCGATCATCCGGGTCTACAATCCCAGCTTCGAGGAGCACGGCTGGCAGTGCACCCATACCGTGGTGGAGATCGTCACCGACGACATGCCGTTCCTGGTGGATTCCATGACGATGGAACTGAACCGGCACGGCCTCACGGTGCACCAGGTCATCCATCCGGTTCTGCGGGTGGCGCGCGATGCCGACGGCCATTTGCAACGAGTGCTCCCGGGTGGGACCGATGAAGGCATCAGCGAAGCCACCATGCATTTCGAGGTGGACCGGTTGACCGATCCCAAGCTGATGGCCGACCTGCGGGCGGGGCTGCTGCGCGTGCTGGGTGACGTGCGCGCCGCCGTCGAGGACTGGCCGGTCCTGCGCGAGCGGCTGACGGACATCGCCGCCGGCCTGGGGACCGCCAAACTACCCCTGCATGCCTCGGAGATCAGCGACATTCAGGAATTTTTGCGCTGGGTGGCGAACGAGCATTTCACTTTCCTGGGCTACCGCGATTACGATCTGCTGGAGAAGGACGGCCAACTGTCGCTGTGCGCCGTGCCCCGCTCCGGTCTCGGCCTGCTGCGCAGCGACGACAGCGACATTTCCCGCGATTTGGCGGTACTGCCACTGCCTCTTGAACTGGGCCGGTCGGCCCAGATTGCCAAGCCGCTGATCATCTCCAAGGCCGGCGCCCGCTCCACGGTCCACCGCCCGGTGCCGCTGGATTACCTGGGGATCAAACGCTTCAACGCGGACGGTCAGATCGTCGGCGAACAGCTGGTCCTGGGCCTGTTCACCGCGCAGGTCTACAACACCAACCCGCGACGGATTCCGCTGCTGCGCGGCAAGATCGAACGGGTGTTGGCCCGCTCCGGCATTTCGCCCAAGGGCCACGCCGGCAAGGCCTTGCAGAACATTCTGGAGACTTTCCCCCGCGACGATCTGTTTCAGGCCACGGACGACGAGTTGCTCGACATCGCCACGGGCATTCTGCACCTCAAGGAGCGGCAGCGGTTGCGGCTGTTCGCCCGCAAGGACATGTTCGACCGTTTTGTTTCCTGCCTGGTCTATGTGCATCGAGAAAAATACAATACCGAGGTGCGGTTACGGGTACAAACCATTCTGATGCAGGCCTTTAACGGTGAATCCTCCACCTTCACCACCCAGTTCACCGAATCGGTCATGGCGCAGTTATGGTTTTCCATCCGCGCCAAGCCCGGCAAGATTCCCGAGTATTCCATACCGGAATTGGAAGCCCAGTTGCGTGAGGCCACGCAATCCTGGGAGGAGGAACTGCAGCGCGCCCTGCTGGAACAATGCGGCGAGGAACAGGGCAACACGCTGTTCCAGCGCTACGGTCAGGCTTTTCCCGCCGCCTACAAGGAAGACTTCACCGCCCGCACCGCGGTGAGCGATATTTTGCGGCTGGACCGGATTTGCGCCGCCTGCCCGCTGGATATGCGGCTGTACCGGCCACTGGAAGACCCGGAGGGGCTGTTGCGCTTCAAGATCTTCGGCCCCGAGCAGCCGATTCCGCTGTCCGACGTGCTGCCCATGCTGGAGCGGATGGGCCTGCGGGTGCTGACCGCGCGCCCCTACGAAATCGCCACCTGCGACGGCGCCCGGTTGTGGGTGCTGGATTTCAACATGCGCGAGGATACCGGCATTCAGGTGGATGCCCCCCAGGTCAAGGACATTTTCCAGGATGCCTTTGCCAAGCTCTGGACCGGCGAAGCGGAAAACGACGGTTTCAACCGGCTGGTGCTGGCGGCGCGGCTGCCGTGGCGCGACGTGGCGATATTGCGCGCCTACTGCCGATACTTGCTGCAAACCCGCATCCCGTTCAGCCAGGCTTACATGGAGCGCACCCTGAGCGATCATTCGGCGATCGCTCGAATGCTGGTGGATCTGTTCCACGCCCGGTTCGCGCCCGACGCCCGCGACGGCGCCGAACGGCACGCCACCGCGCTGCTGGTGACCATCGAGGAAGCGCTGGAAAAGGTCAGCAGTCTGGACGAAGACCGCATCCTGCGACGGTTCCTGAACATCATCCAGGCCACCCTGCGCACCAATTTCTTCCAGACCGACCCTCAGGGACAGCCCAAGGATTATCTGTCCTTCAAGTTCGATCCCACCCGCATCGACGAACTGCCGCTGCCGCGCCCGATGTTCGAGGTTTTCGTATACTCGCCCCGGGTGGAGGCGGTGCATCTGCGCGGTGGACCGGTGGCGCGCGGCGGTCTGCGCTGGTCGGACCGGCGCGAGGATTTCCGCACCGAGGTGCTGGGCCTGATGAAGGCGCAGATGGTGAAAAACGCCGTCATCGTACCGGTCGGCGCCAAGGGCGGTTTCGTGCTCAAGCAGGCGCCGGCCAGACGGGAGGAATTGCAGCGGGAAGCCATCGCCTGTTACCAGACCTTCATCCGCGGCTTGCTGGACATCAGCGACAATCGGGTCGCCGGCCACATCGTTGCGCCGCCGCGAGTGGTCCGCTACGACCGCGACGATCCCTATCTGGTGGTCGCGGCGGATAAGGGCACCGCCACGTTTTCCGATATCGCCAACGGTATTTCCGCCGATTATGGCTTCTGGCTGGGCGATGCCTTCGCTTCCGGCGGTTCGGTTGGCTACGACCATAAGAAAATGGGCATCACCGCGCGCGGCGCCTGGGAATCGGTCAAGCGCCAGTTCCGGGAAATGGGCAAGGATATTCAAGCCCGCGACGACTTCACCGTGGTCGGCATCGGCGACATGTCCGGCGACGTGTTCGGCAACGGCATGTTGCTGTCGCGTCACATCAAGCTGCTGGCGGCCTTCAACCACCTGCATGTGTTCATCGATCCGAATCCCGATCCCGAAACCAGCTTCCGCGAGCGGGAACGCCTGTTCGCGCTGCCCCGCTCCGGTTGGGACGATTACGACAAATCCCTGCTGTCGCCGGGCGGGGCGGTGTTCTCCCGTGCCGCCAAGTCCATCCAGCTCAGTCCGGAAGCGCGCGCGGAGCTCGGCATCCGGGCCGAGCGGCTGACCCCCAACGAACTGATCCGCCACCTGCTGAAAGCGCCGGTGGATCTGCTATGGAACGGGGGTATCGGCACCTACGTCAAGGCCCGGCGCGAGAACGACTCCGAGGTCGGCGACCGGGCCAACGACGCGGTGCGTATCAACGGTGGCGAACTGCGCTGCAAGGTCGTGGGGGAAGGCGGCAATCTGGGCCTGACCCAACTGGGGCGGATCGAATTCGCCCGCCGTGGGGGCCGGGTGCTCACCGACGCCATCGACAACTCCGGCGGCGTCAACTGTTCGGACCACGAGGTCAACATCAAAATCCTGTTGAACCAGGTGGTCGGCAGCGGCGACATGACCGAGAAGCAACGCAATCAGTTGCTGGCCGACATGACCGACGAAGTGGGGGAGCTGGTGCTGCGGCAGAACTATCTGCAACCCCAGGCCATCAGCCTGACCTGCGCCCAGGCGGCGGAGTCGCTGGGCGACCACATTCGAGTCATGCGCTCGTTGGAAAAGGCCGGAAAGCTAAACCGCGCCCTGGAATTTCTACCCAGCGATGAGGAGTTGGCGGAGCGGGAAACGGCCCGCGAGGGGCTGACGCCGCCGGAAATCGCGGTGCTGCTGGCCTATGGCAAGATTGCGCTGTACGAGGAACTGTTGGCTTCCGACGTGCCGGAAGACGCGTACTTGCAGAACGAGCTGCTGATGTATTTTCCCCGGCCGCTGCAGGCGCGCTTCGTCGAGCAGATGCGGGACCATCCGCTGCGGCGCGAGATTATCGCCACGTACATCACCAACAGCACGCTGAACCGCATGGGCAGCACCTTCGCGTTCCGGTTGTGGGAGGAAACCGGCGAGAGCTATCCGACCATCGCCCGCGCCTACAGCGCCGCGCGGGAAATCTTCGAGGTCCGGCGGCTATGGAGCGCCATCGAGGCCTTGGATAATCAGGTGCCCGCATCCGTGCAAATCACCATGATCGGTTACAGCCAGCGACTGCTGGAGCGCGCCAGCCTGTGGTTGTTGCGGCATCGCCGGCCGCCGCTGGCCATCGAGGCGGTGGTCAAGCAGTTCAATCCCGGGGTGACCAGCTTGATGGTCGAACTGCCGAACCTGCTGCAAGCGGATGAACAGGAGGCCTTTCAGGTCGCCTGCCAGGAACTGGCGGCGGCGGGGGCCCCGGCCGAGTTGGCGCATTGGGCGGCGAGCCTGGATGGGCTGTTTTCGGTGCTTGATCTGGTCGAGGTGGCGACGCAGACGGCATTGCCCGAAACCGTGGTGGCGACCGTGTATTTCGGCCTGGCCAACCGGCTGACGCTGAACTGGCTGCGGCAAAGCATCCTCGATTTGCCGGTGGCCAATCACTGGCAGAACCGCTCGCGGGCGGCGCTGCTCGACATCCTGTACGATCAGGGCCGGGCGCTGACCCTGGACGTGTTGCAGTCGACCGCCAGCGAGCAAGCCCCGGAAGAGCGCCTGGAAAGCTGGTTGGCGCACAATCAGGCCGGGGTCGAGCGCTGCCGGGGGGTGTTCGCCGACCTGCGGGCGGCGGGCCAGCCGGATCTGGCGATGCTGTCGGTCGCGTTAAGGGAGACAGCCAGTCTGGTGCGGCGCGGCGGGGGTTAGAGGCGTTTTCTCTGCCATCCCCCAACCCCTTTCCCACAGGGGAGAGGAGCGTTTTTGCGGGGCTTCTCAGCCTCATGCGGTGGGCGGTGAGCGCGACGATTATTCTTAGTGGTCGCATGCGAGCAATGAGAGGTGAAAAAAATGTTGGACCGCTTTACCATCAAATGGGTATCCACACCCAACCTCACCAAGGTGGAGCCGTGGGGTGATGGCCAACCTGCTGCTAGGGGACCGCCGGCATGACCGATCTACAACACCATCTGTCCGACTTGCATGCGGCACTGCAAGCCGCTATCGATTCCACCCGGGAGATCGCATTATTGGTTCGTGAAGACCCGAAGCTGGGCGCGTCTCTGACCAACCAGAACTCGCGCTTGGGCACCTTCGGCGATTACATCACCGGCCAGCTCTTCACCCTGGGTTCGATGGAGAACGACGTCAGTCGCTGGATAGAGCGACTTGGCGAACCGCACCGCCCGATATCCGAAGACAACTGCCCGATTTTCAAAACGTAACCACCGGACGGAACAGGCCGGGATGCACCGGGTCCTGCCCGGCGCGGCTCGGAAACTGGCCGTTCGCTAGGGGGTAAATCCGCAGCGGTCACCCCAGATCAGATAGGGGTTGAAGCCTCTTATGCCTCCCGGCAATGGGTTCGCCGCCGGCTTTTGGTCTTCCACGATCACCGTGATATTCCCGGCATCCTTGGGCGTAATTGCGTTCCAAATCTTTAAGACCTCACCACTGTCGGCCACGATGCACCCGTCCGACCAACTGGCGTTCGTCCCCTTGTGGATGAAAATATCATTCGAATGGCGCGTGCGATTGACCACCGGCACTCCTTTGCCCAGATAGACGCCGATCCGGCGTTTCTGGTTATTTTTCCATGGGCACGGTTTGTTATCGGGCGGTGAACCCGCGTCGATCTTGCCAGCCATCCAAGTGGCATACCCCGTATAAGTACCCGCCACCACTTTGACCGCCGGGTCCCACCAGCAGGGGGTATTGACAGAGATCGAGCCCGACGTGAAGGAAAGCGTCCCTTGATTCTCGCCGCGAACCACTTTGATTTCGTAGGTCATGATTGCCGTCTCTCCAGAAGAAGAAAAAGTCAGGTCAACCCGCGGGCGCCTAATGTGGCCAGGGCGGGTTGTCAATCACAAACACATTCCATGCCAATTTTGTAGACACTGAAATGTAACAATTTTTCCTTGGTTCGGATATCCGCCAGCACGGAATCGGCCGGCGGGAGTTCAAATGGACCCGCCCGGCGGGTCTCGCTGAACCGGGCGGATGCGGTCCGGCCAAAGCCACTATTAGCGTGGGTGTGGCTACCACCGATGCGCTGCGCCATACCGCAATTCCCATTCTCTTTCCTTGGGGTTGCTTTTGAGCCAGAAGTTGAATGAAAAGAACTCTTCAGGAGATCGGGAATTGCCGCGACATTTCCCTGACCCCTTCCGCTCAGAGTGTTTCATCCTCAAAAGTTTCCAGGACCGATTCGATCAATTTCCGCGAGGTGGAACTCGCCGCGGCTTTGGTCCCCGAACCGCCGCTCTCGGTTGGCGCATCTCCGGCACGGGTAGCGGCGTTGTCCCGGACGATGCTGCCCTGATAAGTCGCCGTGCAGTTGTAGTGGGGGCAACTGCCGAAATACTCGTAATAGGTGGTGATGGTTACCGTCTGGCTGGGAAACTCACCTTGATAGCCAAAGTAAGCCTCGCCCCGGCAGTTTGCCGATGGCGTATTCACCAGCCGTGCGGAGCGCAGGGAAAACTGGCCCTGCGCGTCCACCGTGCCGGATACCGCCAAGGTCCCACCCGCATTTTCCGTGCCGCTCAACTGGGAGTCGTTTTGGGTCAGCTTCAACTCGCTCTTAACCTGCTGGTTTACCGCGAACGGACAACTGTTGCTGGTCTGCGAGGTTTGGGAACGGTAAGTACCGCTGAAGTCGTCGGCGGGTGGATCGCCGTCCCGGCTGATCCGGGTAATGGCAAACCCTTGGTTTTCCGTGCGCCATTCCAGCCGGATGTTGTAGGCTTTGCCCTCGGCGGTGACGTTTTTCAACAGGAACGACCGGCTGTCGAACGTCGCGGAGGCGCCGCTCAGGCTGACAGCCGCCGGATCGGACATGTAGGAGTTGGAGAAGCGGGTCACGTTGAATCCAACCGCCGTCTCCTTAACCGCGCCTTCCCGGTCCACCACCCGGATCAGGATGACGTGCGGGCCGGCGAGCAGGTTCGAATAGTTGAACGCCATCGAAAACCCGGCGTTGGCCGAATTGGGATAGTTCGGATAGGCGTCGCCCACGTCGGAACGCCGACCACCGGTGGGGATGGGCGTGACGAGCGTGCCATCCACATGCAATTCGACCTGATCGATACCGGCCGAACCCACCACCCAACCGCGGATGTTGGCTACGCCGGAATACGTGTTGCTGGCGGACGGCTCCTCGACCTCCAGCACGATGTCGCCGGCCCAGACGCTCGAGGACGCCACGCTCGAACCGAACAGCAGTACGGGCAGCAAGTTCTTGCAAATCGGATTCACGGTAAACCTCCAGGCGAACGCAATCGATTAGAATGCCCATTCTAAATCCCCAAAGAGCGCACGAGGACGCATCTCCATATCTTTTAATTTGCGTTCCATGCTTGCGCGCAATTCACTGACGAACGAGAGACCCCCCGATGAATCAGAATCAAAAAGCCTTTCAGGATTTCTATCCCGACGAACTCAGCCATTGCTACGGTTGTGGCCGGCTGAACGAGCACGGGTTGCAACTCAAGAGCTACTGGGACGGCGAGGAAACCGTGGCCCGCTTCGAACCGGGTCCCCATTACATCGCGATTCCCGGTTACGTCTATGGCGGCCTGCTGGCCTCGCTGATCGATTGCCACGGCACCGGCACGGCGGCGGCGGCGGCCTGTCGCGCGGCCGGGCGCGAGCTGGGCAGCGAACCCCCGTTCCGCTTCGTGACCGCCTCGTTGCAGGTGGACTATCTGAGGCCGACCCCGCTGGGTGTGCCGCTCGAAATCCGCGGCCGGGTTGAAGAGGTCAAGAGCCGCAAGGTGGTGGTGAGTGCGACGGTGACGGTGGCGGGCGAGGTCTGCGCGCGCGGCCGGGTCGTGGCGGTGCAGATGCCGGAAAACATGTTGCCGTCCAGCGGGACGGTTTGACCGCGCCTCGGGACTCGCCGTTAGCGTGGGAAATCCCGCGCGAATTTGGCCACCCATTCCGTCGCCGCTTCCGCGTTTGAGAGTCGCCTGCCTTCCTTTTCCAGAACTTCCTGTCGATAGTGATTGATGTGGCAAATCTGCTCGATCATGCGCACCGCGAATTCAGTGCTCGCATCTTCGAAACGCACGCCGACGTCGAAATGGCTGTTGGTTTTACGGCACCAGACGATGGTGCCGGTGACCTCGAATTCCGGTTCCCGGATCGGGATTACGATGCGGATCATGCAGCCTCGCTCGATGGCGGCTTCGGCGCGAAAACACAGTCCACCCTGGCCGATATCCCGCAGGCGGTTCTTCCGGCGGTTTTCCCGATGGGTGATGCTGTACTCGATGGGGATGTCCGAGGGATGGCGAATAAATTGTCGCATCGGCCGCACTCCACGCCGCGGGGTTGAATGGCTCATTCATCCGCGTCAGCGCCCCGAACACTCCTTCGAGCACTGTCGGCGGGTGAATTTTTTGAGTACCTCGATTATAGGACCCGGCGGTTCCCGCCGTATGCGTCCACCGTGCCGGAACAACGGAAACTGGAGACATGAAGACTGGCCCGCTGAAAATACCCCATGCAAGCCGGCAACGCGGTCAAGTGAACAGTTCATCGCTTGCTTGGTTTCTTCGAGTGGCCATTTGTCGATTTTTTTGGAGCACGAGGTGGCGAGTGTTTGATGGTTTTGGGTCGGTAATATCGAACGTGGGCGATTGCTTGCGGGAAGTTGTCAAAGAGGGGCAAAGCCGTTTCGGGGTGCGGGGATGTCAAGAAAGCGGCCTTGCTGAGCGTGATCATGGTGTGCTGGAACCGCGGTTCCGTGCTGGCGGGAGGTCTGAGGCGTCCGATTACCCGCAATGTAACCGTTACCGGTATTGCCGCCGCCAAGCAGGTCTTCATTCCCTCAGGCTGGCTTGTAGTAGCAAGACCTTACAAAGGGCTGGACATGGAGCTTAACGCACTTGAATTGGCGGCGCGCCACATTATCGAACAGGTAGCAAGCGAACTGGCGGGGTTTGAAGCCGAACACGATATGATTCGGAAAGCCGGGGTTTTGCACGAAAAAGAACTCAATAATTGTAAGAAAATACATGACGTGGCAAAAACTCGTCTTCCAGAATTGTTGGCCCGTCTCTGGATTGCTAAAGCGAATGGCGATACAAAGGTAGAGAAGTTGACTCAGGCGGAAGTCGATGCGGCTCAGAAAATGATCGATCGCTGCTTGATGATGGAACAACTTGCGGTTGATGTTCGTCTCGGTCTGGAGGCGCGTGAAAAAGAACTGAACGAGCGACCGCAGGATACGAGTCGTGAGTCGCCGGTGGCCAAGCGCAACAACGCTCAGCGTGTGCTGGCCAAGATCGAACTTTATCGTAAGGAAGGGCCAAAGCACGCCCCGTCCCTGGCTTTTCTGGCGGCCATGCTCGGCCTGCGTTTCGATGTTCCGGCGGAAGCGAAGAAGGAGACGCGGGGGGCGGGAGTTCCAGATAAAAAATAATCCGGTCCCCGGAAATTGTGTCCGTTCAGGCGCCCGACGGCGATCCGGCATTGGCGGCGCGCCGGGACCAATCGCGGAAAAAATCGACGAAACGCCGGTCTTTTGTGCTGATGTGCTGGGCCAGCAACGCCAGAATGGCTTCCGCCTCGGATGGAGCGATGGTCTGTTCTTCGTCACCGTATTGCTTGGCCGCTTCCAGTTTCATCATCAGGCGATCATGGTCCGACATGTGATCGTCGTAATCTGGATAGCTGCATAAACGCATCAATAGTTGTTCGGACAGGAAATGTGCGTCGCTGTACGCAACCAATTGATCGAGGATTTCGCGCGCCAGCGCCGCGTCCACGCCGGTGCCGGCGGCTTCGCACAAGGTTTGCGCCAGGCCGAGTTGCACATGATGCTCGGCGTCGGTGTTGTTTGCGTAGGGATTGAAATTCATGCGGTCACCTGGTGAGCGATGGCGGATGGATTTGACGCTATCACAAAATCTTCGCAAGGGCGAAACCCGGAAACGGTTTCAAAACCATGCCGCCTCGTTGCCGCGCAAACCGGCCCAGCCAATTTGAACCTTTGACCCGTTCAATGCGGACGGCTGGGTGTCGCCACCGTTTCGGGCAACTGGCGAAGTGGCGAACCAGGATCGGATGCGGAATGGCTTCAACCGCCTTTCCCTCAAGCGCTTGCATTGGGTTACCAAGGACTGGGGGCAGATTGGCATGGGATCTGCTGGAGGTTCGCAACCCACTTATCCTGACCGAAGAGAACCCCCATGCCGCCGATGATCGCTGTTCATTTCTTGCCGAAAACCGTCCGCGTCGAAGACCGACGGCCAGCACATGGTCTGTCGGCCCATCACATGCGGGATTCGGGCTTGTGTTGGTCGGTCGGTCAGACCCGTGCCTTGGTCGGACACATGCCGCGCCGGACAGGATGGTGGGAACGCTTGCTGACCAAAAACAGCGTTGCATTCTTTTTCCAAGCCACGGGGAGCAGGTCGTCATGACGAACGGATCGATCGATTTTTATGCCGACGATTGCAAGGTAACGATCGCGACGGACTGGGCCGGGGCCGGCGATTATCAGGTGGTCCGCACGGATGGCGTCGTCACGCCGCTGGGCGCCTGCCAGACACTGCCGGACATGCTGAGCGCCCTGCTGGACACGGAATGGTCCAGAGAGATGGAAGGGGCGCGGGTCGAGAGACAGCGACCGTAGGTCAATTTCGCCGCGCCGCCAGGTTGGCCAGTCTGAACACCGGTGGGTTCCCGGCGCGCGACCGGTGGATGATCGGACGATTACTTCAGCAATCTCGCTAGCAACCCATTGAATAGCGCCCAGGATTCGCGATCGGCGTTTTCCCGGTAGCGCTCGTCGCCGAACACCGTAAAGGCGTGGGGCGCGCCGCCGTAGGTCACCATCTCGTGCTGGACGCTCGCCGCCTCCAATTCCTTGGCCAGCGCGGCGAACTGATCCATGGTGACGGCGGTGTCGGCGGTGCCGTGCATCACCAGGATTTCACCCTGGGTTTTGGAATAATTCTGTCCCGCCGGGGTTTCGAGACCGCCATGAAAGGTCGCGAAACCTTTCAGGTCGGCGCCGGAGCGCGCCAGTTCCAACACCGCCGCACCCCCGAAGCAGTATCCCATGGCGACCGCATTGCCGGTGTTGGCGCCCTTGGAACGGGCGGTGTCGAGCGCCCCCATCATCAACGCGCGCATTTTCTCGCGGTCCTTGTACAGCTCTCCGGTGTGCTGGCGCTTGTCGGTCATTTCGGTGGGGCGCACGCCCGCGCCGAACAAATCCGCCGCAAACACGGCATAACCCTTTTCGGCCAGCATGTTGGCGCGTTTGATTTCGTAATCCGTCAGGCCGTCCCAATCGTGAATCAGCAGCACCAGCGGCGCCTGCGCTCCCGGACTGACGTAATAGCCCTCGTAGGATTGACCGTCGATCTTATAGGTCACGGTTTCGCCGGTGGCGCCCAGCGCCAGCAGTGGCGTCAAACTCAGCAGCGTTGCGGCAATCCAGTTTTTCATGCGCTTGATCTCCTCGCTGTGGACGATCCGGCCCGCGGCCGGCTTGTTTAAGTGACCCGTCCGCGTCGGGCCGGTTCCCGCGCCCGACGCCAGTAAAGCGCCAGAGCCGCTCGTCGCCCCGGCGTGCGATCACCGCTCGGAGCGCACACCCTGGGTCAGCCGCTCGACCAGAACCCGCTCGCAGGCTTTGAATAGCAAATAAAACAGCAGGCTCAGGTAACCGTAAGCGATCAGTTCGATCAACTGCCGCAAGGCGCCGTCGCCGATCACCATCGCGCCGTGCTCCAGGTACAAGGTGAAATTGGCCTTGAACAGCATGAACAGGTTGAGGGAGCTGACCCCGAACGCCACGAAAAACACGCCCATCCAGATGAAGGTGATCCATTCGTGCTTGAACAGAACTTTCATCATGAATTGCCGCATCGCGTTGCTCCGGGAGTGAGGTGGTCATTAAACCGGCCCGATGGAAAGATCGGATGGCACAAAGTGAAAAGTCTGCGCTGTTCGATCAAGTTTATACTGAGTTTCCGTCGGTTGGCTGTCAGACCTAATCAAGGCATGGAACCCAGGCATGAACAAAAAACCGCTGTTGCTGGCGCCGATACTGCTCGCGGTCGGCGGCGGCGCCTACTGGTGGCGGCACGCCCAAGAAGCGCCGCAGGATGCGTCGCGGCTCACTCTGTACGGCAACGTCGATATCCGCGAGGTGGATTTGGCGTTCGACGCCAGCGGGCATGTCGCCGAAATCCGGGTTCAGGAAGGCGACCGGGTTAAACCGAGGCAAGTGTTGGCCCGCCTGCACCCGAACCGGTTGGAGGCGGCGCTGGCGGCGGCCCAGGCCACCGTGGAGGCCCAGGAGCAGGTGTTGGCCCGCCTCCGGGCCGGCAGCCGCCCGCAGGAAATCCGCCAGGCCCGCGCCCAGGCCGACGCCCTCGCGGCCAGGACCCGCATGGCGCAAATCACCTACCAGCGCTTGCGGAAGATGGCCCAGCAAAAACTCGCCGCGCCGGAAGAGATCGATCAGGCCCACGCCGCCGCCGACGCGGCGGAGGCCGAGGTCCGGGCGGCCGAGGAAACCTACGCCCTGGCCGTCGCCGGCCCGCGTGGCGAGGACATCGCCCGTGCCGAGGCCGAACTGGCGGGACGGCGGGCGGAGCTGGCGCTGGCGCGGGAACGGCTGGCCGATGCCACCTTGCTGGCCCCGGCGCCGGGCATCGTGCGCGACCGCATCCTCGAACCAGGCGACATGGCCTCGCCACAGACCCCGGTGCTGACCCTCGCCCTCAACGACCCGCTCTGGGTGCGAACCTATGTGCCGGAATCGGAGTTGGGCCGCGTCCGGCCCGGCATGGGGGCCGAGATTCGCACCGACAGCTTTCCGGACAAGACCTATCACGGCTGGGTTGGCTTCCTGTCGCCCACCGCGGAGTTCACCCCGAAGAACGTGGAAACCCCGGATTTGCGCACCCGGCTGGTCTATCAGGCGCGGATATTCGTCTGCAATCCCCAGGACGAGCTGCGCCTGGGCATGCCGGCCACGGTGCTTATCCCCCTGGATTCGCCCGACCCCGGTTCCGAACCGCCCCAACGCTGCGCGGAGTGACGCAGTGGCCGCCGATGCCGATGTCGCCCGGCCCGCCGCGCTCGTTTGCCACGGACTCGGCAAGACGTTCGCCAGCGGCAGCCGGGTCATCGAGGCCCTGGACGGCATCAGCCTGACGGTCGCGCCGGGCCGGATCACCGGCCTGATCGGCCCGGATGGCGCCGGCAAAACCACCCTGATGCGGCTGGCCGCCGGCCTGCTGCGGGCCGATGCCGGCGAATTGCGGGTGCTGGGTCTGGACGTGAGCCGCGAGCCGCTGGCGGTGCAGTCCGCGATCGGCTACATGCCGCAACGCTTCGGCCTGTACGAGGACTTGAGCGTCCAGGAGAACCTGGATCTGTACGCCGACCTGCAAGGGGTGCTGGCCGCCGAACGGCGCGGACGCTACACCGAACTGCTGCACATGGTGGGTTTGGCCCGCTTCACCGCGCGGCTGGCGGGACGCCTGTCCGGCGGCATGAAACAAAAACTCGGATTGGCCTGCACCCTGGTGCGGCCGCCCCGTCTGCTGCTGCTGGACGAACCCACGGTCGGCGTCGATCCGGTGTCGCGGCGCGAGCTGTGGGCCATCGTCCAACGGCTGGTGCGGGAAGAGGGGATGAGCGTGCTGCTCAGCACCGCCTACCTGGACGAGGCGGAACGCTGCGACGAGGTGATCCTGCTGCATCAGGGCCGCCTGCTGGGCCAGGGGACGCCGGCCAGCTTCAGCGAGCCGCTGGCCGGCCGCTGGCTACCTGGTCAACGCGCCCGCCATCCCCAAGCGCCGGCTGCAAATGCGGCTGGCCGCGCTGCCGGTTGTGGCGGACGCCATCATTCAGGGGGAAAGCGTGCGGGTGGTCGCCCGCGCGGCCGGGCCGCTCGACCTGTCGGGCCTGGACGCGGGACCGGCGGGCGTCGAAATCCGCCCGGTGGCGCCCAATTTCGAGGATGCCTTCATCGTCCGCCTGCAAGGGGAACGCGACGAAACCGTGGCTGAATCGACACCCCTGCCGGTGGCGACGGTAGCGGGCGACGGTGACGCGGCCGTGATCCGGGTGGACCGGGTCCAGCGCCGTTTCGGCGAATTTTTCGCGGTCAGGGACGTCAGCTTCGAGGTACGACGGGGCGAGATTTTCGGGCTGCTGGGCGCGAACGGCGCCGGCAAGTCCACCACTTTCCGCATGTTGTGCGGGTTACTGCCGGCTTCCGGGGGACGGCTGGAAGTGGCCGGGCATGATCTGCGACGCGCGGCGGCCCAGGCCCGTGGCCGCATCGGCTACATGGCCCAGCGCTTCTCGCTTTACAGCAACCTGACGGTGGCGCAGAACCTGCGCTTTTTCGCCAGTGCCTACGGCTTGACCCGCCGCCGTCGGCAAGAGCGCCTCCGCTGGGCATTGGATGGCTTCGATCTGGAACGCTACGCCGACATGACCAGCGGCGATCTCCCTCTGGGCTACAAACAGCGCTTGGCCATGGCCGCCGCCCTGATGCACGAACCGGACATTCTGTTCCTGGACGAGCCGACTTCCGGAGTGGACCCGCTGGCGCGACGCGAATTCTGGCATCGCATCAACCTGCTGGCGGAGCAGGGCGTCACGGTGCTGGTGACCACCCACTTCATGGACGAAGCCAACTACTGCGACCGGCTGGTGATCATGGCCGACGGCGAGGTACTCGCCCAGGGCACTCCGGCGGAGACGAAGGCGCGTTTTCGCACCGTCGAACAGCCGGACCCGACCATGGAAGACGCCTTTATCGCGCTGATCGAGCAACGCGCGCAAACCGTCGGAGCGCCGGCATGAGCGCCCGGCGGGGCGGGGCCTGGATGCGCCTGCGCGGGATGGTGCGCAAGGAGAGCCTGCAAATTTTGCGCGATCCGTCCAGCATCGCCATCGCCTTCGTCATGCCGGTGCTGCTGCTGCTGCTGTTCGGCTACGGGGTTTCGCTGGACGCCCAACACATTCCGCTGGCGATGGTGATCGAGCGCCCGGACGCCAGTAGCGCCAGCTTCGCCGCCGCCTTCCAGCAGTCCGAATACTTCAGCCCGCGCCGCTACGACAGCATCCAGGAGGCCGAGCAGGCGCTGCGGGAGCGCAAAGTGGACGGCATCGTCTGGCTGCGCGGCGATTTCAGCCGCCGCCTGCTGGCCGCCGGCGACGCGCCGGTCGGGGTGATTCTGAACGGCGTCGACGCCAATCAGGCGCGCATCACCTCGGGCTACATCCAGGGCGCCTGGCAAAGCTGGCTGCAAACTTACGCGGCGGCCCAGGGCCGGGAACTGGTGCTGCCGGTGGCGGTGGAGCAGCGGGTCTGGTTCAATCCGGCCCTGCGCAGCCGCAACTTTCTGGTCCCTGGCCTGGTGGCGGTGATCATGACCCTGATCGGCGCCCTGCTGACCGCCCTGGTGGTGGCGCGGGAATGGGAGCGGGGCACCATGGAGGCGCTGATGGTCACCCCGATCCGAATCGGCGAGCTGTTGCTCGGCAAGCTGCTGCCCTACTTCGTACTGGGCATGGGCGGGATGCTGCTGAGCGTGGCCATGGCCCGCTGGCAGTTCGGGGTGCCCCTGAACGGGTCGTTCTGGCTGCTGCTGTTGACCTCGGCGCTGTTCATGCTGGTCGCGCTGGGGATGGGGCTGCTGATTTCCACCGTGGCCCGCAACCAGTTCGTGGCCGGGCAGATCGCGATTCTCATCACTTTTCTGCCGGCCTTCATCCTGTCAGGTTTCATTTTCGACATCGGTTCGATGCCGGCGCCGATTCAATTCATCACCCATGTGGTGCCGGCGCGCTATTTCGTCGCCATTTTGCAAACCCTGTTTCTGGCCGGCGATGTCTGGCCGGTGGTGCTGGGCAACGCCGCCGCTCTGCTGCTGATGATGCTGATCTTCTTCGCCGTGCTGGGCCGCAAGGCCCGCAAGCGCCTGGAGTAGCCCATGTTGCAACACATCCTCGCCCTGGCCCTGAAGGAGTTGCTGGCCCTGTTGCGGGACAAGCGCAGCCGCTTCGTGCTGGTCGGCCCGCCCATCGCTCAATTGCTGGTGTTCGGCTTCGCCGCCACCTTCGATCTGCAAAACGCCCCCATCGCCTTCTACGACGAGGATCGGGGCGCCGCCGCCCGGGAGTTGATCGCGCGCTTCGAGGGTTCGCGCAATTTCGAGGTGGTGGCGCGGATCGACCATGATGCTCAAGTCGCGCCTCTGATCGACGCCCGCCGGGCGCTGGTGGTCTTGCGCATCGGCCCGCGCTTTAGCCAGGAAATCCTGCGCGGCGGCAGCGGTCCGGTGCAGGTGATTCTGGACGGGCGCAACTCCAACACCGCCATGCTGGCGCTGAACTACACGCGCGGCATCGTCACCGACTTCAACGATAACTGGGCGGCGCGTCACGGCCGGCCCGGACCGCCGGTGCGTCTCGAAATCCGTCCCTGGTACAACGCCAACCTGGAATCGCGCTGGTTCGTCGTGCCGGGCATCGTCGGTTTGCTGACCCTGGTGGTGACGCTGATCGTGACCGCCCTGTCGGTGGCGCGGGAGCGCGAGGCCGGCACCTTCGATCAGTTGTTGGTGACGCCGCTGCGGCCGGTGGAAATTCTGATCGGCAAATCCATTCCTGGATTGTTGATCGGTTTGCTGCAAGGCAGCCTAATTGTGGCCATAGCGGTCCATGGCTTCGGCATCCCGCTGCGCGGTTCGATCGGCGCGCTGTATCTGGGGATGACGCTGTTCCTGCTCTCGGCGGTGGGGGTCGGGTTGATGATTTCGTCGCTGGCGGTGACCCAGCAGCAGGGCTTGCTGGGGGCATTCCTGTTCATGGTGCCGGCGGTGATCCTGTCCGGGTTTGCCACTCCCATCGCCAACATGCCGGAAGCGGTGCAGCTCATCACCTACATCAACCCCTTGCGCTACTTTCTCATCGTGCTGCGCGGGGTGTTCCTGCAAGGCGACTCCTACGCCCTGCTGGTGAATCAATACTGGCCCATGGCGCTGATCGGTCTGGTCAACCTGAGCTTGGCCGGCTGGTTGTTCCGCCACCGGATGTATTGAGATGGGGCGCCGGTGGGGCGACTGATCGCGGCTGGTCGAAACCCCGTCCGCAAGCACTTGATCGGGTTAGAATCGCTTGATCGAATCAACCTCGAAAACGGAGAACGCCATGAAATGTCACATAGGATCTGGATTGATCTTGCTGAGCCTGCTCGCGACGCCGGCGCTGGCGGCCAACAAGTGCGTCGATCCCAGCGGCCGGATCAGCTACCAAGCCGAGCCGTGTCCGGCCAACTCGCGCGGTGGCGACATGAGCTTGAACATCAATCGCCCGTTCACCGGACAGGCCGGACCCCCCACGGCCGACCTGAACACCTTTACGCCGGGCAACGAAATTTTATCGCCAGCCGACGGGCAGAACCAGAAGGTCCAGCCGCCGGATGCCGAACGGTAGCATCTTCCCTACCCCCGCTTGTCCCGACCCAGGCCGAAGCGGGCGCTGATCATCACTGGAGGGATGAATATGGCTCTCGACGAAAAGCGGCGACAAAAGAAGCTCGCCAAAAAAGCAGCCGAGCGCAAGGCTCGGCAAGCACAGAGAAGTTCAATCACACGCGGAGATTCCGGCGCGCTGGCCGCGCAGTTTCCCGTCGGTGATTGTCTGGTTCCCACTTCCCTGTTCGAGGAGGGCATCGGCCATGTCGTGCTGACCCGCTCGCTGCCCGGCGGCGATCTGGCGGTGGCGGGTTTCCTGGTCGACACTTACTGCCTCGGCGTCAAGAACGCCCTGTTTCGCGTGGTCTCCGCCACGGAGTTCGAATCCTACCGGCGGCAGATCGAACAACACGCGCCCTTGGAACGGGTCCATCCCAGTTGCCTGCGCAAACTGGTCGAGGGCGCGGTCCGTTACGCACGCGATCTCGGCTTCCAGCCGCATTCCGACTATGCGCGGGCCGCCCGGCTGTTCGGGGACATCGACGCGACCGCCTGTCCAGTTCGCTATGCCTATGGCAAGGACGGGAAACCGTTCTACATCAACGGTCCCAACGAGACTCCCGCGCAATCGCGCAGGATTTTGGAAACTCTGGCGCGCAACGTCGGCCCCGACGGTTTTCATCACCTGACGGCGATCGGTTCCCCCGAGGAGAGCGCCCTCGCGGCGTCCGGTCGACCGGCTGGCCTGGTCAGCTACCAGATCAGCGACGAACCTCTGGAAGATTCCGCCTACGCCCGGCTGCCCCAGTCGGCCAAGGACGAGCTTGAAAAGCTCCACTACCAGGTGACCGACAACCCCAGGGAAGCGATTGCCGCCCTGGGACCGATGATCGAGCGCTACCCCGACGTGCCGCAGATCTACAATTACCTGAATGCCGCCTACACACTGCTCGGGGATAAAGCCAACGCCCAGTGCGTGCTCGAAGAGACTCTGGAGCGCTTTCCCGACTATCTGTTCGGCCGGATCGCGCAGGCCAACGATTGTCTGCAACGGGGCGAGATCGACCGGATTCCGGAAATTTTCGAGGGCAAGTACGACCTCAAGCTGCTGTATCCCGAGCGCGAGTGTTTCCACACCTCCGAAGTCCTGCACTTTGGCGCCATCATGGCGCGGTACTTTCATGCCCGGGGGGAAAAAGACCGCGTCGAGGTGTACTACAAGATGCTCCATCAAATCGATCCCAACCATCAGACGACCCGGTTGGTCGGACGGATGCTTCTTCCCTCACGGATTGGCGAGCGGCTGCGCAAGCTCATCCCGAAGTTTTAGCGACCCTTCGCGTAGGAAATTCCTCCCAGGTCGAAGACGGCAGGATTCGTTCGCGGCGCGGACGGCGTTGTTATGTCATCATCGGGCCGGGTCCCATAATCGAAATACTCAAAGAACTCACCCGCCGGCGGGCGCCTCATCCTACTCGCCATCGCGCAGGCAATGCACCATGCCCAAGGCGTTTTGGATATGGCGGGATGCTTCCCGCAGCCGGTCTTCCGGTTGCGCGGCCAGGGCGGACGAAGCCAGCACCGCGGCGACGTTGACCAGAAACGAGGACGGTTCCAGCCCGGCCTCGCGGGCGTAGGTGAGAATAAGAGCGCTGGCTTCCTTGGCGCAGGCGGCCACCAGCGCGCTGGCGTGTTGTTCGTCTTCAGTCATGGGGATTTCTCCGTTTGTGCTTGAACCCAGAGCTTGGCGCGTATCGAACTTCTCGGTGGTTTTGCCGGGTCAAACATGGTGGAAAGGGATGGATGGCGCTTTGACGACCGGCTCGGCGCGAACCGGGCCGGTTGGCTACAATTAACGGTGGATCTCGCCAGCTTGCGCGCGGATGCGGGCCGGTGGGAAGTAGAGGAAAAGGGCGTCGGTGCGGCCGATCCCGTATCCGACTCGTGTACGGCATCGCCCGTCGGCTCCAACCGGGGGCGAACGGTAAGGAGAGCAACATGAAACGCATCTATTTTCTGGTTCCAACCGCCGAGTTGGCGAGAATCATCGTGGACGAGTTGCTACTCGCGCGTATCGAAGAGCGCCACATCCACATCCTGGCCAAGCGCGGCACGCCGCTGGAGGACCTGCCCGAAGCCTCATTGCTGCAAAAAAGCGATTTTATCCCCGCGATGGAGCGGGGCCTGGCGCTTGGCGGCACGGTCGGCACGCTGGCCGGCTTGATCGCCGTCGCGCTGGGGCCGGTGAGCCTGGTGGTGGCCGGAGGCGGGATCGTGCTGGCCGGCGGATTGGCCGGCGCCGGCGTGGGGGCGTGGCTGAGCGGGATGGTGGGGCTGAGTCTGGACAACACCCGGTTGAAGCATTTCGAGGCGGCGATCGAGCGGGGTGAACTGCTCATGATGATCGACGTGCCGCGCGACCGGGTGGCGAAAATCACCGAACTGGTGTCGACCCACCATCCGGAGGCCCACCCCGAAGGCACGGAACCGACCATCCCGGCGTTTCCATAAGCTGGAAACGGCGCGGCGGCGGTCCGGTGGCGGGTATCGCGACACCCGCTCCGGATCGCCGGCAGTCGGTCCAACGAGAACCTCAGCGCGCGATGGGCGAGACGCCGATCAGCCAAACGTGTAACCAGAGGACGAAGGCGACATAGAGCGCCAGACCGCCAGCCACGGCGATCAGGTCGTTCGCTTTCGAGGGCGGCGCACCGGGGACCGACTGTGGCGCGCGGCGCTTCAACGAGACACGGTCCACGACCGCCCAGACCAGGAAAGCGCCGAACAGCAGCACGTCGGCCAGCATACCGTTGGCCAACAGATGGGCGACGGCCCAGAGCTTGGTGGCCGCCAGCATGGGATGCTTGACGGTGGCCTGGATGCGTCCGGGCAGGTAGGCGGCGAGCAGCAGCGGAAAGACCGGCACCAGCAGCAGCAGCGCCAAATGGCGCAGCCATACGGATGGCCAGTAAAGAACCAGCGGATCCTGACGGGCCAGTCCGTAACCCCAGACGATCAGCCCGAATCCGATCAGAGCCGCCAGCGAATAGATGGCTTGCCACCGGCTCTCGCCCAGTCTCGCCGCCTGGCGGTCCCGCCAGGGCGCGTTCACGATCGACAGGGAATGCACGGCGAAGAAGATGATCAACCCGAGTAGTAGTATGCCCATCCGTCCGTCCTCGATGCGTGGTTAGGGGTGATACCATCCGGCGACCGCGCGAGGGCGGCTTCCTGGTCTGGTGTCCATAAGCGTTACGGTATCACGCTTGCGGGCCGCCGCGCTGGCGGAATACCGTCAATGATAAAACCCATGGCGCTCTTCGATTCGACAAGAGAAAATTCGTTCTTCACGCCCTTTACCTGGAGTCATTAAATGACATTATGTCCTGTCGCCATCGTCGCCGGCTGCAAGAACTGCCCGGTGGTCAAAATCTGCCCCGCCAAGGGCATTATCGGTGATTACCAACAACCGACCGACGCCAAACCAGAACCACCGGCCGGCGATCCGCCCCCGGACGGGCGATGAACCGCCCGTCGGGCGTGCAGCCCTCGCCATCCTGAGCATACCGTGCCAGAAACGGTCTGCTCGCCCCCGCGCCGCGCCTCCTGGCTGCTGAAAGCGGTGCTGCCGCTGGCGCTCATCGGCTTGGCCATCGCCGGCTTCGCGCTGCTCAAGGCCACCCGCGCGGTGACGCCGCCGGTCGCCGCGCAGGAAAAATCCTGGCGGGTCAGCGCCATCGAGGTCGCGCCCGGCCGCCTGACGCCCAACCTGTTGCTCTACGGTACGGTCGAGGCGCCACTGGAGGCGGAGATCAAGGCGGCGGTCACCGCCGACGTGACCCAGGTTGCGGTCCGCGAGGGCCAGACCGTCGCCGCCGGCGACACTCTGGTGGCGCTTGACGAGCGCGACCTGGTCCTGAGCCTGCGCCAGCGCGAGGCGGAGCTGAAGGAAAGCGAAGCGCAAATCACCAGCGAACAGGCGCGCCACGCCGCCAATCTGAAGGCGCTGCAACGGGAAAAAACCCTGCTGGAGCTGGCGGAACGGGTTGTGACCCGCACGCAAAGCCTGAACACCAAGCAATTGACATCTCAATCGGTGCTGGACGAAGCACGCCAGGCGGTCGAGAAACAGGCCCTGGTCCTCAATACCCGTCAGTTGGAAGTCGATGACCATGCCGCCCGTCTGGCCCAGCTTCAGGCCCGTCGCGCCCGCGCCGATGCCCTGCGGGATCAAGCCCGGTTGGATCTGTCCCGCGCGCTCATCGCGGCGCCTTTCACCGGTCGCGTGACCCGGATACCGATTGCGCCCGGCGATCGCGTCCGTCCGGGCGATCTGCTGCTGGCGCTCTATCCGGTCGGCGACCTCGAAATCCGCGCCCAGATGCCGTTCCGCTATCTGCCGGCGGCGCGCGCCGCCCTGGCGGCGAACCGGCCGCTCCAGGCCGCGGCGACGGTGGACGGTCACCCAGTCGCGGCCGTGCTGGACCGCCTGGGCGGCGAGGCGAGCCGGAACAGCGGCGGCATGGACGCCTTGTTTCGGGTCAGCGAAGGCGCTGGCGTGCTGGCCCCCGGCCGGGTGCTGGCCCTGCTGGTGGAGCTGCCGCTGGAAGAGAATGTGGTGGCCTTGCCGTTCGAAGCGCTGTACGGGCTGGATCACATCTACCGTTTGGCGGACGGGCGGATGGCGGCGCTGGCGGTGGAGCGGGTCGGCGAGCGACGCGAGGTCGAGGGTCAGGCGCGGGTACTGGTGCGCAGCCCGGAACTGGCGGTCGGCGACCGTATCATCACCACCCAGTTGCCCAATGCCATCACTGGCCTCAAGGTGACGGTGGACGAGTAGGCGCCATGCCCTTCAGCCACAAGAACGACCTGATCGGCACTTTCGCCCAGCACAAGGTGGCCGCCAACCTGTTGATGGTCATGATGATCCTGGCGGGGGTATGGGCGCTGGCCAAGCTCAACACCCAGTTCTTCCCCAACTTCGCCCTGGACGTGGTCACGGTGCGGGTCGTGTGGACCGGGGCCGCCGCCGAGGATGTCGAGGAATCCGTCACCAACCCGCTGGAACGGGAGCTGCGCTACCTGAACGGGCTGAAGAAACTCACCTCGACGTCGTCCAACGGTATTGCCGCGCTGAGCCTGGAATTCGAGGAAGGCAGCGACATCGGCCAGGCGCTGGACGACGTCAAGCAGGCGGTCGATCAGGTGCGCAACCTGCCTGCCACCGCCGAGAAGCCCGAGATCACCCGCGTCATCCGTTACGACTCGATCGCCCGGGTGGTCATCTCCGGCCCTGGCGACCGTGCCGAATTGCGCCACCTGGCCCGGCGTTTCGAACGCGAGTTGCTGGCGCGGGGCATCGCCAAGGTCAACATCACCGGCCTGCCCGATGAGGAAATCGCGATCCAGTTGTCGACCGCCGCGCTGCGGGAACTGGGTCTGTCGCTGCCTCAGGTGGCGGAGCGGCTGGGGGAACTGAGCCGTGACCTGCCGGCGGGCACGGTCGGGCGCAACGACGTGGCCCGCCAGTTGCGCGGCCTGGATCAGCGCCGCGACGAAGCGGCTTTCGTCACGCTGCCGCTGAAAACCACCCGCGACGGCGCCCTGGTCACGCTGGGCGATGTCGCCACCATCGAACGCCGCCCCCAGGATGGCGAGGTGCGGTTGAGCTTTCGCGGTCGCCCGGCGGTGGAGTTGCAATTGCAGCGCACCGAGACCGCCGATTCGCTCAAGGCCGCCCGGATTCTGGAGGACTGGACGGCGGAAACCCGGCCGCAACTACCGGTGGGCGTGGAATTGACCGTCTTCGACGAGTCCTGGCGGCTGATCAGGGACCGCATTTTCCTGCTGGTCAAAAACGGGGGCAGCGGTCTGGTACTGGTGGTGGCCATTCTGTTTTTGTTCCTCAATGGGCGGGTCGCCGGGTGGGTGGCCTTGGGCATCCCGATCTCGTTCATGGCGACCCTGGCGGTGCTGTACGCCATCGGCGGCAGCATCAACATGATCAGCCTGTTCGCCCTGATCATGGCGCTGGGCATCATCGTCGATGACGCCATCGTAGTCGGCGAGGACGCGCTGACTCACTATCAGACCGGCGAACGCTCGCTGGAAGCGGCCGAGGGCGGCGCCCGCCGCATGTTAGCGCCGGTGATGGCCTCCTCGCTGACCACCATCGCCGCGTTTCTGCCGTTGATGCTGGTCGGCGGTCCCATCGGCAACATTCTCCGCGACATCCCGCTGGTTATCGTCTGCGTCATCCTGGCCTCGCTGGTGGAGAGCTTTTTCGTGCTGCCGGGGCATTTGCGCCATACCTTCCACCGCCTGCACCATGCCGAGCCCAGTCCCTTGCGCCGGCGGTTGGATCACGGATTTAACAGCTTTCGCGACCGGCTGTTCCGGCCGCTGGCCACGCTGGCCGTGGACTACCGCTGGACCACCTTGGCCGGGGCCGTCGCGGTTCTGATTCTCGCCACGGGTCTGTTGGCCGGCGGCCGGCTGGGTTTCAATTTTTTCCCGACGCCCGAGGGCGCGACGATCAACGCCAATGCCAGTTTTGTCGCGGGTACCCCGCCACAGCGGGTGCGGGCATTCATGGATGAGGTCAACGCGGCGTTGTGGGAGACCGAACGGGAATTGGGCGGGAATCTGGTGGTGGCGGCCCAGACCCGCTACGGCCAGGGTCAACTGGCCAGCGCTGGCAGCTTGCAGGGCGATCAACACGCCTCCATGCTGGTGGAGCTGACCCAGCCCGATACCCGCGAGGTGCGGGTCGGCGAATTCCTCAAGGATTGGCGCGACAAGGTGCAACTGCCGGCTGGCATCGAGACCTTTACCCTGTTTTCCCGCACCGCCGGTCCACCCGGTCGCGACGTGGATATCCGCCTGACCGGAGAAGACGTCGATCGGCTCAAGGCCGCCGCCAACGAACTGACCCAGTCCCTGCTCACCATTCAAGGCGTCTCCGCCATCGAGGACGACATGCCCTACGGCAAGGAGCAGTTGATCTACCGTTTGACCCCGGCGGCGGAGGCGCTGGGTTTGACGGTGGACGCCATCGGCCGCCAGTTGCGGGCCGCTTTCGACGGGCAGTTGGTGCAGATCTTCCAGGATGGCGACGACGAGGTGGAAGTGCGGGTGATGCTGCCCGATGTGGAACGCGACTACCTCATTGGCCTGGAGCGCTTCAATGTGCTACTGCCCAGCGGCGAGCTGGCGCCCCTGAACAACATGGTGGAACTGCGCGCGCGGCGTGGCTTCGAGGCGGTGCGCCATGCGCGGGGCAAGCTGGCGGTGCAGGTTTCCGCCGACGTGGACACCACGGTGGTCAAACCGGGCGAGGTGATCGCCGCCCTGGAGCAAGGCGTGCTACAGGAGTTGCGGAAGCGCCATGGCATCGACTACTCGCTGGAGGGCCGCAGCGCCGACCAGCAGGAGACGCTGGCCGACATGCGGCGCGGCGCGCTGTTCGCCCTGGCCTTCATCTATCTGATCCTGGCCTGGGTGTTCGCCTCCTACGGCTGGCCGCTGGTGGTGATGACCGCCATCCCCTTCGGCATCGTCGGCGCCATCGTCGGCCACTGGGTCATGGGCATCGATCTGACCATCCTGTCGCTGTTTGGCCTGTTCGGGCTGTCGGGCATCGTGGTCAACGATTCCATCATCCTGGTGACCTTCTACCAACATTTGCGGTCCGGCGGCATGGCGGTGCGGGAAGCGCTGGTCGAGGCGGCCTGCCAGCGCTTGCGGGCGGTGTTGCTGACCTCGCTGACCACCATCGCCGGCCTGACTCCGCTGCTGTTCGAGAAATCGCTGCAAGCCCAGTTTTTGATCCCGATGGCAACCTCCATTTCCTTCGGACTGGCCTTTTCCACCGTGCTGGTGCTGTTGTTCGTCCCGGCCCTGCTGTCGGTGCACGAGAGCGTCGCGCATCGCTGGGGCGGGGTGGCCGGCCAAGTTCCGGCAACGTCGGCGGCCCGTCGACCGTCATCTTGATGTTGGCGCTATTCCGCAAGGAGACGCCATGGTTGAATGCCATGGCCCATCCCCGCAAACTCACCCCCCTGAATCCCGCCCGCGTGGCATCGCCGGGTACATGCTGAAGCCCGGCTGAGACGGGCGCCAAGGCCGGCGCCTGTTATTGAGGCTACGTCACCATCATTGCGTCGTGTGCGGGCTTCGCGCCGCCAGCAGACCGTTTTCCATGAAGGAGTTGTACATGCTTGAAACCGACGAAGATATTCGTACCGGGGTGAATGCGGTTCTTCAAGCACTGGAGAAGGACGATCCGAAACGGGTCCGCAAGATCCTCAAGCCGATGCACCCGGCGAAGATCGCCAGCCTGCTGGAATTGCTTCCCATTTCCCAGCGCACCGAAATCTGGCAGCAAGTGGACGAAGCGGCGGAGGGAAAGGTCCTGGTCCATCTGGACAGGACGGTCCGCTTGCAGTTGACCCACGATTCGGAAACCGGGCTGGACGACGCGGCGGCGCCCGAGGGCAAGACCCAAGTGCAGCAGGTGCTCGATGCGCTCGAACAGGGCAAGCTCAAGAAAGTTGGACGTCTCCTGCGGAAAATTCACCCCGCGCGGGTCGCCGGACTGCTCGAATCGCTCCCATCGCGGGAACGCTTTGCCGTCTGGGAGAAGGTGAGCGGCGACCGGTCCGCCAAGGTGTTGCGGCACCTGCACGAGGAGGTGCGCCGGCGGCTGGCGCTGGAAATGGACCTGGAAGAACTGGTGGCCACCGCTCGAAGGCTCAAGCTGGACGATCTGGTGGACCTGATTCAGGATTTGCCGGAGGACACCGGGCGGAAAATCCTTCAAGCCCTGGAACAGCGCGAGCGGGAACAGGTGGAGTCCATGCTGTCCTATCCGGAGAATTCCGCCGGCGGATTGATGGATATGGATCACATCTCGGTGCGGGAAGATCTCAAGGTGCGGACGATGTTGCGTTATCTGCGTCTTTTCGACGACCTGCCGACCAATACCGACAAGCTGATCGTGGTGGATCAGACGAAACGCTATCGGGGAGTGCTCCCCCTGCACCGGCTTCTGATCAGTGCGCCGGACGTGGCGGCGGCCACTCTGATGGATCGGGATTTCGCGCCGATTCCCGTCGATCAGCCCAGCCGGGAGGTGGCGCAACGCTTTGCGGAGCAGGATTTGATCTCCGCCCCGGTGGTGGACGCGGACGGCCACCTGCTGGGGCGGATCACCGTGGACGACGTGGTGGATGTCATTCGCGAGGAATCCGACCATTCCCTGATGAGCATGGCCGGACTGGACGAGGAGACGGACATGTTCGCCCCCGTGCTGGCCAGCAGCCGGCGGCGGGCGGTCTGGCTCGGTATCAATCTCGCGACCGCCTTTTTCGCGGCCTGGGTCATCGGCCTGTTCGAAAGCACCCTGCAACAGGTGGTGGCGCTGGCGGTCCTCATGCCCATCGTGGCGAGCATGGGCGGCATCGCCGGCAGCCAGACTTTGACCCTGGTCATCCGGGGGCTGGCGCTGGGGCAACTGGCCAGCGGCAACCGGCGCATCCTGCTGTTCAAGGAACTGGGGATCGGCCTGCTGAATGGTCTGCTTTGGGCTCTGGTTGTGGCGATGCTGGCGGTGCTCTGGTTCGGCGATTGGGCGATTGGCGGCATTATTGCCGTGGCTATCCTGTTGAACCTGCTGTGCGCCGCGCTGGCGGGGGTAACGATTCCGCTGCTGATGCGACGCATGGGTATCGACCCGGCCCTGGCGGGTGGCGTGGTTTTGACCACCGTCACCGACGTGGTGGGCTTCTTTGTGTTTCTCGGCCTGGCGACCCTGGTGCTGCTTTGATCCCTCGCGTCGCCGCCTGGGAATCCGGGTGTCGAAGTCATCGCGTTCGATGATCCAAGCCCGGCGCCGGAACCCCCTGGATCGGGTACACTCCAATCTACCGCTTACCTCAAGAGTCCTTGCATTGAATCCAGCAGTTTGGCGCAGCTTTGCCCGGCGGCCCGGCGGTATCGCGACGATACTGTTGCTGACTCTGTTGCTGGCGCTGGGCGGCCATCCTTGCCCAATGCCGGTTTTCGCCGATCCCGCGCCATCGTCGGCTGCTCACGACTGTCCCCACTCCACGATGGTGACGCCGGATACACCGGCCGACTCCGCGCCCTGTCACGACGGCCCCTGTCTGCAAGCCGCCGGCCATCACGGGGTCGAGCATGGCCCAGTCGTCAGCCAATCGGACCGACCCGCGTCATCGCCGATTGGCGTCTTCCCGTCGTCGCCCGACTGGTTGGGTGGGGTTCATCCTCCCTTCTCCCTCGTCGCCGCCTCTCCCCGTCCTCCCCCACTTCAGCGCTCCCGCGTGCTGCGTTTGTAGCGCTCTCTGTCGTCGCGCGTATTGCTAAAACGCGGACTCGTTCCGCATTCACGCGATTCTTCAGGGAGCCTTGCAATGAAAACCACTCTGGCGATCATGGTCGCCATTCTTCTATTCGGCGCTGGCGTGTTGCTGGCGCCCCGCCTGCAACCCTGGCTGGCCCATCTTGGCCACGAGGCCGCCGCGTCCGCGCCCGCCGGTTCCACGGATGCCGCGGCGAACGAACGCAAGCCGGTCAAATATCGCCACCCGATGAACCCGACCATCTTTTCCGACACCCCCGCCAAGGACGATATGGGCATGGATTACATCCCGGTCTACCTCGATGGCGATGGGGACAGCGCCGGTCCCGGCATCACCATCGCGCCAGAGGTGGTCAACAATCTGGGGGTGCGGACCGCCCCGGTCGAGCGCGGCGATCTGGCGCGGCGGATTGAAACGGTCGGCTACGTCGACTACGACGAGCGCACCCTCAGCCATGTCCACCTGCGCGCCAGCGGCTGGGTGGAGAATCTCAAGGTGCGCACTCTGGGCGAACGGGTGCGCAAGGGCGATTTGCTGATGGAGGTCTACGCGCCCGATCTGGCCAACGCCCAGGAGGAATACCTGCAATCGCTGCGCGGCGGCATCTCGCTGTTGAAAGTCTCGGCCCGCGACCGCTTGCTGGCGCTGGGCGTATCGGAGAGCCAGATCCAGCAAGTCGAAAAGGAAGGGCGCGTTCGCCAGTTGACGGCGGTGTATGCCCGGCAGGATGGCCTGGTCTCGCAGCTCAACATCCGCGAGGGCATGTACGTCATGCCGCAGACCGAGTTGATGACCCTCGCCGATCCCTCCACGGTCTGGATCAAGGTCGAGGTGTTCGAACAACAGGCCGGCTGGCTGGCGGTCGGCCAGAAAGCGGAAGTGCGGATGCCCCATGCGCCGGGCGAGGTTTGGCAAGGGGTGGTCGAGTACATCTACCCCGAAGTCGATCCCAAGACCCGCACGGTGCGCGCCCGGCTGCGTTTTCCCAATCCCGGCGAGCGGCTCAAGTTCAACATGTACGCCGATGTCGTCATCCATGCCGCCCCGCGCGCCAATGCGCTGCACATTCCTCGTGAGGCGCTGATCCCGACCGGGGTCGAACAACGGGTCATGATCGCCCTTGGCGAAGGCCGGTTTGAGGCGCGGCCGGTGAAAACCGGCATCGAGGCCGGCGACCAGGTGGAAATCCTTTCGGGATTGGAACAAGGCGAGCAGGTCGTTACTTCCGCCCAGTTCCTGCTCGACTCCGAAAGCAGCGTCCGCGCCAGCATCAAGCGGCTGACCGCGCCGCCGAAGCCCGAGATTTGGACCGAAGGAGTCATCAACACGGTCGAGGCGGATTCCCGCATTCTGAACGTGACCCACGAGCCGATTCCAGAACTGAACTGGCCGACCATGACCATGGATTTTCCCACCGCCAAGGGCGTCAAGCTGGACGCGCTGAAACCGGAAAGCAGGATGCGTTTCCGAATCAGCGAGGGTGAGGATGGTCGTTACCAGATCGACGCCTTCGAGCCGGCGGGGACACCGCCATGATCGCCGCCATCATCCGCTGGTCGATTCACAACCGCCTGCTGGTCACCTTGATGACCCTGCTGCTGGCCGGCTGGGGTGCGTGGTCGGCCCGCCATATTCCTCTGGATGCCCTGCCGGACCTGTCCGACGTGCAGGTGATCGTCAAGACCAACTATCCCGGTCAGGCGCCGCAGGTGGTGGAAAGCCAGGTGACGTATCCGCTGGCGACGGCATTGCTGGCGGTGCCGGGCGCGGTGACGGTGCGCGGCTATTCCGGTTTCGGCGATTCCTTCGTCTACGTCATCTTCGCCGACGGTACGGATTTGTACTGGGCGCGCTCGCGGGTGCTGGAGTATCTCAGTCAGATCGCGCCCCGTCTGCCGCCGCGGGCCCAGCCGGCGCTGGGGCCGGACGCCACCGGCGTCGGTTGGGTCTACGAATACGCCCTGGTGGATCGCACCGGCCGTCACGATCTGGCGCAATTGCGCTCCTTGCAGGACTGGTTCCTCAAATACGAACTGCAATCGGTGAGCGGCGTGGCCGAGGTCGCCACGGTGGGCGGCATGGTCAAGCAGTATCAGGTGGTGCTCGACCCGAATCGACTGCGCGCCTACAACCTGCCGCTCTCGCAAGTGCGCATGGCCATTCAGAACGCCAATCAGGAAGTCGGCGGCTCGGTGATCGAACTGGCCGAAGCCGAGTATATGGTGCGCTCGCGCGGCTATCTGCGGCGGGTCGAGGATCTGCGGCTGGTGCCGCTGGGGGTGAGCGGGACGGGCACGCCGATCCTGCTCGGCGACGTGGCCGACATCCGGCTGGGGCCGGAACTGCGGCGCGGCGCGGCGGAGCTGGACGGCGAGGGCGAGGTGGTGGGCGGCATCATCGTGATGCGCGCCGGCGAAAACGCGCTGACCACCATCGAAGCGGTCAAGGCCAAGCTGGACCAGTTGCGGCGCGGCCTGCCGGAAGGGGTCGAGATCGTCCCGACTTACGACCGCTCCGATCTGATTCTGCGGGCGGTGCGGAATCTCGGCGAAAAGCTGATCGAGGAATTCGTCGTGGTCGTCATCGTCTGCGCGCTGTTCCTGTTCCACCTGCGTTCTTCGCTGGTGATCCTGATCAGCCTCCCGGTCGGCATTCTGGCCGCCTTCGCCATCATGCGCTGGCAGGGCATCAACGCCAACATTCTGTCGCTGGGCGGTATCGCCATCGCCATCGGCACCATGGTCGATGCCGCCATCGTCATGGTCGAGAATCTGCACAAGCATCTGGAACAGGCCCAGCCCCGGGACGAGGCGGAACGCTGGCGCATCGTCCGCCAGGCATCCTGCGAAGTCGGGCCGCCGCTGTTCTTTTCGCTGTTGGTGATTACCGTCAGCTTCCTGCCGGTGTTCGCCCTGGAAGCGCAGGAAGGACGGTTGTTCGCGCCGCTGGCCTACACCAAGACCTACGCCATGGCGGCTTCGGCGGGGTTGGCCATTACCCTGGTGCCGGTGCTGATGGGCTGGCTGGTGCGCGGTCGCATTCATCCGGAGAACCACAACCCGCTCAACCGCCTGCTGATGGCCGGCTATCGACCCTTCGTCAATCTGGTGCTGCGCCATCCCTGGCCGATCGTGTTGTTGGCGGGCCTGCTGACCTTGACGGCGTGGTGGCCGCTACAACGCTTGGGCGTCGAGTTCATGCCGGATTTGGACGAAGGCGATTTGCTGTACATGCCGACCACCTTTCCCGCCGTGTCCATCGGCAAGGCGGTGGAGATCATGCAGCAGACCGACAAGCTGATTCGCACCGTGCCGGAGGTGCGGCGGGTGTTCGGCAAGGTGGGCCGGGCGGAGACCGCGACCGATCCCGCGCCGCTGAGCATGATTGAGACGGCCATTCAATTGAAGCCCCATGCGGAATGGCGGCCGGGGTTGACCACGGCGGATTTGATCGCCGAACTGGATCGCATCGTCAAACTGCCGGGTTTAAGCAACGCCTGGGTCATGCCGATCAAGAACCGGATCAACATGCTGGCCACCGGGATCAAGACCCCGCTGGGGGTCAAGGTGGCCGGCGGCGACCCGGCGGTGATCCAGCAGGTCGGCGAAAAGCTGGAGCAGGTGATTCGCGCCATCCCCGGCGCCGCCTCGGTCTTTTCCGAGCGGGTGGCCGGTGGCCGCTACGTGGACATGGTCATCGATCGGCTGGCCGCCGCCCGGCTGGGATTGAACATTAACGATGTGCAGGAGGTCATTAACACGGCTGTCGGCGGAATGAAGGTCACCGAGACGGTGGAAGGTCTGGAGCGCTACCCGGTCAATCTGCGTTATCCGCAGGCGGCGCGCGATTCGCTGGAACGGTTGCGCAACCTGCCCATCGTCACCCCGACCGGCGCCACCGTGCCGCTGAGCCAGGTCGCCGAGGTGAAAATCGCCGATGGGCCGGCGATGCTGCAAAGCGAGAACGCCCGGCTGATCGGCATCACCTTCGTGGATATCCAGGGCCGCGACATCGGCTCCTTCATTGCCGAGGCGCGCAAGGCGGTGGCGGAACAGGTGGTGTTGCCGGCCGGTTACTCGCTGCGCTGGTCGGGCCAGTACGAGTACCTGAATCGGGCGCTGGCCAAGCTGCAACTGGTGGCGCCGGTAACCCTGATCATCATTTTCCTGCTGTTGTATCTGAGCTTTGGCCGGCTCGGCGAGGCGGTGCTGATCATGGGCACCCTGCCGTTCGCCCTGCTGGGTGGAATCTGGCTGCTGTACTGGCTGGATTACAACCTGTCGGTCGCGGTCGGCGTCGGTTTCATCGCCCTGGCCGGGGTGGCGGCGGAAACCGGGGTGGTGATGCTGGTCTACCTCGATCAGGCGCTGACTCGGCGGCGGGAAGCGGCCCAGGCGGAAAGACGGGTCGTGACCTTGATCGAACTGCGCGAAGCGGTGGTCGAGGGCGCCCTGCTACGGCTGCGGCCGAAGATGATGACCGTGGCCACCATCATCGTCGGTCTGCTGCCGATCATGTACGGCACTGGCACAGGGTCGGAGGTGATGCAACGGATCGCCGCGCCGATGGTCGGCGGCATCGTCAGCGCCACCCTGTTGACGCTGGTGGTGATTCCGGCGGTGTTTCTGATCTGGAAGCGGGCGGTGATTGTCCGCGAGAACCGATGGCTGGCGCGGGAGCCGGCCGCCCTCAAACCTTGAATCCAACCCAAGCAACTCAGGAGAAACCATGATGAAACCAATACTTGTTCCCGCTCTGTTGACCGCGCTGCTCGGTGCCGGCGGTGTTGCCTTGGCGGTCGAATCCCACGATCACGGCGCCGCCGCCGCGACCGCCAGCGCGGATATTGCCGCCACCGGCACGGTCAAGAGCGTGGATGCGGCCAAGGGCAAGCTGGTCATCGATCACGATCCGATCCCGGCGCTGAACTGGCCGCGAATGGTGATGGATTTCCAGTTGACCGACAAGGCCATGGCGGAAAAGGTCAAGGCCGGCGACAAGGTGAACTTCACGCTTGTACCGGGCGAGAAAAAAGGCAGCTACACCGTCACCGCCATCGACGCAGCGCCTTGAGAGCTTCCCGCGCTGGTTTTGCGCCCTTCCCCCACCTGGGGAAGGGCGATCTGGCCACGACGGTGGGCGACCCGGACACGCTCTTGACGACTGACGGGCTGGTAAACCGGCGTGGCCGGTTATGCGGCCCGCTCCAGCTCGGCCAACACCTGTTGGGCGATCGCCAGGCACGCGGTCAGCCCCGGCGATTCGATTCCAAACAGGTTGACCAGCCCCGCCACCCCGTGCACGGCCGGCCCCTGGATGATGAAATCGCCGGCCGGCTCGGTCGGCCCGGTCACCTTGGGCCGAATGCCGGTGTAACCCGGTTGTAGAGCGCCGTCCGGCAGATCCGGATAATAACGGCGGATCGCCCGGTAAAACTTGTCGTCCAGGCCAGGCTCGAAGGTGTAATCCAGCTCGGTCGGCCAGCCGCTGACGTCCGGTCCGAACTTGCACTGGCCGCCGAGATCGAGCGTCACATGAATGCCCAGACCGGCTTGGTCCGGCATCGGATAGACCAGGTGCTGAAACGGGGCTCGGCCGCTCAGCGTGAAATAGTGGCCCTTGGCGTAAAACGTGGCCGGTACGTGTTCGGCCGGAAAACCATCCATGCGCCGGGCCAATTCCTGGGCCTGCAAGCCCGCCGCATTGATCAACTGGCGGCAGCGCAACTCGAACGGCTCGTCGCCACCGGTGCATAGCACGATCCCGTTCGATTCGATGCGCGCGCCAACCACCGGCGTGTGGGTAACCAGGGTCGCGCCGGCCTGCTCGGCGTCGCCCAGCAGCGCGAGCATCAACCCGTGACTGTCGAGAATGCCGGTCGATTCGGAGTACAGGCCGGCGACCGCGCGCACCATGGGTTCGAGCCGATGGATATCGGCGACGGCGAGCGGCTGGAGCGGCACGCCGTTAGCCGCCGACCGTCGCTCGTAACCGGCGAGCGCGGGCAACTCCGCTTCGTCGGTGGCGACCAGCAGCTTGCCGATCCGGCGATGAGCGATGCCGCGCTCGGTGCAGTACCGGTAAAGCTGTTCCTTGCCCCGCACGCACAAACGAGCCTTGAGCGAGCCGCTCGGGTAGTAAAGCCCGGCGTGAATGACCTCGGAGTTGCGCGCGGAGGTTTGCGTGCCGAAAGTCGGCTCCGCTTCCAGAACCAGGACTTCGCGGCCGGTCAGCGCCAATTGCCGGGCGACCGCCAAGCCCACCACGCCGGCGCCGATCACGATGGTGTCGACGGTTTCCATGAATATTTTCCTGTTGTCATCGGTCTCTATGATTAATCGATAATAGCGGGGTATGAACCTGGGGTGTTTACTCCAAGCGGAACGAATGCCCTACGGCATCCTCAGCCCGGCGCCATCTCGCCGTCAGGTAAACTGGTTGTAACCGTTTACTCCCCTCTCCGGCAAGCGAGCGAGGGGATACCCCAAGGGTAAGGTTTCCCTCCTGCCGCAAGACTGGGATCAGGCGTTTTGGTGGCGTAGAGTCCCTGCGACCAAGCCAAAGGTATTCCGCTTTCACGGCTGTCCGGACGGAGGATCGTCTTCGATGAACTCAGACAAAGCTGTTGAATTACCAGACATTAATGCCGATCTCACTGAACGGGTCGTGGTCGATACCCTGGCCATGCAGTGGGAGCCCAGCCCCAGCGGCACAGTTTGGCGCAAGCCGCTTTACCGTCAAGGCGGCGAGTTCGGGCCAGTGACCAGCCTGGTGCGTTATGCACCGGGCGGAGCCTTCCAGCCCCACGCTCATCCCCAGGGCGAGGAGATTCTGGTGCTGGAGGGGGTGTTCGCCGACGATCACGGCGAGTATCCAACCGGCACCTATTTGCTGAACCCGCATGGCAGCGAACATGCTCCTCGCTCGGACACCGGCTGCACGCTGTTCGTGCGCCTGCGCCAGTATGCTGGAGCCGACCGGCCGCGCCAGGTGCTGGATACCACCGTGATGGAATGGCGGCCCGGCCTGCTGGCGGGGCTGAGCATCAAAACGCTCTACGCTCAAACTGCTTACCCCGAACAGATGTCTCTGGTGCGCTGGGCGCCGGGCACTCGTTTTTTGCGGCACGCGCATGCCGGTGGGGAAGAAATCCTGGTGCTGGATGGCGAGTTGCGTGACGAGTACGGCATCTATCGGCGAGGTTGCTGGCTGCGCAGCCCGCATCTGGGTAACCACACGCCATACTCCGAAACCGGTTGCCTGCTCTATGTGCGGGTCGGCGGCTCTTGATCCGCCGCATTGAAGCAACGGGTAAACATCTTGTTGTTATACCATCATCTTCATGGCAGGATCGTATAATGGCCCTGCCCCTCCGCCAATTCATCCTCGAGGAGAAATACGATGAGCGAGAGCGCGGGGCATCGGGCGGCGCCATCCCAAGATTCCTTCAAGCGAGCGGGCGGAACCGGGCAGGATCGACAAACATTTCGACCGCCTCCAGATAGGGCCGCCAGCCGACGGCGAGGATCGTGTTGTGATCGGCGCGTGGAATCTTCAGCAGGTGTTTGTCCGGCGCGGGACTGGCCTCGTACAGGGCCTGCCCGTTGGCGAAGGGGATGAGGTGGTCGTGTTCCGCGTGGATGATCAGGGTGGGTTGATCAAAAGTCCGGATCTTGTCCAGTTGCCGGAAGCCCCGGTTTTCATCGAAGTCGGGGAGGGCGGCAAGGTCGATTCCGAGCCGGCGCAGCAGTGGGCCGGTCTGGGCGAACGCGCTTTCAAGAATGAGTCCAGCGATGGCCTGAGGATGGCGATAAGCCAGTTCCAGGGCCGAAGCGCTGCCCAGCGAGCGGCCCATGACGATCAGCGGGCCGGTAAAGCCCTGCTTGGATAGCCAGTCGGCGACATAATCGAGGATGGCATGACTGTCGGTCAGCATCGTCGAAGCGGTGGGCTGGCCGGTGGAGCGGCCATAACCCCGATAATCGACGACAAGGAAATTGATCTCGCGCTCGACGTACAAGGCGCCGAGATCATCGTAGTCCTCCGCCAGTTCGCCGTTGCCGTGGAAGAACAGAATATTGGCCGCCGCGGGACTGGCCCGATGGCCGCGGGCGCCGACTACCACACCATCGGCCACGGGGATCAAGAGATCGCAGGCGTTTGCCGGAGCTTCCCAAGCGCAGCCGGAGCGCGGATAAAACAGACCGGCGAGCACCTCTGGCCGATCAAGCAGCGTGTGGTCAAAGGAAGAATCAGCAAGCATGGGCATTCCTCGGTGGCAGGATTTTGAAATCGAGGTGAAGATGAAAGTCAGGACTCAACGGGAAATCAAATGATTATAAACTTGCCGTTATGATCACTGGCCAACTACCTTCAAAGAAGAGGAGTTTCGATCCGCACCGGCGCGTGGGCGCTGGCGCTGGTGGGCTTCCCGCTCTCAAACCCCGAACCCGGAGTATCCAACAATGACTTTAAAAACAATCGCCGTCGCCGCCGGCGCCAGCCTGACGCTGCTCTTGTCCAGTAGCGTCTGGGCAGCGGATGTAAAAACGATGGCCACCGATACCGCCAAGGACCAGGCCGGCAAGATGGCCCAGGAGCAAGCGACCGACATGGCCAAGGACAAAGCCGGGGCGATGATGCCGGCGACCGGCGGCGCGACCGAAGCAGCGGAAGGCGCGGCGGGCGCGGCGGCGATGAAGAAAGCCACGGGCGGCGCGACCGGCGACGTGACCGAGATGGCCAAGGATCAAGCGATGGACATGGGTAAGGATAAGGCCATGGAGATGGGCAAGGACCAGGCCACGGACGCCGCCAAGAAGATGGTTAAGTAAGTGGATGCTCGGGCGCGGGGCCACCCGCGTCCGGCCCCACTATTTTGCACGATGTTCCTCGGGATCTGCCCCGTGCGCCTGTCTGAAAACCATATTTAACCAACACATTTGTTTTTTTGTTGGTTATTTTAAAACTTATTTTGACAATTCCATCGGTTTGCTCGGTGAAGAAAGCTGGCTGATTTTTTAATAAAATAAATTAAATCAAATTATTAAAAAATAATACCTAAAATAAAGTATTATTGGAACGAATTATGCTTTTAAAAACGTACAGCACGGGAAATCAAGTTTCCCAACCCTTTGAATGAGGTAACGACGATGACCACGATCACGATTCAAGACCTGGACTTGAGCAAGACCCTGGACCGGCAGGCGATGGCTAAACTGAGCGGCGGCTACACCTACACCGGGTCGAGCACCTCCAACGGCTCCTGGAGCTTCGTCAACCAGTGGACCCAAAGCGGCGGCGTCAAGCAGATCGGCTTCATCAAGTACAAGGTCGATAAGCTGCACAAGAGATACCAGCGCACCCAGACCAGGGTTGATCACTACGAGCAGTTGACGGTGCAGATCGGCTAACGTCGGCGCACTCGTGAAATAAAGCGGAGGCCATCAGGGCCTCCGCTTTTTGTGTTGAGCCCACTTCGTAAGCGTGCGCGGGATGATCGCGGATCGCGCGTTGGGCAAATTTTAACCCGTCGGATTCGAGTAACAATCGGGTGTGATCGAGCTTTCATGAGGTCGTGGCCCTGACCGGGTCGGAGACGTAAGCCGGCAATCCCCAGCTAGAATTGGAAGCCAGGGCCGCCGGGTCTGACGCTCATCATTCTCCTTCGCGCATGAAAGCCCACATCCATCGCCATCTTGTTGAAACCGCCCGTGGTCTGTCCGCCGAACTGGCCGAACGCATCGCGGCGGCCGGTCCGTTGGCGTTGCCGGCGCGGGAGGAACGGGGGCTGGGCGTGTTCCTGGCTCGGGCCGTGATCGGTCAGCAACTGTCCGTCAAGGTAGCCCGTCGGATCTGGGAGCGGATCGAAGCGGCGGCCCAGGCGCACGGGGGCGGCCTGTTGGCCTTTTTGACCGAGGAACACGCCCCGATCCTGAAGACGTGCGGGGTGTCCGGCCCCAAGGTTCAGGCGCTGCTGGCGCTGAACGCGGCCGAAGCGCAAGGCGACCTGTGCCCGATCCGCCTGCGGGCGCTCGCCCCCGAGGCCCGCGCGGCCCATCTCTGCCGGATTCGGGGCATCGGTCCCTGGACCGGCGACATGGCCGCGATCTTTTATTTTCAGGAACCGGATATCTGGCCGGACCGCGACGCGGCCACCGGCAACGCCTTTCGCCGGTTTCTCCAAGAGGATCAGTCCATTGCGGAAGCCGCCGCGCGGTTCGCTCCCTACCGCTCGTTCCTGGCGCTGCATCTGTGGCGACTGGTGGACGGGGCGCTCTGAAGGGCGACTATCGAGGTTCGGGAACGATGGGCAACCGTCCGATCTTTAGATTGTCCCCATTGCATTTTGCGTCAATACTTCGGCCAACCTAAACCTCGCCCATCGCCGTCAGGAAATGCACGCCATGCCCACCCGGACCCGATCGAGTCCTTCCGATGTCTGGCGGCGGCATGGTTTCGCCTGGGTGCGGCACAGCGTCCACTATCTGGCGCCCAGTGAAATTTCACCCCACGGATCACCCGCCGACTCGGAGTCGTCTGAGCATGGATCAAGCCACCCACAACAAGATCGTCTCCTTCATCTGGGGCATCGCCGACGATGTCCTCCGCGACCTGTTCAGGCGCGGCAAATACCCGGACGTGATCCTGCCGATGTGCGTTATCCGGCGCATGGACGCCGTGCTGGAACCGAGCAAACCGGCGATTCTCGACACCAAGAAGATGCTCGACGAGGCGGGCATTACCGAGCAGCGCGCCGCGCTCTGCGATGCCGCCGGCCAAGCCTTCTACAACACCTCGAAGTTCACCCTGCGCGATCTCAAGTCGCGCGGCAGCCAGCAGCAACTGCTCGCCGATTTCGAGGACTACCTCAATGGATTTTCGCCCAACGTCCAGGACATCCTCGAAAACTTCAAGTTTCGCAACCAGCTCCCGACGCTGTCGCGCTCCGACTCGCTGGGCACGCTGATCAACAAGTTCCTCGACCCGGATATCGACCTCTCGCCGGCCGGCATCGACAACCACTCGATGGGCACGGTCTTCGAGGAGCTGGTCCGCAAGTTCAACGAGGACAACAACGAGGAGGCCGGCGAGCACTGGACTCCGCGCGATGCGGTGCGGCTGATGGCGAACCTGGTATTCCTGCCCATCGAGGCCGAGATCAAGTCCGGCACCTACCTGCTCTACGATTGCGCCTGCGGCACCGGCGGTATGCTCACCGTCGCGGAGGAGACGCTGACCCGGATCGCCGCCAAGCGCCAGCAGCAGGTGAAGAGCCTGCTCTACGGTCAGGAGATCAACCCCGAGACTTACGCCGTTTGCAAGGCCGACATGCTGCTCAAGGGCGAGGGCGAGAGCGCCGACCACATCGTCGGCGGCGCGGAGTGGTCCACGCTGGCGCACGATGCCTTCCCGGCCCAGGAGTTCGACTTCATGCTGGCCAACCCGCCTTATGGGAAGAGCTGGAAGAAGGACCTCGAAGCGCTGGGCGGCAAAGACGGGATGCGCGACCCGCGCTTCAAGGTGATGCACAACGGCGAGGAGCTGTCGCTGGTCACCCGCTCCAGCGACGGGCAGATGCTCTTTCTCGCCAACATGGCGTCGAAGATGAACGACAAGTCGGCGCTGGGCAGCCGCATTGCCGAGGTCCACAACGGTTCGTCGTTATTCACCGGCGACGCGGGCCAGGGCGAGAGCAACATCCGCCGCTGGCTGATCGAAAACGACTGGCTCGAAGCCATCGTCGCGCTGCCGCTCAACCTGTTCTACAACACCGGCATCGCCACCTACATCTGGGTACTGTCCAACCGCAAGCCGGCGCACCGCCAGGGTCAGGTGCAACTCATCGACGCCAGCCAGTGGTTCAAGCCGCTGCGCAAGAATCTGGGCAAAAAGAACTGCGAGCTCTCGCCCGAGGACATCGAGCGCATCAGCCGCACCTTTCTCGACTTCAAGGAGACGCCCGAGTCCAAGATCTTCCCCAACGCCGCCTTCGGCTACTGGAAGGTCACGGTCGAGCGCCCGCTACGCTTGCATAGCCAAATCACCCTCAAGGCCATCGAGACGTTGCGCTTCACCTCCGGCGACGAAGACCTGCGCGCCGCGCTCTACGAGGAGTTCGGCGACGATCTGTTCACCCAGTTCGCCAAGATCGCCGCCGCGCTGGAGCAACGCTTGGCCGAGTGGGGCAGCGATCAGGACGAAGACGACGAAGAGGGCGGCGGCGCGAAGCCGGGTCTGTCCGAGAAGAAGAAAAAGAAGCTGCTCGATGCCAAGACCTGGGAGCGCGATGGCCGCCTGGTCGAGGTCGCCACCACGCTGCGCGCGGCGCTGGGCGATCGGTTGTTCGAAGACCACAAC
>CAVOGC010000027.1:0-116188 GCA_963695105.1 uncultured Gammaproteobacteria bacterium | reverse complement strand
ATCGCCACTGCCCACGTCGAATACCAATCGCCCAAGCGGCACTACGCCCATGTCGACTGCCCCGGGCACGCCGACTACATCAAGAACATGATCACCGGCGCCGCGCAAATGGACGGTGCCGTACTGGTGGTTTCGGCCGCCGACGGCCCGATGCCGCAGACCCGCGAGCACATCCTGCTAGCGCGCCAGGTCGGGGTCCCGTGCATCGTGGTCTACCTCAACAAAGCCGACATGGTGGACGACGCCGAACTGCTGGAGCTGGTGGAAATGGAAGTCCGCGAGCTGCTCAGCAGCTACGACTTCCCCGGCGACGACGTCCCCATCGTCACCGGCAGCGCGCTCAAGGCGCTGGAAGGCGACCAAAGCGCGCTGGGCGAGCCCTCGATCCACAAGCTGGTCGAGGCCATGGACGTCTACATCCCGCAACCGCAGCGCGAAATCGACAAACCCTTCCTGATGCCGATCGAAGACGTCTTCTCGATCTCCGGGCGCGGCACCGTGGTCACCGGCCGCATCGAACGCGGCAAGGTCAAGGTCGGCGAGGAAGTCGCCATTGTCGGCATCCGCCCCACGGTCAAAACCATCTGCACCGGGGTTGAAATGTTCCGCAAGCTGCTGGACCAGGGCGAAGCCGGCGACAACGTCGGGGTTCTGCTGCGCGGCACCAAGCGCGACGACGTCGAACGCGGCCAAGTGCTGGCCAAGCCCGGCACCATCACCCCGCACACCCACTTCGAAGCCGAAGTCTACGTCCTAGGCAAGGAAGAAGGCGGGCGGCACACGCCATTTTTCAAGGGCTACCGGCCGCAATTCTACTTCCGCACCACCGACGTCACCGGCTCGGTCGACCTGCCCGAAGGGGTGGAGATGGTCATGCCCGGCGACAACGTGCGGGTCGTGGTCAGCCTGATCGCGCCGATCGCCATGGACGAGGGCCTGCGCTTCGCCATCCGCGAGGGTGGGCGCACCGTCGGCGCCGGCGTCGTCGCTAAAGTGATCGAGTGAGCGCCATGACCGCCACCAGCCAACGTATTCGCATCCGCCTCAAGGCGTTCGACCACCGGTTGATCGATCAGTCGGCGCGGGAAATCGTCGAGACCGCCCGGCGCACCGGCGCCCAGGTTCGCGGCCCCATTCCGCTGCCGACCAAGATCGAGCGCTTCACGGTGCTGGTCTCGCCGCACGTCAACAAGGATGCCCGCGATCAGTATGAGCTGCGCACTCACAAGCGGCTGATGGATATCGTCGATCCCACCGACAAGACGGTCGACGCGCTGATGAAGCTCGATCTCGCCGCCGGTGTGGACGTGCAAATCAAGCTCAACTAAGCATTCAAGTCCGGGTCATGAGGGGCAGCCTTCCCTTCCTCTGACCTGAAGTCGTGATTAGGTAGAAGGAAATAAAAATGGCAATCGGACTCATCGGCCGCAAGGCCGGTATGACTCGTGTTTTCACGGAAGAAGGCGTCTCGATTCCCGTCACTCTGATTGAAGTCGAGCCCAACCGCGTTGCGCAGGTTAAGACCGAGGAAACCGACGGGTACCGTGCCCTGCAGGTGACGGTCGGCAGCCGCCGCGCCAGCCGGGTAACCAAGCCCATGGTCGGTCATTTCGCCAAGGCCGGCGTCGCGGCGGGTCGTGGCCTGTGGGAATTTCGTCTGGCGGAGGACGAGGGCGCCGGGATCGATGTGGGCGCCGAACTCAAAGTGGATTTGTTTCAGGCCGGTCAGAAGGTCGATGTGACCGGCACCAGCATCGGCAAGGGCTTCGCCGGCGCCATCAAGCGCCATCATTTCCGCAGTCAGCGCGCCAGCCACGGCAATTCGCTGTCCCACCGCGCCCCCGGCTCCATCGGGCAGAACCAGAGCCCCGGCCGGGTATTCAAGGGTAAGAAGATGGCCGGCCACCTGGGCGCGGTGCGGCGCTGCACGCAAAACCTGGAAGTCGTCCGGGTGGATGTGGAGCGCAACCTGCTGGCGATCAAGGGTTCGGTGCCCGGCGCCAAGGGTGGCGATGTGATGATTCGACCCGCCGTGAAGGCGCGCCGGTAAGGAGGCGATATGGAACTTCAGGTCAAGAACGCGAGCGGCGCGGCGTCCGGCCAACTCACGGTTGCCGATGAGACCTTTGCTCGGCCGTTCAACGAGGCGCTGGTGCATCAGGTGGTGGTGGCCTATCTGGCCGGCGCCCGCTCCGGCACCCGCGCACAGAAAAATCGTGCTCAGGTCAGGGGCGGTGGCGCTAAACCGTTTCGGCAGAAAGGAACCGGTCGCGCCCGCGCCGGCACCACCCGTGGCCCATTGTGGCGGGGCGGCGGCGTGACCTTCGCGGCCAGGCCGCAGGATCACTCGCAGAAAGTCAACCGAAAAATGTATCGTGCCGCCATGCGCGCCATTTTCTCTGAACTGCTGCGCCAGGACCGGTTACTGGTGGTGGACGCGCTGGATGTTCCGGAAATCAAAACCAAGCATATGATCGAGCGGATGCGGGCGCTGGGTTTGGCTGATCGAGGCCGCGTGCTGGTGGTGACCGAAAACGTCGATCTCAATCTGCATCTGTCGGTGCGCAACCTGCCCGATGTGGCGGTGAGCGATGTGATCGGCCTGGACCCGGTCAGCCTGGTGGGTTCCGAAAAGGTATTGATGACGGCGGGCGCTTTGCAGCGCGTCGGGGAGTGGTTGGCATGAACCAGGAACGTCTGCTGAAGATTCTGCTGGCCCCGCATGTCTCGGAAAAAAGTAACCGGGTGGCCGAGCGATACAACCAAGTGGTGTTTAAAGTGACCCTGGATGCCACCAAGCCGGAAATCCGGGATGCGGTGGAGTTGCTGTTTAAAGTCAAGGTTAAGGGCGTCACGGTCGTCAACGTTAAGGGCAAGCGCAAACGGTTCGGGGCTACTTACGGGCGGCGTTCGGATTGGAAGAAAGCGTACGTTTCCCTGGAAGCCGGCAATGAAATCGACTTCATGATGGCGGAGTGATTGAGCGCTCGCCGCCCCGCTATATGAATAAAAGGTGAAATCCCATGCCTCTCGTAAAGACCAAACCGACTTCGCCCGGCCGGCGCTTTGTAGTCAAAGTTGTTAGCCCGCACTTGCACAAGGGCCGGCCCCACGCGCCGCTGCTGGAAAAGCAGACTCGCAACGGCGGGCGCAACAATATGGGCCGCATCACGACCCGGCATCAGGGCGGCGGCCACAAGCAACATTACCGGCTGGTCGATTTTAAGCGCGACAAGGACAATATCCCGGCGCGGGTCGAACGGCTCGAATACGATCCGAACCGCAGCGCGCATATTGCGTTGCTGCTGTATGCCGACGGCGAGCGTCGCTACATCATCGCTCCGCGCGATGTCGGCGCCGGCGTTATGCTGATGTCTGGGCCGGCGGCGCCGATCAAGCCGGGCAATGCCCTGCCGCTGCGGAATATTCCGGTTGGCAGTCAGGTGCATTGCGTGGAGCTGCGCCCCGGGAAGGGCGCGCAGTTGGCCCGCAGCGCCGGTGCATCGGTGCAGTTGGTCGCTCGCGAAGGCATCTACGCCACCCTGCGGTTGCGTTCCGGCGAGATTCGCAAGGTCCATGTGGATTGCAAGGCTACCATCGGCGGAGTTGGCAACGAGGAACACAACCTGCGCTCGCTGGGCAAGGCCGGCGCCAAGCGTTGGGTGGGCGTTCGACCCACCGTGCGCGGCGTGGCCATGAATCCGGTGGACCATCCACACGGCGGTGGTGAAGGTCGTACCTCGGGCGGCCGGCATCCGGTGTCGCCGTGGGGCGTGCCGACCAAGGGCTACAAGACCCGCTCGAACAAGCGCACCGACAAGTTCATTGTGCGCCGGCGAAAAGCGAAATAATGCAGGGGCCGTCCGGCCCAAAGCCGAACGGCCGCCCCGCCGAACCGGGGACATGCAACCAAGAGGATAAGTAAGGTGCCACGTTCGATTAAAAAAGGGCCATTTGTCGATCTTCACTTGATTAAAAAAGTGGAGCAAGCGGTTGCCACCAATACCAAGCGGCCGATCAAAACCTGGTCGCGTCGCTCGATGATTTTGCCGGATATGATCGGGCTGACCATCGCCGTACATAACGGCCGCCAGCATGTGCCGATTCTGGTCACCGAGAATATGGTGGGCCACAAGCTGGGCGAGTTTGCCGCTACCCGCACCTATCGCGGCCATGCGGCCGACAGAAAGTCCAAGTAAGGAGGCGAGCCGATGCAAGCTGTCGCTGTCATGAAAAACGTCCGGATCTCGCCGCAGAAAGCCCGGCTGGTGGCCGACCAGATTCGCTGCCTGCCGGTGGATCGAGCGCTGCGGATTCTGGCGTTCAGCAACAAGAAGGCGGCCCAACTGATCAAGAGCGTGTTGGAGTCAGCCATCGCCAACGCCGAGCACAACGAAGGCGCCGATATCGACGAGTTGAAGGTGGCCACCATCTGCGTGGATGGCGGCCCGCTGCTGAAGCGGATGCATGCCCGGGCCAAAGGCCGCGGCAATCGCATCGTCAAGCGCACCAGTCACATCACCGTGACCGTAGCCGAGTAGGAGCGAGAACGATTATGGGTCAGAAAGTCAACCCCACAGGGATACGGCTAGGCATCGCGTCCGACTGGACTTCCAAATGGTACGCCAATAGCAAAAGCTTCCCCGAGCTACTGGAAACCGACCTGCGGGTGCGCCAGTTTTTGAAGAAAAAGCTGGCCAACGCCTCGGTCAGCCGGATTCAGATCGAGCGGCCAGCCCGGTTGGCGCGCATCACCATCCACACCGCTCGTCCGGGCGTGGTAATCGGCAAGAAAGGCGAGGACATCGAAGCGCTGCGTAAGGCTGTCGCCCGGATGATGGGTTTGGAGGTCAAGGATCTGCAGATCAACATCGAGGAAATCCGTAAGCCGGAGCTGGACGCCCAACTGGTGGCCGAAGGCGTGGCCCAGCAGTTGGAGCGGCGCATCATGTTCCGCCGGGCGATGAAGCGCACGGTTGCCAACGCTATGCGTTTGGGGGCGCTAGGGATTAAGATACAAGTTTCCGGTCGGTTGAACGGGGCCGAAATCGCCCGTAGCGAATGGACCCGTGAAGGACGGGTGCCGCTACATACCCTGCGCGCCAATGTCGATTACGGCCTCGCCGAAGCCAGGACCACCTACGGGGTGATCGGTATCAAGGTCTGGATCTTTAAGGGTGAAGTGTTCGGTTTCGACCGACAGGGCGAGGCGAAGCTCGAGAAGGCGGCGGCCGGTTGAACGTCTGGAGTTGTTGCGGAACTCCGCGCCACGCCGCGGAGTTCCTTGTTTATAAACGAGACAGAATATGCTACAGCCGAAAAGAACCAAATTTCGCAAGCAGCGCAAGGGGCGCAACACCGGCGTTGCCACCAGCGGCACCCACGTCAGTTTCGGCGAGTACGGGCTGAAATGCACGACCCGCGGGATGTTGACCGCCCGCCAGATCGAGGCTGCCCGTCGGGCCATCAATCGCTATATCAAGCGTGGCGGCAAGGTGTGGATCCGCATTTTCCCGGACAAGCCCATCACCAAGAAGCCTTTGGAAGTGCGCATGGGCAGCGGTAAGGGCAATGTCGAGTATTGGGTGGCCAGGATCAAGCCCGGTCGCGTGCTGTATGAAGTGGAAGGGGTGTCCGAAGCCATCGCCCGCGAGGCGTTCCGCCTGGCGGCGGCCAAACTCCCCGTGCGGACGGTCTTCGTGACCCGAACGGTGATGTGATGAATGCGAGCGAACTGCGGCGCAAGAGCGCGGATGAACTGAAACAGGAGATGCTGGCGCTGCTGCGCGAGCATTTCAACCTGCGGATGCAGAAAGCCACCGGCCAAGCGAGCAAGTCCCATCTGTTCAAACAGGTGCGACGCAATATCGCGCGGGTCAAAATGGTGTTGAGCGAAAAGGCGGGCCAGGCATGACGGCGGAAAATCAGGTGGAGCGCACCCTGACTGGGCGCGTGACGAGCAACAAGATGGACAAGACCATCACGGTGGCCATCGAGCGGTTGGTCAAACATCCGGTTTACGGCAAATACATCCGCCGGACCACCAAGCTCCACGCTCACGACGAGCACAATCAGTGCCATGAAGGCGATATGGTGACCATCAAACAATGCCGGCCTTTGGCCAAGTCCAAATCCTGGATGTTGGTCGATGTGGTCCGGCGCGCGCAATAGCCGCCGCAGCCGGGCCGGGGGCGCCCGACACGGCAGGCGTTTTCCAAAATCCGTGAACGGAATGTAGAACCATGATTCAGATGCAAACGATGTTGGATGTCGCCGACAACAGCGGCGCCCGCCGGCTGATGTGCATCAAGGTGCTGGGAGGCTCCCACCGCCGGTACGCGCATATTGGTGACGTCATCAAGGTCAGCGTCAAGGACGCGATCCCTCGCGGCAAGGTCAGCAAGGGCGAGGTTTATAACGCCGTGGTGGTCCGCACCCGCAAGGGCGTGCGTCGGCCGGACGGTTCGCTGATTCGTTTCGACGGCAATGCCGCGGTACTGCTCAACAATAAGCTGGAACCGATCGGTACCCGCATCTTCGGGCCAGTGACCCGCGAGCTGCGCGGCGAGCGGTTCATGAAAATTATTTCCCTGGCGCCGGAAGTGCTGTGAGGCAGGAGGAAGGCGGTAATGCGCAGAATTCGAAAGGATGATGAGGTGATCGTCATCGCTGGCAAGGACAAGGGCCGTCACGGCAAAGTGATGCGAGTGGTGGATGACAGCCGCGTGCTTGTGGCCGGTGTGAACCTGATCAAGCGGCACACCAAGCCCAACCCATCCCGCGGCGTGGCCGGCGGCATTGTCGAGCGCGAAGCGGCGATTCACAGTTCCAACGTGCTGTTGTTCAACCCGGCCACCAAGAAGGGCGACCGAGTCGGGTTCCGGATACTGGAGGACGGCCGCAAGGTGCGCTACTTCAAATCCAATAATGAAGTCGTGGATGCCTGAGGAGACGGTTATGGCCCGACTGCAACACTACTATCGCGAAACGGTGATGCCGCGGTTGCGCGAGCAATTCAGCTACCAGAACATCATGGAAGTGCCGCGCATCACCAAGATCACCCTGAACATGGGGGTCGGTGAAGCGGTCGCCGACAAAAAGGTGATGGAGCACGCGACCAGCCACCTGACCCAAATTGCGGGTCAGAAGCCGGTGGTCACCCTGTCGCGCAAGTCCATCGCCGGCTTCAAGATTCGAGCCGGCTGGCCGATCGGTTGCAAGGTGACGCTGCGACGCGACCGGATGTACGAATTCCTGGACCGGCTGGTGAATGTGGCCATTCCGCGCATCCGCGATTTCCGCGGATTCAGCGCCCGCGCCTTCGACGGTCGCGGCAACTATAGCTTGGGCGTGCGCGAGCAGATCATTTTCCCCGAGATCGACTACGACAAAATCGACACCATCCGCGGCTTGGATATTACGATTACCACGACCGCGCGGACCGACGAAGAAGGGCGGGCGCTGCTGGCCGCGTTCAATTTCCCGTTCCGGAACTGAGGATGAGTCTGTGGCAAAACAGAGCATGATCAACCGCGAGGCCAAGCGGACCCGTACCGTCAAACAGTATGCCGCCAGGCGCGCCGCGCTCAAGGAATCGATTCGCGACCCCGCCAGCAGCGACGAGCAACGGTGGGAGGCGCAAAAGCAACTGCAGGCCTTGCCACGCGATGCCAGCCCGGTTCGGCTGCACAACCGCTGCCGGCTGACTGGTCGGTCGCATGGTTTCTATCGCAAGTTTGGTCTGGGGCGCAATAAGCTGCGGGAAGCCACGATGCGCGGTGACGTGCCGGGCTTGCGCAAGGCCAGTTGGTGAATGTTTCGGCCCTGGATGGCCGGAGAAAACGCTTAAGTTCAAGGTTGGCTCCACCGCTGGTGGAGGACCCGATACTGACTATGTGGAGTTGTTTTAGAACATGAGCATGACAGATCCCATCGCGGATATGCTGACGCGCATCCGTAATGCCCAGCGCGCCGCCAAGACTCAGGTCGGCATGCCGACCTCCAAGCTGAAGGCGGCGATCGCCCTGGTGTTGCGCGACGAGGGTTACATCGCCGATTTCGCGATAACGCAGATCGCTCCCAGCAAGGCGGAGTTGACCATTACCCTCAAGTACTTTGAAGGCCGGCCGGTCATCGAGCGGATCGAACGGGTCAGCCGTACCAGCCGACGGGTATTCCGCGGCAAGGATGAACTGCCCAAGGTGATGGGCGGTTGGGGTGTGGCCATTGTATCCACCTCCAAGGGCTTGATGAGTGATCGCGCGGCCCGCGCCGCCGGCCACGGTGGCGAAGTGTTGTGCCTCGTGGCTTAAAGGAGCGGCATCATGGCAACCATAATCAAGGAAAAGAAAATTCGCGTCTCGCGCGTCGGTAAGCAGCCGATCGCCGTGCCGGCCGGAGTGGATGTGGGCATTAACGGCCAACATGTCGCTCTCAAAGGCAAGAAAGGTTCGGCCGAACTCCAGGTGCATCCATGGGTGGCGGTCCGGCGGAATGGCGATGATCTGGTGGTCGATCCACACCAGATCACCAACGATCCCAAGCATCGGGCGATGACCGGCACCATGCGGGCTCTGCTCAACAACATGATGATTGGGGTCACCCAGGGATTCGAGCGCAAGCTGCAACTGGTCGGTGTCGGTTACCGTGCCCAGGCGCAAGGCAAGGTGCTGAACTTGACGCTCGGTTTTTCTCATCCGGTCGAGTTCAAGGTGCCGGAAGGCATCGTCATCGAGACACCCACCCAGACTGAAGTGATCGTCCGCGGAGTGGACAAGCAGCAGGTCGGCGAAGCCGCCGCCAAGATCCGCGCCTATCGGCCGCCAGAGCCCTACAAGGGCAAGGGGGTACGCTATGCGAACGAGACCATCATCCTGAAAGAAGCCAAGAAGAAGTAAGGACTTGCCATGGATAAGAAAGCAGCCGACAAAAAAACCACGCGCCTGCGGCGCGGGTTGCGGACCCGGCTCAAGATCCGCGAACTGGGTGTTTGCCGGTTGTGCGTGCATCGCACGCCTCGCCACATCTACGCTCAGTTGATCAACCCGGCTCCGACCGGTGACCGGACTTTGGCGGCCGCATCCACCCTGGAGACGGCGTTGCGCCAGATGCTAAAGAGCACGGGCGACGTCGATGCGGCCAAGGCGGTGGGCAAGGCGATCGCCGAGAAGGCCAAGGCTATCGGTATCACCCGGGTCGCGTTTGACCGCTCCGGTTTCAAGTACCACGGCCGGATCAAGGCGTTGGCTGACGCCGCCCGCGAAAACGGCTTGGAGTTTTAAGGAACAAACAGCATGGCGACGAATGTAGAAGGCACCCAGAATTCCGACGGTTTGCAGGAAAAACTGATCACCGTCAACCGTGTGGCCAAGGTCGTTAAGGGCGGCCGCCAGTTCGGCTTCACGGCGCTGACTGTGGTGGGCGACGGCAATGGCCGGGTCGGTTTGGGCTATGGCAAAGCTCGCGAGGTACCCATGGCCATCCAGAAAGCGATGGACAAGGCTCGTAAGAGCATGTGCAGCGTGCCGTTGAACGGCACTACCCTGCAGTATCCCATTACGGCGGAGCACGGCGCGGCGCGGGTATTCATGCAACCGGCTTCCGAAGGCACCGGTATCATCGCTGGCGGCGCCATGCGCGCCGTGTTCGATGTGGTGGGCGTCAAGGATGTGCTGGCCAAGTGTATCGGTTCGCGCAATCCGATTAATGTGGTGCGGGCAACCATTCGCGGGCTAAGCGCTATGAAGGCGCCCGATTATCAGGCTGCCAAGCGCGGCAAGAACGTCGACGAAATCCGGAGTTGAGGGACCCATGGCCGACAAGCTGAAAGTCACTCTAGTCAAGAGCATGCATGGCCGTTTGGTCGCGCATAAGGCCTGCGTGCGCGGGCTGGGACTGCGGCGATTGCACGGTAGCTCGGTGGTTATCGATACCCCAGAGAACCGCGGCATGATCCGCAAAGTTTCCTATCTACTGAAAGTCGAGGAGACCTGAAGCCATGCGACTCAATACCCTCAAGCCGGCACCCGGCAGTCGGCCTGGCAAGCAGCGGCTCGGGCGCGGTATCGGCTCTGGTCTCGGCAAAACCGGCGGTCGCGGTCACAAGGGCCAGCACGCCCGGGCCGGGGGCTACCACAAGGTCGGTTTTGAAGGCGGCCAAATGCCTTTGCAGCGGCGGCTGCCTAAGCGCGGCTTTCGCTCGATGACCGCCCGATACACCGCCGAAGTGCGGCTGCGCGATCTTGCCAAGATTGCGGCCGACGTGATCGATCTGGCGGCGCTCAAAGCGGCTAACCTTGTGCCGGCCTTTGCCAGGCAGGTCAAAGTCATTCTCTCCGGGACGGTGGATAAGCCGTTGACCCTGCGCGGGTTGGCGCTGACGCAAGGCGCCAAGGCCGCGCTGCAGGCGGCCGGCGGAACGATCCACGAGTAGCGACGATGGCGACTGCCCTGCCGGATCTCGGCAAAATGACCGAACTGCGCCAGCGCCTGCTGTTTTTGCTGGGGGCGCTGGTGGTGTTCCGTATCGGCGCGCATATTCCGGTGCCGGGCATCGATCCGAACGCCATGGCGCAGCTGTTCAGCCAGCAACGTGGCACCATCCTCGACATGTTCAATATGTTCTCGGGTGGCGCCTTGGGTCGGTTGAGCTTGTTCGCGCTCGGGGTGATGCCCTATATCTCGGCCTCGATTATCCTGCAACTTATGTCCATGGTGGTGCCATCGCTGGAACAGTTGCGCAAGGAGGGCGGCGCCGCCGGCCGGCATACGCTGACCCGCTACACGCGCTACCTGACGGTGATCTTGGCGGCCTTCCAGGCCATCGGTGTCAGCATCGCGCTGCAGAGTCAGACGGTGGGCAGCACCTCGGTGGTGATCGCGCCCGGTATCGGTTTCCTCATGACCGCCACGATTACGCTGGTGACCGGCACCATGTTTCTGGTGTGGCTGGGCGAGCAAGTGACCGAACGCGGCATCGGGAACGGTATTTCCATGCTGATCTTCGCCGGTATCGTCGCCGGCCTGCCGCAGGCGGTGGGCGGCACCTTGGAATTGGCGCGCACGGGTGAATTGCATGTCATGTTGGTGTTGTTCCTGCTGGCGCTGACGGTCTTGGTAACCGGCTTCGTGGTGTTTGTCGAGCGGGGGCAAAGGCGCATTACGGTCAACTACGCCAAGCGCCAGCAGGGCCGGCGGATGTACGCCGCCCAGACTACCCATCTGCCGTTGAAGCTGAACATGTCCGGGGTGATACCGCCGATCTTTGCGTCCAGCCTGATTCTGTTTCCGGCGACGCTGGGCAGTTGGTTTGGCAATGCGCCCAACATGGAGTGGCTGCGCGACATCAGTTCGACTTTGTCGCCGGGACAGCCGCTGTACGTGCTGATCTATGCCAGCTTGATTATTTTCTTCTGCTTTTTCTACACGGCGCTGGTTTTTAATTCCAAGGAAACCGCCGACAATCTGAAAAAATCCGGGGCTTTCATTCCCGGCATTCGGCCGGGCGTGCAGACGGCGACGTACATCGACAAGGTGCTGACCCGACTGACGCTGGTCGGAGCCCTCTATATCACCGCCGTCTGCCTGCTGCCGGAATTTCTGATCCTGTACTGGCGGGTACCGTTCTATTTTGGCGGCACCTCGCTGTTGATCATCGTGGTGGTGGTTATGGATTTCATGGCTCAAGTCCAAGCGCATCTGATGTCGCATCAGTACGAAAGCCTGTTGAAAAAGAGCAGCTTCAAAGGCCAAAGCCTGCTGCGTTGAACGGAAACCACCCGCCGCTGTCCCCACGGTGTTTGCTGATTTTGGAGAACAATCATGAAGGTACGCGCCTCGGTCAAAAAAATTTGCCGTAACTGCAAAATCGTCCGCCGTGATCGCGTGGTTCGGGTGATTTGCAAGGATGCCCGTCACAAGCAGCGGCAGGGATAAAACCGATTCGTTTATATTGATCTACGTCGCCGAGTGGGGTAAATTCCCGCTTCTTTGCGTGGCAAACACCCGGCGCGATGGGAGGAACTTCAAGGCATGGCCCGTATTGCAGGTATCAACATTCCGGTCAACAAACATGCGGTGATCGCGCTGCAGGCCATCTATGGGATCGGTAAGACCCGTGCTGGTCAGATCTGTACGGCGGCCAACGTCGCCCCGGACATCAAGGTCCGTGACCTGGATGAGGCTCAGGTGGATGCGTTGCGTGCCGAAGTCACCAAGCACATCGTGGAAGGTGATCTGCGCCGTGAAGTGTCCATGAGCATCAAGCGGTTGATGGACTTGGGTTGCTATCGCGGCGTGCGCCACCGGCGCGGCTTGCCGGTACGTGGCCAGCGCACCCGAACCAACGCCCGGACGCGCAAGGGTCCGCGCCGCGCGGTTCGTAAGTAGGCCGGCGGTAATTTCTGGAATCCCATTGGCATAGGTTGGAGCATGGCAAAACCGGTTACCAAGACGCGCAAGCGCGTTAAAAAGAATGTCGTGGATGGCATCGCACATATTCACGCCTCGTTCAATAACACCATCATCACGATCACGGATCGTCAGGGCAACGCCTTGGCGTGGGCCACGTCGGGAGGTTCTGGTTTTCGCGGGTCGCGCAAGAGCACCCCGTTTGCGGCTCAGGTTGCCGCCGAACGGGTTGGGAATATGGTGAAGGAATTCGGCCTCAAGAACTTGGAAGTCAACGTCAAGGGACCTGGACCCGGTCGGGAATCCGCTGTGCGTGCGCTGAATGCCGCCGGTTTCAAGGTCATGAGCATCATGGACGTAACGCCTATTCCTCATAACGGTTGCCGTCCCCCGAAACGCCGTCGCGTTTAGTTTAGGAGTTATACCGTGGCCAGATATCTCGGTCCCAAGTGCAAGCTGAGCCGCCGGGAAGGCGTGGATCTGTTTCTGAAGTCCGCCGCCCGTCCGCTGGAATCCAAATGCAATCTGGAACGGTTGCCGGGCCAACATGGCGCGCGGCGCCCCCGTCTCTCCGACTACGGAATGCAGTTGCGCGAAAAGCAGAAACTGCGGCGCATCTACGGAGTGCTGGAGCGGCAATTTCTGAATTACTACAAGAAAGCGGCCAGTGGCAAAGGCTCCACGGGTGAAAACCTGCTGAAGCTGCTGGAATGCCGGCTGGATAACGTTGTGTACCGCATGGGTTTTGGCAGCACTCGCGCCGAGGCTCGCCAGTTGGTTTCCCACCGGGCGATTACCGTCAACGGCCAGCGGGTCAACATTGCTTCCTATCAGGTCAGACCGGAAGACGTTGTTGCGATTCATGAAAAGAGTCGCAGTCAGACCCGCATTCAATACGCGCTGCAACTGGCCCAAGGTCATGGTTTTGTGGATTGGGTCGAGGTGGACGCCAGCAAAATGAGCGGGGTTTTCAAGCGGATTCCCGATCGTGGTGATCTGCCTCCGGATATCAACGAATCCCTGGTTGTAGAGCTGTACTCCAAGTGATCGACCCCGAGGGGAAACGGATGGTGGGTTCTTTTGATTTGCTGAAACCAACCCGCGTCGAGGTGGAAAAGCTAACGCCGCGGTTGGCGCGAGTGAGTGTGGAACCGCTGGAACGTGGGTTTGGCTATACCCTCGGTAACGCCCTGCGGCGGATTTTGCTCTCATCCATACCGGGTGCCGCGATTGTCGAGTGTGAGATTGACCAAGTGCTGCACGAGTACTCCACCATTGAGGGTGTGCAGGAGGATGTGATCGATATCCTCCTCAACCTGAAGAGCGTGGCGGTTACCCTGCAGGAAGGAGTGAGTGAGGCGAACCTGACGCTGACCAAGAAAGGTCCGGGGCCGGTCACGGCTGGCGATATCGAGAAGAGCCATGCCGTCGAGATCATCAACCCGGAACAGGTTATCGCGCACCTGACCAAGAGCGGCGAGTTGAGCATGCGGCTCAAGATCGAACAAGGCCGCGGTTACTGGCCGGCAGCCCAGCGGGAAGGGTCCGACGGCGAATCGCGACCGATCGGTCGGTTGCGCCTGGACGCTTCGTTCAGTCCGATTGAGCGGATCAGCTATCGGGTTGAGAGCGCGCGCGTCGAACAGCGCACCAATCTGGACAAGCTGATTCTGAATCTGGAAACCAACGGCACCATCGATCCCGAAGAGGCGATTCGCACGGCGGCCCGGATCCTGCTGGACCAATTGTCCGTATTCGTGGATCTCAAGGGTAAAAGAGACGAACCTCTGCCGCCGCCGCCAGTCGATATCGATCCGGTCCTGATGCAACCGGTGGATGATCTTGAATTGACCGTGCGCTCGGCTAATTGCCTGAAAGCAGAGAATATATACTATATCGGCGATCTGGTGCAGCGAACCGAGGCGGAGCTTCTCAAGACCCCCAATCTCGGCAAGAAATCGTTAACCGAGATCAAGGACGTGTTGGCCAAGTACAAGTTGGCCTTGGGGATGAAGGTCGATAACTGGCCGCCGCCGAATCTGAGCACGGAAGCGGAAGAGCGTGCGGCAGCGCGGCGCGCCGCTGATGCGGCGGCCGAAGCGGATAAACCTCTGCAGGTGGGCTCGAAAACTGTGGTCGGCAATGCCGATGCCGATGCCGATGCCGATGCCGAATAGGACCGGCCTTGGATTTTCCCTGAATTCAATGATTATTGACTGTCCGATTTAAGTCTTAAGGAATAACTGTCATGCGCCATCGCAAAGCCGGCCGCAAATTGAACCGCACCAGCAGCCATCGCAAGGCTATGCTGCGCAACATGGCTGCTTCGTTGTTTACTCACGAACTCATCCGCACCACCCTGCCTAAGGCCAAGGAGTTGCGTCAGGTGGCTGAGCCGCTGATCACGCTATCAAAGCAAGATAGCGTGGCCCACCGCCGGTTGGCATTTGATCGGTTGCGCGACCGGGATGTGGTGACCAAATTGTTTAATCAATTGGGGCCACGCTATCAGTCGCGTCCAGGTGGTTATCTGCGTATTCTAAAATGCGGGTTTCGGGCTGGCGACAATGCACCGATGGCTTATGTCGAGTTGATGGATCGCCCCGATGCGGCGGGTGAATGAGCCAAGCCTCGTATCCAATTGAAAATGAGCCGGGGTCAAGCCCGGCTTTTTTATTGCGGGGCAAGGGTATAACCACTTCGACACCAAACTGCTGGTGGTCAACACTAAACGAGCCGACCCAAAATTACCGGTTGGTTGCTGGAACCCTCGGTAAACGAACGAGGCGCTTGGCGGATACCCGGTTACTTGGCGATGGCTTCGCGAAGCTGTCGGCTCAATCCTTGAACTACCGATAGATTGTAACGTGCTTCAGGCAGTTCCGAGTAAGGTCCAAAGCACTCGCCAAACACTTTGAACCACCAACCGCTTTCTTCGAACCACACGAATGGGTGCTGAGATTTGTAGGTGCCGCGCATGATTTTAACCTCTCACCTGTAACAAAAACACTGGCCGGACTACTTGGCCAAACTTTTTTATCCTTTAATATCATCGTGTTAGCGCGCCAGGCCTGCGATAGACGCTGGGAGATACTAGGTACCCAGACGGACCCCGATGCTGGTTGCGCCACGACTTGATTGATCCGGAACAACCAGATCACTATGACAGTATAGATATTATTTTGTTGCAATGCAGGATGCATGTTTGTCGTAGCCGTTCGATCAACTTTTCGTGGGCGCGATATCCCTCCTTCACCCGTTGCCGGACCGCCGTGCTGGGCTAGGGCGAGGCCAGGGTTGAGGCCAGCGATCCCTCAACCTGCAATAGAATCTTGCCGACGTGGCGGTTGGATTCCATCAGGGCATGAGCGGCGGCAGCCTCGGCAAAGGGGAAAACCCGGTCAATAATCGGCCGAATCGCACCACCGGCGAGTAGCGGCCAGACTGTCTTTTGCAAGGCCGTGGCGATGGGTGCCTTGTCTTCGATGGGCCGGGCGCGCAGGGTCGATCCGGTGATGGTCAGCCGCTTCATCATCACCGGCGCCAAATTCAGTTCTACTTTAGCGCCGCGCAGAAAGGCGATGAAAACCAATCGACCTTCAACTGCCAGCGCGCTTAGATTACGTTGCACGTAGTCGCCGCCGACCATGTCCAGGATCACATCCACGCCCCGGTTGCGCGTGGCCTCCTTGATCGTTTGGACAAAATCCTGCTCGCGGTAGTTGATGACGCGCTCGGCGCCCAAATCCAGGCACGCTTGGACCTTGTCGGCGCCGCCAACCGTGGCGAATACCCGCGAACCCAATGCCTTGGCCAGTTGGATCGCGGTGGTGCCGATACCGCTGGCGCCGCCGTGAACCAGCAGGATTTCGCCGGGTTGCAGTCGCGCCCGGTCGAAGACGTTGCTCCAAACGGTAAAGAAGGTTTCCGGTAGGGCGGCGGCCTGTTGCAAGGTCAATCCGGCCGGGATGGGCAAACACTGAGGCGCGGGCGCGGTGCAATATTCGGCGTAGCCGCCGCCGGTCAGCAGGGCGCAGACCTCGTCGCCGATCCGCCAGTGGTCCACGCCTTGGCCGAGCGCGGCTATGGCGCCGGCGACTTCCAGTCCCGGGATGTCGGAAGCGCCCTGCGGCGGCGGATAACTGCCCTGACGTTGCAGGCAATCGGGACGATTGACGCCCGCGGCGGCTACCCTGATCAGGACTTCGCCGGCGGCGGGTTGCGGGACCGGGCGCTGTTTGGGCGCCAGCCTGTCGGGACCGCCGGGTTCCGTGATCTCGATGGCTGTCATCAGCGCGGGTATTTGGGGATGCATGAGGGCTATCTCGAATTGGGGGCTGTGAGGGTGTCTTTTACGCTGTTGGGCGCATCAGGAACACTTTGAGTCACCGCAGTTCAGGCAGGTCAGGCATCCATCCATGACGATGACCGCTTTGGTTTGGCACTTGCCGCAGAGGGTGGCTTCCGGTGGGAAGCTGCTGGCGCCGGCATCTTCGACCGCCTTCATGCTGGCTTCGTACTTGTTGCGATGTTCCTCGATCAACTGGCGCTGGCGTTCGTCGGGACCGTCTTCCTTAAGCATGCCGATCGAGCGCAGGTGGGATTCGATGACGTCGCCGATCTCCGCGACCAGCGAGGGCATGTATTTGCCGCCCTTTTTGAAGTAGCCGCCTTTCGGATCGAATACCGAGCGCAGTTCCTCCACCAGGAAAGTCACGTCGCCACCCTTGCGGAACACCGCCGAGATGATGCGGGTCAGGGCGACGATCCATTGAAAATGCTCCATTGCCTTGGAGTTGATAAAGATTTCGAACGGACGGCGGATTTCATCCTGGGTGTCCCGATTGAGGATGATGTCGTTGATAGTGATATACAGCGCGTGATCCGACAGCGGCGTCTTCACCTTGTAGGTGGCGCCGGGGAGGATCTCGGGGCGGGCCAGGCTTTCGTGCATGTGCTGCAAGGCGGTCGGTGATCGGCTCACCAGCGTGGGTGGTGTGTCGTCGGGCTTGACGACCGCGTAGGCAACGATTTTTTTATCGATCTTGATGGCCATGATCAGGTCTCCAGAGCCGAGCCGCGGCCGGCGGTGTTACCACTTTCCATAATAGCCTTCCTTCAGGGCATCGTATAAGTTGGCGGCACTGTGTGCTTCGCCGTCGTACTCGATCTCCTCGTTGCCCCTGACCTCCAGCACGCTGCCATCTTCGAGTTTGAAGCGGTACAGGGTGTTTTCCAGATCCTTCTCCTTGACCAGCACACCCTGAAACGCCTCGGGATTGAAGCGGAAGGTGGTGCAGCCTTTCAGCCCCTGTTCGTAGGCGTACCGATAAATGTCCTTGAAATCCTCGTAGGGGAAGTCAGGGGGCACGTTGGCGGTCTTGGAGATGCTGGAATCGATCCATTTCTGGGCAGCGGCCTGGATGTCCACATGCTGTTTGGGACTCACGTCGTCGGCGGTGATGAAGCAGGGGGGCAATTGCTCTTCGGAGGATTCCGCTTCGGGCATGGCCTTGGGATTGATGAGATGTCGGTAGGCCAGCAGCTCGAAGGAGAAAACATCCACTTTTTCCTTGGATTTCTTGCCGGGGCGGATCACGTTGCGAAAATAGTGGTGGGCGAAGCTGGGCTCGATGCCGTTGCTGGCGTTGTTGGCCAGCGACAGCGCGATCGTGCCGGTCGGCGCGATGGAACTGTGGTGGGTGAAGCGCGCGCCCACCTCGGCGAGTTCGTTAACGAGGTCTTGATCGATTTCGGCGATTTGCTGCATGTAGCGGCTGTACCGGGCGTGCAGGATGCGGCCGGGAATCCGATCGCCTTCCTTAAGCCCGTCGCGGACCATCTCCGGACGCTTGCGCAACATCTCGGTGGTGACGGCGAACTCTTGTTCGAGGATGGGCGCCGGTCCTTTTTCCCGAGCGAGTTCCAGCGCGACGCGCCAACCGCTCAGGGCCATTTCGCGGGTGACGTCTTCGGTAAAGGCCAGTGACTCCGGCGATCCATAGCGAATGCCGAGCAGGGTCAGCGTGGAACCCAGGCCCAGATAGCCCATGCCGTGCCGGCGCTTGCCGATAATTTCCTGTCGCTGCGGTTCCAGCGGTAGGCCATTAATTTCCACCACGTTGTCGAGCATGCGGGTGAAGATGGCAACCACGTTCCGGTAGGTCTCCCAGTCGAAACGGGCTTTCTGGGTGCAGGGGTTCTGGACGAATTGCGTCAGGTTGATCGAGCCGAGCAGGCACGAGCCATAGGGGGGCAGTGCCTGCTCGCCACAAGGATTAGTCGCCCGGATATTTTCGCAGAACCAGTTGTTGTTCATCTCATTGACCCGGTCGATGAGGATGAACCCTGGTTCGGCGTAGTCGTAGGTGGAGGACATGATCACGTCCCACAGGCGGCGGGCGCGGATGCTCCGGTAAGTTTTGCAGGCGACTTTTCCATCGTCGTTGACGATCAATCCATTCGTGGTCGGCCACTCGCGCCAGACGATCTGGCTGGCGTCGTTGAGATCAACCCGATCCTGCTCGGCTTCCTTGGCGAGCAGTGGGAACGCCAGCAGCCAATCGGCATCCTGCTGGACGGCGTCCATGAATTCCCGGGTGATCAGCAGCGACAGGTTGAATTGCCGCAACCGGCCGGCCTCGCGTTTGGCGCGGATGAATTCCATCACATCCGGATGGCCGATATCGAAGGTTCCCATCTGCGCGCCCCGCCGTCCACCCGCCGACGACACGGTGAAGCACATCTTGTCGTAGATGTCCATGAAGGACAGCGGTCCGGAAGTGTAGGCCCCGGCGCCCGAGACATAGGCGCCACGCGGGCGCAGCGTGGAGAACTCGTAACCGATGCCGCAGCCGGCCTTCAGCGTCAGTCCCGCTTCATGCACCTTGCGCAGGATATCGTCCATGGAATCCTGAATGATTCCGGATACCGTGCAGTTGATGGTGGACGTGGCGGGTTTGTGCTCCCAGGCGCCGGCATTGGAGATGATGCGTCCCGCCGGGATGGCACCATGCCGCAAGGCCCACAGAAACTTCTCGTTCCAGTGCTCGCGCAGCTCCGGCGTGGTTTCGACCTCGGCCAGCGCCAAGGCCACCCGCTGGTAGGTGCTGTCGATCATCTCGTCGATCACCTGCGCATCCTTGGCCTTGAGTCGGTACTTCTTGTCCCAGATATCCCAGGATGCCGGTTGCATCGGCACGTCGGCGGCGGCGGTTGGGCGGTCAACGGGCTTGAGGTGAGCGGTCTTCATGGGCCGGGGGTCTCCGGGAACAGGTTCTTGAGCGTGGACTGAAGGCGGTATCTGCTATGATTGGGTATCGCTGGTTCGGGTGGCGGCAGCGGATGCGCCTTACGATCCAGGCTACCAAATTCTAGAGGATGCAGGGAAAATTTCCAGGCAAAATTCCTATATGATGTGTTTTATAAAATTTAAACCACTACATAGTGTGTATTGATCCAGGAGATGCCTGTTTTGACCGCTAGCGGTCGGCAAGACCTGTATTGGCGGTGGGACTTTGAAACAGCGATGAGTGGAAACCTTAGTTGTCAAGGGATGGCGCCGGTGGTATAACCGGCTAAACTCTAATGGGTGCCGTTAATAACGGATATAAAAACCGAGGGAGAAACCATGAAGATCTCTAATGCCCTTCTTGTCATCCTCTGCCTCGGGCTGGGGGCTTGCACGACTCCGATGCCCGTGGAGACAGGTTATCCGCTCACATACCAGCAGAAGATGCAATCGGCGCATCACTGGGATGTTATGGCGATCGATGTAGCCAACTGGATCTATGATGCGTTGATTGGTCCAGCTCCCAGGCAGGGTGAGGACCAAGCGGCCGCCGCTCAGGACGACCGCCCGATCATCACGCTGTACGTCCAACAGCCTCGATACGAAAGCAGTGCGGACGAGGCGTTCTACAACCTGCTGACCACGCATCTGGTGGAACGAGGGTTCATCGTCACCACCAACCCGTCGGCGGGTTATCCGGTTTCCTACGACATGCAGGTGGTGACGGACCGATTGCCGGAAACCACGAAATATGAAGTCATCCTGAATGTTTCGGTGATGAACGCCGAGCGTTATCTGATTCGGTATAGCAATATTTATTACGTCGGCGACAAGAGCCAGTACATTGCCATGCAACCCTCGGCTAGCCGCATCATAGAGGTGGTCGGACCATGAATTGGAACATGATTTTGCGTGGCTTGACCGGGCTGCTGGCCGTTCTTGGTTTGGGCATCATGGGGTGCGCGTACACGGATGACGCTCCGGTGCGCCCGATCATTCGGGACGCGAACCTGGTCGAGCAGAACTATACCGCGGCCGATGCCCTGCTGACGCGCACTCCTTGGCTTAGGGAGAGAAACGAACCGCTGTTGGCGGCCACGTTTGTGGATATCAATAATCTCGAAATATCGTCTGGTCTTGGGCGGGTGATCGGCGAGCAAATCGGCTCCCGGTTCGCGCAGCAGGGCTTCACGGTGATGGAGATCAAGATGCGCAACAACATCTACGTCGCCGAAGGCGCGGGCGAGTTCGCGCTGTCGCGTTCGGTCAAGGAGATCAGTCAGTCGCATAATGCGGCGGCGGTGATCGCCGGTACTTATGCGGTCGGGCGGCAGTCGGTGTTTGTGAACGCCCGTCTGATTCGGGCAACGGATAACCAGGTATTGGCCGCGCACGATTATGTGTTGCCACTCGGGCCTGACGCCAGGGCATTGGTGGCTGCTCAATAACCCGGAAGCGGACAAACCCACTTTTCGTTCTTCCCGTTTCAGCCCCTCTTCACGGCAAACGCCCCTTCTCCGATCGGAGAAGGGGCGTTTGCCGTTGTCCCACGATCAACTTGCTTGCGCGGGGGCGGCCAGTCCCAGCCGCTCGCAGATCGCCAGCGTCGGCCCGGCTTGGTTCATCGTGTAGAAATGCAGGCCCGGCGCGCCGCCTTCCAGCAGGCGCCGGCAAAGATCGGTGACCACATCCAGACCGAAAGCGCGGATGGCGTCACGGTCGTCGCCGAAGCCCTCCAGCCGCTTGCGAATCCAACGCGGAATTTCCGCTCCGCAGTTGTCCGAGAACCGCGCTAATTGCGTGAAATTGGTGATCGGCATGATGCCGGGTACGATCGGCAGATCGATTCCCAATCCCGCGCAGTCGTCCGCAAAACGGAAGTAGGCATCTGAATTATAGAAGTATTGGGTAATGGCGCTGTTGGCGCCGGCTTCGACCTTGCGTTTGAAATGGAGCAGGTCGCGTTCGGTGTTCGGCGCCTGCGGATGGCATTCCGGGTAAGCGGCGACTTCGATGTGGAAATGATCGCCGGTTTCGGCGCGGATAAATGCCACCAGTTCGTTGGCGTAGCGCAATTCGCCAAATTCGCGCATCCCCGAAGGCAGGTCGCCGCGCAGAGCGACGATGCGATGGATGCCTTGGGCGCGGTAGCCAGCCAGAATCTCCCGAGTCCCCGCGCGGGTGGAGGCCACGCAGGTCAGGTGGGGTGCGGCATCCACTCCGCTGTGCGCTTGAATAGTCTGAATCGCCTGTAAGGTGCGTTCGCGGGTGGAGCCGCCGGCGCCGTAAGTGACCGAAAAGAAGGCGGGCTGCATTTGCATCAGCGCTTCGCGGGCGGCGAACAACTTGCGCATCCCTTCATCGGTGTTGGGGGGGAAAAATTCGCAACTGAAAACCTTGGGGTAGCGTCTTTGGGAGTCCATGGCGGGTGTGGAGAAGGGGAGGTAAGACGAAAAAACGAGGGGAGCACAGCGAACAGGCGCGGGAGGATACAGGTGCGTATCCCCCCGCGCCGGCCTCTTGGCTTGGGGCTATCAATCAGTAGCGATAGCTATCCGGTTTGTAAGGTCCGTCCACGGCAACGCCAATATACGCGGCCTGTTCCGGCGTGAGCGCGGTCAGCCTGGCGCCGATCCGGCCCAGATGCAGTAGCGCCACCTTCTCATCGAGGTGCTTGGGCAGCACGTAGACTTTGTTTTCGTACCGTTTGCCCTGGGTGAATAGTTCGATCTGCGCCAGCACCTGATTGGTGAAAGAGTTGGACATCACGAAACTGGGATGGCCGGTGGCGCAGCCCAGGTTCACCAGCCGTCCCTCGGCCAGCAGAATGATGCGCTTGCCGTCGGGGAAGATGATGTGATCCACCTGCGGCTTGATGTTTTCCCAGTGATATTGCTTCAGGCTGGCGACTTCGATTTCGGAATCGAAATGACCGATATTGCAGACGATGGCCTGATTCTTCATCCGTGTCATGTGGTCGTGGGTGATAACCCCGAGATTGCCGGTGGCGGTGACGAAAATGTCCGCCATCGCGCAGGCGTCGTCCATGGTGACGACCCGGTAGCCTTCCATCGCGGCCTGCAGGGCGCAGATCGGATCGATTTCGGTGACCCACACGGTAGCGCCCAAGCCGCGCAGGCTCTGGGCGCAGCCTTTGCCGACATCGCCGTAACCCAGCACCACGGCGATCTTGCCGGCGATCATCACGTCAGTGGCACGCTTGATGCCATCCACCAGTGACTCGCGGCAGCCGTAGAGATTGTCGAACTTGGACTTGGTCACCGAGTCGTTGACGTTGATGGCGGGGAAGGGCAGCCGACCTTCCTTTTCCATCATGTACAGGCGGTGGACGCCGGTCGTCGTCTCTTCGGTTACGCCCTTAATGTTGGCCAGCACGTTGGAATACCAACCAGGCTGGCTCTCCAGCCGCCGGCGGATGGCGGCGAACAGCACCTGCTCTTCCTCGCAAGTCGGGTTGGCGATCAGAGAGCGATCCTGCTCCACCCGTGCGCCGAGCGTGACTAACAAGGTGGCGTCGCCGCCATCGTCCAGGATCATGTTTGGCGTGCCGCCATCCCGCCATTCCAGGATGCGATGGGTAAAATCCCAGTATTCTTCCAGCGATTCGCCCTTGTAGGCGAACACCGGAATGCCGTCGGCGGCGATGGCGGCGGCGGCGTGATCCTGAGTCGAAAAGATGTTGCAGGAGGCCCAGCGTACATCCGCGCCCAGTTCCGCCAAGGTTTCGATCAGTACGGCGGTCTGGATGGTCATATGCAACGAGCCGGCGACACGGGTGCCCTTGAGCGGCTGCCGGTCCCGGTATTCGGCCCGGATCGCCATCAAGCCGGGCATCTCGGTTTCGGCGATGGCGATTTCCTTGCGGCCCCAGTCCGCCAGGGTGATATCGGCGACATGATAGTCAATGGTGGTTTTTTCGCGCACGACGGCGTTCATAACGTACACTCCATACGATTGAACGGGCGCCGTTGGCTTGTGAAAGCCATCCCACGCCGAGCCTGACGGTAAAAACCGCTGCAGCGCCCCTCGGCGGGAGGCGAGAAAAATTTGGAGTCAGGGATTGAGTCGGCGCCGCTCGCTGAAGGCGCCGCGGCCGTGGCCGGATTTACAGGCCCGCCGCATCCCGCAGCGCCTCGGCCCGGTCGGTGCGTTCCCAGGTAAATTCCGGCTCCTCGCGGCCGAAGTGGCCGTAGGCGGCGGTCTTGCGGAAAATCGGCCGGATCAGGTCGAGCATTTTCACCAGCCCATAGGGCCGCAGGTCGAAGTGGCCGCGCACGATCTCCACCAGCCGGTCTTCGTCGATTTTGCCGGTGCCAAAGGTGTTGACGCTGATCGAGGTCGGTTCGGCCACCCCGATGGCGTAGGATACCTGGATCTCGCACTTGTCGGCCAGTCCGGCGGCGACGATGTTCTTGGCGACGTAACGACCCGCGTAGGCGGCGGAACGGTCGACCTTGGACGGGTCCTTGCCGGAAAAGGCCCCGCCGCCGTGATGCGCCGAGCCGCCGTAGGTATCGACGATGATCTTGCGCCCGGTCAGACCGCAGTCGCCCACCGGCCCGCCGATGATGAAGCTGCCGGTTGGGTTAATATGGTACTGGGTGTGCTGGTCCAGCCACCCGGCCGGCAGCACCGGCAGGATGATATTCTCCATCACCGCCTCGCGTAGCAGCTTGTAGCCGATGTCGGCATCGTGTTGGGTAGACAGGACCACCGCCTCGATGCCCACCACGCGGTTGCCTTCGTAGCGGAAGGTGATCTGGCTTTTGGCGTCCGGCCGCAGCCAGGACAGCACGCCGCTCTTGCGCATTTCCGCCTGCCGTTGCACCAGGCGGTGGGCGTAGGTGATCGGCGCCGGCATCAGTACATCGGTTTCGTTGCAGGCATAGCCGAACATCAGACCCTGATCGCCGGCGCCTTGTTCCTCCGGGCTTTTACGGTCAACGCCCTGGGCGATGTCGGGCGACTGTTTGCCGATGCAGGACAGCACCGCGCAGGTCGCGCCGTCGAAGCCGACGTTAGAGTTGTCGTAGCCGATGCCGACCACGGTGTCGCGCACGATCTGATCGAAATCCACCCAGGCCGCCGTGGTGATTTCGCCAGCCAGCACCACCACGCCGGTCTTGATCAGGGTTTCGCAGGCAACGCGGGCCTTGGGGTCCTCGGCGAGGATGGCGTCGAGCACGGCATCGGAAATCTGATCGGCGATTTTGTCCGGATGTCCTTCGGAAACGGACTCGGAGGTGAACAGATGAGTTCGGCTCATGGGATAACTTATCCTTCAAACAGGGCGGCAAGCGGAATTCCGTTCGTCGGAATGGCGGACGGTCATCTGAAAATCGCAAGTCTAACCGGAAAATGCTGCATTTTCACCCTAATTACTTATTCGATTTGGTTATTTAATGATTGAAAACTGATAACATCGCACCAACAGTTTCAGGTTACGTATCGACCGTCGTCCCGCAACTTGGTTGCAACGGACGCTGGGGGTAGAGGGGCGTGTCGGAATTAACCGTGGCGATGCTGACCTGCGCCGGGTTGGGACAAGATCCGCTGGAAACGCTGCTGACATTACTGGGACCATATGGATTGACGGTGGTGTGGATGGCGTCCGGCTCGGTAATTCCCGGCAGCTACTGGGGAGAAAGCGAGGCGGGGTTGATCGGCGATCATCTGTTCGTGCGCGATGACACGCCAGTGCATTCCGCCCTGCACGAAGCCTGTCACTACATCTGCATGGATGCCGGGCGCCGTGCGCAATTGCATACCGATGCCGGTGGTGATTGCGTCGAGGAAAACGGTGTTTGCTATCTGCAAATCCTGTTGGCGGATGAACTGCCGGGGGTTGGACGGTTGCGAATGTTCGCCGACATGGATGCCTGGGGTTATTCTTTTCGTCTGGGTTCGGCCCGCGCCTGGTTCGAGCGGGACGCCGAGGATGCTCGCGGGTGGCTGCTGCAACACGGCTTGATCGATCATGACGGGCGCCCTCGCTGGCGGTTACGGCAGGATGGATCGGGGCGATCCAATGATCATCGTTAAGGAGGCAAGCGCATGACTGTTCACGTTAAATACTTTGCCAGCCTGGGTGACCGCGTGGGTCGCGCCGAAGATCGCTTGGATACCGCCGGCGGCTTGACGGTCGCCGAAGTTTGGGCGGCGCTGCATCGGGAGATGCCGTTACCGCCGAACACCTTGGTGGCGGTGAACATGGAATATGCCGGACTGGAGCAGGAGGTGCGCGATGGCGACGAAGTGGCGTTTTTTCCGCCGGTGACCGGAGGGTAGAGGGCATGCGGGTCGAATTGAGGGAAGCGCCTTTTGAGCCCATGGCGGAGCTGAGCCGCTATCAGAGCACGCTGGCTGGATTGGCGGGCCGATGCGGCGCAACGGCGATTTTCATCGGCACGATGCGCGATTTCAACGATGAGGAAGCGGTGCAAGGCATGGTGCTGGAATACTATCCGGGCATGACTGAAAAGTATCTTCGGCGCATCATTGAAACCGCCGGCCGGGAATGGCCGTTGCTGGATGTGCTGGTGGTGCATCGGGTCGGTGAATTGCGGCCCAGTGATCCCATCGTGCTGGTGGCGGTCTGGTCGGAACACCGGGCGGCGGCTTTTTCGGCCTGCCGGTCCATCATGGAGGAACTTAAGTCGAAGGCGCCATTTTGGAAGCGCGAGACCAACGCCGCCGGATCGCGCTGGGTGGAACATAACACGCCGGGCTGAGCCGGTTGGACACGGATGCGCCGCCGCCAGCTATCCGCTATGCTGCCAGAATGAACGAACCTACTCCCAATCCCCTCATCGCCGGCCGGTTTCGAGGCTTTTTGCCGGTGATCGTGGATGTCGAGACCGGCGGCATCAACGCCCAAACCGATGCCCTGCTGGAAATCGCCGCCGTGATCGTGCGCATGGACTGGCAGGGCTATCTGCGCCCGGTCGGAACGCTGGCCCATCATGTACAGCCGTTCCCCGGCGCGCGGTTGGATCCGGCCTCGATGGCGGTAAACGGCATCGACCCCGACCATCCCTTCCGCTTCGCGGTGCCGGAAAGCGAGGCGCTGGACGCGATCTTCCGGGAGGTGCGGCGGGAAATTCGGGAAACCGGCTGTACCCGCGCCGTTCTGGTCGGTCACAACGCCTTCTTCGATCTGGCGTTCCTCAACGCGGCGGCGGCGCGCGCCCGGATCAAGCGCAACCCTTTCCATCCCTTTAGCAGCTTCGATACGGTATCGCTGGCGGGTTTGGCTCACGGGCAGACGGTGCTGGCCCGGGCATTGCGGGCGGCGGGCATTCCCTGGGATGAGCGTGAGGCGCATTCGGCCATTTACGACGCCGAGCGCACGGCCGAACTGTTCTGCCGGATCGTCAACCGCTGGAAGGATATGGGGGGCTGGCGCCCGGTCGAGGATTGAACGGCTCCGAACTCGTGCCCGGCGGTTTGCATGGGTCCGGTGTTCAGCGTCCCCGGCGGCAATCCCGCGCCGGCTACCCGAATGGGTAAGGCAGGCGCTCCAAGCGCAGCGCCGGCCCGTTGGCATCGCCCAGTTGCAGCACACCATGCTCGGCGCATTCGATCAACGCCGCCGCCAGCACCGCATAACCTCCATCCGGGTGTCGGGTGGCATCGACCAGCCGGCCAGCGCTCTGGCTGGCATCGGCCTGTGGCGAGAACAGGGGGACGCCGGGCCGGGGCGGGCTCGGGCCGTCCACCCGCGCCAGATACATCCGTCGCTTCAGCTTGCCGAGGTAGTGAGTGCGCGCGACCACTTCCTGCCCGGTGTAGCAGCCCTTCTGAAAGCTGATCCCCTCCAGCAACTGCAAGTTGAGCATCTGCGGCACGAACGCTTCCACGGTTTCCGGATAGATCGTCGGAATGCCGGCGAGGATATCCAGCAACCGCCACGGTTCCACTCCCACCGGTGCGAACGCGGGTCCCAGCGCCTCCCACACCGGTTGTATTTCCCGCATCGCTCCATGCAGTTCGAAACGAGGCGTTGGGCCGGGCAGGCGGATCAGGGTGATGCCCGCCGATTCCGAAGCGGCAGTTTGAACGACTTCATTTACGGCTGCCGGCACTCCACCCAGAATCTCGGTGAGCCGGGCGACGGCGTTCGGTCCGGCGACACCGATTCCAACCCGCGTATCGCTGGCATCCGCCAGCGTGGCCTTGGTCCGCAACAGGTACTTGCGCAGACGCTCCAAAGTGGATTCCAGCAATTCCCTGGGCAGTTCCAGATAAAGGTCCTCGCCGCGCCGGAACAGCCGGAAGCTGGCCAGCGCCCGGCCCTTGGGACTGCAATACGCGCCGACCAGGCTGCGCTCCGGCGTGGCTTGTCGGACATCGCAGGTGAGTTGTCCTTGCAGAAAACTCTCGTTGTCGGAGCCAGCGGCGGCGATCAACCCCAAGTGCGACAGGTCGCATCGGAGATCGCCGTCCAGCGCCGCGCGCAACTCGGATTCCGGTCGACCGAAGTGCGATACCCGATCCGCCGTCAGCACGGCGCCGGCCTGTTGCAGAAAAGCGCTCCAATCGGCGTTCATTTGATGGAATCCCAATTTTATTAAGTAGTTAATCAAAGCATAATTCGAAAGTCGCTACTGTCGTCGCGCTGCCGGCTCGTTGCGTTCGAGGGCCATGGCTGGCATAATAACCCGACGAAATATAGACTAAAACAACCCCGTTGCCGCAAGAGCACAATTCCTGGGATTTTCAGGAATTCCGTTGGCGGGTGGGGCTAGGATGGTCGGTCGCCGCCATCCCTTAACCCATAGCGAGCTGTCATGAACAAGAACGATGAGCAGACAACGCTGCCACCGCAGCCAGCCGTAACCTCCGACCGATCGCAGGATGCTGAAAAGCCGGGGAAACCCAAGGAATACGGCGGTCCTAAAGGCCCCGAACCCACGCGTTATGGCGATTGGGAAAAAGCCGGGCGCTGCATCGACTTCTAGCCAACCCCCGTTTCGGCGGGCGCGCCACTTTCATGCCGCCCGGATCATGCACTCTGCCCGCGAATCCCTCGCCATGTCTCTGGAACCCCGGTCAGGGTTTAGTGATTTTTTATTGCGCCGCACAATAATGTTGTTTTTACTTCGCCACGATTGTTAACCGCGCGTTAACGAGGAGAGCTGTAATGCTAGCTAACAAGAGGCCGCTGTCGCCGTTCATGATCGGCCCCTACTACAAACCACAAATGACCTCAATTCTGTCCATCACCCACCGTGCCACCGGCGCGGCGCTGGTGGTGGGCACCCTGCTGCTGGTGTACTGGCTGGCCGCCGCCGCGCTTGGCCCCGAGGCTTACGAACACGCTCAAGCCGTACTGGGATCGATGCTGGGCCAACTGCTGCTGTTCCTGTGGACCTGGGCGTTGTTCTACCACATGGCTAACGGCATCCGCCATCTGTTCTGGGATGCCGGCTACGGCTTCGAGATGGAAGACGCCACTAAATCCGGCTGGTGGGTCGTGTGGTCATCCATCATCCTGACCTTCCTGTGCTGGTTGATCGCCGCGCCCTGAGGAGAGACATCATGAGCATTCGTACCCCGCTCGCCCGCGCTCGCGGTCTGGGCACCGCCAAAGACGGTACCCATCACTGGTGGTTGCAGCGTGTCACCTCCGTCGCCCTGGTGCCGCTGGTGCTGTGGTTTGCCTTTTCCCTGCTGTCGGTATCCCGCGCCGACTATGAAGGTTTTCAACACTGGTTGAGCAATCCCATCAACGCTGGTCTGATGATTGCTTTGATCCTCGCGGCGTTCTACCACGCCAGTTTGGGCATGCAGGTCATCTACGAGGATTATGTCCAGCCGGAGTGGGCCAAATACACCGCGCTGCTGGTCACGCAATTCGTATTGTTCCTGCTGGGCATCATCGTCGTCGTCGCCGTGCTCAAAGTCGCACTGGCCTGATGCTCACCACCGGAGGCTGAGGTTTCATGTCCAACGCATACAAACTGGTTCACCATAATTATGACGTGGTGGTGGTCGGCGCCGGCGGCGCCGGGCTGCGCGCCACCTTCGGCATGGCGCAGAAAGGATTGAAGACCGCCTGCCTGACCAAGGTTTTCCCCACCCGCAGCCACACCGTGGCCGCCCAGGGCGGCATGTCGGCGTCGCTCGGCAACATGGGGCAGGATCTGTGGCAATGGCATATGTACGACACCGTCAAGGGTTCCGACTGGCTCGGCGACCAGGACGCGATTGAATACATGTGCCGCGAGGCGGTTCCGGCGGTCATCGAACTCGAACATTACGGCGTGCCTTTCTCGCGTACCGAGGAAGGCAAGATCTACCAGCGCCCGTTCGGAGGCATGACCACCAATTACGGCGAAGGCACCGCCCAGCGCACCTGCGCCGCCGCCGACCGCACCGGCCACGCTATCCTGCACACCCTGTACCAGCAGGCGCTCAGGCACGACGCCGAGTTCTTCATCGAGTACTTCGCGCTCGACCTGATCATGGACGACGAAGGCGCCTGTCGCGGCGTGGTGGCCTGGGATCTGTCCGACGGCTCGCTGCATGTGTTCCGCGCCCACCAGACCGTGCTGGCCACCGGCGGCTACGGCCGCGCCTACTTCTCGGCGACCTCCGCCCACACCTGCACCGGCGACGGTAACGGCATGATGCTCCGCGCCGGACTGCCGTTGCAGGACATGGAGTTCACCCAGTTCCACCCGACCGGTATCTACGGTTCCGGTTGCCTGATGACCGAGGGTTGTCGCGGCGAGGGTGGCTATCTGACCAACTCGCTGGGCGAGCGCTTTATGGAGCGCTATGCGCCGAACGCCAAGGATCTGGCCTCCCGCGACGTGGTGAGCCGCTCCATGACGATTGAAATCCGTGAAGGCCGCGGCGTCGGCGAGCACAAGGATCACATTCACCTGCACCTGGAGCACTTGGGCGCCGACGTCATCAACGAGCGGTTGCCGGGCATCGCCGAGACCGCCCACATTTTTGCCGGGGTCGACGTAACCAAGGAGCCGGCGCCGGTGCTGCCGACCGTGCATTACAACATGGGTGGCATTCCGACCAATTATCGCGGCGAGGTGGTCATCCTCAAGGACGGCAACCCCGACCATATCATTCCCGGCCTGATGGCCATCGGCGAGGCGGCCTGCGTGTCGGTGCATGGCGCCAACCGCCTGGGTTCCAACTCGCTGCTCGACATCGTGGTGTTCGGCCGCGCCGCCGCCGACCGCTGCGCCGAGCTGACCCAACCCAACAGCCCGCACAAGGCCACGCCGCAAGGTTCCGTCGACCGGATCGTCGCCCGCTTCGACCACCTGCGCCATGCCAAGGGCGAAAACCCGACCGCCAGCTTGCGGATGCGGATGCAGCGGACCATGCAGAACCACGCCGCGGTATTCCGCACCGGCGAGTCCATGGCCGAGGGCATCAATCTGCTGGAAGAAGTGTACGCTGGCTTCGAGCACATCGGCGTGAGCGACCGCGGTTTGGTGTGGAACTCCGATCTGGTCGAAACGCTGGAACTGGAAAACCTGCTGCAATGTGCGATGGTTTCCATCAAATCGGCGATCAACCGTCCCGAGAGCCGCGGCGCCCACGCTCGCGAGGACTATCCGGATCGCGACGACGAGAACTGGATGAAGCACACCTTGTCTTGGCTGGATCCCAAAGGTCAAGTCACCATCGACTACCGGCCGGTACACACTTACACCCTGACCGACGAGGTGGAATACATTCCACCCAAGAAGCGTACTTATTAAGGGGACGATGTCATGGCTCAATTCAAACTTCCGGCCAACTCCATCATCGGCAAGGGTAAAACCTACTATGCCGGTGCCGGGGCCAAGAGCGTCAGGCGCTTCCAAATCTATCGTTGGGACCCGGACAGCGGCGAAAACCCGCGTATGGATACCTATGAAGTCGATATGGCGACCTGCGGTCCGATGGTGCTGGACGCGCTGCTCAAGATCAAGAACGAGATGGACCCGACCCTGACGCTGCGCCGGTCCTGCCGCGAAGGGGTGTGCGGGTCCTGTGCGATGAACATCGACGGCACCAATACCTTGGCGTGCACCAAAGCCATCGGGGATGTCTCCGGCGACGTGAAGGTTTATCCCCTGCCGCACATGCCGGTGATCAAGGATCTGGTGCCGGATTTAACCCATTTTTACGCCCAGTACGCCTCGATCAAGCCCTGGTTGCAGTCGATCACCCCGCCACCGGAGCGGGAGCGTCTGCAATCCAAGGAAGACCGCGCCAAGCTGGACGGGTTGTACGAGTGCATTCTGTGCGCCTGTTGCTCGACCAGTTGCCCGAGCTACTGGTGGAACGGTGACCGTTACCTTGGTCCCGCGATCCTGCTGCAAGCCTACCGCTGGATCGTGGACAGCCGTGACGAGTTTACCGGCGAGCGCTTGGACGACCTGGAAGACCCGTTCCGGCTGTATCGCTGCCATACCATCATGAACTGCACCAAGACCTGCCCGAAGGGCTTGAATCCCGCCAAGGCGATCGCGGAAATCAAGAAACTGATGGTGGAACGGCGGTAACACGCCAGCTTCGCCTCACTCGCAGCCCCTCTTTCTCTCACCCCCAACCCCTCTCTCAGAGGGAGAGGGGAGCGGATGGACGAGGGGCGTTTTTTTGTGGAGGAATCGGACGATGGACGAACAAATCGGCAAATTGCGCTGGCGTTGCCGGCGCGGCATGAAAGAACTGGATCTGCTGACGTTGGGCTATCTGGAGCGGCATTACTCCACCGCGCCGGAGGAGGAGCAACGAGCCTTCGCGGAGTTACTGGAGCTGCAAGACCCGCTGCTGATGAGCTATATGGTCGGGCGGGAAACGCCGGTGGATGCGACGACGGCAAGGGTGGTGGGCGTCATGCGGACTCTGCTTAACGATCCGGATCCTTCGTGATATTGAACACGCTTCAGTTTCTTGGTCAGCGGGTTTTCCTCTGATGCCATCATCCTTGAGACGACACCGGGATCGGCATTCCGGGGCATCAACGCGGTTCGGTTGTGTCGATCCTCTCCGGAAGTCGGATATTGCCCACTAAAGCCGAGGTAGCCCAGCAACGCGCCGATCTGCTGGCCGCATGGTTGCGGCGGTTGGGTGTGGACCCGGATTCGTTCTAGGCCGGTTACCACGTCCGCGTTCCCGATCAACAAGAGCATCCTTTTGTGCGGCGAGATGCGCGACCTCTCATCCCTGACTTTTGAGCCGCAACTTTCACGGTCCTTGCTGGCCGGCGGCGGCGGCGTTCACGGTTTGGCCGGCATCGCGACAATCGTTGCGAGTGTGCCGTTATGGGTCAAGGCGGGACTGCTCGCCGGCATCGGCCTGTCCCTGGTCTGGACCGGCTATCGCTACGGTTGGCGTCGCGGCGGCGGGTTCATCACCCGCGTTGAATTGCTTGACGGGCGCTGGCGCTTGGAAACCGGCGACGGGATTCGACACCCAGCTTGGTTGACCGGCGGCTATGCCCAGCCCGGCATCGTCGTACTGAATTTTCGCCTGGACAGCGGCTGGCGGCGGTCGCTGGTGCTGTTGCCCGATGCCGTCGACTCCGAGACCTTGCGGCGGCTGCGAGTCTGGTTGCGCACCCGGCGCGACGAGGATGGGTCGGAACGCCCCTGACGTCACGCTCCCCAAAGCGGCGGTGCTTCGGCCCCGGCGAAATTCCCCGGCACCAGCACCGTGTCCCGCACCGGCGTGGACTCGTTGGCTTTGGGGTAATCGAGGGTATAGTGCAGTCCCCGGCTTTCCCGCCGGGCCAGGGCGCAGCGAATAATCAAATCCGCCACCTGCGCCAGATTGCGCAGTTCGATCAGATTGCCGCTGATGCGGAAATTGCCGTAATACTCGTCGATCTCCCGCAACAATAGATCCACTCGATGCTGGGCGCGCTGCAGGCGCTTGTCGGTGCGGACGATACCTACGTAGTCCCACATAAACTGGCGCAATTCCGCCCAGTTGTGGCTGACCACCACCTCCTCGTCGGAATCGGTAACCCGGCTTTCGTCCCAGTCCGGTAGCAGGGGCGGCTCCGGGGCGCGTTCCAGGCGCGAGTGGATATCGTCCGCCGCCGCCGCCGCAAACACCAGACATTCCAACAGCGAATTACTGGCCATGCGGTTGGCGCCATGCAGGCCGGTGAAGGCGACCTCGCCGATGGCGTACAGCCCCTCCAGATCGGTGCGGGCAGATTGATCGGTCATCACCCCACCGCAGGTGTAGTGCGCCGCCGGCACCACCGGGATCGGTTGCCGGGTCATGTCGAAGCCGTATTCCAGACATTTGGCGTAAATGTTGGGAAAGTGCGAGCGGATGAAATCGGCTGGTTTGTGGCTGATGTCCAGATACACGCATTCCGCGCCCAGCCGCTTCATTTCATGGTCGATGGCCCGGGCCACGATGTCGCGCGGGGCCAGTTCCAGCCTGGAGTCGAAGTGCTGCATGAAGCGACTGCCATCGGGCAGCAGCAGCAGGCCGCCCTCGCCGCGCACCGCTTCGGAAATCAGAAAATTCTTGGCTTGCGGATGGTACAGGCAGGTGGGGTGAAACTGGATGAATTCCATGTTGGCCACCCGGCAGCCGGCACGCCAGGCCATGGCGATGCCGTCGCCGGTGGAACCGTCCGGATTGCTGGAATAGAGATAAACCCGGCTGGCGCCGCCGGTCGCCAGCACCACGAACCGGGCGGCGCATACCTCAACCCGGCCGGTATACCGGTTCAACACATAGGCGCCCAGGCAGCGGTTGCCGCTCAGGCCCAACTTGCGGCCGGTGATCAGATCGACGGCGCTGCATTGTTCGTTGAGGGTGATGTTGGGGTGCTGACGGGCGCGCTGTTCCAGCGTGCTCTGGATGGCGCGGCCGGTGGCGTCAGCGGCATGAACAATCCGCCGGTGGCTGTGGCCGCCCTCGCGATGCAGGTGATACCCCGCACCGCCTTCAGTGTTGGATTCCCGGGTGAAAGGGGTGCCTTGCGCACTCAGCCATTCGATCACCGCTCGACCATGTTCCACTGTGAAGCGGACTGTGTCGGCGTGGCAGAGGTCCGCTCCGGCGCTCAGGGTATCTTGCACATGCGACTCGATGGAGTCGCCGGCATCCAGTACCGCCGATATGCCGCCCTGCGCGTAATATGTGCTGCCCTCGTGCAACTCGCCCTTGGCGAGCGTCACGACGCGGGCGGTGTCGGCCAGCCGCAGCGCCAGACTGAGGCCGGCGGCGCCGCTGCCGATAATCAGGACGTCGGTGAAAATGGGTGAAGCGGCCATGGCTTGTGAGCGGCTCCATGAATGGGGTATCGTTGCGCGAAAAGGGCGCCGTCAATGGGGTGGACGACGGTCCCGCGATTTCATCCCGCTACTACTCACTCACACTATAACCATATCCCGGCAGGTCTGCGAACTAACGGGACGGGCGTTTGTCTACCGTCATGATCGCATGGAGATTGCCATTGATTCGAAAGGGGTCTGCCCGGATGGGCGAGGGTCATCTGGACCGTGATCTGGTCCAAAGAGTACAGAAAGGCGAAAAAAATGCGTTCGATCTGCTGGTGCGTAAGTACCAATACAAGATCATCAAACTGATTTCCCGCTATGTGCACGATCCCAGCGAAGCCCTGGATGTTTCCCAGGAGGCGTTCTTCAAAGCCTACCGGGCGCTGCCCGGCTTCCGGGGCGACAGTGCGTTCTACACTTGGCTTTATCGAATCGCCATCAACACGGCCAAAAATTACCTGGTTGCCCAAGGCCGGCGCCCGCCCGGCTCCGACATCGATGCCCAGGAAGCCGAGCAATACGAGGGCCAGTCCCTGCTGAAGGAATACGAGACCCCCGAACGGTTGTTGCTCAAGGACGAAATCGAAGCGACCGTGTTCAGGGCGATTGAGGATTTGCCGGAGGATCTGCGTACGGCGATCACCCTGCGGGAACTCGAAGGAATGAGTTATGAGGAAATTGCCCAAACCATGGGGTGTCCGATCGGCACGGTACGCTCCCGGATTTTTCGTGCCCGGGAATCGATCGACACCAAATTGCGTCCACTACTAAGCTAGTTTCTTCGGGATAGAATCATGGCTGACAAGACGGCTGAACAACTATCGGCGCAAGCCGCGGATGATATGAATGTCGCGGCGAGCCAACTTTCGGCAATGGTCGACGACGAACTCGACGACCTGGAAATCGACCTGGTGTTGCGCCGGCTGTGTCGGGATGGTGATTTACAGTCCTGCTGGTCTCGCTATCATCTGATCAGCGATGTGATGCAAAGCCATTTGCCCGATGTGCTCGCCCCTGAATTCGCCGAGCGCATTCGCCAAGCGGTCGCGGCCGAGCCTCTGCCGTTGCCGGCCGGCAAATCGCTGCCGGCCTGGTATAAACCGGTCACCGGGTTCGGGCTGGCCGCATCGGTCGTGCTCGTCGCTTTGTTTGGAATCAAACTCACTCAGACCGACAACCCGCTCGCCACCACCGCTCCGCTGGCCGCCAGCAACCCCTCCACTTCCACTCTGACTCCCTTCGCGGTGCGAGCCGCCGCAACCGTCCCGCAGACCGACCCTTCCAACGAACCGGTGGAAGCCCGGCTGAGCAGTTATCTGGTCAACCATAATGGCTATGCCTCCCTGAACAGCATGCACGGCATGCTGCCTTACGTGCGCATGGTTGGCTACCAGCAGTCCGGCCGCTAAGACTTTCGAATGAAGCGCAAGTTATTGCACTGCGCCGCCCTGATGTTCGCGGCTGGCTCGCTGTCGTCCGCCGGCTGGACCCAACCGGTACCGGAAGACGCCAGACATTGGCTGGAGCGAATGATTCAGGCGACCCAAACCTTGAACTACGAGGGGACCTTTATCTACGTTCAGGGTCCCCATGTGGAAGCGATGCGGGTCATTCACGGCGGCGGTCCCGAAGGCGAGCGGCAGCGCTTGTTTTCCCTGAATGGCCCGCCGCGGGAAATCTTGGTGGCCAACAACAGCGTGACTTGCCTGTTGCCCAAACAGCACGCGACGTTCGGTGGTGGTGGTTACGGAGGCTCTTCCTTTCCGCTGGCCGTTCCCCGCGAACTTGGACGGCTGGAGAGCTACTACGAATTTGAAATCCTGGGTGGGGACCGGGTTGCGGGTCTGGAGGCGCAACTGATCGCCATCAAGCCGCGGGATGCCTGGCGGTTCGGTTACCGGTTGTGGCTGGACCGACGCAACGGCATGCTGCTGCGCTCGGCCCTGCTGGACGGCCAGGGCTACCCGGTCGAGCAACTCATGTTCACCGATTTCCAGATCAAGTCGCGGATCGATGAGGAGGCTTTCAAGTCGCCATCGTTGTCCCAGGACGCGGAGCCGCCCGAGGCCAGCCAGGAGTCCAGCGAAGGGCAGCCGCCTCCCGCCGTCGAGCCGTTGACGCAGTCGGCGTGGCGCGTGGGCCAGTTGCCGGACGGTTTTGTCAAGGTATTGCATAACCGCTTTATCAAAGACCCAAGTCGTCATGCTACCGAACATATGGTGTTCGCCGATGGACTGGCGACCATTTCGGTGTTTCTGGAGCGGTTGGACGGGGCGCCGGCGCTGCTGCAAGGTGGCTCGCAACTGGGGTCGATGAACGCTTTTGGCAAGCTGCTGGATGGCCATCAGATTTTGGTGATCGGAGAAGTGCCGGCGGCGACCGTGCGGCACATCGCCACCGCGATTGAACATGTTCCCGAAGCCGCCAAACCATGATCGAGGAACGCGCGGTGGTGGTGAAGGCTGGCGATGGCCATGCCTGGGTCGAAATCCAGCGACGTTCGGCCTGTGGCGGATGCGGCGCCAGCGAGGGCTGCGGCACGGCGGTGCTGGGAAAACTCTGGAGTGGCCGCCGGATCCAGGTGCGGGCGATTGCGGAAGAGCCGCTGCGGGCGGGCGACGAAGTGTGCGTTGGCTTGGCCGATGGCGTGCTGCTGCGGGGAGCACTGTTGGCCTATTCGCTGCCGCTGCTCCTGCTTCTGGCGGGGGCGTTGCTGGGGCAAGTGGCGTTCGCCGGCGCGGGCGAGGAGCCGGTGGTGCTGTCGGGCGCACTGGGTTTGGGATTGGGGTTTCTGGCGGTGCGGGTTCTGTCGAAACGCTTTCAGGACGATATCCGTTTCCAACCCCGGGTGTTGCGCCGGACAGTCGGGGCACCGGTGGCGATGGGTGTACTTTCCCGGCCGTGATGTCGCTATAATCACCGCCCTGTTCGATAACCATACTCGCAAGCCTCCGCGCCCGAGCGGCAGCGGGGGCTTTTATGCATCTACCCCAAACGTTCGCCGGCCGGGATGGCGCATCGGTGATCGGGGTGTAGTGGAATTTCATGGATCATATTCGTAATTTTTCAATCATCGCGCACATCGACCACGGTAAATCCACGCTGGCCGATCGCTTCATTCAGATTTGCGGTGGGCTGAGCGCACGGGAAATGGCCGAGCAGGTGCTCGACTCGATGGATCTGGAGCGGGAACGCGGCATCACCATCAAGGCGCAGAGCGTGTCGCTGCGCTATGCGGCCCTTGACGGCCAAACCTACCAGCTCAACATCATCGATACACCGGGGCATGTGGATTTCTCCTACGAGGTATCCCGCTCGCTGGCCGCCTGCGAGGGTGCGCTGCTGGTGGTGGACGTCGCGCAGGGCGTCGAGGCGCAGAGCGTCGCCAACTGCTACACCGCCATCGAGCAGGGGCTCGAAGTCCTGCCGGTGCTCAACAAGATCGACCTGCCAGCCGCCGACCCGGAACGGGTGACGCGCGAGATCGGCGACATCATCGGACTGGACGCCAGCCAGGCGCTGCGGGTCAGCGCCAAGACCGGGCTGGCGGTGACCGATCTGCTGGAAGCGATCATCGCGTATATCCCGCCGCCGAAAGGCGATCCGGACGGGCCGCTCAAGGCACTGATCATCGATTCCTGGTTCGATAACTTCGTCGGCGTCATTTCACTAGTGCGGGTCATGGACGGCCGGATTGCGCCCAAGCAGAAAATCCAGGTGATGTCCACCGGCCGGACCTTCCAGGTCGAATCGGTCGGTATTTTTACCCCCAAGCGCGGCGAGCGGCCGATCCTGAACGCTGGCGAGGTCGGCTATATCATCGCCGGCATCAAGGATATCGACGGCGCGCCGGTGGGCGACACCTTGACCGGGGCGGACCGGCCGGCGGCGGTGGCGCTGCCGGGGTTCCAGAAGGTGCAACCACGGGTGTTCGCCGGGCTGTTCCCGGTCGATTCGGACGACTTCGGCAACCTGCGCGAGGCGCTGCAAAAACTGCGCTTGAACGATGCCTCGCTGCATTTCGAGCCGGAAACCTCGCAGGCGATGGGCTTCGGCTTCCGCTGTGGTTTCCTGGGCCTGCTGCACATGGAGATCGTCCAGGAGCGGTTGGAGCGGGAATACAATCTCGATCTGATCACCACCGCGCCGACCGTCATTTACGAGGTGCTGGCCGCCGGGGGCGAGATCCTGAAAATCGACAACCCCGCCAAGCTGCCGCCGGTCAACGAAGTCGCCGAAATTCGCGAACCGATCATCGTCGCCCATATTTTGACCCCACAGGATTATCTCGGCGCAATCATCACCCTGTGCATCGAGAAACGTGGCGTGCAGCGGGACTTGCATTATGCCGGCGGCCAGGTGCAACTGAGCTTCGAGCTGCCGCTGAGCGAGGTGGTGCTGGATTTTTTCGATCGCCTAAAATCGGTCAGTCGCGGTTTCGCATCGTTTGAATACAGTTTTGACCGGTTCCAGGCGGCGCCGCTGGTGAAGCTGGATGTGCTGATTAACGGCGAACGGGTGGACTCGCTGTCGGTCATCGTCCACCGCGAGCAGGCCCAGTACCGGGGTCGCGAGTTGGCGGTCAAGCTCAAGGAGCTGATCCCCCGTCAGATGTTCGAGGTCGTGATTCAGGCCGCCATCGGCAACCAGGTCATCGCCCGTACCACCGTCAAGGCGCTGCGCAAGAACGTGCTGGCCAAGTGCTACGGCGGCGACGTGAGCCGCAAGCGCAAGCTGCTGGAGAAGCAGAAAGCCGGCAAGAAACGGATGAAACAGGTCGGCAAGGTGGAAATTCCCCAGGAAGCGTTCCTGGCCGTGCTGCAGGTGGACAAAAACTCATGAGACGCGTGGTCTCGTCGTATGGATTTTCATGCCCATGAATATTGATTTTGCTGCCGTTCTGGTGCTGCTGACCGTGTTGACTGGCGGCATCTGGTTGTTGGATGCGCTGGTGCTGGCGCCGCGCCGAACCCGAACTCGTACCCTGACGGTGGGCGGTGGCGGTCAGGCGCGCTCGGTGACGGGGAAGCTGCCGTGGTACGTGGATTTGTCGAAATCGTTTTTCCCGGTCATCCTGGCGGTGCTGATGCTGCGCTCGTTTGTCGTCGAGCCGTTCCGCATTCCCTCGGAATCCATGCTGCCCACCCTGCTCAAGGGCGATTTCATCCTGGTCAGCAAGTTCGCGTATGGTTTGCGGTTGCCGGTGCTCAACACCAAAATCATCGGCGGCGGCCAACCGGAGCGGGGGGATGTGGCCGTGTTCCGTTTTCCGCGCGAGCCGACGGTGGCTTACATCAAGCGGGTGGTCGGCCTGCCCGGCGATGTGTTGGAATACCAAGGCAAGCAATTGCGGGTCAACGGTCAGCCGGTCCCGCTGGCGCCGTTGCCGAATAATCCCAGCGAGCCAGGTTACCAGCAGTTCGACGAGCAACTGGGTAAAATCACCCATCGCATTCAGGTGCTGGCCGATGGTCGCTGGGGGTTGGTCGGACTCTGGCCCGAGCTTCAGGTCCGCCGCGAGCCGGACGGCACGGTCGGCTGGAAATACCAGGTACCGGCCGGACATTATTTCGTTATGGGTGACAACCGGGACAACAGCAGCGATAGCCGGGTTTGGGGGCCGTTGCCGGAAGAAAATCTGATCGGCAAGGCGTTCTTTATCTGGATGAATTGGAACTGTGTCACCTTCAACGGCCAGTGTGGCCGGATTGGCAGTGGCATTGAGTAAGCGAACCTGGGAGGCAAGAACAATGCGCGCGAGGCAATTAACGACAAGCGGACGGGTTGGGAAACAATGTGGCATGACGGTCATCGGTATGTTGTTGCTGGTTATCGTGATCGCCTTCATCGCGTTGATCGCGATGAAGGTCGTGCCGATGTATATTCAGTATTTCACGGTCAAGTCGACGATCGAGAGCATCCGCAAGGAACCGCAACTGGCGCAGATGAGTCCGAGCGACATTCATAACGCCATCCAAAAACGATTCGACATCGGATACGTCGACAACATTTCGGCCCGTGATCTGAAGATCCGCAATGACCGCGGCGGCCGGGTGCTCGACTTGGTCTATCAGGACGAGCGCGATCTATTCTATGGACTGTCCGTGGTGTTGAAGAGCAACGAAGCCATCCCGTTGACTCCGAACCCGTGAACCCGCCGTTGTCCCGCCTGAGCGCCGCCCTGGGTTACACTTTTCGTCAACCCGAGTTGCTGCAAGAAGCGCTGACCCACCGCAGCGCCTCGCCGCATAACAACGAGCGACTGGAGTTTCTGGGCGATGCGCTGCTGAACCTGATCGTGGCCGAGTACGTGTTCCAACATTATCCCAAGGCCAGCGAGGGCGAGTTGAGCCGGTTGCGGTCCAGCCTGGTCAAGGGTGAGACCTTGGCGGAACTGGCGCGCGACCTGCGCTTGGGAGACTGGTTGCGTTTGGGTTTGGGCGAAGTTAAAAGCGGAGGCTTTCGCCGCGAATCGATTCTGTCCGATACGCTGGAGGCGATTCTCGGCGCGGTTTATTTGGACAGCGGTCTGGCCGCCTGCCGCGAATTGGTGTTGCGTCTCTATCAGGGTTGCCTGGAGCGCTTGGCCGACGTCAGCGACTTGAAAGATCCGAAAACCCGCCTGCAAGAGCACCTGCAAGCCCGGCAGCAGCCACTGCCGGTCTACAACGTGCTGGAGATCGGCGGCGAGCCGCACGCGCAAAGCTTCACGGTGGAGTGCGCGGTCGCCGAGTTGCGCGCGGTCGCGGTGGGAAGCAGCCGCCGCAAGGCCGAGCAGGAAGCCGCCCAGCGGTTGCTGGAGCAGATGCGATGACCGTCACTCGCGCCGGTTACGCCGCCTTGCTGGGCCGACCCAACGTGGGTAAATCCACCCTGTTGAACCGGTTGATTGGCCAGAAGCTCAGCATCACCGCTCCCAAACCGCAGACCACCCGGCACGTCATTCTCGGCATCCAGACCCTGCCGGACGCCCAGATCGTTTATGTGGATACTCCGGGTCTGCACCGCCGGGGCCGACGGGCGTTGAACCGGCACCTGAACCGGGCGGCGGCCAGTGTGCTGGGCTATGTGGATGTGGTGGTATGGCTGGTCGAGGCGCTGCGCTGGACCGAGGAAGACGAAGATGTCCTGCAACGCCTGGCGGATTTTGCCGGGCCGGTGGTGCTGGCGGCCAACAAGGTGGATCGGATTACCGACAAAAGCCGCTTGCTGCCGTTTCTGCACGATTTGGCCGGCAAGCGGAATTTCAGCGAAGTGGTGCCGCTGGCGGCGATCAGCGGCGACAACGTGGCGGCGCTGGAGCAAGTGATCGCCCGCTTGTTGCCGGCCGGCGACCTGCTGTTCCCGGCGGAGCAGATGACTACCGCCAGCGAGCGCTTCCTGGCGGCCGAACTGGTCCGCGAGAAGTTGACCCGGCTGCTGCGCGAGGAATTGCCCTACGCCCTGACCGTCGAAATCGAACATTTTGTCGACGAAGGGCGACTGGCGCGTATCCATGCGGTGATCTGGGTGGAGCGTGAGACCCAGAAGGGGATCGTGATAGGGGATAAAGGGGCAACGCTGCGCGAGGTCGGCCGGCAGGCCCGCGAAGACATGGAACGCCTGTTCGGCCGCAAAGTGTTCCTGCAAACCTGGGTCAAGGTGCGCGAGGGCTGGTCCGACGACGAACGAGCCCTGCGGAGTTTGGGCTACGCCGATCCGTAAACGTTCTAACCCTCCGCATCGATCGCCGGTTTCCCTTGCACCATGCGTGTGTTGCTGCAACCCGCCTTTATCCTGCACCGCCGTCCTTATCGCGATACCAGCCTATTACTTGAGGCGTTCAGCCGCGAGCACGGCCGGCTGGGCCTGGTGGCGCGCGGCGCGGCGTCCGCCCGCTCGCGGCTGAAAAGCGTGTTGCAGCCGTTCCTGCCCCTGCTGTTGTCCTGGAGCGGAGCCGGCGATCTGGCGGCCTTGACGGCGGCCGAGGAAACGGAGCGGCTCGCGTCGCTGCCGCCTGCCCAGGTGCTGGCCGGACTCTATGTCAACGAACTGCTGGTGCGGTTGCTGCCACGGCAGGACCCGCTGCCCGGACTGTTCGTCGCCTACCGGGCGCTGTTGACGGAACTGGCGGTGGCGACCGACGCGGAGCCGCCGTTGCGGCGGTTCGAAAAGCGCCTGCTGGAAGAACTGGGCTACGGGCTGAGCCTGGATCGCGAAGCGGCCAGCGGAGTGCCGATCGTTGCCGAGCAGCGTTACTGCTACGTGCTGGATCGGGGTCCGCTGGCCGCCGATTCAGGCGGGTCCGGCGTGCCGATTTCCGGTCGGGGGCTGCTGGCCTTGCGCGACGGGATGCTGGCCGACCCTGACGTGCTGCGGGAGGTCAAGCGTCTGACCCGCGCCGCGCTGGCCGAGCAGTTGCGGGGGCGGGCGCTGAAGACGCGGGAACTGTACCGGGTCAAGCGGGAGCCATGGCCGGAATGACGCGATTTCGAGAATTCACCCAGCGCCCGATGGCGCGGCGACGACCCTACAGGAAGCCGTGTAGAATCGCCCGGGTTTCCGTCGCCGGCATGCGCGGCCCCAGGCTGGTCACCAGTTTGGCCGATGCCGCTGAAGCCAAAGCGCCGACGCGCCGATGATCCCAACCCTGACCCCGGCCATAGAGGAAAGCCCCGGCAAACATGTCCCCGGCGCCGACCGTGTCCACGGCTTCCACTTTGACCGGGTCGATGTCGATCAGCGTCCGGCCATCCCAAACCAGCGCGCCTTTGGAACCCCGCGTGATCACAAACTCCTGGCTGAGAGTTTTCAGGTAGTCGATCGCGCTGTCCAGGTCCGCGGCGCCCACCACGCCCTTGGCCTCGTCCTCATTGGCGAATAGCAGATCCACGCCCGAGCCGATCATCTCCAGCAATCCCGCCTTGAAAAACCGGACCATATTGGGGTCGGACAGGGAAATGGCGGTCTTGACCCCGGCCGCCTCGGCGACGCGCTTGGCCGCGATGCACGCTTGGCGAGCGGTCTCCGAGGTGACCAGATAACCTTCCATGTAGAAGTATGCCGAGTCGCGCAGGGCGTCCTCGACCAACTCTTTGGTGGATAACCCGCCGCTGATTCCCAGGAAGGTGCAGAGGGTGCGATCGCTATCCGGCGTGACCAGCACCACGCAACGGCCGGTGTGGCCCGGCTCCTTTTCGGTATGGTGATTGGTGTCCACCCCGCCATCGAGCAGGTCTTTCATATAGAAGTGTCCGAGATCGTCCCCCGCGACCTTGCAGGAATAGAAGCTGGACCCGCCGAATTGGCGGACCGCGATCATCGAGTTGGCCGCCGATCCACCCGAACTGCGCTGATGTGGGTGCGCGGCCAGATGATCCATCATCCGCAACTGGCATTCCTCATCCACCAGGGTCATCACGCCCTTGTCAATGCCCAGCGTTTCCAGGTCGGCAACCGCGACCTCATACTCCATGTCCACCAGCGCGTTGCCGATCCCGTACACGTCATACTTCGCCATAATGCCTCCATCATCGATGGTTAAGACCGTTGAGTCATGCGTTTCCCAATTATTGGGTTTTCGCGGGAGCCGCTGGCCGGCGATTCGACCAGTTGTCGCCCACGGGCGGGCTCCGGCGGATCCGGATTCGATATTACATCGCCGCCGCAATCGCCGCGCGCAGCCGCTCCACGTCGGTGTCGCCATCGGTTTTCAGCGGGTTCTCGTCAGTCGCCGGCGGCTCATCGTGGCGGAGTTGCCGTTCCAGCACTTCGACATCGGCCTCGGCGGCGTCATCGCCGCGCGCCCGCCGGGCCGCGACCCGCGCCCGCAAGGTTTCGGGATCGGCGACGCAATCGAGCAGGATGAACGGGACGCCATGCCGGGCCGCCAGATCGCGGAAGGGTTGCCGATGCGCCCGCTTCACGAAGGTGGCGTCCACCAGTACCGGATGGCGGGCGGCGAGCAAACCGTCCGTCAGATCGTACAGGCGCCGATACGTGCGAGCGCTGGCGTCCGCCGTGTAGAGTCCCTCGCCCAAGGTGGAGCCGCTGTCGTCCAGGGGGCCGAGACCGAACAACCGCTTGCGTTCCACATCGGAGCGGAGGCGGATGGCGCCGGGGAATATTTCCAGCAATTGTCCGGTCCGACGCGACTTGCCGGAACCGGAGACGCCATGAGTGATCAACAGAAACGGCGTCGGTTCCTGGGTCAGCGCCAGCGCCAGCCGCAAATAATCGCGGCACAGAGCGCGGGCGGCGGCGCGGTCCGGTTCTGGGATATGATCGTCCTGGCTGGCCTGGATGGCGTTGATCTTGGCGCGCACCATGGCCCGGTAGACCTGGTAATAGGACAGCAGCGCCGCTCCCGCGAAGTCACCGCCGTATTCCAGATAGGTATTGAGCAGCCGCTGGGCCAGACCGCCAGCGCCGCGGAAACGCAGATCCATGAGCAGAAAGGCCAGGTCGTTGATGACATCGATCCAGCGGAGATCGTCGTTGAATTCGATGCAGTCAAAGATCGTGACCTGCCCGGTGTCGGCCAGCAGCAGGTTGCCAAGATGCAGATCGCCGTGGCATTCGCGGATCCAGCCGCCGGCCTTGCGTTCCGCCAGTCGCGGCCACAGCCGCTCGGTAGTCGCCAGGGTCCAGCGCTCCACGGCGGTCAGGAGGTCGAGGTCGGCGGGATCGGCCAGCAGCGGCCGGATGTGGGTAAAATCGTCCAGCATCGGTCCGCGAACCCGTTCCGGGGCGCCGAACGGCGCGGCGGGGTCGGCCGTGGCGATGGCCTGATGAAAAGCGGCCAGCCGCCGGGCCAGGGCGTTGATATGCCGGTTTTCCAGCCGGCCGGCGGCCAGCACCCGATCCAGCAGCGCTTGCTGGGGGAAGCGGCGCATGCGGACGGCGTATTCGATGGCTTCCCCGGCGGCGCCCAGGGCCGGTCGGGCGGCGCTACCGCCGATCGGCACGCAATCGAGATAGAGATCCGGCGCCAGCCGGCCGTTCAGGCGCAATTCCTGTTCACAGTAGTATTTCCTTCGGGCCAGACTGGTAAAATCCAGGAATCCCAGATTCAAGGGTTTTTTGATCTTGTAGGCGTAGTCCCCGGCCAGCAGGACATGCGAAATATGCGTCTGCAAGTGCTCGACGGTGTCTACCGGATGCGGGTAGCGGTCCGGTTGCAGGAGCGCCGCAATCAGGGCGGTCTGGTCAAGAGTTTCGTTGGCGGGTTGCAAACGCCGGACTCCGAAGCGGAAAAACGAGGCCGTAGGATAAGACAGAAACACCGCATCGCGCCAAGCCGATTGAAAGGCGTGGCGCGCCCGGACTGGAACAGGCATGGCTAAAGGTAAACCTTCCCGCAAACCCAAAACGAACGCCGGGGCACGATCCGGCAGGGCTGGCCCGAACGTGCTGCGATCCTTGTCGTCGCTGCTGACTTCGCTGCTCCTGGGCAGCCTGTTGCTGGGCGTGCTCGGGCTAAGCCTGTACATGCTGTATCTGGATGCGGTCATCCGCGCCGAATTCGATCAGAAGCGCTGGGCCATGCCCGCCAAGGTCTACGCCCGGCCGTTGGAACTGTTCGAAACCATGTCGCTCAGCGCCGATGCCTTCGCCCAGGAACTCAAGCTGCTGAATTATCAGGATGTGAATTGCCCGGAAACGCCGCCGCCGGCCCCAAGCGGCAAACGTCCGCTCCGGCGCAAGTCGCAACCCCCGCCGCCGGATGCCTGCGGCCCGCCAGCCGGGGGCGGTGGGTCGCCGGATCGCGTGGGCAGCTTCGCCCGGCGGGGGGAAACCTTCGAGGTCATGACCCGCGAGTTCGCATTCTGGGACGGCACGGAACCGTCGCGCCGGATCCGTCTGGTATTCGCGGGCAACATCCTGGTCGAACTGGCCAGCCTGGACGGTCAGGAAGCACCGGGCCTGCTGCGGCTGGACCCGCCGGAGATCGCCGGCATCTATCCCGCGCACTATGAAGACCGCATCCTGCTCAAGGGCAAGGATTTGCCTCCCGCCCTGGTGGATACCCTGCTGGCGGTCGAGGATCGCTCATTTTTCGAGCACTCCGGCATCAATCCCAAGGGGATTTTCCGCGCGTTGCTGGCCAACCTGCGCGCCGGGCGCACGGTGCAAGGCGGCAGCACCCTGACCCAGCAGTTGGTCAAGAATCTGTTTTTGAGCAACGAGCGGACCCTTACGCGCAAGATCAACGAAATTCTGATGGCGGTTTTGATCGACGCGCGCTACGGCAAGAACGACATCCTCGAAACCTACAGCAACGCCATCTATCTGGGGCAGGACGGCAGTCGGGCGATTCACGGTTTCGGACTCGCCAGCCAGTTCTTCTTCGGGGAACCGCTGGAGGATCTGGACCTGCATCAGATCGCCCTGCTGGTGGGCATGATCAAGGGACCCTCGTACTACGATCCGCGCCGCCATCCGGATCGCGCCAAGGAGCGCCGCGCCCTGGTGCTGGATGTGATGATCGAACAAAACCTGATCAGTGCCGAGGACGCCGCCATCGCCAAGGACATACCGCTGGAGGTGACGGCCAAGGCGGCCAGCGGCATCACCGCCTATCCGGCTTTTCTGGATCTGGTGCGGCGACAACTGCGACAGTATTACAACGCCGAGGATCTGGTGACGGAAGGGTTGCGGGTGTTTACCACCCTCGACCCCCGGGTGCAGGCGGTAGCGGAAAGCACGCTGGTCAACAGCTTGCCGGCACTGGAAAAAAGTCAGCGCAAGGCCAAGCCGCTGCAGGGCGCCGCCGTCGTGACCGACACTCAGACCGGCGAGGTGCTGGCGATGGTGGGAGACCGCGAACCGAAGACGGTCGGCTTCAATCGGGCGTTCGACGCCAAGCGGCCAGCAGGCTCGCTGGTCAAGCCGGTGGTGTACCTGACCGCGCTGGAGCAGCCCGAGCGCTATACCCTGATGACGCTGTTGAACGATAGCCCTCTGATCTACACCTCGGGCGGCCAGCGCTGGACTCCAGCCAATTACGACAAGCGTTACCACGGCCGGGTGACGTTGCGGGACGCGCTGGCCCGTTCCTATAACATTCCGGTGGTGCGGGTTGGCCTGGACATGAGTGTGATCAACGTGGTGAAAATGTTCCAGCGATTGGGGCTGGAGCGCGATCTCAAGCCGTATCCGTCCCTGCTGCTGGGCGCGCTGGACGCATCGCCTTTTGAAGTCGCGCAGGTTTATGCATCCATCGCCGGCAATGGGTTTCGCATGCCGCTGCGGGCCATCCGCGAAGTGACCAACGCCACCGGCAGGTCGCTGCGGCACTACACGCTGGAAGTGGAGAAGGTGGTCGAGCCGGGGCCGGTCTATCTGGTGATTAACGCCATGCAGCAGGTGGTAAAGGCGGGCACCGCCAGCGCCATGAAAAGCAAGTTGTCGCCGGATTTGAACATTGCGGGCAAAACCGGCACCACCGACGATTACCGCGATAGCTGGTTTGCCGGTTTTAGCGGTAACCGGTTGGCGGTGGTTTGGCTGGGGCGCGATGATAACAAACCCACCGGCCTGAGCGGCTCCAGCGGCGCGTTGCGGGTTTGGATGGATTTGATGGCGAGTTTGAATCTGGAGCCGTTGGACCCGCCGCTGCCGGCGGGGGTCCAGGAAATCCGGGTGGAGCCACGCAGCGGTTTGCAGGTCAGCCAGGGCTGCCGGAGTGGCCAGCCGGTGCCGTTCCTGAGCGGTTCCGGCCCGCGCGGATCGACCTCCTGCGGCGGTCAGTCCGTCGCCCGGCGTTCCAAACCGCGCGAGGCGGCCCCGGATGCATCCGAGGATGGGGGGGACTCGGGCCGGATGAGCGATTTCTTCCGGCGGCTGATGGAGTAAAACAGCCACCGTGGCTGGCCGGGTCCGCCGGCCCGCGCCCGCTGGCCCACCATCGTCGGGTCGGTCACACATGGCGGTAGGAATGATGAAAGGGTACAGTTAAGCCAATGATGGATTTGATTGAGGTGCGGGGATGCCGATCGGGATCGCCGGACCCGCGAGGAAAATCGATGAATAAATGGTTTCAGTCTTCTTCTTTGGGAATGCTGGCGCTGGGGGCTGTTGGCTGTGCGCCGCCGCCGTATTCGCAACAACCGTACAGAGCGCCGGTGGTGGATCGCAGCACGCGCCCGCCGCAGACCTATGCCCAGCCACGGCCGGCGCCGCCGGCGGCCGGGGGGCGGGCGCTCGAACAGGATCCTCTTCTGCCGCGAGAGTACTCCTCCAGCTATCCGACGGCGCCGGATCCTTATGCCGCCACGCCGGGAGTGGCGCCGACCAATCCGAACGTCTACTACGGTAGTGTGCCGGCCCGGCCTTACGCACCGGAACCCGGTAGTGGCGGGTACCCCCGGCCAGCCTATCCGCCAAGCGGCGGCGGCTCTTATCAACAACCGCCGGTCTATCCGCCGGGCGCGGCCGCGTCCCCCCCGGCGTACCAAACCTACCCCACGCCGCAAGCCGACGATTACACCAGAGCGACCCCACAGCCGGAACCGGTCTATCCGTCCTACCAGCGGGATACGGACGACCGGGATACGGACGACCTTTACGAGACGTCGCCGTCATCGGGTTTGTTGCCCGAGCCGCAGCCGGTCGTACCGCAGACGCGGCCGGCGGCCCCGGCGCGGCCCGCGCCGGCTCCTGGCCCGCCGGCCGCCGCGGAATCGACGGTCGCCATGGTGACGCCGCCGGCCGCTCCCGTCCAGGCTCTGCCCGCGCCCGCCCGCCCGGCGCCGCCGGCCGATCTGCCTCCAGCCGAAATTACCCGCGAGGGCAATCAGGCAGTGGTCGCGCTGCTGGACAGCGCCGACAAGTATGTTCGAAGCAACCAGTTGGATAAGGCGGGCGCCGCGCTGGAACGGGCGTTGCGCATCGAGCCGCGCAACGCCGGGATCTGGCACGATCTGGCCCAAATTCGCCTGCATCAGGGTCAATACCAGCAGGCCGAGTCCCTGGCAAGCAAGTCCAACAACCTGGCCAGCAGTAACCGGGCGCTGCAAGGTCGCAACTGGAAGCTGATCGCCGTCGCCCGCAAGGCGACCGGGAATACCGCCGGCGCCGAGGAAGCCGAAGCGCGAGCCGCACAGTTGCGCTGAAGCCGCGCCCAAACGGAGTGGTTGCCGTGGATGCGGCCGAACTGCTGGGTCCGAGCGGCCTGCTGGCCCGGCAGGTGCCGGGGTTCGCGCCGCGCCTGCCGCAGCAGCAGATGGCTGAAGCGGTCGCCGCCGCGCTGGAGGAGGGTGGCACGCTGGTGGTCGAGGCCGGCACCGGCACCGGCAAAACCTACGCCTATTTGATTCCCGCGCTGCTGTTCGGGGCGCGGGTCATCATTTCCACCGGCACCCGTCACCTGCAAGACCAGCTTTTCCACCAGGACCTGCCGGTGGTGCGACAGGCGTTGAACGCGCCGGTGCGGGCGGCGCTGCTGAAGGGGCGTGGCAACTATCTTTGTCTGTATCGCCTGCAAGCGACCGAGCAGTCCGGGCGCCTGAGCACGCGCGAGCAGGCGGCCGAACTGCACCGCATCCGCGCCTGGGCGGGCCGCACCCGTCGCGGCGACATCGCCGAAATCCCCGACGTACCGGAAACCTCTCCGATCTGGCCGCGCGTGACCTCCACCGTGGACAACTGCCTGGGACAGGACTGCCCGCAACTGGCCGACTGCTTTCTGGCCAAGGCACGGCGCGAGGCGCTGGCGGCGGACGTGCTGGTGATCAACCATCACCTGTTCTGCGCCGACATGGCGATCAAGGAAACCGGATTCGCCGAACTGTTGCCGGGGGCGGAAGCGTTCATCCTCGACGAGGCGCATCAGTTGCCCGGAATCGCCACTCACTTCCTTGGCCGGTCCTTGAGCGGCCGGCAGTTGAGCGAACTGGGGCGGGATACCGTGGTGGAGCAGGCACGGGACGCGGCGGACTTCGCCGATCTGCGCCGGCGGGCCGAGGCGCTGGAGCCGGCGATCCTGGCGTTGCGGCAGGCGCTGGGAACGGCGGAGCGCCGTGCGCTGTGGCGGGAGGTTGCCGGACTACCGGCGGTGGTGGAGGCGATCGGGCAATTGCACGAGACGCTGGATCGCTTGCGCGAGGCGCTGAAGGAAGGCGCGCCGCGTGGCAAGGGCCTGGAGAATTGCCAGCGGCGCGGCGAGGATCTGGCGTTGCGGCTGGCGGCGTTGACCGGGGATGAGAGCAGCCCCGATAACGTGCGCTGGTTCGAGACCCGGGGTCGCGGCTTCACGCTGAGTTTGACCCCGCTCGATATCGCGCCGAAGTTTCAGGAGCGACTGGCGGCGCAGCCGGGGGCCTGGATCTTTACCTCGGCGACGCTGGCGGTGGGGCAGGCGTTCGAGCACTTCGCGGCGCGGCTGGGGTTGCGGGATTACGCGGCCTTGCGCCTGGACAGTCCGTTCGATTTCGCCCGCAACACCCTGCTTTATCATCCGCCGGGCTTGCCCGATCCCGCATCGACGCACTATACGGCGGCGCTGCTGGACACGGCGTTGCCGGTGCTGGCGGCCAGCCGGGGGCGGGCGTTTCTGCTGTTCACCAGTTTTCGGGCCTTGCGCGAGGCGGCGGGATGGTTGGCGGGCCGGTTGGACTATCCGCTGCTGGTGCAGGGCGAGGCGCCGAAAGGGGTGCTGTTGCGCCAGTTTCGGGCCTCGGGCAACGCGGTGCTGCTGGGTACCGCCAGTTTTTGGGAAGGGGTGGACGTGCGCGGCGAGGCGCTGTCCTGCGTGATTATCGACCGCTTGCCGTTCGCCGCGCCCGGCGATCCGGTGGTGCAAGCGCGCATCGAATCCCTGCGCCAGCATGGCGAGGATCCGTTTCTAAATTATCAGCTTCCCCATGCGGTGATTACCCTGAAGCAGGGGGTAGGCCGGCTGATTCGCGACGTAAGCGACCGGGGCGTGCTGGTGCTCTGCGATCCGCGTCTGTTGACCAAGTCCTACGGGCGGGTGTTTCTGGACAGCCTGCCGCCGATGCCGAGAACGCGGAAGCTGGAGCGGGTGCAGGCATTTTTCGCGGAATGATCGTATTGATGCGCCCGTTGGTTTTGCCGATCTCCCGCTGGAAATTCCTGACCTCGATCCGGCTCTGTCCGCCGGACTGGCGCTGGAGGTGGATTTGTACCCCGATTGCTCATTATCCCAGTCACGAGTTCAGGCGTTGCCGTTTTCTTGCGCAGCCAGCCAGACCGCCAAGTCGGCGGGTGTCTGGAAATCCAGCAGGGCCTCGGCCAGCGCCTCGGCGCTGGCCAGCGGCAACCGCTCGATTCGGGCGATCTGGGTCGGGTCGAGAGCGCCAAACCGCCGCCGCAATTGCCGCAACACCAACCCCACCACTCCTTCCTGCCGTCCTTCCTGCCGTCCTTCCTGCTGACCTTCGGCAAAAACTTCCTGATAAAACCGGGTTTGTTTCAAGTCCACATCGACCAAGTTCAACATGTTGCGAATCTCCTCCCGGCTCAGCGCCGGCAATCGATAGACGAGCAGCGTTTCCACCAAATCCACGACTTCCCGCCACGCCGCCGTTTGGCGCTGTTCGGGCGTGAGCGGTTGCACCAAGGCTTGGGCTTTTGCAATCGCCCGCGCCGGTTCGTCGAGCAGCAGTTGCAGCAGACGCAAGCCCAGGCTTGAGGCCGCCGGCTGCTGGAAATCCTCCAGATACACCCGCCGGACCTGGGCGCTGTCGATCAGCACCGCGTAGTGCGCGGTCCCGCTTCCCGCTCCAGTCGGCGTTCCGGGTAGATCACCACCGCCCGCCAGGGATGTTTCGGCGGCTGGCGATACAAGTACAGGAAAATCTCCGCGAAAAATCGGCGGTAGAACAGGTCGTCAGGCTGGTATTGTACTTCGACAAACACCAGAGGTCGTTCGCTTGCGTCGGCCGGCGGTGTCAGGACGCCATCCAGTCGAAATGCCGTCTGCTTGATCTCTTCGGCCCGGAATTGATAACCAGTCAGATCGGGCGTCGGCCAGCCGGCCAGTTCGAACACCAGTTCCGGCAGGCGCTGAAACAGCCGGTAAAACACGCTGTCCGTTTTCAGGGTGCGATCCTCTGTCGTGATGGGTGCGGTCTCCGGGGCGCATGGAGGCGAGCCAGGGCTTACGAGGCCCCGCGCCGCCGCTGTTCCAGCCAGAACGTCAACGCCAGCGCGCCGCCGCCGGTGATCAGCAGGCTGAGCAGCCATCCCAGGTCTTCGGCCAGATAGGCGAAGAACAGCGTGTAGATTTGAATGATCAGGAAGGTTGCGCCGTAGCCGGTCAGCATCCGCATCGCCAGCCGCGCGCCCAGCCAGATCAGCGTTGCGTTCAGGCCCGCCCACAGCAGGTTGAACAGCGCCAGTTCGGCGGCGCCGCCCAAATGCCAGCGGTGGCTTTCCAGGTCGAAATTGCCGAACAGCGATAGCAGCCACAACGCCATTTCGGCGAAGAACAGCCCTCCTGATAACCAGACTTTGAAAAATCCCCGATAGGGCGCCAGCGGTCCTCGTTCGCTCTGCTGGTGAATGACGGCGACGGCGATGATCGCCAGCGCCGCCGCCAGGAAGCGCAGCGGGTAGCTCATTCCGAACCAGTAGCCGCCCCAGCCGGAGGCGTAGCCGGTAAAGCCGCCGAACCAACTGAAGAACACCACGGCGCTGAGGACCAGCAGCAATGGGTTGGTGAGCGCGTAACTGAGGGTGAGCAACGCCAGCAGGTCGATCAGCAGCAAGGCGGGCCAGTTGCCGGAGCCGGTGGAAAAGATCGCGCCCAGGTTGAACGTCAGACCGATCAGCAGCAAACCGCCCAGCAGCTCCAGGCTGGAGGCGGTCAGAACCAGACCGGGGCGGGTGCGCTTGAGCCATTGCGCGCCGCCGAAACTGGCGACGGTCGCCACGCCCACCAAGACCGCCAGCTTTTCCAGAGTGAAGTCGAACAGGGTCCGGCCGAGAATGCCCAGTCCCACCATGACGCTGATCGCCCCAAAAAGCAGGAACCAGCGTCCCAGCGAACGCCAGTCCCAGCCTTCGAGCGGGTAGCGTGCGCTCAGTTGGGCGTGCCGCGCTTCGTCCAGCAGCCCTTCGCGGAGGAGTTCGTCCAGTTCCCGGCGGACCCGGCGGTTACGGGATTGCGGGTTCATGGTTGCCGCTCCAGTGGGGCGATCTGGCTCCAACGCTCGCAGGCATAGCCGAATGCCATCGCCAGTACGCCGCCGAGCAGGAAAAACAGGCCGAGCGAGAGCGAGTCCCAGAAGCGTTCGTAGTAACGGGTGTACAAGTCGATGGCCAGAAACACGATGCCGAAGCCGGTGAAACGGGCGTCGTGCAAGCGGGCGCCGGCGATGATTTGAGCGATGCCGGCGGCGGTGAACACCAGCACCCAAGCCAGCGGTCCGCGCGGCAGAGTGAGGAACCACAGGGACAGGTTCAGATACAGGAGCCCGAAGATCAGATACAGCCCGCCGAAGCCGATACAGCGCCGCAGGGGACCGAGTTCCAAGCGCCGTTCGTGCCAGAGGCCCAGTAGGATCGTGATCAGGGCGGCGACCGCCATCAAGCGTTCGTCCTGGATGTGGGCGAAATAAGTGCCATGCCCGCCATAGGCGTGCCAGGCGCCCAGCCCGTGGAAAAACAGCAGCAACCCCAGCAACAGCGGCCAGCGCAGGTGATAGCGATAGGCGGTCAGAGTGGCGAGTACGCCGGTGAGCAGCAGGATGAGCGGGACGTTTCGTTCGGCGCTACTGTCGCCCAGCAAGGCGATCTGGAGCAGCACGAAGACGCCGAATGCCGCCGCCAGGCTGGCGGTGATCAGCACCGAGCCGGTGAAGGGGTGGGCTTGCCGGGGATCGGTGGCGAATTGCACTCCGAAGTACCAGAGCCCCGCGCCGACCGCCGCCAGCAGTACTGCCGCCAGCAGGGCCGATTCCGAGGCCATGGCAATGAAGGCGAGCACGGCCAGCCCCAGTTGGAAAATGGCGAACAGCCCCAGCCATTTCAACAGCGCGGCCAGGAAGCGGCCAGAGGATTCGTAGCGTGGTAGCAGGGTTTCCAGCAGCGGCCGGTCGATCAGCCCCTGCTGGTGCCAGGCGGTGACTTCGCGGGTGAGCAGGTCGTGGGTGATGGGGCGCATGGCGGGGATTCCAGGAAAAATGCCTACTTGCAGTATATGCTTCTGGTGGTTAGATGTGCTCGATCCGAGCCGGCCAAGCCGATTTCATGACGGATGGAGATTATTAGAGGGTTGCATCGCCGCCGAGGGTATGTGTGGCTGGTGGGATGTTTAAGTTGGGGTAGGATGTTAAAGAGCATTTCTTACGGGGATGCAGGGATGTTATGCGGAAACCTATAATCACCTGTTGGACAGGTGCGTAGACACAGAAAATAGCACAGCATGAGTGATTCTTTTCCGGGTGGATCCAAAGGCCGTGTTAACAGAGCCGGTGATAACGTGGCTGCGGATGTGGCTTCGGCAGACGACATGGCCGTTATCGACGAATGGAGAGCGGCCCATAGATTAGTATTGAATACATTTCAGGCGACTTTGCGTAATAGGACACGCGGAACGAAAATAGTGGTTGCCCAGCGGCACAAGCGGAAAAACACAATCTTTGACAAGTTGCACAGATTTCCAGGGATGAAACTGGCAAGGATGGATGATATTGCTGGGTGCCGATTGATCTTTCAAGATATCAAAAATCTACGTAGTTTTAGAGAAAAATTCTTACTCGCGAGATTCAATCATGTCCACAAAAATCATATCGATAAATACGATTATATAAAGACACCAAAGGCAACAGGCTATAGAGGCATTCATGATGTGTATGAATATAATGTCCGGTCTAATGTAGGGCAGCATCTAAAGGGTCTTTTGGTTGAGATCCAGTATAGAACCAGAATTCAGCATGCTTGGGCGACTACGGTAGAAGTTATTGGTCATATAACGACTAGCCAACCAAAGTTCGAACGCGGTGACATAAGATACCAAGAGGCCATGGCCCTAGCTAGTGAAGTGTTGGCAAGGGCTCATGAGCGACTGATGGGACCTTCTCCGAACATATCAGACCAAGAGGTAGCCGAAAAATTCATCGCAATTGATAATGAGATCAGACTGATTCCTACCTTGAAAGGCTTGAATAAGGCTAAGGCAAGTACCCAGGAGAAGAGGAATATAATTCTAGTTTTCAATAAGCTTGGAGAGCTGGAAATGTACTCTTATCGTGATGCAACAGAGGCACTTCGAAGGCTCTTTGAAATAGAAAAATCATCACCTGACAAGGATGTTGTTCTTGTTCGTGCCGATACCAGTGAAGAGGTGCGGTTTGCGTACAAAAACTATTTTTCAGATGCGACTGATTTTATAAAGTTAATAGAAAGTGGTCTAGCAAAACTGACCAAGCTGAATAAAGCAACGCAGCGGACGCGCTAATGTACGCTGCTGATCTTTATCGTTAATCTGGCAGATAAATAAGCACTTTCCAGCTTGATAAAAAAGCGCTTACTCTTTTTCCACATGCAGCGTATAGAGAGAATGCGATGAGTCTGGAATTCATCCTCGCCACCAGTTTGGTGGCGACTTTCGTCGCTTGGTACGCTTGTGGTCTGATCCCTGGCCGAGCGCTGCGTGGCATTCTCCGTGCAACGTTTATTACTCTCTTTTGTTCACCGGGAATTATCATCGGCCATGGTTTCGCCGTGGTCCCGAGCCTATTCGCCCTTTACGCGCAGCCCTCGATTTTCACGCTTGGGTCCATGTTGATGGTATGGATGATCGCTTTGGGAATCATCTTCGGTGTCCCGGCGCTGCGCAACCATCGCAGCGCATGGCCGCCCACGGCCGAGGATCTCTTTTTTAGGGCCTATGTCCCGAAATTCGTCTTTTTCGGGATCGTCGCCGCAGTATTAATGTTGGCATTGGTGTATTCCGACCAACGACATGCCCTGTGGGTGATCGTGGCCAAGTACGGACTGTTCTTCGCCGGTGCCGTGATCAACCTGCTGCTATGTTATTGGGCGACCCGCATGAAACAGGCAGGAGTATTCTTGACTCCCCTCTTATTTGCCGCCCCCACGCTGCTTGCGACCGCACCCATCGTCTCTTTCATGTGGTATGGGGGAGGCGCTATCGGTGGACTGATCGCAAGCGGTCGCCAACATATCGCCGCCTGGGTCTCGCTTGGCGTCTGCGGACTCCTGTTCGCCAACTCGATTTTTCGAATCTACCTGGCCGCCACCGCGCTGCCCCATGTCACGATTGGGGGTGGTGTGGTAGGTAACGCAGCGATAGCGGCAGTGTTCGCCGGTTTGGGCATTGTGGCGTGGTGGACGCTGAGCCGTTCTTCGCGGGCTAAATCAAGCACAACAACGTCCTATCGGGATGAAGGTGACTAAAACACGTACTGGTAATGCGGATTGGACTCAGTGCTTGTTCGAAACAGGAGAAAAATGCAATGTCAGAGCAATACTTTGCAACAGGGCAATGTTTATGTGGAAACGTGAAATATACGATTTATTCAGCCCCGATTCGGATGGGACAGTGCCACTGTGATCATTGCCGGAGATTGACGGGGACAGGACATTCATCGAATGCTTTTTTTGCCAAAGATACTGTCCACATCGAAGGTGAAACAAGCCACTATGATTCAATAGCAGATACAGGTGCGATCATTACACGTTATTTTTGTCCAAAATGTGGTAGTCGCCTTTTTGGCAAAAGCAATGTAGCTACAAATATTATTAGTGTTTCGGCAGGTACTATGGACGATAGCTCATGGTTTAAACCAAATGCCATTGTCTATAACAAAAGAAAGCCAAAATGGGATTTAATGGATGAAAGTATTCCTACTTTTGAAGAAATGTTGCCAGCACAAGCACAGAAATAGCTCATCGTGCCATAATTGATATTGGCCTAAAAATCACCTCCAGCGAATATTAAAAAGCGGCGCTCTTTGTGTCTCATCGGCCTGCTTGTCATTACCGCTGATGTGAGGCGTTGGGACCAGTATTGCCCGTAACCCAAGAACTGGTAGCACCTGAAAAACCAGGTGCGAGGACTTGCCGAATGGATCGTCTCTGCCTGACCATACCGCGCAATGGCTGGGACCCGCGCGGGTCGAGACCTTGCCGGGTTCGACCTCCATCCGCATCACCGCAATCCGATCCGACCGTTCGACTTTGGAGAACCTCGCCGCATGGCCAACGGGAATGAGTTCACCCTGCTGAAGGAGCGGCGATTCCTGCCGTTCTTCATCACCCAGTTTCTGGGCGCGTTCAACGACAACGTGTTCAAGAACGCGCTGATCATCCTGATCGCTTTCCAGGCAGCCGATCCCGCCCGGGCCAACACCCTGATCAACCTCAGCGCCGGCTTGTTCGTGCTGCCGTTCTTCCTGTTCTCGGCCACCGCCGGCCAACTGGCGGACAAGTACGAGAAATCGCATCTGATGCGCTGGATCAAGCTGCTGGAGATCGCCATCATGCTGGGCGCGGCGGTCGGCTTCATCCTGGGCAACATGCCGCTGCTGATTGGCTTGCTGTTTCTGATGGGTGGGCAGTCCACCCTGTTCGGTCCGGTCAAGTACAGCATTCTGCCCCAGCATCTGCGGCCCGATGAACTGGTCGGCGGCAACGGCTGGGTGGAGATGGGGACCTTCCTCGCCATCCTGATCGGCACCCTGCTCGGCGGGGTGCTGATCGCCATTCCGGACAGCGGTCCCTGGCTGGTGGCCGGCGCGGTGGTCCTGTTGGCCGTGCTGGGCTTTTTGTCCAGCCTGTTCATCCCCCGGGCCACGCCGGACGCGCCCGACCTGCGCATCAACTGGAACCCGATCACCGAAACCTGGCGCAACATCAACATCACCCGCCGCAATCGCACCGTGTTCCTGTCGGTGCTGGGGATTTCCTGGTTCTGGTTCCTTGGCGCGACCTATCTGGCGCAACTGCCCAATTATTCCAAGCTGACCCTGGGCGGCGACGAGCATGTGGTGACGCTGCTGCTGACCACCTTCGCCCTGGGCATCGGCATCGGTTCGCTGCTGTGCGAGCGCCTGTCGGGGCGTCGGGTGGAACTTGGTCTGGTGCCGTTCGGTTCGATCGGCTTGACGCTGTTCGGCGTCGATCTGTTTTTCGCGGTGTCGCCGGTGGCGGAAGGCGCGCCGCTGGTGGGGGCCATGGAATTTTTACGCAGCGCTCCCAACTGGCGGGCGCTGATCGACATCCTGCTGATGGGGATGTTCGGCGGGTTTTACATCGTGCCGCTGTACGCGCTGGTGCAGCAGCGCAGCGAACCGAGCTTCCGCTCCCGCGTCATCGCCGGCAACAACATCATCAACGCCCTGTTCATGGTGCTGTCGGCGGCGCTGGCGATTTTCTTTCTCGACGCGGTGGGGCTGACCATCCCGCAGTTTCTCCTGCTGACGGCGATCTTCAACGCGGCGGTGGCGGTTTACATCTTTACCCTGGTGCCGGAATTCCTGATGCGCTTCATCGTCTGGATTCTGGTGAACATCGTGTATCGGCTGCGTCCCCAAGGATTGGAAAACATCCCCGACGAGGGACCGGCGGTGGTGGTCTGCAACCATGTCAGCTACATGGACGCACTGGTGGTAATCGGCTGCTGCCGGCGACCGATCCGCTTCGTGATGGACCATCAAATCTTCAAGATACCGCTGCTCAGTTTCGTGTTTCGCACCGCCGGCGCCGTGCCGATCGCTCCGGCGCGAGAAGCCCCGGAGATTCTGGAGCAAGCCTACGACCGGGTTGCCCACTATCTGGAGGAGGGCGAAGTGGTGGGCATCTTCCCGGAAGGGCGGCTGACCGAAAACGGCGAGATTGGCCCGTTCAAGAGCGGCATCGAACAGATCATCCAGCGCACGCCGGCCCCGGTGGTGCCGATGGCGCTGCGCGGCTTGTGGGGCAGCTTCTTCAGCCGCCGTTACGGCAAGGCGATGAGCCATTTCCCCCGGCGGTTCTGGTCGCGGATCGAACTGGTGGTGGGCGAGCCGGTGCCATCCGAACAGGCGAACTCGGCGCTGCTGCGCGAACGGGTGGCGGCCTTGCGAGGCGACTGGCCATGAGGAGGGTTTATGTGGGGTGATCGTGGGCGGAAACATGTGGGCGCCGGCGGGTTGCCGCCGGCGCGGTGGCGGCGGCGTCAGCGAGGCGTCGTGCCGATGTGGCTGCTGATCGTGCTGGGCGCCCTGGGCGGCATGGTGCTCTACTGGTACGTAACGCCACGGGAGGTGCCGTCCTGGGTCCGCGGCTGGCTGCCCGGCCTGCCGGAATACACCGGTCCGCTCTACCGCTGGCGCGACGATCAGGGGCGCGAGCAAATTACCGACAAGCCGCCCAGGGGCCGACCCTACGAGACGGTGAAGTATCGCGGCGATACCAACGTGGTGCCGCCCTGGAACCAGTAGCCCGGCCCATAAAAAACCGCCCACCGGCGCGAGGTCCGAGGGGCGGTGAAAAGATTTTTCAAAGTGAAGAAAGCGGCGGCGGCCGGGAAAAATAAACTCAGCCGGCCTCCTTGCGCGACGCCCGCTTGCGTTCGTGCTCCAGCAGCAGTTTCTTGCGCACACGGATGGATTTCGGGGTGACCTCCACCAATTCATCGTCGTCGATGAACTCCAGCGCCTGCTCCAGGCTCATGCGCACCGCTGGGGTGAGCAGAATGTTTTCGTCCGAGCCGGCGGCGCGGATGTTGGTGAGCTGCTTGGCCTTGAGCGGATTGACCACCAGGTCGTTGTCGCGGGAGTGGATGCCGACGATCATGCCCTCGTAAACCTCGTCGCCGGGACCGACCATCATCCGCCCGCGCTCCTGGAGATTGAACAGGGCATAGGCCAGCGCCTTGCCGGTGGCGTTGGCGATCAGCACGCCGCTGGCGCGCGCGCCGATGGCGCCCTTTTTCTGCGGGCCGTAGCGGTCGAACACATGGTAGAGCAGGCCGGTGCCCGAGGTGGCGGTCAGGAACTCGGTCTGAAAGCCGATCAGGCCGCGGGCCGGAATCAGGTAATCCAGCCGCACCCGGCCCTTGCCGTCCGGCTGCATGTCGAGCAGTTCGCCGCGTCGCTCGCCGAGCTTTTCCATGATGGCGCCCTGATGTTGCTCCTCGACGTCGACCGTCAACTGCTCGTAGGGCTCGCAGAGTTCTCCGTCGATTTCGCGCACGATCACTTCCGGGCGGGAGACGGCCAGTTCGTAGCCTTCGCGGCGCATGTTCTCGATCAGGATCGACAGGTGCAGCTCACCGCGCCCGGACACCTTGAATTTGTCGGGATCGTCGCTGTCCTCGATGCGCAGCGCGACGTTGTGAATCAGTTCCCGCTGGAGCCGCTCGCGCACCTGGCGGCTGGTGACGTACTTGCCTTCGCGCCCGGCGAAGGGCGAGGTGTTGACCTGGAAGGTCATGCTCATGGTCGGCTCGTCCACTTTCAACGGTGGCAGCGGTTCGACGGCGCTGGGGTCGCAGATCACGTCGGAAATGCCCAGCCCGTCGATGCCGGTGAAGGCAATGATGTCGCCGGCCGACGCCTCGGGGAATTCGATGCGTTCCAGGCCCTGAAAACCGAGGATTTGCAGTACCCGGCCGTTGCGGCGGTGGCCATGGTGGTCAAGGATGATCACCGGCGTATTGGTCTTGACCTTGCCGCGACGGATGCGGCCGATACCGATCACGCCGACGTAGCTGTTGTAGTCCAGCGAGCTGACCTGCAACTGAAATGGACCTTCCGGGTCCACCGCCGGCGGTGGGACATGGGCGATAATGGTTTCGAACAGCGGGTCCATGTCGCCATCGCGCACGCTCTCGTCGAGCCCGGCGTAACCGTGCAGCGCCGAGGCGTAGATCACCGGAAAATCCAGTTGCTCGTCGGTCGCGCCCAAGCGGTCGAACAGATCGAAGGTACGGTCCAGCACCCAGTGCGGGCGGGCGCCGGGCCGGTCGACTTTATTGATCACCACGATGGGTTTGAAGCCCATGGCGAAGGCTTTCTGGGTGACGAAGCGGGTTTGCGGCATCGGGCCGTCCACCGCGTCCACCAGCAGCAGCACCGAATCGACCATTGACAGCACCCGTTCGACTTCGCCGCCGAAATCGGCATGGCCGGGCGTGTCGACGATGTTGATATGGTAGTCCCGCCAGTACAGGGCGGTGTTTTTGGCCAGGATGGTAATGCCGCGCTCCCGTTCGAGCGCGTTGGAGTCCATCACCCGTTCCGGTGGCGCGGCGCGGTCGTCGAGCGTGCCGGACTGTTGCAGCAGTTTGTCCACCAGCGTGGTCTTGCCGTGGTCCACGTGGGCGATAATGGCGATGTTGCGAAGTTGTGCGATCACGATGCTATCTGTCGTCGGTCCAGTGCGGGCGGGCGGGCATTATAGCGAAGCCCATCAAACGACGAAGCCCCGCGTGAGGCGGGGCTTCGTCTGGAGAGGATTGGTGGTGAGTGTTATTTTTCCGCCGCGAATTTTTTAACCATCGTGGCTTGCGGACCCTTGGGGCCGGCTTTGACTTCGAACTCGACTTTCTGATTTTCCGCCAGAGTTCGGAACCCCTTGCCCTCGATGACCGAGTAGTGAACGAACACGTCGCTGCCGCCATCCTCGGGGGCGATGAAGCCGAAACCCTTGGCTTCGTCAAACCATTTTACAGTACCGGTACTCATTAGAATACAAAACCTCAAAGCCAAATATTTCTTCTCTGCCGGGCCGCTTGGGGTGCCGAATCCTCAGCGGTTGGAGAGTTCGGATTCAAGGAGCCCAACTCCGGGTATTGGGAGATTTTCAACCTTCACTCGCGCGGAAAAGTACGTTAAAGCCATGTATTCCGCAAGCAAATTTTATATGCGATCGCACAAAGCCGGCACGGCAACACCCGCCGTTTTCAACCTCCGGCCGGCTTGGATTTCGCCAAACAAAACCTTGGAAATTATCGTGGAAAATGATCTTGCCACGCCGCGCGCCCGCCTGGCCGAGTGCCCGACCCGCGATCGCGCCGTGTTGGACCGCCGCCTGCGGGACTTGCGCCGCCGGTCGCGCGAAGGCCAGCCGGTGGAACGCGGTCTGGAGCAATGGTTCGCCGATCTGGAGGCCGCCGCCGCCCGCCTGCGCGAGCGCCGCGCCGCGCTGCCGGCGCCGAATTTCGACGACAGCCTGCCGATCAACGCCCAGCGCGAGCGGATCGCCGCCGCCGTGCGCGCGCATCAGGTCGTGGTGATTTGTGGCGAAACCGGTTCGGGCAAGACCACTCAGTTGCCGAAAATCTGCCTCTCGCTCGGTTTGGGCGCGGCGGGGCTGATCGGGCACACCCAGCCGCGCCGGATCGCCGCCCGCTCGGTGGCGGGGCGGATCGCCGCCGAACTGGGTACTTCGGTCGGCGGCCAGGTCGGTTACAAGGTGCGTTTTTCCGACCGGACCGGGCCGGACGCGCTGATCAAATTGATGACCGACGGCATCCTGCTGGCGGAAACGCAAAGCGACCGGCGCCTCGATCAGTACGAAGTCATCATCATCGACGAGGCCCACGAGCGCAGCCTGAATATCGATTTTCTGCTGGGTTATCTCAAGCGCCTGCTGCCGCGTCGGCCCGATCTCAAACTCATCATCACTTCGGCGACGATCGATCCCGAACGCTTCTCCCGCCATTTCGGCGACGCGCCGATCATCGAAGTCTCCGGCCGGACCTGGCCGGTGGAGCTGCGTTATCGACCCCTGTCGGCGGCGGACGAGGATGAGCGCGACCGCGACTTGCAGCAGGCGATCCTGGACGCGGTGGACGAGGTCTGGCAACAGGGGCCGGGCGATATCCTGGTGTTTCTGTCCGGCGAGCGGGAAATCCGCGAGACCGCCGAGAGCCTGCGCAAGCACCATCCACCGAATACCGAGATTCTGCCGCTGTACGCCCGGCTGTCCGCCGCCGAACAGAACCGGGTATTCCAGCCGCACGGCCGGCCGCGCATCGTGCTGGCCACCAACGTCGCCGAAACCTCGCTGACCGTGCCGGGCATCCGCTACGTGATCGATCCCGGCACGGCGCGCATCAGTCGCTACAGTCCGCGCAGCCGAATTCAGCGGCTGCCGGTGGAGAAGATTTCCCAGGCCAGCGCCAACCAGCGCGCCGGCCGCTGCGGGCGGGTGATGGCGGGCGTCTGCGTCCGGCTGTACGCGGAAGAGGATTTTCAGACCCGTCCGCCCTTTACCGATCCGGAAATCCTGCGCACGCATCTGGCGGCGGTCATTTTGCAGATGAGCGCGCTGAATCTGGGGCGGCCGGAAGACTTTCCGTTCGTGGAGCCACCGGACTCGCGCCAGATCAGCGACGGTTTTCGGCTGCTGTTCGAACTGGGGGCGGTGGACGAGCAGCGGAATATCGCCGACACTGGGCCGGCGACTGGCGAAACTGCCGGTCGATCCGCGCCTGGGGCGGATGCTGCTGGCGGCGCAAGGCGAGAGTTGCCTGCGGGAGGTGCTGGTGATCGTCGCGGCGCTGGCGATTCAGGACCCGCGCGAACGGCCGCTGGAAAAGCAACAGGCGGCGGACGAAAAGCATCGCCGGTTTCGTGACGAGCAGTCCGATTTTCTGTCCCTGCTCAAGTTGTGGGAGTACTACCACGAACAGTCCCGCCAGCTTTCCAGGAACCAGTTACGCAACCGCTGTCAGGCCGATTTCCTGTCCTTCGTGCGGATGCGGGAATGGCACGATCTGCACCAGGAACTGCTGGGGCGGGTCACCGAAATGGGGATGCGGCTCAACAGCGAGCCGGCGCCCTATGACGGCCTGCACCGAGCCTTGTTGACCGGCCTGCTCGGTCATTTGGGTCTGAAGCAGGAGGACCATGCCTACCTCGGTGCGCGGGGTCGCAATTTTTACCTGTTCCCCGGTTCCGGGCTGTTCAAAAAGCGGCCGCGCTGGGTGATGGCGGCGGAGGTGGTCGAAACCAGCCGGCTGTTCGCCCGCACCGTGGCGCGCATCGAGCCGGAATGGGTGGAACGCTTGGCTGGGTCGTTGCTCAAGCGCAGCCATGCCGAGCCGCATTGGGAGAAACGCTCCGCCCAGGTGACCGCCACCGAGCGGGTCACGCTGTACGGCCTGCCCGTGGTTGCCGGCCGACGGGTCAACTACGGGCCGCTCGATCCGGTGTTGGCGCGCGAGATTTTCATCCGTCATGCCCTGGTCGAGGGCGAGTTTCACTGCAAGGCTCCCTTCTTCCAGCACAACCGGCAACTGCTGGCGGAATTGGAGGAATTGGAAGTTCGCGCCCGCCGCGATCTGACGGCCGACGAGGAGGCGCTCCACCGCTTTTACGACGAGCGCATCCCCGCAGGCATTTATAGCGGCCCGTCGTTCGAAACCTGGCGCAAGCGGGCCGAGCGGGATCAGCCCCGACTGCTGTTTCTCGACCGGGCGGCCTTGCTGGCGGCGGCGGGACCGGTGGCGGATGGCGAGCGCTTTCCCGATCATCTCGATCTCGACGGGTTGAAGCTGCCGCTGAGCTACCGCTTTTCCCCCGGTGCGGACGACGACGGCGTGACGCTGACCGTGCCGCTGGCGGCGGTCAATCAGGTGGACCCCAGGCGGCTGGACTGGCTGGTGCCCGGTTTGCGGGCCGAGCGGATGGCGGCGCTGCTGAAAGTCGCTACCCAAGGCGCTGCGGCGCAATTTCGTGCCGGTGCCCAACTACGCGGGGGCGCTGCTGGAGGCGATCGAACCGGGCGCGCGGTCGCTGGTCGCGGCCATGACCGAGCAGTTGCAACGCATGACCGGCGTGCGGGTGCCCGAGGAGGCATGGAATCCCGAGGCCGTTCCCGGTCATTTGCGGATGCGGTTTCGAGTGGTGGACGCCGAGGGTTTGGAACTGGCGGTCGGGCGCGACTGGGAGGCGATTCAGCGGCAATTGCGCGGCGCGGCGCGCGCCGGATTCGCGGCGCTGCCCACCCCGGAATTCGAGCGGGAGCGGCTGCGCGACTGGGATTTCGGCGAGTTGCCGGAGGAGGTGAGCTTCGTCCGCAATGGGATTCAATTGCGCGGTTATCCGGCGCTGGTCGCGGAAGCCGATGGATCGTTGTCGCTGCGGGTGCTGGATTCGCCGGCGCGGGCCGAGATGGCGACGCGGGCTGGTTTGCGGCGGCTGATCGGCTGGCGGCTGGGACCCGTGTTCAAAACCCTGGCGCGCGATCTGCCGCAGTTTCAGCGCATGACCCTGCATTTCGTCGGGCTGGGAACGCAGGAGACTTTGCGCGAGGATTTATTGAACGCCATTCTCGACCGGGCTTTTCTGGCCGATGGGCCGCCGCCACGCGACCGGGCGGCATTCGAGTCGCTGCTGGAGCGCGGCAAGGCCCGGCTGACCCCCGTGAGAGGGGAGATAGGCGAAATGGCCGCCGCGATTCTGGCCGCCTATCACGAGGTCCGGCGGGCGCTGAGCGACGAACCGACCTGGGCCGAAGCGATGGCCGACATCCGCGATCAACTGGCGCATTTGATCTATCCCGGCTTTCTCGGCCGGACCCCGCCGGAGTGGCTGCCGCATTTGCCGCGCTATCTGCGCGCCATCGCGCTGCGCGTGCAGAAGCTGCGGCAGGCGCCGGACAAGGATCGCCAGCGGCGTGGCGACATCATGCGCTTGTGGGAGGGCTGCAAGCGGCAACTGGAGCGGGACGCCGGGCGGGAACGGCATGATCCCGAACTGATCCGCTTCCGCTGGTTGCTGGAGGAACTGCGGGTGTCGCAGTTCGCCCAGGAGTTGAAGACGGTCGCGCCGGTGTCGGTTAAGCGACTGGAGGAGCAGTGGGGCAGGGTAAGGACCGCGTAATCTGCGTCCGGCGCGGGCCGGTATTGTTTTCGATTGGAAGGATGCTCGTTCCCAAGGTTCGCCGGATGCGAGGTCGAACCAGGATAAGTCGTCGGTTCCGTTCGTGCCTGGAGTGGCTGTGATGGTTGTCTTTTATCCCCGCAACCACGATGCGGTGACTAAAACGACCACGAGCCAGAAGACAGCTCCAACAAGAATGTTTAAATCCGTGAATAACCAGATCTTGGTTATATTTTCATTCGAATAGGTGTGCCATCTGGGTTTTTTTCGCCCAAGCGTAAGCACATAAAGAACCAGTTCTCCGGTGTAAAAGAGAAATATTTCGGCAACAAGCCAGACCAGGAACCGTAGTACAGCCCCTAAAACGCCTCTGAGGAATCCATCGGCCAGATCATCAACCATAATTGTCCTTTTTATCCTGGAAAGATGGTGGGCATCATTCAAAGACCTGCTTTGTTTCCAATGCTTCTCGCGTGAGCTTCAGACGCAAAGGCACGTCCTTTTCGTCACGCATATCCAGGTTCAAAGCAAAGAACCACACGTCCTTGGCTGTTTCCACATAGCCCACATACCAGCCGATTTTCGGTTTTGAATTTCCGGCCACACCTGTTTTAGCTCGTATTATGAAAGTCGGGGTTTGCTCGACAACCATGATTTGTCGTAGCGTTTCGTAAGACGATGTACTGAATGGAAGAGAGCGTTGGTAAACTTTTTTGAGGAATTCCACTTGATTCATTGCGCTGACTTCAAGTGAGCCATCGAGCCAGAATGTAGTTTCCACGAAAGGTTCGTGTAATTCGCCATAAGCGGATTTCCGCAGGTAACTACGATACTTGTCCGCGCCGATCTTGCGGGCAAGCTCCTGAAAACACCAGACACAAGAGACTTTGAATGCACTTTCCAGCGTCTGGTCATGATTCCAGTCTGAGATGGAGTATATATGTCCGTCCCACTTGAATACGTCGTCTTTTCCTGAAATTGCCTTTTCTTCAAGCGTAATCAGCGTGTTCAATATTTTGAACGTAGATGCTGCCGTGAATCTGCGGTTTGCGCGAGGATCGTTGTGGATGAATGTCTGCCCACTGTGCAGCGAAGAAATGACAATAGTTCCGTCAACGCCTTGCTGGGCAAATAGCTTTGCGATTGCCTGGTCTTCAGCAGCGGCTTGAACCGAAAATAGGGCGATGAATAAGGTGATGAGGAGCTTACACATGTGTTGGTATCTAATGAATATTTGTTGGAATAGGTCGATTACAGAGTGGGGAGTAATTCGTCATCTCCAAAGCAGGCTTTTCAGATGGATTTATTGTTCCTAGACTTCTACTGAATACAGTTGTTGGCCGTTCTCGCGAGTTCAGAGAAGAGCACTGAACTCTTCAATGGTTAGACCGCATTGCTTGATGATGGCTCGCAATGTGCCTTTTGCTACGATTCGATGATCTGGAACAATTTGCCGTCTGTGCGGTTCCGAGATTTGGCGCAGGATGATATGACTTCCTTTTTGCCTGTCTTTCTCATACCCAATCTTCTGTAATGCAGCGACGACTTGCCTGCCTGAGATTTGAGGGAGGGTCGTCACACGGTAACCTCGATAATTTCTTCGGAGATGCTTGGAGGAACCGGTTCTCCATGTGCGGCAAGACTTTCCAGATAGACTTCGATAGCCTCGCGAATATTTGCAAGGGCTTCAAGTCTTGTGTCGCCTTGCGAGACGCAGCCAGGGAGAGACGGAACCTCCGCGATGAAGATTCCATCTTCATCTTGTTCGATAATGACACGGTATTTCATGCTGTTTGTCCATGGGGTTGGGGTGAACTGCAAGTTCAACAACGGATTAAGCGGTAATGCACAGCCAACCCCGCTTGCTGCCTTTTTTTCTATTGCAGGTTCTGCAAGTCTTTGCTCAGCTACTAATATCACAGAGAGAATGAACTTGGCGGTCAATTTTAAAACAAATACAACAATAAACTCGGACGCAAAAGCTACGCTGCGCTTCACTTTTTGCGCCGGTTATAGCTGGCGTTAGCTGAAATCTTGGACATCTGTCAGCAGATCACGGACTTGTTTATCAATACGCTTTCTGAACTCATACTCAACTTCCTCATCATTTAATGTGCTGATATCCTTGTTGAAATAAGTAACAAGAACATTCTTCATTTGTTCGAGCGAGTACTTGTCAAAATTTGGTATGTAATTTGTTTTATATTTTGCATGCTTAATTTCATAATATGTTCTGACAAACCGTTTTGGTGTAACTTTAACATCAAATCTGTCCGCCAACTTTGATATATGCCGATCTAGATTGTGAAGAATGGTTTCGTTATTTATCTCGGAAAAGAAAAACATCCATCCTTTGCTTTTATTCTGAAAAACACACCCTGTAATTCGTAAGTTTAATCTCCATAGAAGAAAATCGACACTTTTTATTTTGGAATGTTTGTAACCAGTAAATATTGATACCAATGATTCCTTTAGTTTTTCTATTGAGGCAGGTCTTGGGCTAATTAAATCCCCCTCGAATTGATAGCCAAGATAGTCAAAGTTTTCTCCAATTTTCCCAGTTATCGATTTTTCGGACTCTTTCTTTGGGGTATGGATTTTTAGTCCTATTTTACGGAACATCTTTATTGCATCATCGGTGATATTTTGTACGTTCTGATATTTGCATAGTATAAATACATCATCAACGTAACGATGATATGCAATATTGGTGTCGCCTGATAATTTTTTGTCAATGTTAAGCAAATATATTGCAGCAAGAACATTCGAAATAGACAAACCCTGCGGTATGCCTAAAGTTGGCGTCTTATCTATAGGCGATGATTTAGATACAGTGGGTGTTTGAATTGCTCTTTCAATGAAATTTAGAATTTCAGGGTTTCGTATTTTTCTGCGCAGCCTTCCCAACAACTCCTTATGCTTTATAGTAGGGTAGAAATTAGACACATCAAGCTTTATAAATCCATCGTACTTTTTGGATTGAATCTCATCTTTTGCCTTTTTAACCATATATTGTGGCAATTCAAAATTAACGGAATCTTTATATTGCTCAACTAGGAAGTTACATATAGCCCTTAAAGCGATGCGATCTCTAATTGTCGGGATTGATATTTCTCTAGGCGCTTTTCCTCTGCCCTTGCTAATAAGCTTGAGTTTGTATTTAGTGAACTTATATGTACCTCTCAATGCTTTATTGGAAATAATCCTAACTTGGTCATTAATAGTTGGCCAAAATGACTTCTGGTTTAAATTATCAATCCCAGTAGCAGTTGATAGAACAATAAGATCTTGGTACAGTGATTTTAGATTACTCTCTGAAAAGTGGTGTTCAAATCTTTCCCTGACTGACATTGCTGATCTCCATTAGTAAAAATAGAATTATTGGTAGAATGTAAAGTCCACTTAGTAATATTAGTCTTTTGATATGGTAGCAGATAACAAGAGCCCAGATATATTTAGTAGGCTTTCTATCTAATCCATTATTGCTATCATCTGGATTGTTATGGCCAAGGTATGTGTTGCACAATGCCAATTGATAATCAATATCCGTATGATTTTCACAAACACTTAGTATGCTCTCATATTCATTTGCCAATTCGGTTGTGTTACAACATTCGGTTGTGCTACAAGAATTTTCTTTTGCTCTTTGATATAGCCCATTGAGTGCTTCATAACTATCTTTAACGAGCGCAGCCCTTTCCTTGTATCCAAGGCCATTTATAAACCCAGAAATACACAGCACCAAAGTAGAAAACACCACCCAAGCAACTCCAGCATATTCGCTTTGCGCATTAAACTTCAAGTAGTAAATGGAAGCTGCGACTGAGCAGAATGAATACCAAAGCAATAATATCTGTGCCTGAAACGCACTTGATAGAAGTCGTTTTTCTGCTTGTATGCGCGCTTTCCTTGTCCACCAAATATTATCTGATAATGCCATGATTCTCTCTAAATTAGGTGTCCCGAGGTGCCTATTCTAGTGATACAGAGTAACGCCCGTTACCGGGCAAGCCAAAAGGCTAGGAGTAAAAACTCCTCGATATTAGTTGCACCCATAAATGGATGGCTGATCCTACAATCAGCACACCTCGGGACAAAACTTTTACGATATCTCCATTCATCCGCAGCGCGAAGCGTCCGCGACTACTAATAATTACGCAGTTCCGCATAACTCCCCGATGGTTGAGTTATACAGCAGCGTGTTGATCGGGAAGCGGATAAGGCACATGAACAGACGGCACAAGTCACTGGATCAGGCGGCTGATCCCGTTCCATGATTCCCGAACCATCGTGTGCAACTCCTTGAAGCGTCGAAGCATCATCATGGACAGAAGCACTGACAGCAGATCGGCAACTCCAGAGAGGGTGAAATAGTTCCCTTAGTATAACGGATAAAATTTTCAAAGATCATGAGCGCGACGGTTCCATGCCTAGGTTTAGGTTTTCTCCGCTAGGCGTAAGTCTCTTGACGTGTAGCGCTGGCTGCCGTTGTTCGACTTGCCAAAGATCGAACATGGATTGCTGGTTTAGCCAACTCTCCGCCGACGTCCCGAAGGCCATGGATAGCCGGATTGCCATCTCTGGGCTAATGCCGGCGCGGCCATTCAAGATGCTGGAGAGGGTTTTTCGACTCACGCCCAACGCCTCGGCTGCCTCGGTCACGCTGAGTCCAAGCGGCTCAAGACAAAGTCCCTTGAGAACTTCGCCGGGATGGGGGGGATTGTGCATGCGCATAGCCTGGCCTCAGTGATCATCCTCGTAATCGACCACATGGGCATCGCCAGCCTCAAACACGAAGGTGACACGCCAGTTCCCGCTGACACGAACCGACCAAACACGCTTGCGGTCACCGCTCAAGAGGCACTTTTTACATCTTTTTGACGCCAACTCATCGAAAAAATGCCCCCTCTCTCTGTGGGAAAGGGGGCGCAGTCAGGCATCAACGCCGCCTGCCGCCCAGGGTATTCAGCGCACCCTTTGAATCATGATCGTCGCAACGGGGTTGCGCCAATCGTAAGTGTCGGCCTTCAAGCCGCCGATGCCGTGAATCCCGGCATGAATATGCACGAAACCTTCGCCGCCGACATTGGGCGAGCCGCCCTCGCCACCGCAGGTCGGTCCGGGAATTGAAACACACAACTCATCGTTGGGCTCGGAGCCGGCATCGTAGCCGGGAACACTATAGGTCTGGCTACCGAAACGCGGGGTTTCCACGCCGTTCAGTGCGATAAATCCATCGTTGGTCGGCAGGATCATCGCCGCCAGACTGATCCGGTTGGCGTTGCCGGCGGGAACCTCAACCGTGACCGACTCGCCCGGACCCAGCAGTCCCTCCGAATGTCCGGTGCCCACCACCCGGCCGGAGTTGCGCAACATATCCTCCAGAGGCATGGTGTCGCCGCCCTCGGCCATGGCCGCCAATTCATCACTCGCCGCTTTCCCCAACTCGAACAGCTCGACTCCCGGCCGGTGGCTGGCGACCAGAATTGGGGTGAAGGACGAACCTCGGGTGAGGTTGGTGATCGTGACGGCGTACATCGGGTTGCCGTAGCGAGCGATGCCCGCGTAATCATTGGAAGACTGCGCCTGGGCGGCGGTCAGGGGAGCGGCCAATAACAAGGATGCGGTCAAGACGGCTGCCAGTTTCATCGTCAATTCCTCCGGATGGGGATGAGAGTTCGGGAAGTGCTGCGTTACCCGGAACTCACTATGCCGTCCCCGATTCACGGAAAATTCACGGACTCATCACAATTCCATCACGGCGCCGGCGGGCGAGCGATCCCTCGCGGCGGCGATACGCGCCGGCAGTTCGAAGCTGAACCGCGTGCCTCGCTCCAACACGCTGGCAGACGTGCAATTCGCTGCCGTGCAACTCGACGATGCGCTTGGCGATGGCCAAGCCCAGACCCAGATGGTTGCCGTCGTCCTTCGCCGGTTTCGAACCGCGATAAAACCGGTCGAACACATGGGGCAAATCCCGTGGCGCGATGCCGTGGCCGGTGTCGGTGACGGCGAAAGTGGCGGTTCCGTCCGTCGCTCTCAATTCCAGGGCGACGATGCCGGCGGGCGGCGTGTGGTGCAGGGCGTTGAGGATCAGATTATCCAGCACCCGTTCCAGCAAACCGATGTCGGCATCGACGAACAGCGCGGCGGCCGGCAAGCGCACGATCAGGCGGATGCGGCGCTCGCGGGCGGGCAACGGGTATTTCTGCGCGATGTCTTGCAGCAGTTCGGCGGCGGCGAAGCACTCGCGGCGCGGCTGGATGGCATGGGCGTCGAGCTTGGCCAGTTCGAACAGATCGCCGACCAGCCGGCCCAGGCGTCGCGAGTGGCGCAGGGCGGCATCGAGATAAATCGACCGGTCGGCGTCGGCGAGTTGGCCGGCTTTCATTTGCAGCGTTTCCAGATAGCCATGTAGCGCGGCCAGCGGGGTGCGCAGATCGTGCGAGACATGGTTGACCAACTCGCGCCGCAGGGTGTCGCGCTCTTGCAAGCTCCCGATCAGTGCTTGCAGGCGCTGCGCCATCCGGTCGAAATGCGCGCCCAGTTGCTCGATCTCGTCGCCGTGAGCACCCCGGCCGCGATAGGGCGCGTAAGCTGCGAAATCGTCGCGCTGGAACTCGTCCACCAGCGCCGCCAGTCGCCGCAGTCGGCGGGTCAACAGCCGGAACGACAGCAGTCCGGCCAGCAACCCGGCCAGCAGGCTGCCGGCCAATACCCAGGCACTGAGCTGTAGCAGCAGGCTGTCCTGATAGAGTCGTTCAAACGACTCGTACATCTGGCCGCGCAGCACCACGTACAGATACCCTTCGGGCCGTTCCGCCGAGGGGACCGGCGTGGCCGAGAAGCTTTTGCGGGCGTCGTGACTGCGCGGGTCGTCGCCGAGAATCGGCAGTTCGGCCCCGGCCAGAAACGCGCGGATCGGTTCCAGGGCAACGTGGTCGCGTTTGACCGCCGTCGGCTCGGCGGAGTAGGCGAGGATCGCGCCGTCCAGGTCCAGCAGATAGATTTCGATGCTGGGGTTGATGGTCATGTAGCGCTCGAAGGTGGCTTTCAGCGCTCGTGGATCGAGTTTGCCCTCGGCGACCAGCCTCTGGTCGGCGACCAGATTGCGGGCCAGATCGCGGTTGAAACGCTGTTGCGCTTCCTGCAAGTAACGCTGGGTCAGGCCGTGGCTGATCAGCCCATGGCTCAGGCCGATGGCGCCCAGCAGCACCGCCAGCGCCAGCGCCAGTTTGCCGTACAGGGTGTTCAGCATGATTCGGCGAACTTGTAGCCGACGCCCCAGACGGTCAGGAGGTAGCGGGGTTCCGCCGGATTCGGTTCCAGCTTGGCGCGCAGGCGGTTGATGTGCGAGTTGACCGTGTGTTCGTAGCCGTCGTGGCCGTAGCCCCAGACCTGATCGAGGAGTTGGCCGCGACTGAACACCCGGCCGGGATGATGGGCGAAATACAGCAGCAGGTCGAACTCCCGGGCGGTGAGCGACAACTCCCGGTCAGCGAGGGTGACTCGGCGCTTGTCGGTTTCGATCACCAGTTCGCCACGGGTGATGCGCTCGTCGGCTGACTTGGCATCGCCGTGCTTGCCCAAGGCCTCGGCCCGGCGCAGCAGGGCTTTCACCCGCGCCAGCAGTTCCGGGAAGCTGAACGGCTTGACCAGATAATCGTCCGCGCCCAGTTCCAGCCCCAGCACCCGGTCGAGTTCCGAGGATTTGGCGGTCAGCATCAGGATCGGCACGTAGTCGCCGCCGTTGCGCAGGCGCTGACACACGGTCAGACCGTCCAGATCGGGCAGCATCAAATCCAGAATCACCAGGTCGTAACGGTCGCGGGCGTACAGGGCCAGCGCATCCTGCCCGCAACCGGCGATCTCCGCCTGGCAGTGGATGTCCTGGAGGTGCAGCTTGACCAGCGCGGCGATATCGCGGTCGTCCTCGACCAGCAGCACCGTGCGAGCCATCGATTTCCGTGGGGTGTGCGTGTCGGCCAAGATAAAACCCTCGCGCCGGGCAATTGTGGATCAAGGCATGATCGGCCCGGAAAGTCACAATTTCATCACGCCGCGCCCGCCGGGCCGCCAGTCTCCCAATCATCGCGGCTTTCAACCCGCCAGCAGCAACCGTCCCGCCATCAGCGCCACCACCAGCAGGAACACCGGGCGGATGAACGGCGCGCCGTAGCGAATGGCGCTGTGGGCGCCGATGAATGCCCCGAGCATCAGGGTCACGCCCATGGTCAGGCCGATGGTGTAATCGACGTTGCCCAGGATGACGAAGGTCAGCAGCGCGGTGAGGTTGCTGACGAAGTTCATGAAGCGCGCCACCCCGGCGGCGGCCACCAGATCCAGTTGGAACAGCTTCATCGCCGCCGCCATCCAGAACGCGCCGGTACCGGGGCCGATGAACCCGTCGTAAAAGCCGATCAGCCCACCGGCCAGCAGCTTGACCCCGCGCCGGCTCGCAGGCGTTATCGGCGCCGCTGGGGTGGTTTGGACCGGTGGCGTTCGGCGCGGCCAGATCAGATACCCCGACGCCAGCAGGATCGCCAACGGCAGCAGCGTCTTGAGCGTTCCGGCGCTCAGCAGGTCAATCAGCACTGCGCCGAACAGCGCCCCGACCAAGGTGCCGAAACTCATCGCCCACCACAGCGCCGGCTGGAACAGACCCTTGCGGATGAAGGTCAGCGAGGCGCTGAAGGTGCCGAAGGTGCCGACCAGCTTGTTGGTGCCGACCACCAGATGCGGCGGCATCCCGATGCTCAGCAGCGCGGGCATGACCAGCATCCCGCCGCCGCCGGCGATGGCGTCGATGAAACCCGCCAGCAGGGCAACGATGCCCAGCAGCAGGATGGTGGCGGGTTCCATGGCGGACGGACCGGTTCAGGAAGCGGCGACGGCTTCGGCCAGGGTCTCGGCCAGCGCCGCCAGCAAGGCCGACAGGGCGGCCGGATCGGGCAGACGCTCGATCGCCTCGGCCGGCGGCTCCGGGCCGATGCCCAGGGCGATGCCGCCCAGGGCGTGCGCCGCCGCCAGCGCCGGTGCGTCGTTGACGGCGTCGCCGGCATACAGCACCAGCGCCGGTTCCGCGCCGCCCTGGGCGACGATGGTCCGCAGCGCCGTGCCCTTGTCGTGCTCGATGGCTGGCAGCACTTCGATCGCCAGCGGTCCGTCCAGTACGTGCAGGGCGGCGGCGCGCGGCGCCAGCAAGCCGTTGATTTCGACGCACAGCGCTTCGATTCGGTCCGGCGCCAGTTGCCGGTAGTGGACGGTAAAACCGAACGGTTTCTTTTCCACCCAGGCGCCGGGATAGGCGGCCAGCCGGGTCTCGATGGTGGCGCTCAGGGGATCGAGCAGGGCGCGGCTGGCCAGCAGCGCGGCGGGAATCAGGCGTTTCCCGGCCAGTTCCAGTTCCAGCCCGGTGGAACCGCCGTAGCTCAGTCCGGCCAGACCGACCATGCCGATGAGGTCGTCGAGCCCCCGGCCGCTGACCACGCCGACCGTCACTCGCGAGGTCGCCGCCAGCCGGGCCAGGACGGCGCGCAGCGCGGGGTCGAGCACCGCCAAGCGGGGATGCGCGACCAGCGGGGTCAGTGTGCCGTCGTAATCGAAAGTCAGAACCAGACGCTGGCCTCGACGGTGGGCGGCGGTCAGCGTGTCCAGAATGCCTTGGCTGGCGGCGGGGAGCATCAGGCGGCGTCCTGGGTGGATGAAGCAGGAACCGAATCGGCGGTCAGGGTTTCCAGGAAATCGGCGGCCCAACGGTAGATATTGTGTTCCTCCACATGCCGCCGCATTCGCGTCATGCGTTCCCGCCGTTCGTCCGAGGGTATCTCCAATGCGCGCTGGATCGTTTCGGCGAACTGCTCGACGTCGTAGGGGTTGACGATCAGCGCGTCGCTCAACTCGCGGGCCGCGCCGGTGAATTCCGAGAGGATCAATACCCCGTCCAGGTCGGAGCGGGCCGCCACGAATTCCTTGGCCACCAGGTTCATGCCGTCGTGTAGCGAGCTGACGATGTTGATCTCGGCCAGCCGCATGAAGGCGTGGATGGTGGCCGTGTCCTGGTTGCCGACCAGAAAGCGGATCGGTTTCCAGGCAGCGGTCTGGAAGCGCCAGTTGATCGTGTCGGCCAGCGATTCCAGTTCGTTGAGGTGGTCCCGATAGCGGCGGAGATAGGTGCGGCTGGGGGTGCTCAACTGCACCAGGGTGAACTGGCCCCGGTAGCGGGGGTAGCGCTCCAGAAAGCGCGCGACGGCGCGGAACCGCTCCGGCAGCCCCTTGGTATAGTCGATCCGGTCGATCCCAACCGCGACCCGCACATTATCCAGCGAGTAGCGGTCGCGCAGTTCGTCGATCTGACGGGCCAAATGAATGCCGCTGGGCGTCTGACGCTCGCTCCAGGGTTGGACACCGATGGGAAACGGTCGGACCCGCGAAACGTGATCGTGCAACTCCACGGTAAACTGGTCCCAGTCCAGCCGGGCTTCGGTCATCCGATCGGCGGTATCGAGGAAATTGTTGCAATGCTGCTGGAGGTGGAAACCGATCAGATCCGCGCCGAGCAGGCCGTGCAGCAGCTCGGTCCGCCACGGGCAGATGCGGAATGCTTCCGGGTTGGGCCAGGGGATGTGCCAGAACAGGCCGATCGCCAGATCCGGGACGGGCGTCCTTCAACAGGCGCGGCACCAGCGCCAAGTGGTAATCCTGCACCAGCACCACCGCGGGATCGGTGCCGGCCTCTTCCAGGGCGGCGGCGGCGAAGCGCTGGTTGGCGCGCAGGTAGTGTTCCCAATTGCTGGCCCGGAATACCGGTCGTTCGTGCGCCAGGTGGCAGAGCGGCCACAGCCCTTCGTTGGCGAAGCCGTGGTAATAACCGTGCTCCTCTTCCCGGCTCAGCCACACCCGCCGCAGGGTATAGGCGGGATCGTCCGGCGGCACCGCCAGCCGGCCCTGGTCGTCGGCGGTCATGCGGTCGGCGTTGCCGGCGCCGTGAGCGATCCACACGCCGCCGCTGGTCCGCAGCACCGGATCGAGGGCGGTGACCAGCCCGCCGACGGGGGTGCGGAGCCGGGTTTTACCGTCCTGCAATTCGTGCAGGTAGGGTTCGCGGTTGCTCAGCACCAGCAGGCGGCGGTCGCGCAGGCGGTCGATCATGTGGGTGCGCAGCCGCTCGCGGGTCCAGACCTGGCCGGTTGGCGCCACCGCCCGCGCCGACGCCCGCTGCGCCGAGCGCGCGGTCCGCAACGAGTTCGTCAGCCGGTCGTTCTCGCTGGCCAGTCGCGCGGCCGGCGGTTCGAGCGGCGGCGGTTCGGCGTCGTCGCCGCGCAGTTGCCGCATCCATTCCATCATCCGCTTGAGCGGGCGGTCGTACAGCAGCCAGGCGCCCGCAACCACCAGAGCCAGTAGCAGCAGGGTGACGAAGCCCACCCAGAACCCGAATCGAACCCGCCGGCTGACGACGAGCTTGTCCACCTGGGACATATCCTGGGCCACCGCCAGCACGCCTTGCGGTTGACCGTCCGGCGCGCGGATCGCCGAGGCGAGAATGTAGATACGGCCCTGGTCGGCGCGGATGGATTCGATGATGTCTTTCTGTTCCTTAAGCGCCCGGGCAACGACTTTATCGAGGTCGGCGGCGAATTCCTGCACCGCCTTGCCGGCGGCGAGCAGGCGGCCATCCGGCCGGTAGACCGCCAGTCCGATCAGCGGCGGGTAACCCTCCAGGCTGGAACTCAGCGCCGCCGCCGCTTCGCGATCCGGCAGTTGCAGCGCGGCCTGGACCGAATAGACCATCTGATGGGAAAGCACGTAGGCGCGCCGGTCCATTTCTTCCAGGTCGGCGGTGCGTTCCCGTTCGACCTGTAACCAGGCCAGGGCGCCCATCAACAGGCCGACCAGCCCGGCGACCAGCAGGCCCATCCGCAGCGAGTTGGGTAGACGGTATTTGGTTTTCGTTGGCATGAAAATCTCTCAGGCAGGATTCCGCCAACGAGGGACGGATTCGGCTCGTGGGGTTCGCTCAGGCCAGTAGCCGGCGCAGAATATCCTGGTAGATTCGGCTCAGCCGTTCCAGATCGGCGACGGGCAGCCGTTCGTCGATCTGGTGGATGGTGGCGTTGGACGGCCCGAGTTCGATCACTTGCGCGCCGGTGGGTGCGATGAAGCGCCCGTCGGAGGTGCCGCCGGCGGTGGACAGTTCCGGCTCCAGGCCGGTTTCGGCGCGGATCGCGGCGGCGGCGGCGGCCACCAGTTCGCCGGGCGGCGTAAAGAACGGCGACCCCGACAGGTTCCAGTCCAGTTCGTACTGGAACACCTGGCCGGTCTTGACCTCCTCGTTCAACAGGCCGGTTTCGACGATCAGGCGGGTGCGTTCCTTAAGCTGCCCGACCGTGACCGCCGGCGAAAAACGGAAGTTGAACAACATGTCCAGATCGCCGGGTACGACATTGACCGCGCCAGTGCCGGAATGCAGGTTGGAAATCTGCAACGAGGTTGGTGGGAAGCATTCGTGACCCCGGTCCCAGACTTCGTCCGCCAGCGCGCCGAGAATCGGCCCGATCGCGTGGATCGGGTTCTGGGCCAGGTGGGGGTAGGCGACATGGCCCTGCCTCCCGCGCAGTCGCAGCCGGCCGTTCAGCGAGCCGCGCCGGCCGTTCTTGATCGTGTCGCCCAGTTGGGCCGAACTGGACGGCTCGCCCACCAGACACCAACGGATTTTCTCGCCGCGCGCCTCCAGCCGTTCCACCACCTTGACCGTGCCATCCACCGCCGCGCCTTCTTCGTCGCTGGTGACGAGGAAGGCGATGGAGCCGCGCGGGCGCGGGCAGGCGGCGAGGAAGCGCTCGCAGGCGGTAACCATCGCCGCCAAACTGCTTTTCATGTCGGCCGCGCCGCGCCCGTACAGCCAGCCCTCGCGGATTTGCGGAGCGAACGGCGGCGATTGCCAGCGCTCCAGTGGGCCGGGCGGCACGACGTCGGTGTGGCCGGCGAAGGCGAACAGCGGTTCGTCGTCGCCATGCCGCGCCCAGAAGTTGTCCACCTCGCCGCGGCGCAACCGCTCCACCCGGAAGCCGAGTGCCGCCAACCGGGCGATCATGACCTCCTGACAGCCGGCGTCCTCGGGGGTGATCGAGGGCCGGCGGATCAGGTCGAGAGCGAGGTCCAGGGTGGAGGGCATGGGAAGAGGGGGTCGAGTCCGGTCGGGATGCGGTAATTGGTGCTTCGAAGTCTATCTTACTCGGGCGAAAAGTCGGAAGCGCCATGGGCGGTCCAGCGCTTGTGGCCGGTTCGGATCAGGGTGGTCAGCGCGGTCAGTCGATCTGCTTGAGCGAAATCCGCGTGGTCTCGGGCATATTGTTGGGCGGCGAAGATCGCCAGTTCTTCGCCGAGAATGGCTTCGAGCGTTACCCCGCCAAGATGAAAGGCGGTGCTGGTCGGAGGGGCTGTGCGGACTTGATCGAGCAACGATTGGACAGCGGGCAGCCCGATCTTCGCCAAGGCCACGGCCGCCGGGAAGGCGTACCAGTGCGGGTTGTCTTCGTCGGAGATCAGGGAAAAGGAAGAGTCTCTAGCTGTCATCAGCCTTGCAAGCAAGGGCGCGGCCGTGGCGGCTCGTAGGTCGCCCAGCAGGGTGATGGCAAACCATTCCTTGCTACCGGTGACGATCTTCTGACTTTTTACGAGCGTTGTCTCCTGTTCGCCGACAATGCTCATGAGTACCTGAATATCGGCTTGGCGCTGTTCCCGGTAATTGTTAACGATGCCCTCCAATTCCTTGCTGGATGCATTACGTAACGAAGAGAGCGCTGTGCTTTGAATTTCCGAGGTCATGGCTTGAGGTGCTCCTATCGATAAAACCAATATAATAATGACGGCTGCGGTCGATCCGCGAAAAGCGTGCGCCGTGGAAATGAAGTATTGAAAAAATCGAATGGGCGTCATTGCTCAGAAACCGGCATTGTCAGTGGCTTTGTTGCTACCGTTGTTCTTCCATTTACCGCCTTCCTTTTTTAGCTTGTAATGTACGCGCCAAGGGAAGTAGTTGGAAATCAGATACCATTTGCCATTGATCTCCAGTCGCGTGAATTCCAGAAAATGCAGGCGCCATTCCACGGTATCGCCATTGGCGCCGGCCGCGTGCCCGATGAATCGAGTGGGCGTGTCGATGCCCCATAAGATTCTCGGGTGTGGCGCGGTGTAAGGATCGTTATCCTCGTCGCCAACGCCGGCGTCGTCGTTGCCGGCGACCAGCCAGTCGGAGAAGGAAACGGCTCCGGCGCCACCCGGACGACCATCACCGTCGCTCATGCTGGGAAAGTTGTGGTAATTGCCATGGAAAGAGGCATCGCCCGGCAATGCAACCGCATTTGGATTGAGGGTCTTTTTGCGGATTTTTCGAGAGCTGTCCCACTTTTTGTTGACGCCCCCGGTCAGCGGGTCTCCCTTGTGATTCAATCCGGCCGCGGGCGGCGCCGGAGAGGAGTTGGAACCGGACAGGTCGGGGCGGTCGGCCGCCGTGATGATGGTGCTCGGTTTGATGGTGTGCTTGAACTCGTAGCCCATGCTCACCAGGAAATAGGCTCCTTTGTCGCCGGTATCGTTGGTGGCGTCGCTGGCCGTGATATCCGACCAGACGATCCAGACGTTCAGTTCGTCCACGGTGCTACCAGTGGATTTGTTTTTGATTTTGACAGGGAAATGTCCGGCTATCAGCCGCGATATCCTGGCCTTGTGAGGCATTCCTGGAATGGGGTTGGCGCCTTCCCATTCGAAATTTGCGGCAAAGTTGGTGCTGTCGCTGGCTTTAAGGGTGACGAAAGGCGACATTGATCGCTGGTTGAAGGGCCAGAAGGAAAAGAAGGTCATGGCGCTGTCAACCTTGGGAGAAACATAGTGTTTTTTGCCGCCTGCTCCCAGAGTGCTTGGGACGATATCGCCGGTTTGTCCGATCTGGTTGTTGTCGAGTTCGATCTTCACCGATACTGGAACAATGGGGCCGGTTGCGCCATCCGGGATCATGATCACGTCGCCGGGATAGATCAAATTGGGATTGGGTCGTTTCTGACGGAAAGCTGCATTGTCAGGATGATTATAAATGTCCTGCCATTTCATCCCATGCGTGCGGGCGATTGCTGATAGGGTGTCGCCGGATTTTACTGTGTAGGGAGTAGGCATAGTGAGGGTCTCCACCATTACATGTTCAATGCATATCGATTGTCAATTATTTTAGAACGCATTTTTCATGCCGTTTTCTAAATTTTAGTTTTTACATTAACTTGAAGGATGGAAAAACAGGAGAACTCAATTAACTATTTGAAAGATATTATAATTAATGGCCAGATTGCCAGTTTGAGAATTTAATCCATGAAACAATAAAGTGGGTTGCGAGAAGTCATTTTGGCCGCTTGCAGTTCATTTTGATCCATGTGCCCAAGTTCATTTTGGGCCATGCGGGCCTGCTTCCGCAGGCGGCTTTTCGATTAAAGCCGCCTCGGGCGAAGCAAATCACGATCAAGCGGACGGGTCGGCGGTTTTTGATTGGTTGGATTGGATTGCTGCTGGGATGGAGCGCGGCGGGCTGGGGTTTTCGCGGCCTCAACCCAGCCCGCCGATTTGAGGAAAGCCTGTCGAGGAAGGGTCTGTCAGTCGCGCAGTAATTCGTTCAGGCTGACTCGGGAGCGGGTTTTCTCGTCCACCTGCTTGATGATGATCGCGCAGTACAGGCTGTGACTGCCGTCGGGCGCGGGCAGGGCGCCGGACACCACCACCGAGCCGGCCGGTATCCGACCATAGCTGATCTCGCCGGTGAGCCGGTTGTAGATCTTGGTGCTTTGGCCGATGTAGACCCCCATCGAGATCACCGAGCCACGCTCGACGATGACGCCCTCGACGACTTCGGAACGCGCGCCGATGAAACAATCATCCTCGATAATGGTCGGGTTGGCCTGCAACGGTTCCAGTACGCCGCCGATGCCGACCCCGCCGGACAGGTGGACGTTTTTTCCGATCTGGGCGCAGGAACCCACCGTGGACCAGGTATCCACCATGGTTCCAGAGTCCACATGCGCGCCGATGTTGACGTAGGACGGCATTAGCACCACGCCGGGCGCGATGTAGGAGCCGCGACGGGCGGCGGCCGGTGGCACCACTCGCACGCCGGCGGCCAGAAAGTCGTTTTCGCCGTATTCGGCGTACTTGGGCGGCACCTTGTCGAAGTAATTGGTGTAGCCGTCGCGGATGATCATGCTGTCGTTCAGGCGGAAGCTGAGCAGCACCGCCTTCTTCAACCAGGTGTTGACCATCCAGGCGCCGTCGCGCGGTTCGGCGACTCGCGCCCGGCCCAGTTCCAGCAAGCCCAGCGCCTCCTCCACCGCCTCGCGCAGCTCGGCCGGCGCGCTGGTGGCGTCGATCTCGCCGCGGCGCTCGAAAGCATCCTCGATAATCCGCTGTACGCTATTCATCAGGGCACATCCTCGGCACGGGCGGCATCCCAACCCGTTCAAGGTTTGGGCACAACCGCAAAAAACCGTCATAATAAGCAGGGAAAAATATAAGGGATGATGGACCGCCGCCGCGCGGACGGCTCGCATCAGGGCGGCAACTTTATCACCTTACGCTTCCAAACGGCAGTACGCCGGCCGCCGCCAGGCGCGGGGGGTTGGTGGATACCGTTGGCGCCCGTACAACCTACAGCGAAGGAGGATAATCGGTATGTCAAAGAAGGTCGTGTCGGATAATAAGAGAGAAGCTCCGGTTGCACCGGCTTCCCCCGTCGACAAGCAGCCGGCCGCGCCGGCCGAACCGACCCAAGCCGCCGCCGGCAAGGTCCAGCAGGCGGTCGCCAAACCGACCCCACCCGTCGCCGAGAGCAAGATCGCGGTGGCCGAAACCGAATCAACGCGGGATTCCGGCTCGCAAGCGCTGGAGGCCGATGGCCGCAAGCGGGTGATCATCGAAGGGGTGAGCCCGGAAGTCGATGCGGGCCGGTTTCCCATCAAGCGGGTGGTGGGCGAGACCGTGGTGGTGGAGGCCGACGTCTTCACCGATGGCCACGATTCGCTGTCTTGCGTGTTGCAATACCGCCGGCGGGGCGAGGCCGAGTGGCAAGAAGCCCCGATGCGTTCTCTGGTCAACGACCGCTGGCGTGGCGAGTTCCAGGTGCTGGAAGTGGGACTTTACGAGTATACCCTCTGTGCCTGGGTCGATGCTTTCAAGTCCTGGCGGCACGATCTGCCCCGCTGGGAGCAAGCCGAGGATATCGCTCTTTCCCTGCGAGTGGGCGCGGAACTGGCCGAAAAGGCCAGCCGGCGCGTGACCGGCGCCGACGCTCAGTGGCTGGCCAAGCGCGCCGCGGCGCTGGCCGACGATCAGGACCTGGACTATCGCCGCCAGTTGGGCTTGGACGAGGAGCTGGCCAGGCTGATGCACCGCCACGCCGACCGCCAGTTGGCGATCCAGTACGAAAAGAAACTGGGACTGATGGCCGAAGACGAACGTGCCCGCTTCAGCACCTGGTACGAGATGTTCCCGCGCTCCTGCGGTTCCGCGCCCGGCAAGCACGGTACCTTCAAGGACTGCGAGGCCTGGTTGCCGCGGATCGCCGCCATGGGCTTCGACGTGCTGTACTTTCCGCCGATCCACCCCATCGGCCGGATCAATCGCAAGGGCAAGAACAACACGCTCACACCCGGACCGGACGACGTCGGTAGCCCTTGGGCCATCGGCGCCGAGGAGGGCGGCCACAAGGCTATTTTGCCGGCGCTCGGCACACTGGGGGATTTCCACCATCTGGTGCGCAAGGCCCATGAGCACGGCATCGAGATCGCCCTGGACATCGCCTTGCAGTGCGCGCCGGACCATCCTTACGTCAAGCAGCATCCGGACTGGTTCCGCTGGCGACCGGACGGCACGGTGCAGTACGCCGAGAACCCACCCAAGAAGTATCAGGATATCTATCCGTTCAACTTCGAAACCAGCGACTGGAAGGCGCTGTGGGAAGAGATCAAGAGCATCTTCGAGTTCTGGGCCGAGCAGGGCGTGCGCATCTTTCGGGTGGACAACCCGCACACCAAACCCTTTGCGATGTGGGAGTGGCTGATCGCCGAGATCAAGAAGACCACCCCGAACGCCATCTTCCTGGCGGAAGCCTTCACCCGACCCAAGGTCATGCATCGCCTGGCCAAACTGGGCTATACCCAGTCCTACACCTATTACGCCTGGCGCAACACCAAATGGGAGCTGATCGAGTACCTGAACGAACTGACCCAGGGGCCGGGCCGCGAATACTTCCGGCCGAATTTCTGGCCCAACACCCCGGATATCCTGACCGCCGCCCTACAGTACGGCGGCCGGCCGGTATTCATGTCCCGGCTGGTGCTGGCGGCGACCATGACCGCCAACTACGGCATTTACGGAACGGCCTTCGAGATGATGGAGCACATCGCCGTCAAGCCGGGTAGCGAGGAGTATCTGGATTCGGAGAAATACCAGATTCGCTATCGCGGCTTCCAGGAATTGGACGGGCCGAACAGCCTGCGCGACTTTATCGCCCTGGTGAACCGCATCCGTAAGCGCAATCCGGCGCTGCAATCCGACTGGAGCCTGCGGTTTCACGAAGTCGATAACGAGCAGATCGTTTGCTACAGCAAAACCACCGACAAGCACGCCAACACCGTTCTGGTGTTGGTGAACCTGGACCCCAACTACACCCAGGCGGGCTGGACCGGCCTGGATCTGGCGGCGCTGGGGGTGGATCCAGACCAGCCGTTTCAGGTGCACGATCTGCTGACGGGCGCCCACTACATCTGGAATGGGCCGCGCAACTACGTCGAATTGAATCCGCACCGGATGCCGGCGCATGTGTTCCGCATCCGCAGCAGCCTGCAGACGGAACAAGATTTCGATACATTCAGTGGTTAAGGAGAAGGTATAGATGGTTCAAAAATCGAAGGGCTGGAGCGGTGTGGAAGACCCGTTGTGGTACAAGGACGCACTTATCTATCAGTTGCACGTCAAGGCCTTTGGTGACAGCGACAACGACGGGATCGGCGATTTCCGCGGCTTGGTCCAGCGCCTGGATTATCTTCAGGAACTGGGTGTGGATACCCTGTGGCTGCTGCCGTTCTACCCCTCGCCGATGCGGGACGACGGTTACGACATCTCCGACTATCAGAGCATTCATCCCCAGTACGGCACCTTGGCCGATTTCCGGGTCTTCATCCGCGAGGCCCACGCGCGGGGTCTGAAGGTCATCACCGAATTGGTCATCAACCATACCTCCGACCAGCATCCCTGGTTTCAGGCCGCGCGCCGCGCCCCACGCGGTTCGCCGGAACGGAATTTCTACGTCTGGAACGACAATGACGATAAATTTCCAGAAACCCGCATCATCTTCACCGACACCGAGACCTCCAACTGGGCCTGGGACCCGGTGGCGGAACAATACTATTGGCACCGCTTCTTTTCGCACCAGCCGGATTTGAACCATAACAATCCGGCGGTGGTGAAAGCCGTGACCAGGATCATGCGGTTCTGGCTGGACTTGGGCGTGGATGGGGTGCGGCTGGACGCCATTCCCTACCTGTGCGTGCGCGAGGGCACCTACAACGAAAACCTGCCGGAAACCCATGCGGTGATCAAGCAGATGCGGGCCGTGGTGGACCGGCACTACCGCAGCCGCCTGTTCCTGGCCGAGGCCAATCAGTGGCCGGAGGACGTGCGCGACTACTTCGGCGACGGCGACGAGTGCCACATGGCCTACCACTTCCCGCTGATGCCGCGCATGTACATGGCCGTCGCTCAGGAGGACCGTCATCCCATCGTCGATATTCTGGAACAGACCCCGGACATTCCCGACAACTGCCAGTGGGCGGTCTTCCTGCGCAACCACGACGAACTGACGCTGGAAATGGTCACCGACCGCGAGCGGGACTACATGTACCGCATCTACGCCGCCGATCCGCGCAGTCGGGTCAACGTCGGCATCCGCCGCCGGTTGGCCCCGCTGATGGATAACGATTACAGCAAGATCAAGCTGATGAACAGCCTGTTGCTGTCGATGCCGGGTACGCCCATCGTGTACTACGGCGACGAGATCGGCATGGGCGACAACTTTTATCTCGGCGACCGCAACGGGGTGCGCACCCCGATGCAGTGGAGCCCCGACCGCAACGCCGGTTTCTCCAAGGCCGACCCGCAGCGTTTGTACCTGCCGCCGATCATGGACCCGATCTACGGTTACGAGGCGGTCAACGTGGAAGCGCAGCACCGCGCGCCGGCTTCGCTGTTGAACTGGATGAAGCGGATGATCGCCGTGCGCCGGACCTGCCAAGCCTTTGGCCGCGGCCGGCTGGAGATGCTGCGGCCCGGCAACCGCAAGATTCTGGCCTACGTCCGCGCTCATGCCGACGAGGTGGTGCTGTGCGTGGCCAATCTATCGCGTTCCGCCCAGCCGGTGGAACTCGATCTGAGCAAATACAAGGGTATGGTGCCGGTGGAAATGCTGGGTCAGAACCCGTTCCCGCCGATCGGCGAGTTGCCCTATCTGCTGACCCTGCCCCGCTACGGGGTCTACTGGTTCCGGTTGAGTTATGCCGCGCCGCCGGTCTGGCACGAAGACCGGCTGCCTGGTGGAGACCTGCGGATTCTGGTGCTGTTCCAGGGCTGGAAGAGCTTCTTCGTCGATCAGGTCGAGCCCAGCCGGCGGGAAATGGCCATGACCCTGCACGAGCGGCTGACCCGGCAGGTGCTGCCGGAATTCCTGCCCACCCAGCGCTGGTTCGCCGGCAAGAGCGGGCGCATCGAATCGGTCGAATTCGATAACTACGACGTCTGGGTCGATCAGCACGAATGGGTGCTGGCCCGAATCCGGGTCTGGCTGGCCGAGCGGCCGGAACCGCAGGATTACGGTTTGCCGATGGCGCTGGCCTGGGAAGACGACGGCGAGGAGAACCTGCGCTCGCTGTGGCCCTATGCCCTGGCGCGAGTCCGGGTCCGCGCCCGGATGGGCCTGCTGTACGACGCCTACGCCAATGAGAAATTCACGCAGTCCATGCTGAAGATGATGGCGCGCAACACCCGGATACCGCTGGGTGAAGGCTGGCTGAAATTCTCCTCGACCCGCATCTTCCACAGCCTGGCCGGCGACCTGCCGGAGATGCTGCCGGTCAAGCGGCTGGCGCTGGACAGCAGCAATACCACCCTCAATGTCGGCGACCGGATGCTACTCAAGGGCTATCGACGTTTACGGCCCGGCGTCAATCCGGAGTTGGAGATGGGTCGATTCCTGACCGACGTCGCCGACTTCGGTAACGCCGCGCCGTTGGCCGGCGCCCTGGAGTATGAAGACAAGGACGGCAATGTCATCGCGCTGGCGATGTTGCAAGGCTTTGTCGGTAATCAGGGCGACGCCTGGACCTACACCCAGGATTACCTGAAACGGTTCCTGGACGATTGCGTGCAGCAACCGGAAACGGTGCGGGAAGCCGGCGAGGGCGTGCACGCGCTTTATCTGTTGTTCGCCACGACGCTGGGCCGGCGCACGGGCGAATTGCACCGGGTGCTGGCGCTGACCACCGGCGATACCGCTTTCGACCCCGAACCGATCTCGCCGGCCGATCTGACCGGCTGGATCGAGCAGATTCGGCAGGAGGCGACCGCCACGCTGGAGCGGCTGGAGCAGGCGCAATGGCGGTTGGCGGAGCCGGCGCGCTCCCTGGCCGGCTGCCTGCTGGCCGCGCGTGAGGACGTGATGGCCCGGCTGGATCAACTGGAGATCGCGCATCCGCTGCCGATGAAGACCCGCTTCCACGGCGATTACCATCTCGGCCAGGTGCTGGTGGCCAAGGACGACGTCATCATCATCGATTTCGAGGGCGAGCCGTCGCGGTCGCTGGAAGAGCGGCGCCATAAAAACTCGCCGTTGCGGGATGTGGTCGGCATGTTGCGCTCGCTCAATTATGCCGCGCACGCCGCCTTGCGGCAGACCACCGCCGACGGTACCGGTGACTGGGAAGAACTTGCATCCTACGTCGGCGGTTGGGAGCGCCAGGCGCGGGCTGCGTTCCTGGAGGGTTACGCCGAAACCCTGCGGGATTGCCCGAGTTATCCGGCCGATCCTGGGCAGGCCAAAGCCTTGCTGGATCTGTTCACGCTGGAGAAAGCCTGTTACGAACTGCGTTACGAGTTAGATAACCGCCCCGATTGGGTTGCCATCCCGCTCGGGGGTTTGTGCGAACTGCTATCACTTGAAACAAAGGATGTGCCGCGATGAAACAACCGAAAATCCTGGCTTTTGTCATGGCGGGCGGCGAGGGTGCCCGCTTGAGTCCCCTGACGGCCTACAACTCCAAGCCGTCGTTGCCGTTCGGCAGCCGCTACCGCATTGTGGATTTCGTGTTGAGCAACCTGCTCAATTCGGGAATTCAGTCGATCTACATGCTGGTGCAGTACAAATCCCAGTCCTTGATCGAACATGTCCGCAAGGCATGGGTGGTGTCGCCGATGCGGAACGAGGAATTCGTGACCGTGGTGCCGCCGCAGATGATGCGCGGCGGCGACTGGTTCCAGGGCACCGCCGATGCCGTGTATCAGAACCTCAATTTGATTCAACTGCATAATCCCGATCTGGTGGTGGTGTTCGGCGCCGATCACATTTATCGGATGGATCTCCAGCAGATGGTGGATTTCCACCTGGAGCGGGAGGCCGACGCAACCGTCGCCGCGTTGCCGGTGCCGATCGCCGAGGCCAGTTCGTTCGGCGTCATCCACGCCGATCACGCGGGCCGGGTCAGCGACTTTCAGGAGAAACCGGCCAATCCGCCGCCGATGCCCTCCGATCCCACCCGCTCCTACGCTTCGATGGGCAACTATCTGTTCAATGCCAAAGTGCTGGTTAAAGCGCTCAAAGAGGCGAATGAGCGGGGCGAGCACGACTTCGGCCACCATGTGTTGCCGCATCTGAAGGATACCCATCGGGTGTTTGCCTACGACTTCGCCACCAACAAGGTGCCAGGGACCAAACCTTATGAGGAGCAGGCCTACTGGCGCGATGTCGGCACGCGGGACGCCTATTTCAACGCCCACCAGGATCTGCTGGGTGATAAGCCGCATTTCGACATGTTCAACCCCCAGTGGCGGATCTTTTCCAGTAACTATCAGGGACCCGTGGCGCGTCTGCTCGATGCCAGGATTAAAAACAGCGTGGTTGCCGCCGGTTCGATGGTGCGTCAGGCAAAAATCACCAATACCATCATCCGCCGCGAAGTCCTTATCGAGGACGATGTGGAGATCGAGGATTGCCTGATTCAGGAATACGTCCACATCAAGCGTGGCGCCCGGCTGCGGCGCGCCATTATCGGTGGTTACAACGTGATCGAGGCGGGTACGCGCATCGGCTACGATCTCGAACAGGACCGCAAATTGTACGAAGTGACCCAAGGTGGCATCACGGTCGTGGGGCCGCGCGAGGTCACCGCGACCATGCAATCGTTTAGCGAGTGAGGGCAAGGGGCAGGTCTCGGGGTTCTGGTTTTTTCCGTCCCCTGTCCCCTACTCCCTGTTCCCTTAAGGATTGGAGCCGATGAACAATCCATCCAACACCATTGTCTGGCCCGGTCGGCCGTACCCATTGGGCGCAAGCTGGGACGGCGAGGGTGTCAACTTCGCGCTGTTCTCGGAGCACGCCGAGCAGGTGGTGTTGTGTCTGTTCGATGCGCGGGGCAAGCACGAAGTCGAGCAAATCCCATTGCGCGAACAAACCGGCCGGGTCTGGCACGGCTATCTGCCGGACGCCAGACCCGGCCTGCTGTACGGCTACCGGGTGCAGGGGCCGCACCGACCGGAGGAAGGGCACCGTTTCAACGCCCACAAGCTGCTGCTCGATCCCTACGCCAAGGCCATCGTCGGCCAGATTCACTGGAGCGACGCCCAGTTCGGCTATCGGATCGGCGGTCGCACCGAGGATCTGAGCTTCAGTACCCGCAACAGCGCGTCGGGCATGCCCAAATGTCTGGTGGCGGACACCGCCTTTTTCTGGGGCGACGACCGGCCGCCGCGGACGCCCTGGCACGACACCCTCATCTACGAATTGCATGTGCGCGGTTTCACCATGCGCCATACGGAGGTGCCGGCCAACCTGCGCGGCAGTTATGCCGGTCTGGCCTGCGGGCCGGTGATCGATTACCTCAAGATGCTGGGGGTCACGGCGGTGGAGTTGCTGCCGGTCCAGTACTTCATCGACGAGCGTCATCTGCTGGATCGCGGCCTGCGCAACTACTGGGGCTACAGCCCGCTCGGCTATTTCGCCCCGGACCCGCGCTACGCCGCCACCGACAACCCGGTCGCCGAATTCAAGAGCATGGTCAAGTCGCTGCACTCGGCCGGTATCGAAGTGATCCTCGACGTGGTGTACAACCACACCGCCGAGGGCAACCAGTTCGGTCCGACCCTGAGCTTTCGCGGCATCGATAATGCCAGCTATTACCGGCTGTCGCCCGAGCATCCACGCTACACCATGGATTACACTGGCTGCGGCAACACCCTGAACACCGCCCATCCCCGGGTGTTGCAGATGGTTATGGACAGCCTGCGCTACTGGGTGCAGGAGATGCATGTGGACGGTTTCCGCTTCGATCTGGCCGCCACGCTGGCGCGGGAAGCGGACGGCACGATCAATCAGGGCGGCGCGTTCATGGACGTGATCCAGCAGGACCCGGTGCTGTCGCAGGTCAAATTGATCGCCGAGCCGTGGGATGTGGGTGAGAACGGCTATCAGGTCGGCCAGTTTCCAGGCGGCTGGAGCGAGTGGAACGGCAAGTACCGCGACGTGGTGCGCGACTACTGGCGCGGTGAGGGTGGACTGATCGGCGAGCTGGCCTACCGGCTGACCGGCTCCGCCGATCTGTACCAGCACAACGGCCGCCGGCCGCACGCCAGCATCAATTTCATCACCGCCCACGATGGGTTCACCCTATACGATCTGGTCAGCCACAACGAGCGCCACAACGAAGCCAACGGCGAGGACAACCAGGACGGCGACTCGCACAATCGCAGTTGGAACTGCGGGGTGGAGGGCGACGCCGACGATCCGGTCGTGCTGGCGCTGCGCTTGCACCAGCGGCGTAATTTTCTGGCGACCCTGCTGTTGTCGCAGGGCGTGCCGATGCTACTGGCCGGCGACGAGGTCGGCCGCACCCAGCGCGGCAACAACAACGCCTATTGCCAGGACAACGAACTAAGCTGGCTGGATTGGGATCTGGCCTGGTTAAAGGAGAACCGCGAGCTGCTGGCGTTCACCCAGCACTTGATCCAAATTCGCCGACAGCATCCCACTTTTCGCCGCCGGCATTTTTTTCGCGGTATCCACGGCGACGGAGTCCGCGACATTCTTTGGTTCAACCCCGACGGCCGCGAGATCGACGACGACGAATGGACGCACGACTACGCTCGTTGTCTGGGGCTATACCTGCCGGGCGACGGGCTGGGCGACTGGGACGAACGCGGCCACGCGCTGGAAGACGACGATTTTCTGTTGCTGGTCAATTCCTATCACGAAGAAATCCCGTTCATGCTGCCGATCCTGCGGGACGGTTCGCCGTTCGAGGTGCAGGTCGATACCGCCTTGCCGCACGGTCGCCCGGTCGGCGGCGACGAACACCCCGCCGAGGAACCCTATCCAGTGCAGGGCCGCTCGCTGGCGCTGCTGAAACATCGCCGACGACGGGCGCGGCGTCCTGATTGATTCTCCTCCATATTGCCGTGCGCCTGCCCACCTTGGCCGGGTGGCCTGTCGCGCATTCCGCGAAAAGAACCCAAAATGGTCCGCCGGCCTCAATACCCAGGCCGGTTCCCTGACCAACCATCGGTTGCGCCGAGAGATGGTTTGCCCCTGAATCGACCGGCGTATACGCCGTGTATCCCTCAGTCCTACTTTCCGCAACCTTCTCCCAGGCTAAAATTACGCTATTAATCCTCGGCTATGAGCTATCGAACAGTGAGATAATCCATGCAAACCATTCGCCAGATTTATGACGACGCGCCCGATACTATCCCTATCCCCGAAGCCTTTCGCCATCGCCGACTTGAAGTTTTACTTATTGCCGAAGAAGAAACTTTGTCACCGTGCGGATTGAAATCGCTTTTGGCCGATATGCCCGATGTGGGTGATGATGCCGATTTTTTCCGGCAGCGTGATTTCGGAAGACAGGATGTGACATGGGGTTTCTGATCGACACAAACATTTTGGCTGAATTACGCAAACGCGAACGGGGTAATCTTGGTGTGCGCCGCTGGTATATCGAAGTCGCGGAGTCCGAAATTCATATCTCCGTCATCGTGTTGGGAGAGATTCGCCGAGGAGTGGAATTACTGCGCCGCCGTGATCAGGTTGCAGCGGAGCGCTTGGAGGCATGGCTAAATCGTCTGCGATATTCACTAGGTGACCGGTTGTTGCCGATTACGGAAGTCATAAGCGATTGCTGGGGCCGGCTGGGCATTCCAAACTCTATTCCCGTCGCCGATGGTCTGCTGGCAGCTACCGCGCTAGTCCATGACCTGACTTTGGTGACTCGCGATATCGGCGATGTAGAGCGCTCCGGGGCGCGTTTACTCAATCCATTCTCGTGATTATTATAAAATTATCGATTTTTATCAGCATGGTGGCGCACGCGCTTCATCTGCCCGCATATAACGGAAATTCCCGTAATGCCCCTGTTAAGCATTGACAACCTCTCCATTGCCTTTGGCGCCGAAAAACTGCTGGATGGCGCCAGCTTCCAAATCGACCCCGGCGAGCGGGTCTGCCTGATCGGCCGCAACGGCACCGGTAAAACCACCTTGCTGCGCCTGCTGGCTGGCGAGATTCAACCCGACGGCGGCGAAACTTGGCGGCAGCCCGGGCTGCGCGTGACCACGCTGGCTCAGGAACTGCCAGCGGATAACACCGCTACCGCGTTCGAGATCGTCGCGGGAGGGCTGGAGGGTCTGGGGGCGCTATTGGCCGACTATCACGAGGCGGCGGCGCAACTCACGCATGACCCCGCGCCCGAACAGATGCGGAACATGGAGCGCTTGCAGCACGAATTGGAAGCGCGCGACGGCTGGCGCTGGCAACAGCGGGTCGAAACCGTCATCAGCCGTTTGCAACTGCCAGCCGACGCCCCGCTGGCGGAATTGTCGGGCGGCTGGCGGCGGCGGGTGCTGCTGGGCCGGGCGCTGGTGTGCGAGCCGGATTTGCTGCTGCTGGACGAGCCGACCAATCATCTCGATCTGGAAACCATCCAGTGGCTGGAACAGGAACTGCTGGAATTTCGCGGCGGCCTGCTGTTCGTCACCCACGACCGTGCCCTTTTGCAACGGCTGGCCACTCGTCTGCTGGAACTGGATCGCGGCATGTTGACCTCCTGGCCGGGTGATTACGCGACCTTCCTGGAAAAGAAAGCGGCGCTGCTGGAAGTCGAGGCGCGGCACAACGCCAAGTTCGACAAGAATCTGGCGCAGGAAGAAGTCTGGATTCGGCAGGGCATCAAGGCCCGCCGCACCCGCAACGAGGGCCGGGTGCGGGCTTTGCTGGCCTTGCGCGAGGAGCACCGCCAGCGCCGCGAGCAACTCGGCAAGGCCAGCTTCGCGCTGGAGCAGGCCGAATCCTCCGGCAGGCTGGTGATCGAGGCGCGACAGGTCGGCTATGCCTGGCAGGACGAGCCGCTGATCCGCGACTTCTCGACCCGCATCATGCGCGGCGACCGGGTGGGCCTGATCGGCCTCAACGGTTCCGGCAAAACCACCTTGCTGAACCTGCTGCTGGGGCGCTTGCGACCGGATACCGGCGAAGTGCGCTTGGGCACCAAGCTGGAAGTGGCCTATTTCGATCAACTGCGCGAACAACTCAATCCGGAACAGACTGTGCTGGATAATGTCGCCGGGGGCCGTGAGCACATCGAGATCAACGGTCAGCGCCGCCACGTCATCGGTTACCTGGGTGATTTTCTGTTCACCGCCCAGCGGGCGCGCTCGCCGGTCAAGTCGCTGTCCGGCGGCGAGCGCAACCGGCTGTTGCTGGCCCGGCTGTTCAGCCAGCCGGCCAACCTGCTGGTGATGGACGAGCCGACCAACGATCTCGATCTGGAAACGCTGGAACTGCTGGAAGAACTGCTGCTGGAGTACACCGGCACCCTGCTACTGGTCAGCCACGACCGGACCTTTCTAGACAATGTGGCGACCAGTTGCCTGGTATTCGAAGGCGATGGGCGCATCCGCGAATACGTCGGCGGCTACAGCGACTGGCTGCGCCAGCGGCCCGCGCCGGAACCGCCTGCCGCTGGCAAACCCAAGCCGGAACCCAAGCCGGTCGCGGGGTCGCCCAAACCGACTCCATCGGGCAAGCTGAGCTACAAGGAGCAACGCGAGCTGGAACAGTTGCCGGTTCGCATCGAGGAGTTGGAACAACGCCAGCAGCAGTGGCATGCCCTGACCGCCGATCCGACGTTCTACAAACAGGAGCCGGTGGCGGTCACTCAGCGCTTGCAGGCGCTGCGAGCGTTGGAAGCCGAGCTTGAGGACGCCTACCGGCGCTGGGAGGAGTTGGAGGGGCGACGGTAGGACCGGCGGGGATGCGCGGCGGCCCTGCTTCCGTCCGCGATGCCCGTTTTGATCGGGCATTATTGGTGTGTTGCGAGCGAGAACGCACTATAAAAGCGCAAAAGATCGCGACCGCCTTGCTAAGATTTACATTTAAATATTTAATATTTAAAAATTTTATTTGAAAAGCACGATATTTGCATTGCCGTGTCGGTTTGCCCTCGAACGGGTCAATCCCGGTCAACCATGGGGCGCGAATCCACATAACAACACGGCAAGAGCGATTCTCATGAACCAGAACAACAAACGCATATCGGACCTTTTCCTTTTCGGTTTGCTGGGGGCGCCCACGGCGGTTTGGGCGCAGGATGCCGCAGCGCTCAATCCGGGCAACAGCGCCTGGATTCTCATGTCCACGGCGCTGGTGCTGTTCATGACCCTGCCGGGCCTGTCGCTGTTTTACGGCGGGCTGGTGCGGACCAGGAACGTGCTGTCGGTGCTGATGCAATGTTTCGCCATCACCTGCATGGTGTCGCTGCTGTGGTTTGCCTATGCCTACAGTCTGGCGTTCGGGACCGGCGGCGACTGGATCGGCGGCTTCGGCAAAGCCTTCATGGCGGGCGTGGAGGAAGATTCCCTGACTGGCGACATTCCGGAAACCGTGTTTTCCATGTTCCAGTTGACCTTTGCCATCATCACTCCGGCGCTGGTCGTCGGCGGTTTCGCCGAGCGGATGAAGTTTTCCGCCATGCTGCTGTTCAGCGCCCTGTGGCTGACGCTGGTGTACGCGCCGATGGCCCACTGGGTGTGGGGCGGGGGCTGGCTCCAGCAAATGGGCCTGCTGGATTTCGCCGGCGGAACCGTGGTGCATATCACCGCCGGGGTGGCCGCGCTGGTCTCGGCCCTGGTGCTGGGCCGGCGCCATGGTTTTCCGGGGACGGCCATGCCGCCGCACAACATGACCATGGTGGTGACCGGCGCGGGCATGTTGTGGGTCGGCTGGTTCGGCTTCAACGCCGGCAGCGCGCTGGCGGCCAACGGCAACGCCGGTATGGCCATGATGGCGACGCATCTGTCCGCCGCCGCCGGCTCGCTGGCGTGGATGGCCATGGAGTGGATCAAGTATCGCAAGCCGAGCGTGCTCGGTATCGTGACCGGCATGGTGGCCGGTCTCGGCACCATCACGCCGGCCTCGGGCTACGTCGGTCCGGCCGGCGCCGTCGTCATCGGCACGGTGGCGGGGTTGGCGTGCTTCCACGCCACGCAATTCCTCAAACGGGTGCTGAAGGTGGACGACTCGCTGGACGTGTTTCCGGTCCACGGCGTGGGTGGGATGCTCGGGACGCTGGCGGCCGGCGTGTTCGCCTCGGCCGAACTGGGCGTGTTCAAGGGCCAGGGCTTCGCCCCTGGAATTACCTCCATGGGGCAGCAGCTTGGCGTGCAGTTCGTGGGCGTGGCCGCGACGGTCGTCTACACGGTGGTCGTGACTTTTGTGGTGCTCAAGCTGGTGGATAAAGCGATCGGCCTGCGGGTGAGCCGCGAGGACGAGATCGGCGGTTTGGACATCGCCCTGCACGAGGAACGGGGCTACGACCTGTAGCGAAACGGTGGTGGCCAGGGAAGGCCACGGGATTTCGTCCGACCCGGCGCCGGCTTGTTTCACCGCGCGGCCAGCGCCGCCCCCATCCGCTCCAAGCCTTCCGCCAGGGTGGCGCGCGGGCAGCCGAAGTTCAGCCGCACGAAACCCTCGCCGCCCGGACCGAAAGTCGTGCCATCGTTCAGCGCCACGCCGGCCCGCTCCAGGAAGAAGCGCTGCGGGTTGCCGGCGATGCCCGCGTCCCGGCAGTCCAGCCAGGCCAGATAGGTGGCCTCGGGTACGGTCGCGCGGAGGTCGGGCCAATGGCGGGCGACATGGTCCACCAGGAAATCGCGGTTGGCGGCGAGATACGCCAGCAAATCCCGCAACCACTCGCCGCCGTGGCGGTAGGCGGCCAGCGCGGCGGTCAGGGCGAGAATGTTCACGTCCGGCACGATGCCGCGCATCGCCTGCTTGAAGCGCCGGCGGAGATCGGGATGCTGGATGATCGCGAAGCTGGCGCCAAGACCGGGAATATTGAAGGTCTTGCTGGGGGCCATCAGGGTGATGCAACGCCGGGCGATGTCCGGCGACAGGGCGACCAGCGGCGTATGCCGGCGCCCGTCCAATAGCAGATCGCAATGAATCTCGTCCGAACAGACCACGAGATCCCGACTTTCGCAAATGTCCGCCAGCCGGGTCAGTTCCTCGACCCCAAACGCCCGCCCGACCGGGTTATGCGGGTGGCAGAGGATGAACAGCCGGGTGCGCGAATCGATGGCCGCCGCGAACGCCTCGGCGTCGAAGCGGTAATACAGATGGCCATCGCGCTGCTCGGCGGTCAGTTCGGCGGTGATCAACCGCCGTTCCTGGTGGCTCGGCGCGGCCAGAAACGGCGGGTACACCGGTGTTTGCACCAGTACGCCGTCGCCCGGCTCGCCGACCGCCCGGCACACCACGTTCAAGCCGCACACCAGTCCCGGCAGGTACACAATCTGCTCGGGTGTCACCGTCCAATCGTAAAGTCCAGCCATCCGCGCGCAAATGGTCTCGGTCAACTCATCCGGCGGCGCACCGTAGCCGAATACCCCGTGCGCGACCCGTTCGTGCAGGGCCGCCAGCACCGGTTCCGGGGCGGCGAAGTCCATGTCCGCCACCCACAGCGGCAGGGCCGCGCCGTAACGCTGCCATTTCAGGCTGTCGCCGCCGTGACGGACGAGGGGCTGATTAAAGTCGTGGGCCATGGCAAATCGGTGCTGGTTACGAGCTGGGCCAAGTCAGGTTCAAGGGCAAAAAGCAAGAGGTCGCCGTCTATCGAGTGGATGGCCCGGTTACCGAATGAGCCCTTAGCCACTGGATTTACACCAGGTTATACATCCGGCTCAGGTGCTGGTAGGCGATGCCGGACACTTCGCGGATGACATCGCCACGATCGTCCTTCCATGCTCGGTAGTGTCTGGTCGGTCGGGACTTTTCGATGATGCCGATGAAGGTGTAGGGGTAGCGGCCACCGTTGTGTCCCTGCGCGACCAGGATCCCCATGTTGCCGCACAATCGGGCGGTGGTGCCGGTCTTGTCGAATACCCAGGTTTGCCGCGCTACCCTGTCCGCGCCGGTGTAGACCCGGTCGCGGTTGGGCAGGTTCATCAGTCGCTTCAGCTCGTTGGAGAAAGGAAGCTGGTTGTACCAAAGCGCGTGCAGAAACCGGTGGTAATCGAGCGCGGAAGCCTTGTTGCGGTAGCTGCGACCGCCCCGGGGAATGCGCTCGACGATTCGAGTATTCCGGAAAATGCCGGGATGGTAGCGTTTGAGCGTGCGCTGGATCTCGGCCGGGCCGTTGCGGCGGCTGGTCTGATTCAACAGGCGAATGACATAGTTGGTGGCGTTGTTATCGCTGCGCTGGATCATCGCCTCCATCCGCATGCGGTTGTAGGGGGTGTAGTGTAGCTTGCCCTCCAGCACTTTGTAGAAGAAAGCCAGCGCAATGAACGGCTTGATCATGCTGGCGCTTTGGTAGGGGATACCGGCGTTGATGGTGGTCAAGTACTGTCGGCTGGTGAAGTCGTAGACCAGCCAGGCGGTGCGTTCGTTGGCCGCGATCCGGCCGGATAATCGCAAGTATTTGATATGATTATCAATTGATGAAGTCAGGGCGCTCATGGTCGAGGGCCGGGCCGTGGTTGGATAGCGGCGCCGGGCCGCTTCGCCAGTGAGCGGGGCCAGTCCGCCGCAGGCGGCGACCGCGAATAGAGCCGTCATTTTGGACAGGAACGCGCGCTTCGAGGGATCGGCCACCGAACTGGAATCGATGGAAGCGTCCGAGGGGGATGGTCCGGTGAATAACATAAAACGACCTCCAGTCAGGAAAAGCTGGCGCGGGGGTTATCGAAAAAATCTATGAGCGGGCGAGATGAAAATCAACGACGACCGGGTAATGGTCGGAGCCGAGGGCCGAACCGGTTTCCCGGTGCAGGATTTCGATGCCGTCTGAGTACAGCGCGTGGTCGATCGGAATCCAGAGCGGCGCCAAACCGACCGGCCAGGACGGCAGGATACCACGACCGTCCGCGCTGTCGCGCAGGCCGGAGGCGGTGAGCAGTCGCGCGAAATAGGGCGACCACGGGGAAACGTTCAAATCTCCCAGCAGCAGCAGCGGGTACCGGGCCTGTCGGGCGAACAGCGCCAGGGCCGCCAGTTGCTCGTTGCGGTCCTGGGCGTCGCCGGCGCTGACGGGGGGCAACGGGTGGGTGCCCACCAGGATAAAACGGCGCTCGCCAACCGCAACCTCGGCGGTGATCGAGGGCAGGCCCGCCGCGCCGAATTGCACGACTTCGGCCCGCGGGAACGGTTGCCGGCCGAGCAGGGCGATTCCGAAATTGTCTTCCCGTGGCGCAATGGCCCGATGCGGGTAGCGGCCGTCGAATTCGGCCAGCCGTTCGAGCAGCCAGGGCGTGACTTCCAGGAGTACGATGAAATCCGGTTCATGCGTGAGGATGGAGCGGTGAATTTTCGAGTAATCGCGGTTGGCGGAATTGACGTTGGCCAGCAGCACCCGGAAAGTGGGTTGATTGATGCCGGGATGAACGGCGGCTTCGGCTCGGGGTAGCAGACGTGGCGCAAGAAGCATCGCATTCAGCAAGGCAAAAACGCTGAAGACCGCCACCCACCGGTAGCGACGCCAGTATAGCAACGGCGGCAGGCACAGCCCCAACGCGAGCGCGTACTGGAGCCGGAAATGGGAAGCCAGTTCGAAAACCCACCAGATTTGTCCGCCGAACCCGATCAGGCTGGCGGCGCAGATCAGCGCGCCCGAAACGGTTAACAGTCCCGCCAGGCTGATGCGATCGGTGGTTTGCATGCTTGAATTCCTTATATTCCGTTGGGGAGAGCAAGCGTGCGCCGGACGGTTTCCCGAGGTTGCGGTATTAGGGCAAACCATGATGTCGCCCGCGAAATCCCTTATTTACTCCCCAAGTCCAGACCGTAATATTAGCCCTGTTGAATTTAAGGATTAAGCGTATAAAATTACACCAAAAAATCAAGAACAGTCCGCGATCATGGCCGCGCGGGGAGAGGCGCGGTGCTACCCAACCACCAAATTTGAGGAATCCAAGTCTAATGAAAAGCGACATCACCCGACAGGTGAAGGCCAAGCGCAGCGGAAGCGAAGGTCTGATCCCTGTGGATAAGCATAGTTGTCCGTATCGCGGGGAAGCGTCGTGCGTGAGCTCGAGTGGAGGCAGCTACTGCGGCGGTTACGGCGGGGATGTGCCCGTTAGAGGCACTCAACTGCATACCGTCCGCTGCCTCGAAGAGAACAACGCTGATTTTGTGCTGTACAACTGGATGAAGCTGCCGCGCCGCCCGGCTTACCCAATAAGGCAGCGCTAACCAACGCGCCAAAGCCGTCTTGTGAAGCGGCGAGCCCAGTAAATCGGGCTCGCCGCTTTTCGTTGAGCTGCCTTCACTGCTCCACTCTGACCCGGATCATCTGGTCGTTTTGCCATTCGCCAACGATTTTGCGGTCACCCTCGTAGAGCACGCCCTGACCATTCTTGCGGCCGTTGCGCCATTCGCCCTCATAGCGGTTGCCGTTGCTGTAGTAGTACGCGCCCTGACCGTTGGGTTGGTCGTTGGCGAAGTCGCCGACATACTTGTCGCCACCGGCGTAGTAATAGGCTCCCTGGCCGTTTTTGCGACCGTTGCGCCACTCGCCTTCGTAGCGGTTGCCGCTGCGATAGAAGTACGTGCCTTGGCCGTTAATCGAGCCGTTGCGCCATTCCCCGACATATTTCTCGCCACGATCGGCATAGATGTAGGTGCCTTGACCGTGCATTTTGGCGCCGCGGAACTGGCCGGTGTACTCGCTGCCATTCGGATATCGGTAGGCGCCTTGACCGCTCTCGCAGTTGCCGCTCAGGCAGCCGGAGGATGCCGGGGTTAACGCCGCCGTCCGGGTTTCCTGAGCGCTGGGGCGTGGCGGTTCCGGTTCCGGCGGCTGGGCGGCGACAGCCACCTCCAGCTTTTTGGGCAGGATGGCCGACAAGGTGCTTTCATCGCCGGCGGCAAGTTCGACCCGGCCGTTCCAGTCGGTATGGCCTTCCCGTCTGACCCGCACCCGATAAACGTCGGGCGGCAGGTCCACCGCCAGCGGCGTCGTACCGACTTTCCGGTTGTTGATCCAGACCTCGGCGTTATCCACATCGGCGCGCACGAACAGTTGGGCCGGCGTGGTTTGCGGCTTGAGTGTTTTTCGACTGGCGTCGTCGAGCATGCCTTGCGGAGAGACCGTCACATGCAGGCTGACGTTGCCGTCGGTTTCGGTTTTGGCCAAGCGGGTGTGGCTGTCCCCGGCAATGACCTGGGTTCTGGGTTCCGCCGCCAGGTCTTGTCCGGAGGGCTGAGGCACCGAAACCAGGTTGATGGGCGGCGGCGAGATCGGTTCCGGCTGGGTGGGTTTGGGTTCCGACCGGGGTGGTTCGGGTTCCGGCCGGCGGGGCGGCGGCGGGCTGACCGGTTCGGCGGGCGCTTGCGCGCGGGCCAGTTGTTCGCGCAGCCCGGGCAGACGGGAATAGTTCGGGTTGAGCGACTCCAGCCGTTCGAACAAACTTCTGGCCCGGCCGAGGTCGTTGCCCTGGATGGCGGAGGTAGTCAGATCGAGATAACGATCGGCGATTTTGTCGAGTCCGGCCAGCGCTTCGGCGTTGCCGCGATCCAGTTTGAGAACCTCGGCATAGCAGTCGGCGGCGTTACCGCCACGGCCCACGGTCAAGCGGTTGGCTCGCAGGTGCGTGTCGCATTCCCCGAGCAGAGCGGTGACCCGGGTGGCGGTATCTTCGACCGGCGCCGGGGCCGGCGGCGCGGGCGGTGGAGTCTTGGCCGCGCGCAATTGGCCACGGACCTCGGCGCGCAGCGCCAGCAGGCGCCGGTGGTCGGGAACCTGCTGCAAACCCTGTTCGATCCGCAGCAGGCTGCTTTCGTAAGCCCGATTGCGCTGGTCGTCCAGCGCCCGCGCCAGAAATTCCCCGGCTTCCCGCTGGCGCTGCTCGGCCTCGGCTTGCCGGAGGGCGGTTTCTTCCTGGTTTTGGAGTTCGGTCTGGCGCGCCAGCACTTCCTGCTTGAGCGCCAGCAGGCCGTTATGCTCGGGCATGGCCCGCAAGCCCTGCTCGATGTGAGCCAGGCTGACATTCAGCGCGCCTTCCTGTCGGGCGCGTTGGGCCTGTTCGAAAAACTGCTCGGCCTGCAATTCCGTTTGCTGCCGCCGTTCCTCCCCGGCGCGAATGTCGGCCAGTTGCTGGTTGATTTCCTGGCGTAAAGCCAGCAGGCCGGGGTGGTCGGGCGCCAATTGCAAACCTTGCCCGATGCGGGCCAGGGCATCTTCCAGGGCGCCTTCCTGTCGTTGCCGGCGGGCCTCGGACAGCAGTTGCTCGGCCTGTTCGCGCCGTTGCGCGGCGCTGTCGACGGCGGGTGTCCCCGGAGGTAAAACTTGCCCGGCTAACGGTGGCGAGGGTGGCGCGGTCCGGTTCAGGTACAGGTAACCACCGCCGACCGCCGCGCCGGCCAGCGCCACGACGGCGGCCAGGGCGCCGGCTTTCCGGCCGAATCGGCGCGGCGCGCGCGCGGGAGCGCTGGCGGTCGGCTGGTTGAGGCCGGTGATGCTCAACAGGTCGTCGATGCGCCCCGCTTCCAGGGCGTCCAGCGCGGCGATGAAGTCCCGACCGCTCTGAAAGCGCTGCTCGGGGTCCTTGTCCAGCAGCTTGTTCAGCAGTGGCTGGTAGGTGCTCAGGCGCGGCGGCAGTTCGGGGACCGGCGCCGTCACATGCATCATGGCCAGCGCGAAGCTGTCTTCGGCGGCGTAGGGGACGTTGCCGGTGAGCATCTCGTAAAACAGCACGCCGAAGCTGTACAGATCGGCGCGGGTGTCCACCCCCTGGCCGCGAATCTGTTCCGGGCTCATGTAGCGCGGCGTGCCGATCGACAGGCCGGTGCGGGTCATGATCGTGCTGCTGCCGAGGGTTTTGGCGATGCCGAAGTCGGTCAGCACCGACGTGCCGTTTTCGCGGAACAGGATGTTCTGCGGCTTGATATCCCGGTGAACGATGCCGCGCTCGTGGGCATAGTGCAGGGCGCCAACGATGGCCCGGGCGATGATCAGGGTTTCCGACGGCGACATCCCCTCGCGGATGCGCTGCTGCAGGGTGCCGCCCCCGAGATACTCCATGGACAGGTAATAGGTGCCTTCGTGCGAGGCGATGTCGTAGACGGTGACAATATGCGGGTCGCTGAGCTGGGCGATGATGCGGCCTTCCCGCAGGAAGCGCGCGGCGAATTCGGCATCGGTGGTCAGAACGGGTTTGATGACTTTCAACGCAACGTGGCGGTGCAGCGACTCCTGCAAGGCGAGGTAGACGATCGCCATGCCGCCTTGGCCGAGTTCGCGCTCGATTTGATAGCCTGGGATATACATGTTTGATCCTGTCTTATTGCCGGCGCCGCTGTCCGGCGGCGGGTTTCGTAGGTTTCGCGCCAGCTATCACGATCAGGGGCGCTCGTGCGTCGTGGCGATGCGCGAGCGGCGCGGACATGGCGGCGGGCCAACGCGGTATGATAGACCTTTAAATTGTAGGTAATCGCCCGGTTCGTGGCCGAAATTAACCGTCGGCGCACCGGGGCGCGAGATTGTTTAAGCAAATTACGTGCCGTTAACCCAATAGGGGTGAACGGCGTGCCGCACCCAAGGATTGTTTCCGCATGTCTGGCAACACGTTTGGCAAGTTGTTCACCGTCACCACCTTCGGCGAAAGCCACGGCCCGGCGCTGGGCGCGATCGTGGATGGTTGTCCACCCGGTTTGGAGTTGGCCGAGGCCGATTTGCAGCGCGATCTGGACCGGCGCCGGCCCGGTCAGAGCCGGCATACCACCCAGCGCCGCGAGCCGGACCAGGTGCGCATCCTGTCCGGCGTGTTCGAGGGGCAAACCACCGGCGCTCCGATCGGTCTGCTGATCGAGAACGTGGACCAGCGGTCGAAGGACTACGGCGAGATCATGGACCGTTTCCGGCCGGGCCACGCCGACTATGCCTATCACCAGAAATACGGCGTCCGGGATTATCGCGGCGGCGGCCGGTCCTCGGCGCGGGAAACCGCGTTGCGGGTGGCGGCGGGCGCCGTCGCCCGCAAGTATCTGCGTGGGCGTTACGGGGTGGAAATTCGCGGCTATCTGGCTCAGCTTGGCCCGATCCGTCCGGCCAGACTGGTCTGGGAGGAAGTGGACAACAACCCGTTCTTCTGCCCGGACCCCGACCGGGTGCCCGAACTGGAACGGTTCATGGACGCGCTGCGCAAGTCCGGCGATTCCATCGGCGCGCGGGTGACGGTGGTGGCCAGCGGGGCGCCGGCGGGTTGGGGTGAGCCGGTGTTCGACCGGCTGGACGCCGACATCGCCCACGCCTTGATGAGCATCAACGCGGTCAAGGGGGTGGAGATCGGCGCCGGTTTCGCCAGCGTGGAGCAGCGCGGCACCGAGCACCGCGACGAACTGACCCCCGAGGGCTTTCTGAGCAACAACGCCGGCGGCGTATTGGGCGGGATTTCCACCGGGCAGGACATCGTCGCCAGCATCGCCCTGAAACCGACTTCCAGCATCCGCCTGCCGGGGCGGACCATCAACACCCGCGGCAAGCCGGTGGAGGTGGTGACCAAGGGTCGTCACGATCCCTGCGTCGGCATCCGCGCCACGCCCATCGCCGAAGCGATGCTGGCGCTGGTGCTGATGGACCACGCCCTGCGCCACCGGGGCCAGAATCTGGACGTGCGCGTCGATACGCCGATGATCGCCGGCGCCGCGCCGCGCCGCGATCCCGCCGGCTGAGCGGTCGCGCTGGAATTCCGTGCTGCCGTTTCGCCTGTACCTGCGCCTGTCCGGTTTTTATCTGTTCTATTTCGCCGTCCTGGGCGTGCTGCTGCCGTATTGGGGGCTGTATCTGCTGGCGCTGGGTTTCGACCCGGCCCGAATCGGCGAGCTGATGGCGATTCCCCAGGCCACCAAGCTGGTGGCGCCCAATCTGGGGGGCTGGCTGGCTGACCGGGGCGGCCGGCGGATGTGGGTCGTGCGCGGGGCCTGCCTGGCGGCGCTGCTGACTTTTGCCGGGGTTTATCCGGCCGGCGATTCCTACCTCGGGCTGGCGCTGGTGATGCTGCTGTTCAGCTTTTTCTGGAACGCGGCGCTGCCTCAGTTCGAGGCGGTCACCCTCAATCATCTGGGCGAGCAGACTCAGCGTTACAGCCGGGTCCGGCTCTGGGGATCGGTGGGATTCATCGGCGCGGCGGTCGGGGTGGGCCTGGTGGTGGAAGACTGGGGAATCGGCGTGGCGCCGGCGCTGTTGTGGGGGTTGTTTGCCGCGCTGTGGTTGAACAGTTTGCTGGTGCCGGAAAAGGCCGCGCCGCTGCCCGTTCACGAGTCGCCGCCGCTGTGGAGCGTGTTGCGCCGGCCGGCGGTGATCGCTTTTTTCACCGCCTGCTTTCTCAACCAGGCCGCTCACGGACCGTACTACGGGTTTTTCTCGCTGTATCTGGAGACGATCGGCTACTCGCGCGAGTGGATCGGCCTGCTGTGGGGCTTGGGTGTGGCGGCGGAGGTCGGGCTGTTTCTGGTGATGCACCGACTGTTGCCGCGTTTCGGATCGCGCCGGTTGCTGTTGGCGGCGCTGGCCCTGGCGGCGCTGCGCTGGGTGCTGATCGGCCATTTTGCCCGCGAGTTGCCGCTGCTGCTGTTCGCGCAGACCCTGCACGCCTTCAGTTTCGGGGTGTTCCATGCGGTGGCCATCCATCTGATCCACCAATTTTTCCCCGGCTCGTTGCAGGGGCGCGGTCAGGCGCTATACAGCAGCTTGACCTTCGGGGCCGGCAACGCGCTCGGCAGCCTCGCCGCCGGTTATTTGTGGCAGGGGGTGGGACCGGTGGCGATGTACGATCTGGCGACGGCGCTGGGTGTGCTGGGCTGGCTGGTGGCGTGGCGGGGGCTGCGGCCGTGAGCGATTCAGATCTTCCCCGCTTGCTGGGCGATGAAGGCGGTCTTGGCCGACAGTTCCAGCGAGCAGGTCCATTTATAGGCCAGGTTGAGGCTGTCGGCGCAGGCGTAGACGCCATGGCCGCGCACCACGGCGATGGGGTAATCCGTCAGGATTTCGGCGACCAGTCGTGGCGCGAGGGCCACATATTGATCGTAGGGAATAGTCAGCACCGGCACCCGGTTGAAGTACAACTGCCCTTCGAAGTCGGCCGGCAGGAATTCTTCGTTGTCCATGGTCATCGCCACGGAATAGGGGCCATGGCTGTGCAGCACGGCGCGAGTTTCGGGGTTGGACTGATAGATCGCCAAATGCAGGCGGGCGTCCATTGAGGCGCCCTTGCCCAGCATGCCGTCGAGGCGGCATTCAACCAGTTCGCCGCTGCTGAGAAGATCGGCGCAGCAGCCGGTGGGGGTGATCCAGAACACCTCGCCGTCCCGCACCGAGGCGTTGCCGCTGTGGGAGTCGTTGAGGCCGTACTGACGCAGCCAGTGGTAGTGTCGAACGAGATCGTCTTTGTTGTTCATGGAGCTGGATTATACATGGAATCACGCCGGGGCACGCCGGGCCGAGGCGGGCATCCGCGACGGCTCGACCCGTTCCACGCCGGTTTCCAGCCGGCCGTCCGGGTGGAGTTCGAACCAGCGATAGCCGGGCGGAAGCGGGTCGACTTGCGGTTCGGGGGCGCCGGGCTTGAACTGCACGCAGGTCGCGGGGGCGGCCAGCAGGTGAACAGCGCCGCGCCGGGCGCTGAATTCGGCGTGGATGTGCCCCCACACCACCGCCCGAACCTGGGGATACCGGTCCAGCACCGCGAACAGCGCCTCACCGTTGCCGACGGTCATGGTGTCGAGCCAGGGCGTGTCGGTCGGGACCGGGCCATGGTGCAGGCAGATCATGGCGTGCAGGTCGGGATGCATGGCCAGCGCGGTGTCCAGCAGCGCCAGTTCGCTGGGGGGCAGATGACCGTCGGGGGTGCCGGGGAAGCTGGAATCGAGCAGCACGAACTGCCAGTCGCCGGCGACGACATGCCGCTGCCAGCGGACCCGCCCCTCGCGCAGGTGCTGGCCCAGGGCCGCGGGGAAATCGTGGTTGCCCGGCAGACAGTAGACCGGCGCGTCCAGCGATTCCAGCGCCTGGCGCACCCGCGCGTAGGCTTCCGGCTCGTCGCCGACCAGATCGCCGGTGGCGAGGATGAAATCCACCACGGGATGCTTTTCCCGGATGCGCGCCAGCACCGCGCTCAACCCGGCATCCACGTCCACGCCCCAGACCCGGCTGCCGGGTTGGGTTTTCAGGTGCAGATCGGTGACTTGCAGGACTCGCAACGGGGCGGCGGCGATGGGCATGGAGGCGTCCTCGGGGATGACAGGCCGAGCAGTTTACAAGGTTTTTATGAATACTTTGGAGCGCCGCTGCCAGTTGTACAAGGTTTGTTTTTGCACCGGCAGGTCGGCCACCTCGGCGGGTTCGAAACCGTGCTCGCGAAACCAGTGCGCGGCCCGCGTCGTCAGCACGAACAGTCGCCGCAGGTGCTGCTCGCGGGCGCGGCGTTCGATGTAGCGCAGCAGGGCGTCGGCGCGGCCACTGTTGCGGTAGTCCGGATGCACGGCGACGCAGGCCAGTTCGCCCGCCCGCTCGTCGGGGAACGGATAGAGCGCGGCGCAGCCGATGATGGCGCCGTCGCGTTCCAGCAGGATGAAACGCTCGATCTCCATCTCCAGTCGCTCGCGCGAGCGCCGCACCAGGGCGCCGTCTTCTTCCAGCGGCCGGATGATTTCCAGGACGCCGCCCACATCGTCGATGGCGGCGGGGCGCAACCCCTCGTAGATGTCGGTGGCGATCAGTGTGCCGATCCCGTCGCGGGTGAACAGCTCCAGCAGCAGCGCGCCGTCGATCCGGCGGCTGAGCAGGTGAGTCCGGCGCACTCCGGCCTGACCGGCGCGCAGCGCCTGGCGCAGGTGACGGGCGGAGTCTTCGGGCAGGGCGGGATGCTCGGCCAGCAGCCGGCTGGCGTCGCCGAGGCTAAGCTGGCGGACCGGCTGGCCGGCGGGGTCGCGTAGCTCCGGCCCCTCGCCCAGCACCAACAGCTTGTCGGCGCGCAAGGCCATGGCGGCGGCGGTGGCCACATCCTCGGCGCGCAGGTTGAAAATTTCCCCGGTCGGCGAATAACCCAGCGGCGACAGCAGCACGATGGCGTCCTGCTCCAGCCACAGGCGGATGGCGCGGTCGTCGATGCGCCGCACCTCGCCGGTGAAGCCGTAATCCACCCCGTCGCGCACCCCCAGCGGCCGGGCGGTGATCAGATTGCCCGACACCACCCGCAGCCGGGCGCCGTGCATCGGCGAGTTGGCCAGCCCCATCGACAACCGCGCCTCGATGCGGATGCGCAGCCGACCGACCGCCTGCTTGACCAGAGGCAGATCTTCGGCCTCGGTGACCCGCAGGCCGTTGACGTAGCGCGGCGCGCGACCGGCCTCGCGCAAGCGGGTCTCGATCTGCGCACGGGCGCCGTGCACCAGCACCAGACGAATGCCCAGACTGTGCAGCAGGGCGAGATCGTGAATCAGGCTGGAAAAGGAGTCGGCCTCGACCGCTTCGCCGCCGAGCGCCACCACGAAGGTCCTGCCACGATGGGCGTTGATGTAGGGGCCGGCCTGCCGGAACCATTGCACGAACTGGTCCGAGTCCATCTGTCATCTCCGCGAGTCCCGAAAAGGCTGGCGATTATGACAGAGCGGCGCGAAGACCTCATCCTCGCGGGCAGCGGATTCAGTCCGGCGCGGCGGCGTCCAGCGCGCTTTCCGGCACGCACAGCAGGCGCTGACCGAACAGGACATGGTAGTCCGCCGTCGTTTCCGGTTCGCGGAGCACCGCCAGCACCGCGCCGGTCGTCCCTGGGACGACGGCCACCGCGCCGCCGATCGCCAGCGCCAGTTTGGCGGTCACCTGGTCGCCGCGTTCGAAGCGGTTGGGAATCCAGGGCGCGTCCGCCGGGATCAGTTCGGTTTCCCGGCAGCCGACGATGCGGTTGCCGGCATCCAGGAAGTGCACGCTGTAGATGATCTGGTCCTGCAGGAACACGCCGATGTGGCGGACGAAACCGACGCTGCCGCGCCGCACCAGCAGCGTGCCGGTGATACAGCCCGGATAAGTGCCGTCGTTGCGGAGGTTGCGGATGACGCGGACCGCGTCGTCGCAGGCAAAGCGCGGTTGCAGGATCACGGTCGCCGGCCGATGTCCGCCAGCGGAATCCGCGACTCGCGCGCCGCGGCCTGCCGCCGGAACACCTGGAAGACCTTCTCGGTCAAGGGGTCGGAATCGACGAAATCCTGATAGGCCCGTTGCAGGCATTGGGCGTAACCGGCCCGGTCATGCGCCTCCCCCTGCTGCAAATAATCATGGAAACGTTGCAGGATGTGCAGGCGGCTCACCTCCACCACGTTGGGATCGAAGTCGATCCTGAAATAGAGCAGGAAATCCTCGGTCGAGGTCATCTCGCTCAGATCCTGTTGCAGGGTGGTCGTGGTCATGATTGCACCTCGGTGTGGGTGGAGCGTTGCGGAAGGTTGGCGGGCGGGGGATGGGAGTCGGCGTCAAGGTCGCGGTGAAACGCCTCCAGCTCGGGGGGCTCCGGCAACCGCTTGTGCTGGCCGACGAAGGCGCGGATGCGCAGGAGCACGGCGCTGGCCTGGCGCGGGTTCAGCGCGATGCCGAGATCGCGGTAGACCCGTACCACCGCGCGGGCGCCGGAATGCTTGCCGAGCACCAGCCGGTGGCTGCGGCCCAGTTCCGCTGGGTCCACGCCTTGATAGTTGAGCGGATGCTTGAGCAGGCCGTCCACATGGATGCCGGCCTCGTGAGTGAACGCGCCTTCGCCGACCAGGCTCTTGTGCCAGGACAGCGGGCGGTTGGCGGCGGCGGCGACCCGCTGCGACAGCGCCGGGAAGCGCGACAGATCCACGTCCACCCGGAAGTCGTACAGTTTGCGCAGGCCGAGCACCACCTCTTCCAGGGCGGCGTTGCCGGCCCGCTCGCCCAGACCGTTGACCGTGGTGTTGGCGTGGGTGGCGCCGCCCAGCGCGGCGGCCAGGGTGTTGGCGGTGGCCAGCCCCAGATCGTCGTGGGCGTGCATTTCCAGTTCGAGATCGACCGCCGTTCGCAGGCGCTGGAAAATCGCCAGCGTGCCGAACGGCTCCATGATGCCCAGCGTGTCGGCGAAGCGGAACCGCCGCGCGCCGGCTTCCTGGGCGGTCTCGGCGGCACGCAGCAGAAAATCGTGGTCGGCCCGCGAGGCGTCTTCGCCACCGACAATGACTTCCAGCCCCAAGCCGCGCGCCTGCGGGACCAGGCGGCGGATCGCGTCCAGCGCCTGTTCGCGCCGCCAGCCCAGCTTGTGCCGCAGTTGCTGGTCGGACAGTGGGACCGACAGATCGACCGCCCACACGCCAAGATCGCGGCACTGCCGCAGGTCGGCCTCGCACATCCGGCTCCACACCAGCAGCCGGGCGTTCAGGCCCAGAGTGGTCAGGTCGCGGATGCTGTCGCATTCCTCCGCGCCCATCGCCGGAATGCCGATTTCCAGTTCTGGCACCCCGAGCGCGGCCAGTTCGCCGGCGATCGCCCGTTTCTCGTCCTGGGAAAAGGCCACGCCCGCCGACTGTTCGCCGTCGCGCAGGGTGGTGTCGTCGATCACGAGGGTGCGGGTGATTGCGTTCATGGTCAGGCTCGCCGGAGGGTATGCCGCTGGAAGGCAAACAATCTCCGTGCCAACCTATGAACACTGATAAAACAGAGACTTGATCAGTTAATTCCGGCCACCGCGGGGGGTTTCGCACAGACTGAACAGCCTGCTTGTCGGGAAGCCGACAAGGGAAAGGCAGCCATCACCCCAGCCGCCGCCACTCAAACCCGGTCAGATTGCGTTCGGCGCGGCTGAACTCCATGCCGATCAGGATGACGGGCTGGCTGGCGTATTTCTGGTGGTAACCGCGCGCCTGAATCTGTTCCAGCGCCCGGCCCGGCTCGCTCAGTTCGACTACCTTGAATTCCAGCAGCCAGGCCCGTCCGGCCCAGAGGATGGTCAAATCAATCCGCCCGTGGTTGGTCACATCCTCGGGGATGATGGTCAGCCCCAGGGCGGCGAAGGTGCAGTACACGATGGAGGCCCAGTAGCCTTCATAGTCGGCGATATTATTTCGGCGATGCCAGTCGTGGGGAATGGAAGCAAACAGAGCGTGGAACGCTTGGCGCAATCCCTCCGGGTCGTCGGTCTCCAGGGCGGTGAAGATCCGGCTCTCAGTGCGCAGTCGCTCCTGCACACTGGGGAGATAGGCGTTCAGAATGGCGGCGGGCAGGCTGGCGCGGACTTCGAAGTTGGGATAGCGCAGCCGATAACGATAGAGAGAGCCACGCCGGTAGCGCTCCTGAATGGTTAAGTAGCCGGTCTGGAACAACAAGGTCTCGGGTTCAATCTCGCCCACGTCAAAGCTGCTGAGCAGTTCTTCGCCGGCCTCCAGGGTTTCGATGGCTGGAATGTTATAGCGCCGGGCCTTGAGCAGATTGATCAGGAAGGTGGGGGTGCCGGTCTCGAACCAGTAGCTGCGAAATTCGCGGTTGCGCAGATACAGCAGCACGTCGAAGGGGTTGTAGACCGGCTCGCCGAGAAAGTTGTAACCGTTGTACCACCGCCGCACTTCCGGCACGTCCACCCCGTCCAGCCACTCGGCGAAGGTGGTTTCCAATTCGCCCTGGGTATAGCCGCAGACCGTGGCGAATCGCTCGTCCAGGGTGAGATCTTCCAGATTATTGAGCCCAGAAAACAGCGACACCTTGGAGAATTTGCTGACCCCGGTCAGCAGCACGAAGCGCAGCCGGGCGTCCTGGGTTTTGAGGACGGAGTAGAGGTTGCGCAACCCCTCGCGCAGTGCCAACGCCTGTTCCGGGAGATGCAAATGATCCAGGATCGGCTTGTCGTATTCATCCACCAGCACCACCACCCGCTCACCGGTCGCGGCGTGGAGCTTGAGGATCAGTTCCTCCAGCCGGTCGCTGGCTTCGGCCTGTTCCAAGCGAAGATCCGCCGCTTCCGCTTGAATATCCAGCATCCGCCGGGTGCGCTGGTCCAGCCGCTGGCGGGAGTCCAGTATCCCCTCGCCGAAATCGAGGACGATTACCGGGGAACGGCGGCTCCAGTCCCAATGGTTTTCCAGGTGCAGCCCGGCGAACCACTCGCGCTGGCCGGCGAAAGCCGCCGCCAGGGTGCTGACCAGCAGGCTCTTGCCGAAGCGTCGGGGGCGGGACAGGAAGTAGTACTTGCCTTCGTCGGCCATGCGGGCGACCAGTGGAGTCTTATCGACGTAGCAGTAGCCTTCCTCGCGGATTTCCCGGAAGGTCTGGATGCCGATGGGGAGTTTGTTCATGCGGTTTTACCCTTTGGCTTGAACGGCAAGGGCGGGGAGGGTGGCCTCTGCCGTCGATGCCGGCGGGCGGCGAGAGCGAGTCGGTCGCTTCAATGCGCCCCGAGATAATGCCAGGCCCGGGCCTTGAACAGACAATAAACGGCATCGCCTTCCGTTAATTGTAAATCCCGCATGGCTTTAAGTGTAATTTCGGCCAGAATCGGCACGCCCACGTCCACCTCCGCCAGTACGCGGTCGGCGATTTGTCGCAAGCCGAGGATGCGGCCCGGCACCTGGTTCTGGATGGTGATGTCGGGCACGGGATGAAGGGCGAGGGCGACGTCGGCGGCGCGTAGCGCGATCCAGGTTTCGGCGCCTGGCGGCAGGGTCGAGAGCGGTAGATGCAGTTCGTGATGATCGTAGCAAACCGTGGTGCAGCCAGCCTCCGGCTCGTGCCGCAACACGGTCGCCCGCAACACGTTTTCCAGACCCAGCGAACGCGCCAGGTGCAGCGTCCGGTCCTGCCGGATCACGTCCGCAAACGCGCCTTGTCCCAGGATTTGACCGTGTTCCATCACCGCCAGATGCGAGGTCAGGTACAGAATCTCGTTGATGGCGTGACTGACGTACAGCATCGGCAGGCGCAGTTCATCTCGCACCCGGCGCAGGAACGGCAGGATCTGCTGCTTGCGGCCTTCGTCCAGCGCCGCCAGCGGTTCGTCCAGCAGCAGCAGGCGCGGCGAGGCCAGCAGAGTGCGGCCCAGCGCCACCCGCTGCCGCTCGCCACCGGACAGGTGGCGCGGCCGGCGCTGGAGCAGATGGCCGATGTCCAGCAGGTCGAGAATTTGCGTCAGGGCAAAGCGGCGGTCCCCCGGTGGCAGCAAGTTGAAGCCGTACAACAGGTTGTGTTCGACCGAGAGATGGGGGAACAACTGGCTGTCCTGAAACACCAGCCCGACCCGGCGGCGGTGCGGCGGTCGATCGATGCGCCGGCGAGCGTCGAACAGAGTATCGCCGTCGAGGGTGATCTGCCCGGACTGGGGCTTGACCAGGCCGGCGATGGCGCGCAGCAGGGTGCTTTTGCCACAGCCGGACGGGCCGAACAGCCCCATTACCGGCGATTCCAGCGTTAGCCGGCCTTGCAGCGCGAACGACCCTTGTTGCAGTTCGAGATCCAGGTCAAGCATTGGGCGCTCTCCTCGGGCTGTTTCCGCGCAGTCAGTGAGTTGAACAGTGGAGGAAGACTATAGCAGGCGGGTTCGAGGTCTGGCGCAATGGCCGACGCGGTTACTCGATCAGGCGCCGATGTCAGTCAGACGATTGGTGGTGCTGGCGGGTGCATCGCGTTCGATCCGACGCAACCCGTCGGGTTTCAGGTCTATGCTGCGACCGTCCCCTGAAACTCCGCGCGGAGGTCTCTCCCATGACCCACGGCCTATCCAAATCCCGGCTGCAAGCATTCCGGCAATGCTCGAAACGGCTGTGGCTGGCCGTCCATCGCCCGGACGTGCAAGACATTTCCGAAGAAACCGAACAGCGGTTTCAAATCGGCTTTCAGGTCGGGGACATCGCTCGAAGCCTGTATCCGAACGGCATTTTGATCGAGGGCGAGAACTTGGTGGAAGCGCTGGAATTGACCCGCCAAGCGCTGGCCGAGCAGCTCGACCGGCCCTTGTCCGAGGCCACCTTTCAGCGCGACGGCGTGCTGGTCCGCGCCGATCTGCTGCTGCCGGAAGCCGGCGGCTACCGCTTGCGCGAAGTCAAGGCCAGCACCCGGATCAAAGACGAGCATCGGGAGGATTGCGCGATTCAAGCCTGGGCGATCGGCGCCACGCTTTCCCTGACCGGGGTCGAACTGGCGCACGTCGATGCCACCTTCGTCTATCTCGGCAGTGGCGACTATCGGGGCTTGTTGAAACCGAACCTGCTGGATACCGACATGGCGGGTCTCCTGCCCGCCGTGCCTCAATGGGTCGCCGACGCGCGCGCCACCCTGGCCGGAGCGGAACCCACCATCGTCCCCGGCCCACAGTGCCACAGTCCTTACAACTGTCCGTTCCAGTCCCATTGCGGCCCCAGCCAACCCTCGCCACCCGACTATCCGCTTGGTTGCCTGCCCCGGCTTTCCGGTCAGCGCTTGCAAGGTTTGGTGGATCGGGGCATCGCGGACGTGCGCGACATCCCGGCCGACACTCCGCTGACGCCCAGGCAGGCTCGGGTTGCGCGAGTGATTCAGTCGGGGGCGGTCGAGCGCGATCCGGCGGCGGCGGTGCTCCTGAAGCGCTTGACGTATCCACGCTATTACCTGGACTTCGAATCGATGCAGGTGGCGGTGCCACCGTGGGTCGGAACGCGACCCTATCAACAACTGGTGGTGCAATGGTCCTGTCACGTCGAAACCGCACCCGGCCAACTGGTGCACCATGCCTTTTTGGCCAAGGGCGGGGATGACCCGCGCCGCGCCTTTGCCGAGACCCTGCTTGATACGGTGGGCGATGCCGGGCCGGTATTCGTGTACAACCGGGGATTCGAGGTCGGGCGGCTCCGGGAACTTGCCCAGATATATCCCGACCTCGTGCCGACCCTCGCCGCACTGATCGTGCGGGTGGTCGATCTCAAGCCCCTGACCGAACGGTACTACTGCCACCCCGCGATGAAAGGAAGCTGGTCGCTCAAGGCGGTGCTACCGACGATAGCACCCGATTTGGATTACGGTGAACTCGCCATTGGTGATGGCAACGCGGCCAGCGGTGCTTGGCGGGAGCTGTATCACCCCGAGACTCCCATCGAGCGGTGCGCCGAGCTGCGAGTGGCCCTGGCCGAATATTGTTGTCGGGATACGCTGGCGCTGGTGCGGCTGGCGGGGTTTTTGGCGGAGATCCGACCGTAGCATCGGTGAGTTGGAGGAAACCGCCAAGGGTCGTGGCGGTCGCGATGGTTGTGACCGGCAGGGGACGACGCCCAGTGTCGCTTGGCGGGTGGATCGTTCGCGAAGGCCGCTAACCGAACGGGCCGGTGACTGGGTAAAGACCCACCCAGCGCTATCGGGTGGGGTCCGAGTTTCCTCGAATAAAATGCGCCCTTGAGAAAAATCGCCCCTCCGGAGCGCTCTACTTTTAGATGAAGTCAACGTTCAAGGGTTTGATCGTACCCAACATACGGTTAAGGAGTGGGTCATGTTGTTGCAAGCGTTGAATTTTCGGGATGACGCCGCGTCGCGGATCGCCAAAACACTGTTAGCGGTATTTTTCAATCGCACCACTTTGTTTGGCCGACAATTTTCTTTTCATCAGATCGT
>CAVOGC010000026.1:0-31212 GCA_963695105.1 uncultured Gammaproteobacteria bacterium | reverse complement strand
CCCTCGCACGACACCTTGAGCGACGTGCTGGGACGGATCGATCCAGGGGCCTTCCAGACCGCCTTCACCGTCTGGGCGACAGCGAGCTTGCCGGGCTTGGCCGACGAACAGGTCTGTGTCGATGGCAAGGCGGTCCGGGGCAGTCGGGACGGCGTGAATCCGGCGGTGCATCTGGTGAGTGCGTTCGCGGGCCGGGCGCGCTGGGTGTTGGCCCAGCGGGCGGTGGCGGAGAAGTCCAACGAGATCACCGCGATTCCCGACCTGCTGGCCCTGCTGGACCTGCATGGGGCGGCGGTGTCGATCGACGCCATGGGCTGCCAGAAAGCCATCGCCCAGACCCTCCTCGATGCCGAGGCCGATGACGTCTTGGCCCTTAAGGATAACCATCCGACGTTATGCGAGGACGTGCAACTCTGGCTGGATACCGAAGTGGCGCGCGGGCGCCTGACCGTGCTGGAAACGGTGGAGAAGGACCACGGCCGGATCGAGATCCGCCGCTATGCCCTCAGTGATCGGATCGACGGGCTGGCGGCCAAACCGGACTGGGCCGGCCTCCAGGCGGTCGGGCGGGTCGAGTCCACCCGAATCATCGGGGGAAAAACCAGCACCGAATGCCGCTACTTCCTGTGCTCGTTCCCGGATCGGGACCGGTTCGCCGCCATCGTGCGCGGCCACTGGGGCATCGAAAACCAACAGCACTGGGTCTTGGACGTGCAATTTGGGGAACATGCCTGCCGCACCCGCAAGGACCATTCCGCCGAAAACCTGGCCCTGATCCGTCGCATGGCCCTCAACGTGTTACGCCATAACGGCCCGCCGCGCGACAGTATCCGTCGCCGCAAACTCCGCGCCGCTCTCAACGATGATTACCGGCTGCGCCTCCTCTCCGGCCAGCCCAGTCCAGCTACCACATAGCGCGATTGCCCTGATCAACGATAGAACAAGGGTATTTCAAGCTAGACAACTGATTGACCTTCATGCAGAATCGCGCCCTTTATGAGGCCCCTGCCTGAACCATGGCAAAACTGCTGTTACTCAACGGACCGAACCTGAACCTGCTCGGCGCCCGCGAACCGGGAATCTACGGCGCCGACACCCTGACCGATATCGAGCAGCGCTGTGTGGCGCTAGCCCAGGAACTGGGACCGCACGATTTGGCCTGTCTCCAAAGCAACGCCGAACATGCCCTGATCGAGCGCATCCACGCCGCCCGTCTGGAAGGCGTCGCCTTCATCGTCATCAACCCCGCCGCCTTCACCCACACCAGCGTGGCGCTGCGCGACGCCCTGCTCGGCGTCGGCATTCCATTCGTCGAGGTGCATCTGTCCAACGTGTTCGCCCGCGAGCCGTTCCGCCACCATTCCTACCTGTCCGACATCGCCGTCGGGGTCATCAGCGGATTGGGCCCACAAGGCTACGAACTGGCGCTGCGCGCCGCCGACCGCCACCTCGCCACGCCACGCCGGTAGCCCGCCATGCCCACGGATATCCGCAAGATCAAGAAACTCATCGAGCTGCTCGAAACCTCGAGCATCGCCGAAATCGAAATCAAGGAAGGCGAGGATTCGGTACGGATCAGCCGCCATTCACACGGCGGCGCGCCGCTGGTGATGCCGCCGATCTGGGCCGGGCACGGTTACGGTTACGGCCCCCAGGCCGGTCCAATGCCCGCCGCCGCGCCAACTCCCGTACCGCCCGCGCCCGCCGCCGAAGCGGAAACGCCCCATGGCCATGTACTGCGCTCGCCGATGGTCGGCACCTTCTACCGCTCGGCCGCGCCCGGCTCCAAACCGTTTATCGAGATCGGCCAGCGCGTCAACCCCGGCGACCCGGTCTGCATCATCGAGGCGATGAAGATGTTCAACCAGATCGAGGCCGATCACGCCGGCGCCGTCACCCGTATCCTGGTCGAGAACGGCCAGCCGGTCGAGTTCGACCAGCCGCTGCTGGTCATCGAATAACTCCCGCCATGCTCGAAAAAGTCGTCATCGCCAACCGTGGGGAAATCGCCCTGCGCATCCTGCGCGCCTGCCGGGAACTGGGCATCCGCACCGTGGCCGCGCATTCCACCGTGGACCGCGACCTCAAGCACGTCCGGTTGGCCGACGAAACCGTTTGCATCGGCCCGCCGCCCGCCGCCGGGAGCTACCTGAACATGCCGGCGATCATCAGCGCCGCCGAGGTCACCGATGCGGTGGCGATCCACCCCGGTTATGGTTTTCTGTCCGAGAACGCCGATTTCGCCGAACGGGTCGAGCAAAGCGGGTTTATCTTCATCGGCCCCAGACCGGACACCATCCGTTTGATGGGCGACAAAGTCTCGGCCATTCGGGCGATGAAGGAAGCCGGCGTGCCCTGCGTGCCGGGCTCGGACGGCCCACTGGGCGACGACGATCAGGAGACCCTGCGCATCGCTCACCAGATCGGCTATCCGATCATCATTAAGGCGGCCGGGGGCGGGGGCGGGCGCGGCATGAGAGTCGTGCACAGCGAGGCCGCGCTGCTGACCACCGTGGACCTGACCCGCAACGAGGCCAACGCCGCGTTCGGCAATCCGACGGTGTATCTGGAAAAGTATCTGGACCATCCCCGCCATATCGAGATCCAGGTACTGGCCGATACCCACGACCACGCCATTCATCTGGGCGAGCGCGACTGTTCCATGCAGCGCCGTCACCAGAAAGTCATCGAGGAAGCCCCCGCGCCCGGCATCACACCGGCGCAGCGCCGCCGGATCGGACAAATCTGCGTGGATGCCTGCCGGCGCATCGGCTACCGCGGCGCCGGCACCTTCGAGTTTCTCTATCAGGATGGCGAGTTTTACTTCATCGAGATGAACACCCGCGTCCAGGTCGAGCACCCGATCACCGAACTGATCACCGGGGTGGACATCGTCAAGGAACAGTTGCGCATCGCCGCCGGCGCGCCGCTCGGCTACCGCCAGGACGACATCCACGTCCGGGGACACGCCCTGGAATGCCGGCTCAACGCCGAGGACCCGGACACCTTCACCCCGTCGCCGGGGGCCATCACCCAGTATCACGCGCCGGGCGGGCCGGGTATCCGGGTGGATTCGCATATTTACAACGGCTACCGGGTGCCGCCCAACTACGATTCCATGATCGGCAAGCTGATCGCCCACGGCGAAACCCGCGAAGCCGCCATCGCCCGCATGCGCGGGGCGCTGGTCGAACTGGTGATCGAAGGCATCAAAACCAACGCGCCCCTGCACCGGCGCATCCTCGGCGATGCCCGCTTTCTGGACGGCGGCACCGACATTCACTATCTGGAAAAACATCTGCTCGGCACCCGCTGACGACGGTGGCCCCAGCAGGTCGTTGGCGGTCCGGTGACGGATACGTTAGGCTGTCCATCATCTCCGCCGACCGCGCAAAGACATCCAGCCCATGAGCGACGCCGCGACCGCCCCCTGGCTACAACTGACCCTGGAAGCCATCGACCACAACCCCGAACAACTGGAAGACGCCCTGCTGCAAGCCGGCGCGCTGGCGGTCACGCTGGAGGACGCCGGCGATCAACCGGTGTTGGAGCCGGCGCCCGGCGAAACCCCGCTGTGGACTCATACCCGCGTCACCGGGCTGTTCGACGCCCAGACCGATATCGAAGTCATCAAGGGGCAATTGCGGCGGTTCCTGCACGCGCCCATCCTGCCGGAATGCCGGCTCAGCGAATTGGAAGAGCGCGATTGGGTGCGGGCCTGGATGGAGAATTTTCACCCGATGCGCTTCGGCCAACGGCTGTGGATCTGTCCGACCACGCGGACTCCGCCCGATCCGGCGGGCGTCAACATCCGCCTGGATCCGGGGCTGGCCTTCGGCACCGGCACCCACCCGACCACGGCGCTGTGCCTGGAGTGGCTGGACGGCGCGGACCTGAACGACCGGACCGTGCTGGACTACGGCTGCGGGTCGGGGATTCTGGCGGTGGCCGCCGCCAAACTGGGCGCGCGCAAGATCTGGGCGGTGGATATCGATCCGCAGGCGCTGCTGGCCAGCGACGACAACGCCGACCAGAACGGTGTCGAGGATCGCATCGAACTGGCCTTGCCCGCCGAACTGCCGGCGGGGCTGAACGTGGATATTTTGCTGGCCAACATTCTGGCCGGGGTGCTGGTGCGATTGGCGCCGGAATTCGGCCGGCGGGTCCGGCCCGGTGGCCGACTGCTGCTGTCCGGCATCCTCGAACCGCACGCCGAGGCGGTGCGGACCGCCTTCAGCGCCGACTTCAGCTTTCAACCCGCCAAACAACGGGAAGACTGGATGTTGCTCGAAGGCGTGCGCCGGTCGGACTGAACGGTTCCCCGTCGCGCCTCACCTTCACCTCAAATGGAAAGCCCGGCGCGGGCCAGGGCGAAATCCGCGGTATCGCGGCCGGACCGGGCAGAAACAACTCCCTTTAAAATCCACGCAAATAATAATGGCGCTTCATCCCACTGCCACATTCCGGTATCATAACCATCATTTTCCCCACACAGTTCCCACCCATGCACATCGGCCCCTACCTGGTCTCTCCACCCCTCGTGCTGGCGCCGATGGCCGGTGTCAGCGACCGGCCGTTCCGGCAATTGTGCCGGCGACTGGGCGCGGGGCTGGCGGTTTCGGAGATGGTTAGCGCCGACCGGCGGCTGTGGGACAGCCGCAAGACCCGGCTGCGGCTGGATCGCGCCGGCGAACCCGGCCCACGCAGCGTGCAGATTCTCGGCGCCGACCCGCGCGCCATGGCCGAGGCCGCCCGCTTCAACGTCGGGCAGGGCGCTCGAGATGATCGACATCAACATGGGCTGCCCGGCCAAAAAAGTCTGCGGCGCCCTGGCCGGCGCGGCGCTGCTGCGCGACGAGACGCTGGTCGGGCGCATCCTGGAAGCGGTGGTCGAGGCGGTTTCCGTTCCGGTCACCCTGAAAATCCGCACCGGCTGGGACCTGACGCAGCGCAACGGAACCACCGTCGCCCGCATCGCCGAACAGGCCGGCATCCAGGCGCTGGCCGTGCATGGGCGCACCCGCGCCTGCGGCTATAGTGGGCCGGTGGACCATGCCGCCATCCGCGCCATCAAGCAGGCGGTAACGATTCCGGTCATCGCCAACGGCGACATCGATAGCCCGGAACAGGCCCGCCGAGGTGCTCGAGTACACCGGCGCGGACGCGGTGATGGTCGGTCGCGGCGCCCAGGGCCGGCCGTGGATCTTCCGCGAAATCGCCCACTTTCTGACCAGCGGCGAGCGGCTGGCGCCGCCGTCCCCGCCGCAAATCGGCCGCTGGGTCGCGGCGCATCTGACCGATCTGTACGAGTTTTACGGCGAAACCGCCGGCGTCCGCATCGCCCGCAAGCACTTGATCTGGTACAGCCGGCATTGGCCCGAGAGCGTGGGGTTCCGGGCGAGGGCGAACGCGGCCGAAAGCGGCCGCGCGCAACTGGCGCTGGCCCGCGATTTCTTCGAGCGCCTGGCCAATGAGGAGCCTCTGGCCGCATGAGCACTAACATCGAGCCCCCCGTCGATCTGTTGCCCGCCACCCCGCTGCGCGATCACGTCTACGAAGCCTTGCGCATTTATTTTCACAATCTCGGCGACCAGAAACCCAGCAATCTGTACGATCTGGTGCTGCGGGAAGTGGAACCGCCGCTGCTGGAGATCGTGATGCAGCGTACTCGCGGCAATCAAACCAAAGCGGCCGACCTGCTCGGCATCAACCGCGGCACTCTGCGCAAAAAACTCCGGCGATACGGTCTGGATTGAATTTCCGGACGGATGACGATGACATGAGCCTGGCGATCTTCGATCTCGACAACACCCTGCTGGCCGGCGACAGCGATTATCTGTGGGGCCGGTTCCTGGTCGAGCGGGGGCTGGTCGACGACGAAACCTTCGAACGCGAGAACCAGCGCTTCTACGACGAATATCGGGCCGGCACGCTGGACATTCAGGAATTTCTGACCTTCGGCTTGCGACCGCTGGCCGAAAACCCGCTGGCCGATCTGCTGGCGTGGCGGGAACGGTTCCTGGCGGAAAAGATTCAACCGATCCTGCTGCCGAAGGCGGCGGAATTGCTGGAGCGGCATCGCGAAGCCGGCGACACCCTGCTGATCGTCACCGCCACCAACCGCTTTGTCACCGAACCCATCGCCGAACGGCTGGGCGTGCCGCACCTGCTGGCGACCGAAGTCGAGTTCGCCGACGGGCGCTACACCGGCCGGCCGAGCGGGATTCCCTGCTTTCAGCACGGCAAGGTCGAAAGGCTGGACGCCTGGCTGACGGAAACCGGCCACGATTTCGCCGGTAGCTGGTTTTACAGCGACTCGCACAACGACCTGCCGCTGCTCGGCCGGGTCGCCCATCCGGTGGCGGTGGACCCCGACGCCACCCTGGCCCGGCACGCGGAAGAACGCGGCTGGCCGATCGTCAGCTTGCGGGACTGAACCGAAGGCGGAACACTTCCGCGCCGGGTCTCCCGGTCGCGATGGATCGCATCCCGGCTTGACGGACCGGCGCTGGCTGGGCTAAAAGCCCGAGCCTCACTCTTCAACCTGATTCCCACCCCTCACCGCCGGTGTCATGCCCATGCAAAACCTGTACAACATCAATGTCGCCGCCCTGGAAGTCCTGCCCACGCCGGAGGAGATCAAACAGCATCTGCCGCTCGGCGAAACGGCGGCGGACACCGTCTTCCAGGGCCGGGAAACGATCAAGCGCATTCTCGACCGCCAGGACCCCCGGCTGTTCGTGGTGGTTGGTCCCTGCTCGATTCACGACGTCGAAGCGGCCCGCGACTACGCCCGGCGGCTGAAAGCGCTGGCCGACGAGGTGCGGGATACGCTGTTCGTGGTCATGCGGGTGTATTTCGAGAAGCCGCGCACCACGGTCGGCTGGAAGGGCCTGATCAACGATCCGCGCATGGACGACACCTTCCGCGTTGACGAAGGACTGCACCTCGCCCGCGGCCTGCTGCTGGAGTTGGCGGAAATGGGCCTGGCGGCCGGCACCGAGGCGCTGGATCCGATTATTCCGCAGTATATCTCCGACCTGATCGCCTGGACCGCGATCGGCGCCCGCACCACCGAATCGCAAACCCATCGCGAAATCGCCAGCGGCCTGTCCACCCCGGTCGGGTTTAAAAACGGCACCAACGGCAACCTGGAAGTGGCCATCAACGCCCTGCAATCAGCCGCCAGTCCGCACAGTTTCCTGGGCATCAACCCGCTTGGCCAGTCGGCGGTGATCCGCACCCTGGGCAACCGCTACGGCCACATGGTGCTGCGCGGCGGCGACCGCCCCAACTACGATTCGGTATCCATCGCCCTGTGCGAAAAGGCGCTGCGCGACAAGAAGCTGCCGGTCAACATCGTGGTCGATTGCAGCCACGCCAACTCCTTCAAGGACCCGGCCCTGCAGCCGCTGGTGCTGCGCGACTGCGCGCACCAGATCATGGAGGGCAACCAGTCCATCATCGGGCTGATGATCGAAAGCAACCTGGGCTCGGGCAACCAGTCCATCCCCGCGGATCGAAGCCAGCTCAAGTACGGCGTGTCGGTCACCGACGCCTGCGTGGACTGGGCCACCACGGAAACCATGCTGCGCGAGGCTCATGCCAAGCTGAAAGACGTGCTGCCGGCCCGGCTCGCGGCCTGATCCCGTTCGCGAGGGCGCGGCGGCGCCCTCGCCCTCCGTTTTCGCCCCCAAACCTCAAAGCCCAACCCCCAGCCGGCGCGCGGCGCCTTCCTCTTGGCAAGCGCCGCGTTTGGAACTATTCTACCTGCAAATAGAACCAATCCAGTACTGATTAGGCGAGTCTTACGGAGCGTTCATGATTCGTATTACCCGGGAAGCCGATTACGGCATCGTGCTTATGACCTGTCTGGCCCGCGCCGATGGCCAGCCGTGCAGCGCCGCCGCCCTGGCGCGGCAGCGCCGGCTGCCGCTGCCCATGGTCAGCAAGATTCTCAAGGCCCTGGCGCGGGCCGGCTTGCTGAACTCGCAGCGCGGCGCACAGGGCGGTTACAGCCTGGCGCGGCCCGCGGCGCACATTTCCGCGGCCGAGATCATCGGCGCGCTGGAAGGCCCTCTCGCCATCACCGAATGCAGCACCGCCGTTCACGACGGCTGTTCGCGTCAGGACCATTGCGAGGTCAGCAGCCACTGGCCACGCATCAATCAAGCCATTCATACCGCGCTGCAAAGCATCAGTCTGGCTGAAATGAGTCGTCCCGACCCTCCGTCACGGCCGTTGCGCCTCCATCCACCGCAACGGGCCGCGACCGCCGGCATCGCCGACCGACCCGCCTGAGTTGCCGAATTTCTGGAAGAGGAATCCCCACCATGACCGACAGCACCCAAACCCTCGAACGACTGGCCACCAGCGACTACAAGTACGGTTTCGTCACCGACATCGAGCAGGACACCGTGCCGCCGGGGTTGAACGAGGATGTCGTCCGGCTGATTTCGGCCAAGAAACAGGAACCGGACTGGCTGCTGGAATGGCGGCTGCAAGCCTATCGCCATTGGCTGACCCAGAAACAACCGGAGTGGGCGCGGGTTCACTATCCACCCATCGACTATCAGTCGATCTCCTACTACGCCGCGCCCAAGCAGAAGGGCGATGGCCCGAAAAGCCTGGACGAGATCGACCCGGAATTGCTCCGCACCTACGAAAAACTCGGCATCCCACTGGCGGAACAGGCCATCCTGGCCGGCGTGGCGGTGGACGCGGTATTCGACTCGGTGTCGGTGGCGACCAGCTACAAAGGCAAGCTGGCCGAACTGGGCATCGTGTTCTGCTCGTTTTCCGAAGCGGTGCGCGAGCATCCCGAACTGGTGCGCAAGTATCTGGGCACGGTGGTGCCGTATCGCGACAATTACTACGCCACCCTGAATTCGGCGGTGTTTTCCGACGGCTCCTTCGTCTACATCCCGCCGGGCGTGCGCTGCCCGATGGAACTATCCACCTACTTCCGCATCAACGCCAGCAACACCGGGCAGTTCGAGCGGACGCTGATCGTCGCCGACGAGGGCGCCTACGTCTCCTACCTGGAAGGCTGCACCGCGCCCCAGCGCGACGAAAACCAGTTGCACGCGGCGGTGGTGGAACTGGTGACGCTGGACAACGCCACCATCAAATACTCCACGGTGCAGAACTGGTATCCGGGCGACGCCGAGGGCAAGGGCGGGATCTACAACTTCGTGACCAAGCGCGGCTTGTGCAAGGGCCGCGACTCAAAAATCTCCTGGACCCAGGTCGAGACCGGCTCGGCCATCACCTGGAAATATCCCAGTTGCGTGCTGCGCGGCGAAAACTCGGTGGGCGAATTCTACTCGGTCGCCCTGACCCGTGATTATCAGCAGGCCGACACCGGCACCAAGATGATCCATATCGGCAAGAACACCCGCAGCACCATCGTCTCCAAGGGCATTTCCGCCGGCCACGGCCAGAACGCCTACCGGGGACTGGTGAAAGTGCTGCCGACCGCCGAGAACGCCCGCAATTACTCACAATGCGATTCGCTGCTGATGGGCGACCGTTGCGGCGCGCACACCTTCCCCTACATCGAGGTGCAGAACCCGACCGCTCAGGTGGAGCACGAGGCGAGCACCTCCAAGATCAGCGAAGACCAGATCTTCTACTGCAAGCAGCGCGGCATCAGCGCCGAAGACGCGGTCAGCCTGATCGTCAACGGTTTCTGCAAGGAAGTGTTCAAGGAACTGCCGATGGAGTTCGCCGTCGAGGCGCAGAAGCTGATCGAATTGAAACTGGAAGGCAGCGTCGGTTGAGAACGCTTCAAAGAATACAGGCTAAAGAACTGAGGAAATGACCCACATGCTGGAAATTCGCAACCTGCACGCCACCGTCGAAGGCCGGGAGATCCTCAAGGGCATCGATCTCGTTATTCGCCCCGGTGAAACCCACGCCATCATGGGGCCGAACGGCTCCGGTAAAAGCACCCTGGCCAACGTCATCGCCGGCCGCGAAGGCTATGAAGTCACCGCGGGCGAGATCCGGTTCGAGGGCAAAAATCTGCTGGAAATGGACCCGGAGATCCGCGCCTGCGAGGGCCTGTTCCTGGCCTTCCAGTATCCGGTGGAAATCCCCGGCGTCGCCAATCTGTACTTCCTGAAAGCCGCCGTCAACGCCGTGCGCAAGTATCGCGGCGAGCCGCCGGTGGACGCGATGGATTTCTGGGAACTGGTGCAAGAGCGCATGAGCTTGGTGAAGATGGATGAATCCATGCTCAAGCGCTCGGTCAACGAAGGCTTCTCCGGCGGCGAAAAGAAGCGCAACGAAGTGTTCCAGATGGCCGTGCTGCAACCCCGTTTCGCGGTGCTGGACGAGACCGATTCCGGCTTGGACATCGACGCCCTGAAAGTCGTCGCCGACGGTGTCAACGCCCTGCGCGGCCCGGAACGCGGCTTCCTGGTCATCACCCACTACCAGCGCCTGTTGGATTACATCGTGCCGGATCATGTGCATGTGTTGTTCAATGGCCGCATCGTTCGTTCCGGCGGCAAGGAACTGGCGCTGGAACTGGAGGAACAGGGTTACGCCCTGTACAACGAGGAGCCTGGCCGTGCCCGCCGGGCCGCGGCCTGAGAGGCTCGACCATGACCGCCGCCGCCCCTGTGTTCCAGGATAGCTACCGTCCGGCCTTCATCGAGTTCGCGGCCAGCCGCCGCGAACCGGACGCCATCGCCCGCCTGCGCCGCGAGGCGTTCACCCGCTTCGAGACACTCGGCCTGCCGACCCGCCAGTGGGAAGCCTGGCGCCTGACCGACCTGAGCGCCCTGAAAAGCCTTACGCTCCAGCGGCCCGTCGATGCGCCGGTCGACGCCGGAGCCTTGCCGACGCTCGATCTGCCGGCGCATCGGCTGACGTTCGTCAACGGCCGTTTCGCGCCGGGCTTGTCGCGGTTGCGGGAGCTGCCCGGCCAAGCGCTGATCGCCAGCCTCGGCCAGGCTCTGCTCACCCATCCCGAATTGATCGAGCCGCATTTGGAACGGCTGCCGGGCCTGGGCCAACACCCGTTCGCCGCGCTCAACACCGCGTTCTGGGAAGATGGCGCGTTCGTGCATCTGCCACGCGGAACCGTGGTGGAAACGCCGATTCATCTGATCTTCCATGCCACTGGCAACGACATCGCCGCTTATCCGCGTCTGCTGCTGGTGCTGGAGGAGGGCGCCCAAGCCACGGTGGTGGTCGAGCATCGCGGCGAAGGTCGTTACCTGAACGCGCCCGTCGCCGAATTGCAACTGGGCGCGGGCGCGGTGCTGCACTACCACCAGGTTCAGGAAGACGCGCCGCAAGCGTTTCATCTCGGCGGCATCCGGGTCCGCCAGAATCGCGACAGTCAGGCGAACCTGAACCTGGTGTCGTTCGGCGGCCAACTGGCGCGTACCGATCTGGACGCGCTATTGGATGGCGAGGGCGCCAGTTGCACACTCAATGGCCTGATTCTGGGGCACGACCAGCAGATGGGTGATTACCATGTCCGAGTCGAGCACGCCCAGCCGCACGGGACCAGCGAACAACTGTTCAAGAGCGTGCTGGACGGTCGCGCGCGCGCGGTGTTCGACGGCATGATCCATGTCCGCCCGCACGCCCAGAAGACCGATGCCCGTCAGACCAACCGCAACCTGTTGCTGTCCAAACAGGCCCAGGCCAATGCCAACCCGCGCCTGGAAATTCTGGCCGACGACGTCAAGTGCGGCCATGGCTCCACCACCGGCTTTCTGAATCCCGACGCCCTGTTTTATCTACGCGCCCGCGGCATTCCCGCCGCGCAGGCTCGGACCCTGCTGGTGCATGCCTTCGCCAACGACAGCCTCAACCGGATTCATCTAATTCCCCTGCGCGAACGACTGGCCAGCTCGCTGGCCGCCCGTCTGGCGCTGGGCGGCATCGAGGAACAGTGACATGAGTGCCCCGCTCGCGCTTTCCGCCGCCCCGGTTGCCGCGTCGGAGCTGGACCTCGCCCGCATCCGCGCCGATTTTCCCATCCTGCGCCAGCGGGTTCACGGCAAGCCGCTGGTCTACCTGGACAACGCCGCCTCGGTGCAGAAACCCAAAGTGGTGATCGACGCCATCGGCGAATGCTACAGCGGCTATTACGCCAACATCCACCGCGGCGTCCACCTGCTGTCGGAACGCTCCACCGCCGCCTACGAAGGCGCGCGGGACAAGGTGCGGGCTTTTCTGAACGCCGCCAGCGTCCAGGAAGTCATCTTCACTCGCAACACCACCGAAAGCATCAACCTGGTGGCCAGCAGCTTCGGTGGCCAGCGGGTCAAGGCCGGCGACGAGATCGTCATCACCGGCATGGAGCACCACTCCAACATCGTGCCTTGGCAACTGCTGTGCGAACGCACCGGCGCGGTTTTGAAAGTCGCGCCGTTCACCGACGCCGGCGAGTTGATCCTGGAGGAATACGAGCGACTGCTGGACAGCAGCCGGGTCAAGCTGGCGGCGTTCGTGCATCTGTCCAACGCCCTCGGCACCATCAACCCAGTTAAGACGATGATCGATCTGGCGCACGCCCGCGGCATCCCGGTGCTGGTGGACGGCGCGCAATCGGTCCCGCATCTGGCGGTGGATGTGCGGGCGCTGGATTGCGAGTTCTACGCCTTCTCCAGCCACAAGCTGTACGGGCCGAGCGGAGTCGGGGTGCTGTACGGCAAGAAGGCGCTGCTGGAGGCGATGCCGCCGTATCAGGGCGGCGGCGACATGATCCGGCTGGTCACCTTCGAGAAAACCGAATACGCCGATCTGCCCAACAAGTTCGAGGCCGGCACCCCCAACATCGCCGGCGTGATCGGGCTGGGCGCGGCGCTGGACTGGCTGAACGCCATCGGCCTGGACGCGGTTGCCGCGCACGAGCACGAGCTGCTGGAGCACGCCACTGCCCGGCTCTCCGAAATGCCCGGCCTGAAGATCATGGGCACGGCCCGCGACAAGGCGGCGCTGGCGGCGTTCACCATGCAGGGGATTCATCCCCACGACATCGGCACCATTCTCGACCGCGAGGGGATCGCCATCCGCGCCGGCCATCATTGCGCCCAACCGGTCATGCAGCGCTACGGCGTGCCCGCCACCGCGCGGGCGTCGTTCGCCGTCTACAACACTCGCGACGAGGTGGATGCCCTGGTCGCGGCCCTTTGGAAAGTCAAGGAACTGTTCGAATAATGAGCGACTTGCGCGATCTCTACCAGGAAGTGATCCTGGACCACAACAAGCGGCCCCGCAATTTTCGGATCCTGCCGCAGCCGACCCACAAGGCCGACGGCGTCAACCCGCTGTGCGGCGACCGAATCAGCGTCTTTTTGGACATCGAGGACGGCGTGATCAAGGACATCGCCTTTCAGGGCGCCGGCTGCGCCATCTCCAGCGCCTCGGCCTCGCTGATGACCGAAGCGCTCAAGGGCAAGCCGGTCAACGAAGTCGAACATCTGTTCGAAGCCTTCCACAACGTGGTGACCACCGACTGCGAATGCCCGCGCGGGCTGGGCAAGCTCGGCGTGTTGGCCGGGGTGCGCGACTATCCGAGCCGGGTCAAATGCGCGACTCTCGCCTGGCACGCCGTGCGCGCCGCGCTGGAACAGCACAAAGGATCGGTGGCGACCGAGTAATCCTTTCTCACCCACCGTCAGGAAGCAGAATATGAGCTCAACCACCACCTCCCTGGACTTGCCGGATGCCGGCGAACTGGAAGCCCGGATCATCGAGGCGCTGAAAACCGTTTACGACCCTGAGATTCCGGTCAACATCTACGACCTGGGGTTGATCTACGATCTGAACGTCGATCCGCTGGGCAATCACGCCGACATTCAGATGACGCTGACCGCCCCGGGGTGTCCGGTCGCCGGCTCGATGCCGGAATGGGTGGAAAACGCCGCCCGCCACGCCACCGGCCTGGAATCGGTCAATGTCGAACTGGTGTGGGACCCACCGTGGACGCCGGAGCGGATGTCGATGCGCGCCAAGCTGGAACTGAACATGGTGTAATGGCTAACGATTACACGAATCCTGCTCGTTCGAAGCGCGGGAAGCCCCTTTCCAAGGACTTGCCTCTCATTAACGCCTGACCACCAGATAGACGCCCCCCACGGCCAGCACCATGCCGACCAGGGAGATCAGGGGGAGCGTCTCGCCAAACACCACCCAGGCGATCAGCGCGGTACTCAAGGGCACCAGGTAAAACAGACTGGCGACGTTTACGGCGCTTCCGCCGCGAATGAGCAGGTTCAACAGACTGATCGCGCCGATGGACAGCACCAGCACCAGCCAGCCGAGCGCAAACACGAACTCGCCGGTCCAGCTAATCTGGAATTCCGTAAACAGGGCGATGGCGATGGCGGTGACGATAGCACTCGGGACAAATTGAATGACCGAGCCGGTGCGCAGATCGAACCCGGTGCAAAACCGCTTCTGATACAGAGTCCCGGCGGTAATCCCCAGCAACGCCACCAGAGCCGGGACAAGCATCGGTCCGAGTTCGGCGCCGACCCCGAACTTGCCGGACACCACCAGCACCAGCCCGATGAAGCCCAGCGCCAACCCGGCCCACTGCCGCGCGCTCACCCGTTCTCCAAGCAACCAACCGGCGCTGACAGCGGTGAGCAGCGGCTGCATGCCGACCACCAAAGCGGTGATGCCCGCCGGCAAGCCGTGCTTGATCGCCAGAAACACGCCCCCCAGATAAATGGCATGGATCAGCACTCCCGATATGCCGATATGCCACCATTGGCGTGGCTCTTGCGGCCACGGAGCGCGGCTCAACACGGCAATCGCCATCATCAGGGCGATGACGCAAAGATAACGTATCAGCAAAAAGGACAAAGGCTCGGAATACGGTAGGCCAAACCGGGCGCCGATAAAGCCGGTACTCCACAAAAAAACGAATAGAAACGGATAGATGCGCTTCATAAATGATTCTGGCTTCGCGGGTGGCGGGTCGCTTGGATGCCCTGGAGTCGATGCGGCTTGCGCCATGGCGACTTTATCCATTATCCGAAATGGGCGTTTCTGCTACTATGCGCCGCATTTCAGTGCGGTCACGAAGGATGTCCAAGATGCCACGCCCATACAACTTTAGCGCAGGTCCCGCCATGCTGCCCGAGGCGGTTCTGGAACAGGCCAAGGCCGAAATGCTCGACTGGCGCGGTTCCGGCATGTCGGTGATGGAAATGAGCCATCGCGGCAAGGAATTCGTCTCCATTGCCGAGCAGGCCGAAGCCGATCTGCGCGAGCTGTTGAACATTCCCGCCAGCTACAAGGTACTGTTCCTGCAGGGCGGCGCTTCCGCGCAGTTCGCCATGGTCCCGATGAACCTGCTGCGCGGCAAGACCAAGGCGGACTATCTCAACACCGGACAATGGTCGAAGAAGGCGATTTCCGAAGCCAAAAAATTCTGTCAGGTCAATGTGGTCGCCAGCTCCGAGGCGGTCAATTTCACCACGGTGCCGGCACGCGAAAGCTGGACGTGCGACCCGGAGGCGGCCTACCTGCACTACACGCCGAACGAGACCATCAACGGCGTCGAAATGCACCGGGTTCCCGATGTCGGCGTACCGCTGGCGGCGGACCTGTCGTCCACCATGCTGTCGCGCCCGCTGGATGTCGGTAAATTCGGCGTGATCTACGCCGGCGCCCAGAAAAACATCGGCCCCGCCGGCCTGACCATCGTCATCGTCCGCGAGGACCTCATGGGTCAGACCCTGACCGGCACGCCGACTTTGCTGGACTATGCGGCAATGGCCAAGGAGGGCTCGATGTATAACACCCCGCCGACCTATGCCTGGTACATCGCCGGACTGGTGTTCCAGTGGATCAAGGCGCAGGGTGGGCTGGATGCGATGGCGGCCCGCAACCAGGCCAAGGCCGAACTGTTGTACCGGACCATCGACGAGTCCGGCTTCTACAAAAATCCGGTCGATCCCGCTTATCGCTCGTGGATGAACGTACCGTTCACCCTGCCCGACGAGGCGCTGGACAAACCGTTCCTGGCGGAGGCCAAAACCGCCGGCCTGCTGACGCTGTCCGGCCACCGCTCGGTCGGCGGGATGCGCGCCAGCATCTACAACGCCATGCCGCTGGAAGGCATCAAGGCGCTGGTGGAGTTCATGGCCGATTTCCAGAAGCGGCGCGGCTGATTCTCACTCCTCACCCTTCCCCGCAAGGGGGAGGGTATTTTTTATCCAACCCGACTAGCAAGACGATGTACAAGATCCTGACTCTGAACAACATCAGCATTTCCGGACTGGAACGCCTCCCGCGCGACCGTTACGAGATCGCTTCGGAAATCCAGAACCCCGACGCCGTGCTGCTGCGCTCCTACAGCATGCACGACTGGACGGCTCCCGCCAGCCTCAAGGCGGTGGGCCGCGCCGGCGCCGGCGTCAACAACATCCCCGTGCCCCAGATGACCGCCAAGGGCATTTGCGTGTTCAACGCGCCCGGCGCCAACGCCAACGCCGTCAAGGAGCTGGTCATCGCCGGCATGTTGCTGTCGGCGCGCAACATCTGCACCGCCTGGGACTATGCCCGCAAGCTGCAAGGCAGCGATGCCGAACTGTCCAAGCAGGTCGAATCCGGCAAGAAGCAGTTCGTCGGCATCGAACTGCCCAACCGCACCCTGGGCGTGATCGGTTTGGGCGCCATCGGCGTCAAGGTCGCCAATGCCGCCCGCGCGCTGGGGATGCGGGTGATCGGCTACGACCCGCACATCACCGTCAGCAACGCCTGGCAGCTCTCCTCGCAGGTCGAGCAGGTGTTGAGCGTCAACGAAATGGCGGCGCAGGCCGATTTCATCACTCTGCACGTCCCGCTGAACGACGCCACCCGTCACCTGATCAACGCCCAGTTCCTGAAAAACATCCGGCCGGGCTTGACCGTGCTGAACTTCTCGCGCGAGGGGGTGGTGGACGAAGAAGCGCTGTTCGAGGCGCTGCAAGGCGGCAAGCTCAAAACCTACGTCTGCGATTTCCCCACCAACCGGCTGAAAGATCACCCGCGCGTCATCATGCTGCCCCATCTGGGCGCTTCCACGGCGGAGGCCGAGGAGAACTGCGCCATCATGGTGGCCGATCAGGTGCGCGACTATCTGGAAAACGGCACGATCCACAACTCGGTGAATTTCCCGGAAGTGGCCATGCCGCGCAACGGCGGCCCGCGCCTGGTGATCGTCAACGCCAACGTCCCGCACATGATCGAGCGCATTTCCAAGGCGATCTCCGGGGCGAGCATCAACATCATGGACATGCTCAACAAATCGCGCGGTGAGATCGCTTGCACCCTGGTGGATACCGACGGCACGGTGTCGGCCGAGGTGGTGGCGCAGATCGCCGATATCCAGGGCGTGTTGAGCGTTCGGGTATTGTAGAAGGGCTCGGAAGATTCAGGACTCAGGGGGCAGGTTTCTCAGCCAGTCCCCTGAGCCCCGATTTTTTACGCCTCCCGTTCCGGGACCGCGATATCGAGATACGCCAGCCAGTAGCGGGACAGTTCGTTCATGCATTCGATCCGGGCGACCAGCGTGGCGAGATCGGCCTTGAGCCGCTCGACCTCGGGCAGCAGAGTGATCAGTTCGACATCGAAGTCGCTGAGCTGCTTGCTGCGGCTGGACGCGAAAATGGCGATTCGGGTCGTCAGCAAGCGTACTCGCAGGTACAGCAAATCGCTGGATACATTGGTTTGGCGTTTGTCGTGGATTTCGCCGGCTTCCGGCGCCGTGTCTTTCTTGCCCAGCAAATGGGCCTCCAAACCCTCCACCCGGGCCAGCATCATGCTGAGATGGTTCTGAGTGGAGGTTCGATGCGTCAGCGGCTCCAGCACCGCTATTTTCTCTTCCAGGCAACGCCGCCGCTCCTGCACGCGAGCCCGCAACCGGTCGATTTCACAATCCATCTCCACCAACTGCTGGCTCGCCCCCTGCATTTCCAGGTCGATCTCATCGAGAAACTGACGGAGATGCCCGGACAGCGCCCGCTCCAGTGTCAGGGTGACAAACCGCTCCCAAACGCTATCGGTCCGCGCGCGCAGCTTTTCCAGGCGCTGGCGCAGGCTGCTGGCCAACTCGACACTTTCCCGCACGCTCCGCACATGCTCGGCGCGGTCTTGGGCGCTCCAGGTTTTCACCAACAGTTCTTCTTCCTTGAGGACATACGACATGCCGGCGAGCATGGCTTCGTCGACTTGGGGGGGACGAGTTGTCTCCACGCGGCGGGTCTCCGGAGAGGTATTTCTCAACCCACCGCGCGAATCAACGAGCGGTGGCGCGACAAACGCGTGTTCAATCCTGATAAGTCCAACCGTCGGGATAGTCGTGGTTCAACTCGTGGACGTCGTACACGCACAGATCCTGATTGGGCAAATGGGGAAAAAGTCGTTGGGCCTCGGTTTCCGCCTGTTGTTCGCTCTCGGCCTCGATGACCGCCACATCGATCAGTTTGTCGGAACTCGGATCTTCCACAACGATGAGATAGGGTTTCATGAGCGCTCCTCGGGCTTGGCATTCATGGCGTTCAATAGTAGCGATGGATGCGAAACCGGTTGTCGGATTCACGGATGATATCGCCGACATGGGGATGAAACGCGCCGGTCCGCCGCTCGGCGAAGTACTGGCGCAAGGTTTCGTGGACCACGGTGAAGGCGAGTTGCTCCCAGGGAATCTCCTCCTCGGCGAACAATTCGACCTCCAGACTTTCCTCGCCGGGACTGGCCGCGCCGTCCTTGAGTTGGCCGCGAAACATCAGATAAACCTGATTAACATGGGTTAGTGAGTATAAACCGTACAGGGTCAGATTTTCGACCATGGCGTTGGCCTCTTCCAGCGCCTCGCGCGCCGCCGCCACCACCGCCGATTCGCCGTTTTCCATAAATCCCGCCGGCAGGGTCCACAACCCATAACGGGGCTCGATGGCCCGCCGGCACAGCAATACCCGATCGCCCCATTCGGGTACGCAGCCGGCGACGATTTTCGGATTTTGATAATGAATGGTGTCGCAGGCGTCGCAGATATGCCGGGGCAGGTTATCGCCGGTGGGAACGCGCAGGATGACGGGAGCGCCGCATTGGCTACAGAATTTCATGGAACGGGTTCCTTGCTCAACGGGTTCTTGATTCTGACAACAAAGTATTTGACCATTTTCCGCATGAATACCATACCTATCGACTCCCCATCCGCCGACGAATCCGGGTCCGGCGACGAACGCCAGCGCCGCTGGCGGCTGGTTCTCGGCGGCGGCGCGGCCGATGGTGTCGGCTGCGCGTTGGCGGCGGCCGATCTCGGCATGGATCGCTGCCTGGAACATCTCTACGACGAGGAGCGCACGGGCGGGCTGGGTGGGTCCGCGCCCAAGATCGCCCGCTGGCTGGGCGACATCCGCCGCTACTTCCCGACCTCGGTGGTGCGGGTGTTGCAAAAAGACGCCCTGGACCGCCATGGCGTGCAGCGCATGCTGCTGGAGCCGGAGATGCTGGCGGCGGTCGAGCCAGACGTGCATTTGGTCGCCACCCTGCTGGCATTGCGCGGCGTCATGCCGGCCAAGATCCGCGATACCGCCAGACTGGTGGTGCGCCAGGTGGTCGCCGAACTGGAACGCAAGCTGGCCAATCCCCTGCGGCAGGCGATCGCCGGCAGTCTCAACCGCGGCATCCGCAACCGCCGGCCGCGCCACCACGAGATCGACTGGCACCGCACCATCCGCGCCAACCTGCGCCATTACCAGCCCGCGTATCGCACCGTTATCCCCGCCACCCGGATCGGCTTCGGCCGCCGCGGCGCCGCCCTGCGCGACATCATTCTTTGCGTGGATCAGAGCGGCTCGATGGCCGCCTCGGTGGTTTACGCCAGCATCATGGCGGCGGTCATGGCTTCGATTCGGTCGGTGCGCACGTCGCTGGTGGTGTTCGACACCGCCGTGGTGGATCTCACCGACCAGTTGGCCGATCCAGTCGAGGTGCTGTTCGGCGCCCAACTGGGCGGCGGGACCGACATCCAGCAGGCGCTGGGCTACTGTCAAGATCTGGTGCACGCGCCCAACGACACCATTCTGGTGTTGATCAGCGACCTGTACGAAGGCGGCGACCGCCAGCAATTGCTCAAACGCGCCGCCAGTCTGATCGCCGCCGGGACCAATCTGATCGTGCTGCTGGCGCTGTCCGACCAGGGCGCGCCCGCCTACGATCACGGCATCGCCGGCGCGCTGGCCGGGATGGGCGCACCGGCATTTGCCTGTACGCCCGACCAGTTTCCCGACCTGATGGCCGCCGCCGTCGCGCGGCGCGATCTCGCTCAATGGGCGGCGGCGCGCGGCATCGTCACGGCGGGCCGCGACGCCTGATCGCCAGAACCGGCGGATCGCGGACAATCCACCGGTCGCCGTCATGACCGGGGCTGGTCCCGCCGACCCGGCTTTCATTTACGGCTTGATACCGTACTTGCGATAAATCCGCCGCAGTTCGCGCTTGGCCGCGCGAGTTTCGCGGGCACGGCTGCTGGCGCTGCCCAGGGTCGAGGAAGACAGGCGCCGAATGTCGCTGTTGAGGTTGTCGATCCTGGCCTGATCCTCGTAGCCGATGCGCGTGGGCACGTTCTTGTTGCGGCGCGAAGAACGGGGGCGGTCGAGTTCGCGCACCGGGACGCCCCGGTTCACCGCGCGCAGTTCGCGCAACTCCTGGGTAGCCCGCTCCATCGAACCGACGTTATCCACCTCGCCGGCCGGCGTGGGCTGAGACTGAATGTCCAGGGTCTGCGCGGGTTGATCCGCGGCGGGCGGAGCCCCGCCGTAATGAACCTGCCCGTCGGCGTCGGTCCATTTGTAGACCTGTGCCCGAACCGGCAGGATCAGCGCCAGCACAACGGCGAACGTCAGCGCGAGTTTCATGGGCGATCCCTCCGAAAACACGGTGGCGAACCGATCGGTTCACGAACCGCTCGCGCCGGGATCGGCGGAGACCACCGTCGCTTTGATCAGTCTGCCCACCGTCAACCCCTGCACCAGGATCGAAAACAGCACCACGATATAGGTCAGCGCCAGCACCACCTGACGCTCCGGACCCACCGGCAGCGACAGCGCCAGGGCCACGGAAATGCCACCGCGCAGCCCACCCCAGGTCATGATCTTGACGGCGTGAGGCGAAAACGCGAAGCCGAACCAGCGCCGCATGACGCTCACGGGCACGCCCACGCAAACCAGCCGGGCCAGCAGTACAATCGGGACCACCAGCAGGGAGGCCAGCAAATAATCGCGTTCGAAGGTCAGGATGACCATTTCCAGACCAATCAACACGAACAGCATGGCGTTCAGAATCTCGTCGATGAGTTCCCAGAAGGTATCCAGATGTTCCCGCGTGGTGTCCGACATTGCCAGACTGCGGCCTTGATTGCCGATCATCAAGCCGGCCACCACCATGGCGATGGGACCGGAAACGTGCAGGTGAATGGCCAGCGCATAGCCGCCCAGGACCAGGGCCAAGGTGATCAAAATTTCGACATCGTAGCTATCGATGCTTTTCAACAGTAAATAGGCGACATAACCGATCACCAGGCCGAACACGATGCCGCCCAGCGCTTCTTCGGCAAACAGCAGGGCGACGCCGCCGAGCGTCACCTCCTCGCTGCCCACGGCCAGACCGAGCAGGATGGCGAATACCACCACGGCGATGCCGTCGTTGAACAGCGATTCCCCGGCGATCTTGATTTCCAGGCTCTTGGGCGCCTTGGCGGATTTCAGAATACCGAGAACGGCGATCGGGTCGGTGGGCGAAATCAAGGCCCCGAACAGCAGACAGTAGAGCAGGGAAATCGAGACGCCGAACAAAACATCGAGAACGAGCCAGGAAGCGATGCCCACCAGAAAGGTGGACGCCACCACGCCGATGGTCGCCAGAATGCCGATCGGCCATTTTTTCTGGGCCAACTCCCCCAGGTCGACGTGCAGGGCGCCGGCGAACAGCAGCAGGGAGAGCATGCCCTGCATCAGCACCTGGTTGAAGTCGATGCCGCCGATGATGGCCTCGGCCCGTTGCTCGATCGGCGCGTATCCCAGTTCACTCAGGCTCATCAGGATCAGGCTCAGCAGCATGGCCAGCACCATGACGCCGATGGTGGTGGGCAATTTGATGAAGCGGTGGTTGATGTAGCTAAACAGCGCGGTGAGCGTAACCAGCAAAGCAAGAATATCCAGCATCACAACGGTCCTGACTATTCGGGTTAAGATCGAAGTATGGATTCGAATCGCGACCCTGTCATGCTGGCGGGCCGGCGCGCGGGCGTGGAATGACCGGTGACGAGAGCGACGCCGCCGCAAAACCTTCCGGCGCGGTTGCTCGTCACGTACAATTTCGCGACATTCATCCCCGATGGCATCGCCCGCCACCCAACCGGTGAGATCTCATGCCCCTGACGCACCGACCGCCTCTTTTTCTCGCACGTTTCCCACGGGCGCCGCTGGCGCTGGCCGCGCTTTTGGCGGTTGGCTGCGCGTCCAAACAGGACATCGAACCGACCGCCGTCCCCGCCGGCTCGCGGGAGAACGGCGTGCTAATGCTCACCCGCGCCGATGACCAGCGAACCGCCGAAGTCCGGGTTGGGGAGCGCATCGCGGTGCGTTTGCCGGAAAACCCCAGCACCGGCTACACCTGGGCCATCGACGAAACCAACCGGCGGCGGCTGGTGCTGGACGGCACCGACTACGCCGAACCGACGGAGGGGTTCATCGGGGCGCGCGGCGCGCGCACCTTCACCTTTACCGCCCAGCAGCCCGGCGAGGTCGCCCTCAAACTCAAGTACTGGCGGCTCTGGGAAGGCGATGGTTCGGTGACCGAACGGTTTGCGGTCACTCTGAGCATTCAAGAGTGATGCCGCGCATGGCGCCGGTGGGCGGGTAAGCCGCGCCGCGCGGCGGGAAGAACACCGGCCCCGTGGAATCCGCGCCGGGCGAACGCCGTAACGCTATACTGTGCGCGCGCTTCGCCCTGATCACTTCGGTTGGTTGTGACACCCGCCAAGCGTCCATTGCTGAAAATAATTTCCAAACAATGTGTTATCAGGGGTCATCCCCGTCAAGGAGAAAAGTATCATGAAAGAGCGCATCGTGGCCGTTCTGGGCATGGTGAGTCTGCTAACGACCGTGGGCTGCGCCAACATGCTGGGCCAGGACAACAACAAGGCGGCCATGGAAAAAGCGCCCGCCGCCCAGCAGGAAACAGCGCCGACGCCGGCGCCGGCGCTTGCCGACAGCGAAACCGTCACCATGACCGCAACGGTACAGGCGATCGACCTGAAAAACCGGACGGTGACGCTCAAGCAGAAAAGCGGCCAGCCCTTTACCATTCATGCGGGTGAAGAAGTGCGCAACCTGCCCCAGGTCCGGGTGGGCGACCGGGTGGTGGTGAAGTACACCGAAGCCGTGGCGGTGCGAATCAACCGGGATACCACCGGCGGGATCACCTCGAGAAAGGAAACCCTCAGCGGCAGCCGCGCCGCGCCGGGGCAAAAGCCGGCGGGGACCGTGCGCAACACCGTCGAGACCATCGCCAATGTCCTGGCCATCGACCCCAAAACCCGCAAGATCACCTTCCAGGGTCCGCAAAGCACCTTGACCGTGAAGGCGCCGGCCGATGTGAACCTCGGTCGGCTCGACATCGGCGACCAGGTGCTGCTCACCTACACCGAGGAACTGGCGATCGCCGTGGAGCCGGCATCGACCAAGAAGCCCGCCAAGAAAAAGTAGACGCCGTTCGCTCGGGAGTCCTTTGAAAAACCCGCCGGCCGGCGGGTTTTTCTTTGCCGCCGGGCGCGGACTCCCCCCATCGGCAAGCTGGGTTATACTGCCTCCCTCAAATGCCCCGATTCCGCGATGCCTGGCGGTCATGTGCCCGCCGATCCTCCGAACAACCGACGACAGCGATGGACAAGACTTACGAACCGCACGCGATTGAGCAGCGCTGGTACGCCTTCTGGGAAGGACGGAACTATTTCGCCCCCGGCGGCCAAGGCGAGCCCTACTGCATCATGATCCCGCCGCCGAACGTCACCGGCACCCTGCACATGGGCCACGCCTTCCAGGACACCATCATGGACGCGCTGACCCGCTATCACCGGATGAAGGGCCATAACACCTTGTGGCAGCCCGGCACCGATCACGCCGGCATCGCCACCCAGATGGTGGTCGAACGGCAACTGGCCGGCGAGGGCCGCACCCGCCACGACCTAGGCCGCGAAGCGTTCATCGAACGGGTCTGGACCTGGAAAGCGGAATCCGGCGGGACCATCACCCGCCAGTTGCGGCGGATGGGCGCCTCGGTGGACTGGAGTCGCGAGCGCTTCACCATGGACGACGGTCTGTCGGCGGCGGTGCGCGAGGTGTTCGTCCGTCTGTACGAGGAAGGGCTGATTTACCGGGGCCAGCGGCTGGTCAACTGGGACCCGGTGCTGCACACCGCCGTCTCCGATCTGGAAGTGGTCAGCGCCGAGGAAAACGGCTTCATGTGGCACATCCGCTACCCGCTGGCCGAGGGCGGCGGCGATCTGATCGTCGCCACCACCCGCCCGGAAACCATGCTCGGTGACACCGCCGTGGCGGTGCATCCCGACGACGAGCGCTACAGGCGCCTGATCGGCCTCCATGCCGCTCTGCCACTGACCGGACGCAACATCCCGATCATCGCCGACGAGTATGTGGACCCCACTTTCGGCACCGGCTGCGTCAAGATCACCCCGGCGCACGATTTCAACGACTACGCGGTCGGCCAGCGCCATCGGCTGCCGCTGATCAACGTTTTCACGCCCGACGCCCGGATCAACGAGAACAGCCCGGAACCCTATCGCGGTCTGGACCGCTTCGAGGCCCGCCGCCGCGTCATCGGCGATCTCGAAGAACTGGGACTCCTGGAAGAAACCAAGCCGCACAAGCTGATGGTGCCGCGCGGCGACCGCAGTCATGCCGTCATCGAACCGTTTCTGACCGACCAGTGGTATGTGAAAACCGCGCCGCTGGCCGGTCCCGCCATCGCCGCCGTCAAAACCGGCCGGATCAAATTCATCCCGGAAAACTGGGAAAAAACCTATTTCGACTGGCTGAACCGGATCGAGGACTGGTGCATCAGCCGGCAAATCTGGTGGGGCCACCGCATCCCGGCCTGGTACGACGCCGGCGGCAACGTCTACGTCGGGCGCGACGAGGCGGAAGTGCGCGCGAAGCACCGGCTTGGCCCGGATGTGGCGCTCGAACAGGACCCCGACGTGCTGGACACCTGGTTCTCCTCGGCGCTGTGGCCGTTCTCGACCCTCGGCTGGCCGGAGAACACGCCTGCGCTCAAGACCTTCTATCCCACCAGCGTGCTGGTCACCGGCTTCGACATCATTTTCTTCTGGGTGGCGCGGATGATCATGATGGGGCTGAAGTTCATGGACGACGTGCCCTACCGCGAGATCTACATCCACGGCCTGGTGCGCGACCAGGACGGCAACAAGATGTCGAAATCCAAGGGTAACGTGCTGGACCCACTGGACATCATCGACGGCGTCGGCCTGGACGAACTGGTGGCCAAACGCACCAGCGGGCTGATGCAGCCGCAGATGGCGCCGCGCATCGAGAAGGACACCCGCAAGCAGTTTCCGGCCGGCATCCACGCCCACGGCACCGACGCGCTGCGCTTCACCTTCGCCGCGCTGGCGACGACCGGGCGCGACATCGTGTTCGACATGGGCCGGGTGGAGGGCTATCGCAACTTCTGCAACAAGCTGTGGAACGCCGCCCGCTACGTGCTGATGAATACCGAAGGGAAAGACACCGGACTGAGCGGCGGCCAGATCGAACTTAGCCAGGCCGACCGCTGGATTCTGGCCCGCTTGCAACGCACCATCGACGAAGTCAATATCGCGGTGCGGGGCTACCGTCTTGATCAAATGGCGCAGGCGATCTACGAGTTCACCTGGAACGAGTTCTGCGACTGGTATCTGGAACTGTCCAAGCCGGTGCTGACCGATCCCGCCAGCTCCGAGGCGGCGCAACGCGGGACGCGGCAAACGCTGACGCGGGTGCTGGAAACCCTGCTGCGCCTGCTGCACCCGCTGATGCCGTTCATCACCGAGGAAATCTGGCAGCGGGTGGCTCCGCTGGCCGGAGTGGCGGGCGACTCCATCATGCTCCAACCGTATCCCGAAGCGGACAGGACGCTGATCGATGAGGCGGCGGTCGCCGAGATCGAATGGCTGCGGCAGTTCCTGCTGGGCGTGCGCCGCATTCGCGCCGAGATGAACATCGCACCGGGCAAACCGCTGCCGGTACTGCTGCAGCACGGTTCGAGCGAGGATCGCGAGCGGCTGGAACGGCACCGCCGGGCGCTGAGCACCCTGGGCCGGTTGGGAACGATCGACTGGCTGGACGATGGCGCGCCGGCCCCGGAAGCCGCCACCGCGCTGGCCGGCGGCATGAACATCCTGATTCCGATGGCCGGCTTGATCGATAAGGCGGCCGAGAGTGCCCGCCTCGACAAGGAAATCGCCAGATTGCGCAAGGAAGAGGAACGCGGCGCGGCCAAACTGGGCAACACCGACTTTCTCGGCCGCGCCCCGGCCGCGGTGGTCGAGAAAGAACGTACCCGCCTGATGGAACTCCAAACGGCTATCCTCAAACTGGAGGAACAACTGACCCGCATCCGGCAGTTGTAAACTCCTGGAACCCATTCCGACACCGCAGATCAAGGAATACGAAATGGACCCACAAGACTCCGCTTCCGCGAAAAAATCGAACCTGGGCAGCAAAGTCACCAAGGTGGCGACGTTCTACCATCCGCGCACCTGGAAGGAAAAAGGGTTGTGGTGGACTCTGGGCCTGTTCGCGGTCACCTACGTCATCGTAGTGGTCGTGCTCGGCTTTATCTGGTCGCGCTCGCCCGGCGACTTCGATGTGCGCGAAAGCGCGCTGGCAATGACCAACAAGGAGGAGAAAAAGCTGGTGCCGGGCTATGTGACCACCGCCACCGCCATCCGCATCGCCGAAACCCTGCTGGACAAGCCCGGCGGCTACCTGAGCAACGACGTTACCCCGCCGGGAATTTATCTGGATAACATTCCGAACTGGGAGTTCGGCGCCCTGACCGAACTGCGCGACCTGGTGCGCTCGATGCGCAACGATTTCAGTCGTTCCCAAAGCCAATCGATTGAAGACCGTGATTTACAAGTTGCCGATCCGCAGTTCAATTACGACTCAGAGTCCTGGATTCTGCCGTCCACCGAATCGGAATACGGTAAGGGTGTGGATGCGCTGCACCGTTATCTGGAGCGACTGGCCGACGAGAAAGCTTTCGACGGCCAGTTTTTTACCCGCGCCGATAATTTGAACGTCTATCTGGCGGTGGTCGCGCAGCGGCTGGGCAGTTTTGCGCAGCGGCTGGCAACCAGTGTCGGTCAAACCCGGTTTAACACCGATCTGGCTGGCGACCCCAACGCTCGCCAATCCACCCCAACGCCGGCGCAAAACCAGGTCAAGACATCATGGTTTAAGATCGACGATGTGTTCTTCGAGGCACGCGGCTATACTTGGGCGTTGCTGCATACGCTCCGGGCGCTGGAAGTGGATTTCGCCAGCGTCCTGGAGAACAAGAACGCCGTGGTTTCGCTCAAGCAGATCATCCGCGAGCTGGAAAACACCCAGGCGTTTATCTGGAGTCCGATCATCCTCAACGGCACCGGTTTCGGGCCGATGGCCAACCATTCGCTGATCATGGCGTCTTATATCTCCCGCGCCAACGCCGCGATCATCGACCTGCGCAACCTGCTCTTGCAGGGCTGAGCATCCCTCTCCCCCAACCCCTCTCCCCTTGCGGGAGAGGGGGTTTCATGCTGGTTTGAAGGCTTGCGCGAATGGCGAATTTCAACACTCACCTGATGGGCGCGGTGGCGGTCAGCGGCGTGACCGCCACCGCGCTGGTGATGACCGGGATGTTCCCCCATCAGGCGGTGATCGGCTATTTCGTACTGGGCGTGATCGGCGGCCTGCTGCCCGACATCGACTCGCCGAACTCGATCCCGGTCCGCATCGCCTTCGCGGCGCTAGCGGTGGTGGCGGGGTTTCTGCTGGTATTCGCCTTCGGTCGGCACTATTCGCTGGTGGAACTGCTGGCGCTGTGGCTGGGCTGTTTCCTGCTGCTCCGTTATGGCGTGTTTGTTCTGCTCGACCGCCTCACCGTCCACCGCGGCCTGATCCATTCGATTCCGGCGGGCATCGGTTTTGGTCTGACCACCACCCTCGTCGCCTATTACGTTTTCAACGCGGCCGTGATCCATGCTTGGCTTTGCGGCGCCTTCGTCACCCTGGGTTTTATCGTTCATCTGTTGCTGGACGAGTTCTACAGCGTCGATCTGTTCGGCAAGAAACTGCTCAAAAGCTCCTTCGGCACCGCGCTCAGCCTGGGCAGCCTCAACCAGCCCATCGGCACGGCGGCGCTGTATCTGACCGTTGTCGCACTGTTCCTGCTTTGTCCCTCCCCCGACCTTTCGCCGAACTGATCCTGGATGGCGCCACCTACCGTGGCGTGACCCAGCGTCTGCTGCCCGGCGAGACGTGGTTTCCGGATTTGCCGCGCCGCTTGCCGCCGGCCGGCCGCTAACCGCGTCGGATCGGGACGGGAAGCCCCCGGCTCCGCTCGCTGTCATCGGATGATCATCCCGGCTTCATAAAAGTTTTGCGCGGACCGGCCATAGTGCCGGCATGATCGCTATTCCTTCCCCGCGGTTTCCCAACATGGTGCGCGCCGGCTGCGGGTCGGTATCGTCACGGAGACCTATGGTCCCGAGGTCAACGGGGTAGCCATGACTGTTGGCCGAATGGTCGACGGCTTGCTCGCTCGCGGCCATTCCGTGCAACTGATCCGGCCGCGCCAGCATCCGCGCGACGATCCCCGCCGCAACGGACCGTTGGACGTGTGGCCGGCTGGCGGCGGAAAAAAACCTGCGACTGGTGCTGGCGGCATATCGGGTGCTGCGGGCGCTCCGGCCGGCGGCGCGTCTGGTGCTGGTCGGCGATGGCCCCCTGGCGGCGCGGCTGCACACCCGCCATCCCGAAATCGTGTTTTCGGGAACCCGCACCGGCACGGATCTGGCCGCGCATTACGCGTCGGCCGACCTCTTTCTGTTCCCCAGCCTGACCGAAACCTTCGGCAACGTCACCCTGGAAGCGATGGCCAGTGGGCTGGCGGTGGTGGCTTTCGACTATGCCGCCGCCCGCCGCCACATCGTCCATGGCCAAAACGGCCTGCTGGCGCCGTGCGGTGACCAGGCCGCGTTTATCGAATCGGCGAGTCGGCTGGCCAACGAGCCCGCGCTCCGCCGAACCCTGGGGCAGGCCGCCCACCAGGCGGTGCTGGCGTTTGACTGGGAGCACATTTGTCAGCAGTTGGAGCGATGGTATTTGGACTCGGCCCACGAGGAGCAAGACTCATGAACGGAACCCGTGAAGTCATGTCACTGCGGCGCTTGGCGGAACTGGATCTGGCCTGGTGCCTGCGGTTCAACCGGGCCAGCCGGCGCCGGGGAATGGAACGGCTGTTCGCCGTGGTCAGCCGTCTGGGTGACGGCGTATTCTGGTACATTCTGATGCTGGCCATGCTGTTCGGTCTGGGTGAAACGGCCCTGCCGGTGGTGGCGCGGATGCTGGCGGCCGGAGCCTTGGCGCTGGCTTTGTACAAGTGGCTGAAATCCCGCACCACCCGCTTGCGGCCCTGCGCCCGCCACGAGCGCATCCGGGCCTCGGTGGCGCCGCTGGACGAATACAGCTTTCCCTCGGGCCACACCCTGCACGCGGTGTCGTTCAGCATCGTGGCGATTTACACCTATCCGGCGCTGGCCTGGCTGGTGGCGCCGTTTACCGTGCTGGTGGCGCTGTCGCGGGTGGTTCTGGGTTTGCACTATCCCAGCGACGTGCTGGCCGGAGCCTTGCTGGGTGGCGGCCTGGCGGCGCTGGTCTTGCAGTTCTAGTGAATCGTTGGTTTTGCCCATGCCATATGACCATCTACCTCTTGATGCGCCAGCAGAGGGGGTAATGATGCGAATCCGCAATGCGATCCACACCGTGCGGTGGCAAACTGTTCATCTCGTATTTCACTTCAATTCATCAAGGCAGTATCGACGTGAAAATTGCCGTCACCAGTCAAAATCGCCGCGCCATCACCGAACATGCGGGCAAGTGCCGCAAGTTCTGGATTTACGACATCGAACAGAGCCAGGTCGCGGGCAAGACCTTGCTGGAGCTGCCCATCGAACAGTCCTTTCACGAAAGTTCTCCAGATGATCCACATCCGCTGGACGCCGTGCAGGTGCTGATCGCCGGCGGCATGGGGCCTGGTTTGAGCCACCGACTCGCCGCCAAGGGCATCACCGCGCTGGTGACCTCGGAAACCGACCCCGACCGGGCGATGGTCGCCTACCTGCGGGGCGCGCTGACGGTCGGGGCAAATCCGCGCGACCCGGTTTTGCATCAGCCTCACCATCGTCACCATCGTCACCACCACCATCAGCCCTGAGCATGGGATAGGCGCTCGGTCCACCTGTTGACCCGTGTGAGAACCGCCATGAATTTCGACGCCAAGGCCAAGACTTGGGATGCCGATCCGGTCAAGCAGGAACGGGCGCTCGCCGTCGCCGCCGCGCTTCGCCAGCGGGTTCCGCTGGCGCGTGACTGGCGCGCGCTCGAATACGGCTGCGGAACGGGACTGTTGAGTTTCGCCCTGCGCGCCGAACTGGGCCAAATTACGCTGGCCGACAGTTCGCCCGGCATGTTGGCGGTACTCGCCGAGAAAATCGCCGCCGCCGGACTGACCCATCTGCATCCACTCGCACTCGATCTGCTGACGGACCCGCCGCCCGCCGAGCGCCATGATCTGATCTACACCCTGATGACCTTGCACCACGTCGCCGCTGTTGACCGGTTGCCGCGGGCCTTTCATGACCTGCCGCGGCCGGGCGGCTGGCTGGGCATCGCCGACCTGGACCGGGAAAACGGTTCGTTTCATGGTGGTGGTTTCGCCGGTCACCACGGTTTCGACCGGACCGCGTTGCGGGCGCAACTGGCGGATGCGGGTTTTGGCGAGGCGGATTTTTCCACCTGCCACCTGATGAAAAAGACGACCGATCAGGGGATGCGGGAATACCCCATATTCCTGGCGGTCGCGGCCCGGACCTAGCGCGAGCGGGATCGCGCTCGCCAG
>CAVOGC010000025.1:0-47889 GCA_963695105.1 uncultured Gammaproteobacteria bacterium | reverse complement strand
CGCTGTGATCGAGAAGCATCCGCTCAAGGGTTGGGGTTGGGCAAAGATCTATCCACCATCGCCCAACAATCATTTCTGGCGGGGCCGATTCGCAGGATGCGACCCCGCCCTTTCAATTTGTTGATCTGTTCTTGAGTGATCGGTCCGAGGCTTCTATAGCCTCCTTGGCGAGTTTTGCTCTCGGGATCGCTGGGGTTTCCCTCAACCGGCGGGTCGGGCAGGCGGTGTGGCGGCATGGTCGGACATGCTGGCGCATAGCCCTTTCAACACCATGTCGGTATAGCTGATGATGCCGATGACCCGACCCCGTTCGATCACCGGCGCCCGCGACAGCCCGAATTTTTGGAACAACCGGGCGCAATAGCGGATATCCATCAGAGGGTCCACGGAGATCACCGGCTTGGACATGATTTCGTAAACGTTGACCCGCTCGGGCGCGCGATCCTTGGCCAATACCTGACGGGCGATGTCGGAAATCAGCACGATGCCGTACTCGTCGTCATCGTGCCGCTTGCTCACGATCAGGCATTTGGTTTCAATGTGCTTCATCACCCGCAGCGCTTCGGCCACGGTGGTCGATCCATCCACCATGTCCACCGCGGTTTTCATTACGTCGCGAACTCGAACCACTTCTAGTGCCTGTATCATAATTGGTCCTCGACCATTTTAGTCAGTGTGGGTATCTGGTGGCTGATGCCAATGGCATCCTCCACATCGACCTGAAAAGCGATGCCGGTCCCCGGCGTGTCGTCGAATTCGCCGGCATCGGCGATCGACTCCAAAATTCGCCGGCTGAGATGTTCCTCGACCAACAGCAACAGCACGTCCCGGCGTGTTTCCAGGTTGAGACCGAAAAAAGTGGTCGGCGGTCGGAGACCTTCGCCGCGGGCCTGGTTCAGCACCGTGGCGCCGGTCGCGCCCGCCGCCCGCGCGGCATCCAACACCGCGTTGGTTTTATCTTCATCGACCATCGCGACAATCAATTTGAAGTGCATGGCATCAATCCTCGGTCGTCTGCATTATTTTGACCGGCGTTCCTGGCGGCGCCGGTACCGCTTTGTTTGCCACTCGCCCAGTTGGGCATAACCCATCACCGTAATCATTGGGAACAGGCTGGCGAAGGCGATCAGGCCGAAGCCGTCCAGCAGAGGGCTGCGCCCCGGAATGGTGCTGGCCAGGCCGAGGCCAAGCGCGGCCACCAGCGGCACGGTCACCGTGGACGTGGTCACGCCCCCGGAATCGTAGGCCAGCGGCACGATGGCCCTTGGGGCAAAACCGGTCTGGATCACCACGATCACGTAGCCGGTCATGATGTAGAGGTGCAGCGGCGTGCCGGTGACAATGCGCAGGGTGCCGATGCTGATGCCGATCGCCACCCCGACCGCCACCGCGATGCGCAGGCCCCAGACCGTGATGGTGCCGCCGGATACCGCCGAAGCCTTCATCGCCACGGCGATCAACGCCGGCTCGGCGATGGTGGTGGCAAAACCGATGGCCGCGCCAAAGACATAGACCCACAGATAATCCGCCCAGTGCAGCGTGGCGGGCACGCCGGCGCTGCCGTAGAGGAAGGTCGGATCGGTGAGTTGGGTCGCCATCAACCGACCCAGCGGGAACAGCGCCGCTTCCAACCCTTCCAGAAACAGCGCCAGCCCCAGCAACACATAGACGAGGCCCAGCAGGGTACGGCCAAGATGTGGAATTGGCTGCCGCAGAATCCAAATCTGGAACCCGAACAGGGCCAGCATGATTGGCAGCATATCCCGGAAGGTTGCCAACAGGGTGCGGGCGAGACCGACGCTGATTTCAGCCATGGACGACCATCCCGTAAACCATGACGAAGATCATCGGCGTCAGCGAGGCGAAGGCAATCAGGCCGAAGCCGTCGATCATCGGGTTGCGCCCACGAATGGTTTGCGCCAATCCCACACCCAGCGCGGTCAGCAGCGGCACCGTTACCGTGGAGGTGGTCACACCCCCGGAATCGTAAGCGATGCCGATGATCGGTGGCGGGGCGAACGCAGTCATGATGACCACGCCCATATAGCCAGCGATGATGAACCATTGGATCGGCCAGCCCTTGAGAATGCGGAACACGCCGATGACCACCGCCAGGCCGACCGACAGGGCAACGGTCAGGCGCAAGCCGAACGCATAGGATTGGCGCGCTTCCTCGGTGGATGGAATCACGTTGCCTCCGGCCGCGATTTCGGCGGCCTGATCGGCGATAGCGATTAAAGCCGGTTCGGCGACGGTGGTGCCAAAACCCAGCGCGAAGCTGAACACCATCAACCACAGGACGCTGCCCTTGCGGGCCAAGCCGTAGGCCAGCACCTCGCCAATGGGAAACAATGCCATTTCCAGGCCGCGAACGAACAGGGTTAATCCCAGGACGATCATGAGCGCACCGAGCGCGATTTGCTCCAGATGCGGAATGGGTTGGCGCAGGACCAGTCCCTGGAACAGGCCAATCACAATCACAATCGGCAATAGATCCCGCACGCTGTCGCGTACCGAGCGATACAGTTCCTGGATGAGCATGGTAATGAGGAGCGCGAGCGGTGAGAGGAAAGACAATCCGCTCTGGCGACCCTTGTTCGAGTCAGGGCCGGGCCACAAGCAAGCCCGGCCGGCGGAGGTAAGGGGCTTTTTGAAATTATAGGGTTCAGATGGGTAAGTCTGGAAATGATAAAGAGCGCCCAGAGGCGCCGAGTTCCCGATCAAGGGTTACTCCCACAGGAAAACCAATGCCCTACTTAAAGTTGACCAAGGTCGATTGAAGCAGTAGCGGTGATAAGTGAATTTTTTAATATGATGTTATAAAAAAGCACTAAGTTGCACTAAAAAAGCAGGCCGCACTAAATCGAATAATTTTTAATCTATTTTATTAAAAAAATATAAGATATTGTTTTAATAAGTTTAAATAGCCTTCAACATTATCAATTACCTGGACTTATCCACAGTCTTTGTGGATAACCCTTTATCCCAAAATTGTTACTTTTATTTCGACGCGAAGAGCAAGACCCAACTCAAGCTGGCCTTTCGTCATGGATGGCTCTTAATCGGCACGGCTCGGCCGACTCCGCTTGACAGACAACAAGATACATACTATGTATTGTCAACGTATATACATTGTGCATATCATTATGGGTAAGAAAAAAAAGAAATCCGATAAGGATGAAGACGTAAAGCTGGTGGTGCGGATTGAAGCAGGGCTACGCGACGCCTTTATCGAAGCCTGCCAAGAGATGGACACCACTGCTTCAAGGGAAGTACGGCAATTCATCCGTGACTTCCTCGCGCGCTCGGGCAAAACGGATGCCTGAGGTCCAGCGAACAACGTTCGAGGTCCGGCAGGACCCGCCCAGTGACTTTTCATCAGTTGACAGCAAGAATCTTGCAGCGAGAGGTGAGTACCCATGATTCAACGCCCCCCCGCTATTGCTCCCCAAGAGCAGACTCAAGCGGCCATCGCAGCCATGCACGCCTATTTTGACGCGACGGCGCGGGCGCGGCCCCGGCGCGAACGCCAGTACCTGGCCCATGAATGGCTGGCGGCAATTCGCCGGCTGCGAACCGTCGGCCGCTAAGGCCGTCAGCCACCAGCCGTTGCCTCCCTGCCAGCGCTTATTTCTCCAACCCGCCAGCGCTCGCGCTGAAACCGGCCGTCGCCACGGAGACAGCGCGTGAGATCCATCCGCCAGCGGCTGCTGCTATGGCTGCTGGTCGGCTTGGCGCTGGTTCTGGCCGTATCTGGCTATGTCACCTACCGGCAGGCCCGCGCCGAAATCAACACCTTGTTCGATTACCAGTTGGAGCAGACCGCGCTGGCGCTGCGCAGCCAAAATCTGCTGACCCTGGCGATGAGCGGCGATCCGGGCGAAGGCGAAAGCGACCTGCTGGTACAAATCTGGGACCGAAATCGCGGCCTGCTTTACGTCTCGCGCAGATCGCGGGAGCTGCCGTTTTCAACCCAGCCAGGCTTTGCCGATCTGCTCTGGCGAAATGAAGGCTGGCGGCTATTTTCCCTGTACGCTGGCAACCGCATCGTGCAAGTCGCCCAACCGACCCGTGTACGGCTGCGGATGAGCGCCGACATCGCTCTGCGCAACCTGGCGCCGTTCCTGCTGCTGCTGCCGGGAATGGGAAGCGTGATCTGGTTCGGCGTCGGCGCGGGACTGCGACCGCTGAGCCGGCTCGCCGCCGAACTGCAAAGCCGCCGCGCCGACGCCCTGGAGCCGGTTTCGGCGATCCACCCCCCGGATGAAATCGCTCCGCTGGTTCGCGCCCTCAACGACCTGCTGGCGCGGTTGGCCCATACCCTCGACACTCAAAGGCAATTCATCGCCGACGCCGCCCACGAGCTGCGTACCCCGCTGGCCGCCGTTCGTCTGCAAACCGAGCTGGCGCAACAGGCTGCCAGCGCCGAAGACCGCGCCGGCGCGCTGGCGGATTTGCGGGTCGGGCTGGAGCGCGCCACCCACCTGATCGAGCAACTGCTGGCCATGGCCCGGCTGGACACCGCGCCCAGCACCGGCACGGTCGAACCGGTGGACTTGCGCGCCCTGGCCAAGACAGTCATCGCCGAACTGGTCGCCATCGCCGACGCTCGCAATCTCGATCTTGGCCTGCTGCCCGGCGAAACCGCCACCATCGCCGGCGACCCCGCCGAACTGCGCACGCTGCTCGGCAATCTAGTGGATAACGCCCTGCGCCATACCCCCGGCGGTGGCCGGGTGGATGTCGGTATCGAACACGGTCCCCATTCAACCGTGCTGAGCGTATGCGATACCGGACCCGGCATTCCGGCGGAAGAGCGATCCCGGGTGTTCGACCGTTTTTACCGCGGCGCCCAGGCCAGCGTACCCGGCAGCGGTCTGGGTCTGGCGATCGTCAAACGCATCGCCGATCGGCATCGCGCCCGCATCGAATTGAGCGAACCGAAAGACGGCCCGGGCTTGCGGGTTACGGTGAACTTTACGTCGTCCCGAACGCAGCGAGTGGTGGCCGGCCCCGACGCGCGGCGGCCGGATTGTGGAGTATAGTTAGGCGAAATAAAAGAAACCGCCACAGGTACCCCCATGCCGTTCGTTGACAAACTCGGGGAAGCGGTCATCGGCAAGCCGCGCGACCCGCTCAACCCCGAAGCCAAACAAAATATCGCCCTGGTCGCCTTTCTGGCCTGGATCAGCCTGGGCGCCGACGGTCTGTCTTCGATCTGCTACGGCCCCGAGGCGGCGTTTCTGGCGCTGGGCCAGTACACCCACTTCGGCTTGTATCTGGCCGCCGCCACCTTCCTGACCGTGTTTATCATTGCCCTGGCCTATAACCAGGTCATCGAACTGTTTCCGACCGGCGGCGGCGGCTACAAAGTAGCCACCCAGTTGCTGGGCTCCAAAGCCGGGCTGGTGTCGGGCTCGGCGCTGCTGGTGGATTACGTGCTGACCATCGCCATTTCCATCGCCGCCGGAGTGGACGCGCTGTTCAGCCTGCTGCCGGTCGACGCCCAATCCTACAAACTGGCGACCGAGGTCGGGTTGGGAATCGTGCTGATCGTGTTCAACCTTCGAGGCATGAAGGAATCGATCAAAGTATTGCTGCCGATTTTTCTCGGCTTCATCCTCACCCACGTCTTCCTGATCGTCTACGGCATCATCGCCCACGCCGATGGTTTGCCCCAACTGATCCCCGATACCGTCGTCGAAACCCAGCAACTCACCCAGCAGATGGGCTGGGTGTTCGCGGTCTCGCTGTTTCTGCGCGCCTATTCATTGGGCGGCGGCACTTACACCGGCCTGGAAGCGGTCTCCAACAACGTCAACCTGCTGAGCGAGCCGCGGGTGCGCACCGGCAAGTACACCATGCTGTACATGGCCTTCGCCCTGAGCTTCACCGCCGGTGGCATCATCCTGCTGTACCTGCTGTGGAACGTGCAGCCTGTCCCCCATCAGACGCTGAACGCGGCCACCTTCAACGCCATCATCGGCAGTTGGCGGCTCGACCCGACCCTCAGCCACGCTCTGCTGGCGGTGGTGCTGTTGCTGGAAGCCGGGCTGCTGTTCGTGGCGTGCAATACCGGCTTTCTGGGTGGGCCGACCGTGCTGGCCAACATGGCGGTGGATTCCTGGGTGCCGCGCCAGTTCCGCAACCTGTCCGGCCGTTTGGTCACGCAAAACGGAATTTTCCTGATGGGACTGGGAGCGATCGGCATCCTGCTGTGGACCGAGGGCGACGTCTCGGTGCTGGTGGTGCTGTACAGCATCAATGTGTTCCTGACGTTTTCGCTGTCGCTGCTGGGCCTGTGCAAGCACTGGTGGCGTAACCGCTACGATGAGCCGCATTGGAAGTCGCGGCTGCTGCTGTCGCTGCTCGGATTCATGGTCGCGGGCGGCATTCTGGTGGTTACGGTGGTTGAAAAATTCACCGAGGGCGGCTGGCTGACGCTGCTGATCACCAGCCTGCTCATCGGTGTCTGCGCGCTGATCAAGAACCACTACGAACAGGTCCGCCAGCAGTTGCACACCATCGACGCACTCTACGCGCCGCGGCCCAATTGGGGCGAGGACCTGCCGGAACCCCCACTGGACCCCGAACAGGCGACCGCCATCTTCCTGGTCGGCAAGAACCGCGGGCTCGGCATGTACGCGCTCAAGTGGCTGAACGAGCTGTTTCCCGGCCACTTCAAGAACTTTGTTTTCATCAGCGTCGGCGAGGTGGACACGGAGAGTTACGGCGGCAAGGGGGCGCTACGCTCCCTGCAATACCAGATCGAAAACTCGCTGCGCTATTACGTGAACTATTGCCACCATCAGGGCTGGGCGGCGGCGTCCCACGCCGCTTACGGCACCGACGCCGAAGCGGAACTGGAAAAACTGACGGTCAGCATGGTCGAGCGTTACCCCAACAGCGTCTGCCTGGCCAGCAAGCTGATCTTCAATAGCGAGAACTGGTTTATCTCCTGGCTGCATAACCATACGGCCATCGCCATGCAGCGCCGGCTGCATCTCCGGGAGATCCAAATGATCATCACTCCGATCAAGATCTGAGGAGGCGCTAGCGGCCGGCCGGCGCCGCCAGCGCCGTCTCGACCAGCGCCGCCAGCCGGTCCAGCGCGCTCCCATGAAAAAAATGGTCGGCCCCCGGCAGCACATGCAGCCGGGCGGCCGGCTGCCAGCACGGTAACTGCTCCCGCAGCAGCGCCAGCGGCGCGAAACTGTCGCGATCGCCAGCCACCACCCACAACTCCACCGGCGGCGCCACCGTCCCGTCAAACTCCAGATACGCCACCGGCGGCGCCACCAGCAGCAGCCGGCGCACTCCGGCGGGCGGCGAATCGAGGTGCAGGTTGACCCAGGCGCCGAAGGAATAACCGGCCAGATCGGTCACGGTCTTGCCCCCCTCTTCCAGAAAGGCCGCCGCCGCGCGCACATCGTCCCGCTCGCCTCGGCCCTCGTCGTAATCCCCATCGCTGGCGCCGACCCCGCGAAAATTGAAGCGCAGCGTGCTGTAACCCAAGCGCTGGTAGACGCCGGCCAGCACCGCCACCACCGGATTGTCCAACTCACCGCCGTACAGTGGATGGGGGTGGGTGATCACCGTGGCCCACGGGCCGGACGCCAGCCACAATCGGCCCTCCAACCGCAGCCGGCCGACGTTGAAAAAGACGGTTTCCTCGCTTGCCGACATGACGGGCGACCCTCGTTTGGGCTAAGGTTCGCCTCATTTTCCCATAGATGGCCCCAATAATCAGGCGGCCGCTTGCAAGGAACCGACTCCCCATGACCCCCGACGCCCTGTTTGTTTTCGGCCTGCTGGCCGCGACCGTGGTGCTGTTCGCCAGTGATCGGCTGCGGCCGGACGTGGTGGCCCTGCTGGTGATTTTGGCCCTGGTTCTGGGCGAGTCCCTGACCGTGTCCGACGCGGTGGCCGGCTTCGGCGACCCACTGGTCCTGCTGATCGCCGGACTGTTCGTGGTTGGCGAGGGACTGGTGCGGACCGGCATCGCCTACCAGGTCGGCGTCTGGCTGACCCGGCTGGCCGGCGCCAGCGAAACCCGGCTGCTGGTGCTGCTGATGCTGGCGGTGGCCGGGCTGGGCGCGTTCATGAGTTCCACCGGCGTGGTGGCGATCTTCATCCCGGTGGTGCTCGGCATCACCGCCCGGCTCGGCATCGGCCCGGGCCGGCTGATGATGCCGCTGGCTTTCGCCGCCCTGCTCAGCGGCCTGCTGACCTTGATCGCCACCCCGCCCAACCTGGTGATCAACGACGCTCTGCGCAGCGCTGGCCTACAGCCGTTCGGCTTCTTCAGCATCACTCCGATCGGCCTGCTGGCGCTCGCGCTGGGCGTCACCTACATGATGACCCTGGGCCGCCGGCTGCTGCCGGCCACCCCCCCGCAAACCGGCACCGCCGGCCGCCGGCAGACCCTGCTGGAACTGGCGGAAAGCTACAACCTGACGGAACAGTTGCACCGGCTGCGGCTCGATTCCGACTCATCGCTGATCGGCCAGACCGTGGCCACCGCGCAACTGCGCACCCGCTATGACGTCACCATCGTCGGCGTCGGGCGGCAGGAGCGCTTCACCGAAACGGTATCGCCGGCGCTGGCCAACACCGAATTCCACCCCGCCGACGCGCTGTACGTGGTCGGATCAGGCGAAGCGGTCGCCGCGCTCTGCTCTACCGAGCGGCTGAGCCGCCTGCTGATCGCGGAAAGCCAGCAGCGCAGCCTGGTCAACGAACTGGGCATGGTGGAGGTGATGCTGCCGCCGGATTCGGAAGTGATCGGCCAGACCCTGCGGCAGGCCGCGTTCCGCAGCCATCACGGCTTGAGCGTGCTGGGCATCCGCCGGAACCGCCAGCCGTTGCCGGGCAATCTGATCGAGGAGAAGCTGGCCTTCGGCGACATCCTGCTGGTCGCCGGGGCCTGGAAGCGGATCGGCTTGCTGCAAGGCGAGCAGAAGCATTTTCTGGTGCTCGGCTTGCCGGCGGAGCTGAGCGACGTCGCCCCGGCTTACCGGCAGGCGCCGTTCGCCCTGGCGATCCTGCTGGCGATGGTGCTGGCGATGACTTTCGGGCTGGTGCCCAATGTGGCGGCGGTGCTGCTGGCGGCGCTGGCGATGGGCCTGTTTCGCTGCCTGCGCATGGAGGATGCCTATCGTTCGATCAACTGGCCCAGCCTGGTGGTGATCGCCGGGATGCTGCCCCTGGCCAAGGCGTTGCAGCAAGCCGGCGGCGTGACGCTGATCGCCGACGGGCTGGTGGCGGGACTGGGCGGGTTCGGCCCGCTGGCGCTTCTGGCCGGCGTCTTCGTGCTGGCGGCGCTGATCGGCATGTTTATTTCCAATACCGCGACGGCGGTGCTGATCGCGCCGGTCGCCATCGCCGCCGCCCAGAAAATTGGAGTATCGCCCTACCCCTTCGCCATGACCGTGGCGGTGGCGGCGTCGGCGGCGTTCGTTACCCCGGTGTCCTCGCCGGTCAACACCCTGGTGCTGGCGCCCGGCGGCTACCGCTTCAACGACTTCGTGCGGGTGGGACTGCCGCTGCTGCTGCTGACGATGGCGCTCACTTTGCTGGTGGCGCCCCTGCTGCTGCCACTCTGACCCGATCCTGGTACAACACCTGCTGGAATTCCTCCAGCGGCAGTGGACGACCGAAATAGAAGCCCTGGCCTTCGTCGCAGCCGTGTGCCTGCAGGAACGCAAGCTGCTCCGCGGTTTCCACGCCTTCCGCCACCACATCCAGCCGCAGGCCGTGCGCCAGAGTGACAATCGCATCGACGATGGCAGCGCTGTTGCCGCTGGCCGGCAGGTGCATGACGAAAGAGCGGTCGATCTTGAGTATGTCCACGGGAAACCGCTGCAGATAGCTTAGCGACGAGTAGCCGGTTCCGAAGTCGTCGATGGCCAAGCGCAAGCCCATGGCTTTGAAACCCTTCAGCGTCGCGATGTTGTCCTCGGTGTGGTGCATCAGGATGCTTTCGGTCAGTTCCAGTTCCAGGCGGGTCGGATCGAAACCGCTCTGGGACAGCACCTCATGCACCAAATTGACCAGGCCGGGCTGATGGAACTGGCGACCCGACAGATTGATCGCCACCCGCAGCCCGGGGAAACCCCGGCGATGCAGTTGACCAATCTCGCGCACGGTTTCGCGCAAAACCCACTCGCCAACGGGCAGAACCAGGCCGCTGTCCTCGGCAATCGGAATGAAGCGGGCGGGCGACAGCAGGCCGAATTGGGGGTGGTCCCAGCGGATCAGCGCTTCGGCGCCGGTGATGGCCCTGATGTGAAAATCCCATTTCGGCTGGTAGTACATCACCAACTGTCGCCGGTCCACGGCATGCCGCAGGCTGTTCTCCAGGTCCAGTCGCTCGCGGGCCATCACGGTGGCGCCCGACTGATAGAACTGATAATTGTTGCGCCCCATGTCCTTGGCTCGGTACAGGGCGATATCGGCGTTTTTCAGCAAGGTTTCCGCGCCGCGGCCATCGCGCGGAAACACGCTGATCCCGATGCTGCAAGCCGCGTGCAATTCGTTCACATCGAGCCGGCAGGGCCGTGCCACCGCGCTCAGAATCCGCTGCGCGATGCGGGCGGCATCGTCGCTGGCGCTGGTCAGATCGGGCAGGACGACGGCGAACTCGTCGCCGCCCTGGCGTGACACGGTATCGCCTGGCCGCACGCACCCCTGCAAGCGCCCCGCCACCTCCCGCAGCAACTGGTCTCCGATCGAATGGCCCAGGGTATCGTTGATACGCTTGAACAGGTCGAGATCCACCAGCAGGACTCCGACCTGGGTGTGGGTGCGGTCGGCTCGCGCCACCGCCTGCAGCAACCGGTCGGTCAGCAGTTCCCGGTTCGGCAGGCCGGTCAACACGTCGTGGTGGGCCAGTTGCCGGATGCGTTCTTCCGCCTGCTTGCGCTCGGTGATGTCCTGCACCACGGTTACGAAATGATCCACCATGCCGTTCGACCGGCGCACGCAACGGTTCGAAACGCTGACGTACACCAGCGCGCCGTCCGGGCGCAGGAAGCGCTTGTCGAGCGAGTAGCCGTCGATGCGCCGGGCCATCACCCGTTCGAACTGGGCGATATCGACATCCAGATCGTCTGGGTGGGTCTGCTCGGCCCAGCTCAATCTGAGCAATTGTTCCCGCCGGTAGCCGAGAATCTCGCACAGCCGGTCGTTGACTTCCCACCAGCGCTTGTCCGGGCCGGTCAGCGCCACACCGACCAGCGACAGTTCGAAATAGCCGCGGAAGCGGGCCTCGCTGGCGCGCAGGATTTCTTCGGTGCGCTTGAGACTGGCGATGTCCGCGTTGACGCCCAGATACAGCACGATCCGGCTGGCGCGGTCGCGCAGCGGCACCACGCGGGTATCCAGCCACGTCTCCCGGCCCGAGGAACCGCGGAAGCGGTGGTCGGCGACGAACTCGGATTCCTGCTCGACCGCCGTCCGCCAACCGCGCAGTACCTGCTCGCGCTCGTCGGGATGCACGAGCTGTGTCCACGGCTGTCCGGCCGCCTGCTCGGCGGTCAGACCGCTCATCTGGCACCAGCGCTCGTTGACGTACTGGCAGCGGCCCTCGACATCGACCAGGAAAACCCCGACCGGCAACTGCTGGGTCAGGTTGCGAAATTTGTTCTCGCTGTCGCGCAGGATCGTGGCCGCCTGGTGCTGGCGCTCGATTTCCGCTTCCAGCTCCTTCTGGCGGCGCCCGCTGCTCAGTCGCTGGCTTTCCAGCCGGGTTTCCAACGCCCCATACTGGCTCTCCAACGCCACGATCTCCGCTTCCAACCGGTCCCGCGTGCTCATGAATCGGCGCTGCTGACCGAAGAATACCGCGGTCGCCGCTCCGAACAGCCCCAGCAGAATCAGCACGCCGCCGATCCACAAGCCGGCTCCCCCGCAACCTGCCACGGCGGGGTCGGTCTCGGCCGCCGCGAGCAGGGCCAGCGGCCAGGCGCAAACCGAGCCCGCCAGCAGCGGAACCGACCGCCGGATGCGCCCGACGCCGCCCCTGGAACCGGCGGGCGGCACGGCTCGCACTCTCGCATTACAGCTTGGCCGATTCCCTCCCAGCGGATGCATTCTCGCTCCCCCCTTTGGCTTGAATCCCAGGATACCGTCACTTAAAAGAGTATATCGTCACTCTTTGTGGCGGCATAGGCGGTTAACTCCCCTTCGTCTATCGCCCCGACCAGCCGATCGCGGGCAAAAGTCCGGAAATGGCTTTCCACGATCTTGCTGTTCAAGCCGCTCTTGCGGTACAGGCCGAGGATAAGCCGCGCCTCGAAGCCGTCGCCGTGTTCCAGTCGGGCGATATAATCCCGTTTCAGCACCGCCCGCTCCGTTGGGGTCAAGCGCTCCAGCGCCGCTTGCAGCCGTTCCGCCACAAACTGGGTGCGCAAGCGTTCGAGCCGCGCCGCCTCGAGTTCACCAGCCTCCACGACCGCGCCGGCGGGTCCGGGCTCCGGCCCCGGCCCCGGCGATTGGCGCGGCGCCGCCGGCCGGTAGTCTTCGCGCAGCGCCGCCAACAGGTAGGCGGGCAGGTTATGCACCTTGCCGGCGGCCAGATCGCGCTCGACCACGGCGATGTTGTCTTCCAGATAGGCCGGCGCGTGGCTGGCAAGCACCATGCGGATTTGGCCGGCGTTCAGGCCGAACGCAACCAGCTTGCCGCGCAGACGCCAAGCCCGTTCCGCGGTGTCACCCGAAGCCGGATCGGCGGCCTCCTCCTCGGCCGAGGCGGCGAGCGCGGCCTGCCGTTGGGCAAACAACAGCATCTGCGGGTTATCGTTGACCTGGAAGCGCACCGCCTTGATCTTGCGGCGGTCGCGCTGGTACTCGACCTCCAGGAACAGATCCGATGTTTCGTTGACCTGCCGCGCCGCCGGCTTGATCACCTTATCGTTGAACTTGCGGAAGTCCTGGTAGTAGGCATCCGTCTCGCCGATGCCCAGCAACCGCTTGAGATTGTCCAGTGGAATCCAGCCGGTGGTGCCAACCCGGCGGTAGCGCAGGCAGTTCTCGTACAGGGCCAAGGCGTAGCCGCTGCTGAACTTGCGCTGGATGCTGAGGTTGAGCAGCGCATAAATCTCCGGCCGGTAGAGCTTTTCGCACAGATCCGGGCTGTAGGCGTAGATGCAGTAGCCGCTCTTGATCACCGCCTGCGCCAGCAGCGTAGTGGCGCCCCATTCCTCGTGCGCGCCGTTTTCGTCGAGAATATTCCATTCCAGGACAGTCCGCGCCAGCGTCTTGAGGGCTTCCTTGAGCGGCTCCAGGTTGTTGGTGTTGAAGCCGATCGCCTCGGCCAGATCCTTGACCCGAATGCGGTGAACGCGCGCCGTCAGCAGGCTTTCGTAAGCGTTGTACAACAGCACGTTCGACGCCTTGCGCTGGGTAAGCGTCAGCCGGTTGTTGATATGGATGGCGGCGATGTGCTTTTTGAGATTCTGGTCGGCCAGATCGGTCAAGACCATCTTGCGAGCGCTATCCGCCTCTCCATGCCTGTCTTTTCGCTCTCGCGGATTCGGGGTTGTCATACCATTTCAGCGTAGCAAAAACGTCCCCGCATCCCAAGAAATTTATGGGGACAATTGACGCCTGCCAGCTCATCCCATAAACGGGGACATTTCCAAGCGTCGATTCGGGGACGCCAGCCTGTGGATAAATTCGGAAAGAAAATAACTTATTGATTGCAAAATCTTTCGCGTCGATTTTCGTCGCGCGGAGGCCAAATGTCCCCATTAATGGGTTATTTGGGGGTTTTATCCCATAAACGGGGACATTACATCCCATAAACGGGGACATTACATCCCATAAACGGGGACATTACATCCCATAAACGGGGACATTACATCCCATAAACGGGGACATTACCCTCTGCAATTTATTGATTTTAAAAAAGAATTCGCAGCCTAAACATTCTTTAAACATATTTAAACGTTTTTAAACGTCTTTAAACGAGCGTCGTCGTCGTTTTTTTCGACAAAAAAACCAAGGCGGTCAATCCGCGCGATCACGGCGTCTCGAACCAAAAAAACCGGTTTGGCGGAGAGCAACCCGAACCTTCCCGGCCATTCACAAGCCGCCTTTGAGAACCGTCCCCAAAAAACCGGTTTGGCGGAGAGCAACCCGAATCGTTTGGTGGTTTCATTCGCGCTTGGGTGGTGGAAAATGCGATCCAGTCAGCCAACCGGACCATCGACTACTCAAAACCGGGCAAGACAAAAAATTTCTCGTGGCCGCATCCAACCACTCCCTTCCCGCGTAAGCATGGATGTCGGTCGGATCGTTACCCTCCGAACGGCGCTTTTCCCCAACTGTTACCGCTAGAGGAATTTCCGCATGGTCAAGAATGCCTTCAATCAGTTCGCGCTCGCCGCCGCCGTCGCCGGCGCCATGGGTCTTGCCGCCAGCCCCGTCTTCGCCGCCGAGGGTGGCAAGGAAAAGTGTTTCGGCATTTCCAAGGCGGGCGAGAATGACTGCGCCAGTTCCGCCGGCACCCACTCCTGCGCTGGCAACTCGACGGTGGACTACGACGGTGGCGAGTGGAAATACGCCGCCAAGGGTAGCTGCGAAAAGATGGGCGGCAAGCTGGAGCCGTTCCAGGGCAAGGGCACGCCGGCGTCGAGCTAAGCGTCATGAGCCAGACCCGCAACCGCGCCGCCGTTCCCGCCCAAGCTGGAATCGGTCTGCGCCATCCCCACCTGCCGGCATTCCTGGCCGCGCCCCAGCCGGCGGCGTGGCTGGAAATCCACAGCGAGAACTATCTGGCGCCCGGCGGTCCCCGCCTGGCGGCGCTGGAACGGCTGCGCGGCGACTATCCGCTCAGTGGCCACGGCGTCGGTTTGTCGCTGGGTTCGGCGGAGGGGCTGGATGAAACGCATTTGGCGCGGTTGCGGGCCTTGTACGACCGGCTGGAGCCGGAGCTGATCTCCGAGCATCTGGCCTGGTCCACGGCCCCGGACGGGACCTTTCTGGCCGATCTGTTGCCGCTGCCCTACACCGACGAGGCGCTGGACATCGTCGCCGCCAATGTCGGGCGGGCGCAAGAGGCGCTGGGCCGGCGCCTGCTGGTCGAAAACCCGTCCACCTATCTGCGGTTTCAGGAAACCGACTGGGATGAGGCCGGTTTCCTGAGCGAACTGGTCCGCCGCACCGGCTGCGGCCTGCTGCTGGATGTCAACAACCTGTACGTCAGCGCCGCCAATGGCGGTGACGATCCGCTGGCGGCGCTGGAGCGACTGCCGCTGGCGACGGTGGGCGAAATCCACATCGCCGGCCACGCGCGGCTGGCGACACCGGCTGGCGAGCTGTTGATCGACGATCACGGTTCCGCGGTGGCCGAGCCGGTCTGGGCGCTGCTGCGGGCGGTGCTGGCGCGAACCGGCCCTCGACCGGTGCTGATGGAGTGGGATACCAATATTCCCGAGCTGCCGGTGCTGCTGGCCGAGGCGGCGCGGGCCGAGTCTTGCTTGCGGGAGATGGGCGATGCGGCTGGCTGAACTGCAAGCCCGCATGCGGCAAACGCTGCTGGCCGGCGGCTCCGACCCGGAACTGCTGGCGCTGCTGGCCGACCCACCGCCGCAGCGCGAACGCCGGTTGGCGGTGTACCGCAACAACGTTCGCCACGCGCTGCTGAGCGTGCTGGACGCGGCCTTTCCCGTGGTCCGGGAGTTGATCGGCGCGGAATGCTTCACCGCCGTCGCGCTGACGTTCGTCGCCAGACGGCCGCCGCGTGTTCCGGCGCTGTACGCCTTCGGCGGCGAGTTGCCCGATTTCCTGGCCGATTTTCAACCGCTGGTGGAGCTGCCCTGGCTGGCGGATGTGACCCGGCTGGAATGGGCGCGCAACGAAGCGCTGTTCGCCGTTGACCGGGACCCGCTGAGTTCGAGCCAACTGGCCACCGTGCCCGCCGCCGAACTGCCTGAACTGCGATTGGGGCTGCATCCCTCGGCGCGGCTGCTGGAGTCGCCCTGGCCGATTCATGCCATTTGGGATGCACACCAGCCCGGCGGCGGCGCGCTGGAAGCGGTGGATCTGGACCGGGCCGAAGCCGTCCTGATCTGGCGGCAAGGCGGCGCGGTGCGCCAGCGGTCGCCGGGTCCGGGTGAATCCGCGTTGCTGGCCGCGTTCGCCCTGGAATGCCCGCTGGCCGAAGCGGCGGAAACCGGGGCCGCGCGCGACCCGAACTTCGATCTGAGCGTCGCACTGGCACGATTGCTGGCCGACGGCGTGTTGGCCTGGCCTACCTGAGGAGATCGCGACGATGTTGCTTGCCGAAACCATGAACGCTACCCGACCGCGGCCGCTGGCCTGGTATTTCGCGCTGGGCCGCCTGCTGGAACGGCTGACGCCGCTGACCGACCTGTTGCTGCGCCTGGCGGTGTTCCGAGTATTTTTCTGGTCCGGTCTGACCAAGCTCAACGACTGGTCGAGCGCCCTGCTGCTGTTCGAGCACGAGTACAGCGTGCCGCTGCTGCCGCATACCCTGGCGGCGGTGCTGGCGACCAGCACCGAATTGGGGGCGTCGCTGCTGGTGCTGGCCGGCTTTCTGACCCGACTGGCGGCGCTGCCGCTATTGGGAATCGCGCTGGTGATCCAATTCGTCCTGGGCGCGGCCGATCCGGCTTATAATCAGCTTCAACACTACCTGTGGATGGTGCTGCTGCTGACGCTGATCGCCCGTGGTCCCGGCGCCTGGTCGCTGGACGCCTGGCTGGAACGGCGTTCCGCCCCGGCCTAGGGCGAACGGTGGAGCAACGGTCATGATCGCGGTTTGCGCTTCGCCCCTCGCGTTCGCCACCCCGCGCGCCACAGGTTCGCTCCAACCTGTCCGAGCGCCCGTCATGACATCCCGCGATTCACTGGCCGATCTGCTGGCCCGCTGCGCCCTACGCGACCGCCGGGCCTTTGAAACCCTGTATCAACAGGCGTCGCCGATACTGCACGGCCTGCTGCTGAAGCTGACGCGCGACCGCGAGCTGGCGGCCGACATCCTGCAGGAAGGCTTCGTGCGTATCTGGCAACGGGCCGCCGACTACCGGCCCCCACTCGGTCAGCCGCTGACCTGGATGGGCACCATCGTGCGCCGTCTGGCCATCGACCGGCTGCGGCGCGGCGATTACCGCCACCACGCGGAACTGGACGACGACGGGTGGGCGCTGGTTGCCGCCGACGGACCGGGACCCGAGGAGCAGGTCCATGCCGAACACAGCGACGCGGTGCTGGCGCGCTGCCTGGAAACCCTGGAGCCGGAACCGCGCCGCGCGGTGGTCCTGGCCTACTACGAGGGCCTGACCCATGAATTGATCGCCCAACGGCTGGAACGGCCACTGGGCACGATCAAGGCCTGGGTCAGACGCAGCCTGCAACGCTTGAAAACCTGTCTGGGGGAACCATGAACGTTCACTACCCCCCGTTGAGCGACCAACTGGCCGCCGAATACGTCCTGGGCACCTTGCACGGCCCGGCCCGCCGCCGCTTCGAACGGCTGTTGCCGGCGCATCCGGCGCTGCAACGGGCCGTGGCCGAGTGGGAACGGCGTTTGAACCGACTGGCCGGCGGCGGCGTGCCCGTACCGCCGCCGCCGGCGGTCTGGAAGGGCCTGGAGCGACGCCTGTTCCCCGCCGAACCAACCCGCCGCTGGTGGGATAGCCTGGCGTTCTGGCGCGGTTTGGCCGTGGCCGGCGTGCTGGCGGCGGTCATCGCCGTGGCGCCGCGACTGGCGCTGCCGCCGGGGGAAGCGGACATGAACTTCGCCGCCATCCGCGGCGAACAGCGGAAAGTGCTGTGGACCGTGGCGCTGGCCGACGACGGCCGGTTGATGCATATCAACAACTTGCGCCCGATGGCGATGCCGCCCGACCAGCGCTGTTTCCTGTGGCTGAAAGCCGGCGACCGGCCTCCGGTCATGCTGGGCGCGCTGCCGGACGACGGCGGCGCCCGCACTTTGAACCTGCCCGAGGGCATGCCACGGCCGAGCCAGGGCGATCTGTGGGTATCCATGCAGCCGGTCGGCGATCCGACCCCGCCAGCTCACCCCCTGTATCAAACGCGCTGGCAGGCGCTCTGAGGCGTTTTGCTGGCGGTGCCTTCACCCGAAGGTGGTTGGGCCGGAAAAACGGCCCCAGCGGCCTCCGCGGCCGTTTAACGGCGAGGATTGATGTGAAGACGACGACGACAATGTGGTTGGCCGCGCCAGTCGGGCATCGGCGAAGCGAGCCGGCCTTTCCATACATCCCGATCGACATCCCGTGATGGGCATGGTGGAAGGACTGTTCGACACGCTGTTGGCCATGATGCCGCCGCTGTTTGTGGTGGTGGCGACCGTGCTCGCCATCTGGGCGTTCCAGCGCTGGGTGCTGCCGCATGTGGGCGCCTCGGGCGACAAACGCTTTCCGCGCCAGGTGGGGGTGCTGGCGCTGACCATGGCCGGCGTCGTGCTGGCCATCATCGCCCTGCCCGCCAGCGAGCAGATCCGCGGCATGTTGCTCAGCCTGTTCGGGCTGGCGCTCACCGCCGCCATCGCCCTGTCCTCGACCACGCTGGTGGCGAACGCCATGGCCGGCATCATGCTGCAAGCGGTGCGCAACTTTCACACCGGCGATTTCATTCGGGTTGGCGAGCATTTCGGTCGCGTCACCGAACAGGGGCTGTTCCACACCGAAATCCAGACTGGCAACCGCGACCTGACCACCATTCCCAACGCCTATCTGGTCTCGAATCCGGTGACCGTGGTGCGCCATTCGGGCACGATCACCTCTTCGACCGTTTCCCTGGGCTACGACGTGCCGCACGACAAAGCCGAGGCGCTGATGATCGAATCGGCCAAGCGCGCCGGGTTGGAGGAACCGTTCGTGCAAATCCTCGAACTGGGCAACTACGCGGTAACCTACCGCGTCGCCGGCCTGTTGGCCGAGACCAAGCAACTGGTCAGCGCGCGCACCCGGCTGCACCGCGCGGTGCTGGACGTGCTGCACGGCGCGGGCGTCGAAATCGCCTCGCCCACCCTGATGTCCCAGCGCCGGTTGTCCGAGGATTCCCGCCTCGTTCCAGGGGTCAGCTTCCTCCACCGGGGCCACGCGCCCAGCGAGCGCCCACCCGAGGACATCATTTTCGACAAGGCCGAACAAGCCGAGTACATCGAGCGGCTGCGTTTCGAGCAAGGTCAGTTGGAAGAACAAATCAAGACGCTGGAAAGCCGCTCGCGCGCCACCGGAGAGGAAACCGAGGAGGCCAGGCAAACCGAGATTGAACGTTGTCGCCGCCGAATCGCCCGAATCGCGCTGTTTCTGGATACGATCACCGGTTCGCCCACCTGAGGAACCGCGTACCGCCCAACCCACCAACCCGGCCTCCAGACGGCTACCTCTCCGGAGGTATCCCTTCGCGGCGGCCATCCTGGCGGAGGGTTTTGGTATGGTAACCGGCACTTCGCCCTCCTCTCATCCGACCGAGGTATCCCGCGTGCATGTCCCGCCTGCTCCCGTCGTTCCCGCCTCCGCGCCGTTGGTGGACGGTTTTGGCCGTCGGGTGAATTACGCGCGGTTTTCCGTGACCGACCGCTGCGACTTTCGCTGCGTTTACTGCATGAGCGAGCGGATGACCTTCCTGCCGCGCGCCCGGGTCCTGACCCTGGAGGAACTGGCGGCGCTGGGTCGGGCCTTTGTCGAGCTGGGCGTGCGCAAGATCCGCATCACCGGCGGCGAACCGCTGGTGCGGTGCAACGTACTGTGGCTGTTTCAGGAACTGGGTCGGCTGCGCGAGCGTGGGCTGGCCGAACTGGTGCTGACCACCAACGGCTCGCAACTGGAGCGGTTGGCGACGGATCTCAAGGCGGCCGGGGTGGCGCGGCTCAACATCAGCCTGGACAGCCTCAAGCCGGAGCGCTTCCGCCGCATCACCCGGACCGGCGAGCTGGATCGGGTGATGCGCGGCATTCGGGCCGCCCGGACCGCCGGTTTCCAGCGGCTCAAGCTGAACACGGTCATCCTGAAACACCGCAACCACGACGAAGTGGTCGATCTGACCCGCTTCGCCATCGACCAGGGGTTGGATATCAGTTTCATCGAGGAGATGCCGCTCGGCGAGATCGGCGACCACGACCGCGCCGAAATGTACTACTCCAGCGACGCCATCCGCGCCGATCTGGCCAAGGTATTCTCCCTGACGCCCACCACCGAAAGCACCGGCGGTCCGTCGCGCTACTACCGCGTGCCGGGAACCGACAGCCGCATCGGTTTTATTTCCCCGCATAGTCATAATTTTTGCGCCGAATGTAACAGAGTTAGGGTTTCCGCCGAGGGTCGTTTGCTGCTCTGTCTCGGTCAGGAACATTCGGTGGATTTGCGCCATGTGCTGCGCGCCCACCCCGGCGACCGCGAACGGCTCAAGCAGGCCATCGTCGCCGCCATGGCGATCAAGCCGCGCGGCCATGACTTTCAACTCGGCGGCCAGCCGGTCATCCTGCGTCACATGAGCCACACCGGCGGTTGAAGGCTCCGGGCGCCGGCACAGCCGAGGCCACGGAACACCGCGCTCGAACCGATACCCGCCAGCAAACCGGCTAAACTTTAGGGCCATCGATCCCGGGTCACCGCAAGGCGTTTTCGCCCGCGACACCCGAGCATTCGCACGACCGCCAACCGCCGCCGGGATAAGCCCGGCAACTCGCGGTCGAATGTTCGGTCAGGTGTTTTGACGCGCGATCCCAACCCATCCCAGGAGCACCGCTGATGCCTTCCACCCTGCTTACCCCCCATCAAAACCGCCGCCAGTTTCTGACCACCCTGCTGGTCGGTTCCACCGCGCTGGCGTTCGGCGGTCTGACCGGTTCGCGTCCGGCGCGCGCCGCCGCCGGTCCCTTCACGCTGCCGCCGTTGCCCTACGCCGATAACGCGCTGGAGCCGGCTATCTCGGCGCGCACCATCGGCTTTCACTACGGCAAGCACCATCAAGGCTACGTGAACAACCTCAACAAGCTGGTCGCCGGCACCCCGCTGGCGGACCAGCCGCTGGAAGCCGTGGTCAAGGCCACCGCCACCCCCGACCAGACCGTGATCTTCAACAACGCCGCGCAGGTCTGGAACCATACCTTCTACTGGAACAGCCTGCGCCCCAAGGGCGGCGGCAAACCGTCCGGCGCGCTGGCCGAAATGATCGACAAGTCCTTTGGCGGCTTCGAGCAGTTCAAGGCGGAGTTCGCCAAAGCCGCCGCCAGCCAGTTCGGCAGCGGTTGGGCCTGGCTGGTGAAAGACGGCGACAAACTGGCGGTGGTCAAGACCGGCAATGCCGACACGCCTCTCGTGCACGGCCAAAAGCCGCTGCTGACGATCGACGTCTGGGAGCACGCCTACTATCTGGATTATCAAAACCGGCGCGCCGACTACGTGAGCGCCGTGCTGGACACGCTGATTAACTGGGACTTCGCCGCGCAAAACCTGGCGGCCTGACCCCTCCAAATCTCCGAGGAAAAACGGATGTACATCGGCGACTATCTTGGTAGACGGACGATCTACAGCCCGGACGCGCTGGCGGTGGTGGATACCGGAAAAACGCCGGAACCGCGGCTCAGCTTCGCTCAAATGAACGAGCGGGCCAACCGGCTGGCCAACGCTCTGCGCGCGGCCGGCGTCGGCAAGGGCGACCGGGTGGCGATGCTGGCGCTGGACGGGGTCGAGCATCTGGATGTGCTGTTCGCCTGTGGCAAGCTGGGCGCGATTCACACCGCCTTGAACTGGCGGTTGCATTGGCGCGAATTGCAACAGATTCTCGCCGACACCACCCCGACCGCGCTGGTCTACGACGAATCCTTCCGGGAAAACGTCGCCCAGTTGGCGCGGTCGGAAACCTCGGTGCGTCATTGGATTCACCTGGATGGCGCCGGTATCTCCGGTAGTCGGGATTTCAACGCGCTACTGGCCGAGTCATCGACCGATTCGTGTTCCCGCGCAGACCTGAGCGATGAGGACATCGCCGCCATCGTTTTCACCGGTGGCACCACCGGCCTGCCCAAGGGCGCGCGGATCAGCCATCGCCAGATCGCCTGGAACTGCCTGAACACCGTCATCCACGATCTCGGCCGGAACGACGTGTATCTGAATGTGTTTCCGATGTTTCACGTCGGTGGGCTGTTCGTGTACACCCTGCCGCAGGTGATCATGGGCGGAACCACGGTACTGCTGAAGCGCTTCGACCCGGAACAGGTGCTGCGCTTGATCGAGCGGGAAGGGGTGACGGTGTTCGCGGCGGTGCCGGCGATGTATCAGATGCTGACACAGACGCCGGTCTGGGCGGAGGCCGATCTGAGTTCGTTGCGGTTCTGCACCAGTGGCGGCGCGCCGCTGCCGGTGCCGCTGGTCGAGCAGTACACCCGCGAGAAAGGGGTCCGCTTCAAGCAGGGCTTCGGCATGACCGAGTTCGGGCCGGGGCTGTTCGCACTGGCCCCGGAAGACGCCATCCGCAAGGCTGGCAGCATCGGTCGGCCGAACTTTTACATCGACGCCCGGATCGTCGGCCCCGACAACCGGCCGCTGGGGCCGAACGAAGTCGGCGAACTGGTGCTGAAAGGTCCCAGCATCGCCTCGGGCTACTTCAATAATTCGTCCGCCTGGAGCGCGGTGATCGACGCCGACGGCTGGTTTCACACCGGCGATTTGGCCCGTTACGACGAGGACTGGTATTTCTTCATCGTGGACCGACTGAAGGATATGTTCATTTCCGGCGGCGAGAACGTCTATCCGGCGGAAATCGAGGCGGCGCTGTACCGGCATCCGGCGGTGTTTCAATGCGCGGTGGTCGGCGTGCCCGATCCCAAATGGGGCGAGGTCGGCAAGGCGTTTGTGGTGCTCAAGCCGGGTCAAATCGCCAGCGCCGAGGAGTTGTTGGCGCATCTCGGTGATCAACTGGCGCGTTACAAGATTCCCCGCCAGGTCGAATTTTTGACCGCGCTGCCGATCTCGGCGGCGGGCAAGGTGCTGCGGCGGGAACTGCGCCCGTAAGGGCAGGTACGAGGGTCTGCCCTTACGGGTTACTACGGGTTTACGCCCGAATCACTGAGCGTTGACGATCACGAAGTTCTGGTGCGGTTCCGCCCAGCGCAACGTGACGTTCTTGCCGGCCTGCGGGAAGTTGGCGACCGGATACTCGCCGCTGGCCCCTTCCAGGAACTCCACCCCCAGAGTGGTCACGGTGAAGTTCGCGTTGGCGAACTCCACCCCGTCGGCGAAAGCCCGCAAGTTGTGGCTGCCGTCGCCCAGCCGGTTCCAGTTGAAGGTGTAACCGAAACCGTTGTTGTCGTCGCCACAAGCCTCCACCGTGTCGTGCCGGGTGGTGCCGTAGGCCACCCGCTGCCGCGCGCCGCCGTCGATCTGGATTTCCACGGTGTTGGCCTGACAGATCCAGCCGCGAATCAGGCCGATCCCGCTTTCGAAGGAACCCTGCTCGCGGGCTTTCCAGATGGGCGGACAGTTCCGCTTGCGGGACGACTGCGCCGCTGGCTAATGCTGGTCGCATTTCGGCTGGCGCCGGCAATCACGAAGTTCTGATGGGTTTCGGCCCAGCGCACCGTGACGTTGCCGCCGGCCTGCGGGAAGTCGGGCAGGATGGCTTCCCGGCTGGCGCCCCGCAGGTACTCTTCTCCCAGCGTGGTCACGGTGAAATTGACGTCGGCGAATTCCACCCCGTCGGCGAAAGCCTTCAGGTTGTGACTGCCATCGCCCAGCCGGTTCCAGTTGAAGGTATAACCGAAGCCGTTGTCGGCATCGCCACAGGCTTCGACCGTGTCTTCCCGAGTGGTGCCGTAGGCCACCCGCTGCCGGGCGCCGCCGTCGATCTGCACCTCCACCGTGCTGGCCTGACAGACCCAGCCCCGGATCAGACCGATGCCACTTTCGGCCGAACCCTGCTTCGGGCTTTCCAGGTTGGTTTTATATTGCCCGCCGCAGGCCGTGCCCGCAAACGGCAGGGTATCCGGAATGATCTGCACGCCGGTGCTGTAGATTTGGTCAGGTTCGAGCGTTCCGGCGGTATCGAAAGTCACCTCGATCAGAAACGCCGTCCAGCCGACGGCCGGTTTTTGCACGACGCCGAGGTAGGTGCCATCGGCCTGCGGGCTCAACGTCTGGCTGGTCCAGACCTTACCAATTGCCTCCAGCCGGAAATCCCGGGCATTGGGATTGGTCGCCTGCCACAGTTTTACCTCCTTGGGTCGGGTGGTGGGCGATACCCGCAGCACTCCCTCCCCTTCCAGCGCCCAGGTGATCTGGTGGCTGGTTTTACCGTCAAAAATGTCGTCGATCCACGACAGCGCATTGATTAATACATCCTCATTCTGCGCATGGTCAGTGTTCGGCGTATAGCGCAACCACTTGGGGCCGAGGCAGATCGGCGTAGTAGAACCGCGAGGAATCCGTGGTGAAAAACTGATCGCCGGTGGCGTTGAGGATCAGCTTGGGCATGGTGTAGCGATCGCGGTAAGCATAGGGGTCCACGACCTGCAACAAAGCTCGGCCTTCCGGCGTCTGCATCCGGCAGGGCAGGTCAAATTCCACGTAATCATTCAAGGCCGGCGCGTAGAAGCCATAAGCTTCCCAGTGGTGAATGAACTGCTGGCCCAGATTGAGCATGTCGATCGAGGCCGGCACGATGGCCTTGACGCGCGGGTCCACGGCGGCGGTCAACCAGGTGGTCCAGCCGCGCTTGGAGCCGCCCAGCACCAGAAAATCGTCGATCCGTTTGCCCTTGCCGGCAGTGAATTCCTGCACCGTGTCCATGGCGCGGACAGCGGCCTTGGTCATCGCCAAGTGCACCGCCCACTCCATGTCGCCGGTATCCAGCGCCTTGTCCAGGCTGTAGGCGAGGATTTCATCTTCCGTCCGCCCGCGATTCGTTTCGTCGGTGAAAAACAGCGGTTGGTTCGGCACTTGACTGACCACGGCCAACACCGCGCCAGTTGCGACGGCCGCCGCCCCGACCACCGGTTCCACTTCAGTCGGCGGCGTGCGGCCATTGCCGCCGCCGGAGATCAATAAAACCGCCGTGTCGGTGGTATCTAGTCCTACCTGCGGAATGACTATGGTAATTTGGTGCTTCCAGATAGGACGGTCCACCTCGCTGGCCGAGCGCCATTGCTGCGAGGTCATCTCGATAAAATAGGCGGTGAATCCGACGCCGCGTTGGGTGTGGTAGAGGGTGTAGGCATAGTTTGGATCCGCTCTGGCCACGTAACGGTCCAGAGCGGTGTCCGCCGCCCAGCCGCCGCGACCCAGCGCAAGCGTAAGCAGGATCAACCACGGAACGTAGGACCAAAATTTATTGAATCGTTTCAACATAGCGTCTGTTTCCTCTCTACCTGGGCTTGAAAGAAAGATGATTGCCCCATGGATCTGGATTAATTAAAAGGTGATTAATTATACAACCATCTCTGCAATCGGTTCGTCAACTTTATGACTTTCGGCCATGGAAAAAATCCGCCAGCAGGTGGGCGCCACCGCAATCAAACCGCCCGTAGCTTTCCCGGCGGGCACTCGCTAGGCTATTTGGCTATCCTAACGACATCCTGACAGCCAACCCTCTTTGACCCCGGAGACCTCCATGAAACCTTCGTTGCGCGCAATCGTTCTGTGTCTTGCCGCCAGTTTGCTGGCGCCGCCGGCGCTGGCCAAAAAATCCCAGATGCGGAACATCGACTTTGGCGAGATTACCTGTGGGGAGTTCCTGCAGGAGTTGTCCACCAGTTCCGCCGAGGACGCGGGCGTCGTGCTGATGTGGATCGACGGCTATTTGAGCGGCGTATCCGGCGACACCAGTCTGGACTGGGTGGATCTGGAAAAATTCAGCAACAATCTGGTTGCCTATTGTGGCAAAAAACCCGACGAAAAAGTGTTGGATGCCGCCGAGGCGGTCGGGATTGCCGAGTGATCGGCGATGAGTTTTCTCAACGGTATTGTCGCAGATACCACCACTCGTAAAACCGCTTGGCCTGGTGACCGAACCAGGACGGCGGCAGGGTGATCAGCCGCTCCGGCGTGCGCCAGACCAGCATTCCGCGATCCAGCATGTCCACGATGCAGATCAGTTCGGTCTTGAAGGTCGCGGTCGCCGACTTGCCGTCCAGTTCGGCCAGCAGGTTGGCGGCGGCGGCCCGCGCTTGCAGGTCGGCGATGTGGGCCTGCTTGGGCATCCAGTCCGGCCCCGGAAAGCTGCCGGCGTCGCCGGCCACGTAGACCCGTTCCCAGCCCGGCACGCGGCACTGCGCATCGGCCTGGATCAGCCCGCCCGGCGATTGCGGCAGGTCGGTATCGTCCAGCCAGACCGGGCCGGTCATGCCGGGCATGAACAGGATCAGATCGGCGGCGAATTCTCCTCCTTCCGTCACCACCTTATCGGCGTCGAAACAAACCAGTTTACGGCCGAGCCGGGTTTCGATCCCGAGTCCTTCCATCATTTTTAGCAGCCGGGCCACCGCCGGCGGACCCATCCGCTGGCCCGGCTGTTCGGCCGGGCTGAAGAACACCAGCTTGAAGCGATCGCGCCGGCCCTGGCGGCGCAGCAGCTTGTCGATGCCGAACAGGAATTCGAACATCGGCCCACCGCGCACCGCCGAAGGCTCGTTGGGGTTGCCGGAGAAACCGATGGCGACGGCGCCGCTGTCCAGCGCGCGCAGCCGGTCGCGAATCGTCTCCGCCGCCTCGATGCTGGCGCAGGGGATCAGGGCGTGTTCGATGCCGGGCAGTCGTCGGAGGAACCGGCCGCCGGCGCCGATGATCAGCCCGTCGTTGTCAACCGGGCCGGCGTCGGTCAACACCCGTCGGCCGCCCTCGGCCAGCCCGGTGACGGCGCCCTGATGGAAGCGGATATTGTGCCGCGCCAGAAAGGCGCTCAGATCGATGCGCAGGTCCGCGCCTTGCCGCAAGCCGCTCGGAATCCAGATCAGGCTGGGATAGAACAGGAATTCCGGGCGCGGCGCGATCAGGGTGATATCGACGGCGGGCGCCAGTGCGCGGACTCGCTGGGCGGCGGTCAGGGCGGCGAAGCCGGCGCCGATGATGGCGATACGGTGCATGAGGGTTCTCTGGCGGTGGGATGGCGGATCATTATCCCACTCCGGTCAGTCCCGCCCCATGATAAATCGCAGCTTCAACCGTCGGCGTTTGCAGCGGGCGCGTCGGGATCGGGCAGGGATTTGGCGAGTTCGATGTCCGCATAGGCTTGTTCCCGATCTTCGAGGTCCCCCACGATCTTGGCGATGCGGTCGTAGCGCAGGGCCACCCAGAAACGTAGCGCCGGCCAGTTCCGCAATCCGACCGCAACCCGGATTTCCCGGTAACCGGTGCGGGCGGCCCGCCGTTCGAGTTCCTCGACGATCTCCCGGCCCACGCCCCGCCGTTGCCAGCGCGGGCGCAGGAATAAATGGCCGACGTAGAGGGCTTCGGTGGCGGGATGGCCGCGATGGACGCTCAGCAGCCCCTGAAGTTCGTCGTCGCTCCGGTTCCGGACCAGGAAACTTCTCTCATGAGCCGAATGACCGTTGGGCGGCAGCGTGTCGTGGCGCAGCACGCTCAGGGCGAGATGCTCCAGATCGCGTTCCGGTCCGAGCAGCCGGGCCACCGCCTGGTTTTCGGCCAGGATGGAGGCTACCGCCGGCAAGTCGTGTTCGCGGGCTTCCACGAGCCGGCAATGGCCCGTTTCCCAAATCGAGGCGAGGAGGTTCATGGGGTCGAGCAACTCCTGAGTGGATCGACCTATCCGTTGGGCGCGGATCGTCAAAAGTTAAAGAAGCCTGTTGGGGCGCCGCCGCTCACAACTCGCGGATCACCCGGCAGGGGTTGCCGGCCGCCACCACCCGCGCCGGCAGGCCGCGCGTCACCACGCTGCCCGCGCCGATGACGGTGTCGGCGCCGATCTCGATGCCCGGCCCGATGATGGCGCCGCCGCCGATCCAGGCGTTTTCCCCGATCCGAATCGGCGCGGCCATTTCCAGACCGCTGGCCCGGTCCACGGGATCGAGCGGATGATAGGCGGTATAGATTTGCACTCCGGGACCCAACTTGCAATTCGCGCCCAGCTCGACCCGGTTGCAGTCCAGAATCACGCAGTTGAAATTGAGATAAACGCCCGGTCCCAGGTGGATGTTGGCGCCGTAGTCGCATTGGAACGGCGGCTCGATCCACACGCCCGCGCCCGCCGCGCCGAGCAGTTCCTGGAGGATGGCGCGGCGTTGATCGAGGTCGAGCGGCGAGGTCGCATTGAAGCGCGCGATCAGCAGACGCGCCCGTTGCCGGGCCTCGACCAGTTCCGGGTCAGCGGAGCGATACGGTTGATCTGCGAGCATTTTTTCGCGTTCGGATGGCGGCATTGGGGTCTCCGTGGCTGGTTGCCGGATCGGGCGCGGTATCACGACGAGCGATGTTCACACCTTTTTCAGCTTGGACCCAAGCGATTTGCCTGTCGGGTCCGCGCGGTAATCGCATCCCACGGGAATCCATCGTATTTTGACCGCAGGGGTTCGCCGACAAAAGCACTTCATGCACCACCCGCCAGCTTGAGTCCGACTTGGACGGCGGATAGAGTGTCGTTCCCGTGGCGCGTGGGGAGTTTCTCCGTGTCCGGTGCCTTTCGAAGAGGCTTCACCTGGAGAGATCATTCACCATGCCGACGCTCGCGGCTCATCCGAACTCCCAGAACGAACCGGTCCTGCTGGCGTGCGGACTCGTCAAACAGTTTGCCGGCCGCCGCGTGGTCGACGGGGTGGACTTGCGCTGTCGGGCCGGTCAGGTACTGGGCCTGCTGGGTGCCAACGGCGCCGGCAAGACCACGACCCTGCGACTGTGTTACGGCTTCCTTCAGCCCGACGCCGGCACGATCCGCGTGGCGGGTTTCGACCGGCGTGCCGATCCCGAGGCGGCCGCCCGGCGGGTGGGCGTTTGCACCCAGGACGACACCTTCGACACCGATTTCACGGTGCGCGGCAACCTGGAGCAAATGGGTCGCTACTTCCGCCCGCGCCCGCCCGCCGTGAAAGCGCGGGTCGCCGCCTTGCTCGAGCGCTTCGGACTGGATCGCTATGCGAACGCCAAACCCGACATCCTCTCGGGCGGCTACCGGCGTCGACTCATGCTCGCCCGCGCCCTGGTCCACGAACCGCGGTTGTTGTTCCTGGACGAACCCACCACGGGGCTGGACCCGCAGGCGCGCCTGGAGGTCTGGGAATTGATCGACACCCTCCGGCGCGAAGGATTGGGCATCGTCCTGACCACCCACTACATGGAGGAAGCCGAGCGCCTGTCCGACGAACTACTGATCTTGCGCGAGGGCCGCGTCGTGGCGGCGGGGCAATCCCGAGCGGTGTTGGGAGATCTGATCGGCGAGCACATGCTGGTGCTGGACGCCCGCGATCCAGCGGCGTCGGCGGTCCGCGACTGGGCGCGGCAGGCGGGCCTGCCGGAGCCCACCCGAGTGCTTTCCACCTTGCACCTCGCTCTGGATGGGCCGGGTCTGGCCCAGTTCAGCGCCCGGTTCGGCGATCTGCGGTTCGAGGTCCGCCCCCCCACCCTGGACGACCTGTTCCTGAAACTGGCCGAGCAATCATGATCCCCTCCTACCGCGCCGCTTTTCAGTGGCAGAGCCGCGCCGTTCTGGGCCGACACCTGACCGTGTACCGGCGCAACTGGCATACGGCCGCGCTGCCGCCCTTGCTGGAACCGATCATCCTGCTGCTGGCGTTCGGGGTGGGACTGGGCGGCTTCATCCCGGAGTTCGCCTGGCGCGGTCGGCCCGTCTCCTATCTGGCCTATCTGGCGCCCGGCATGCTGGCCTACACCGCGTTCATGACCGCCTTTTTTCAGGCGCTGTTCGCGGCCTACATCCGCATGCATTACCAGAAAACCTGGGAAGGGCAGCTCGTCACCCAGGTGCGCCTGGAGCACGTCGTCTGGGGCGAAGTGTTGTGGGCCGCCACCCTGGGAACGGTCTACGCACTGATCGTGACCCTGGTACTGGCGGGGTTCTCCCTGACCGGTTGGTTGCAACTGCACTGGGTCAGCGCCTTTCTGGTTCTCCCCCTGCTGTTTCTCGCCGCCCTGGCTTTCGCTACGCTGGGGTTGTTGTTCACGGCGCTCGTGCCCAGCATCGACCACATGAACATCCCCTTTTTTCTGGTCATCATGCCGCTGGGGTTCGCCAGCAGTACCTACTTTCCGTTGGAGGGCGACTCCCCCTGGACGCAGGCCTGGCTGGTCCTGAATCCCTTGCACCACTTGGCGGAAGGGATTCGCCTCCTGCTGCTGGCCGGCGAACCGAACCACCACTTGGCGGCCGCCTGCGGTCTGTTTCTGTTGATGATTCTGATCCTGATACCCGTCGACGAGCAGCTATTGCGACGGCGGGTTCTGGGAGAGGGTTAAGGTTTCGTCGTCGCCGTTACCGGTCGGCCGACAGCGAACTATCTTGCCCGATTCGCCGGTAGACCGTTCCGGTGAAGAGCGCGAGCAGCGTCGATCCGCTGCGCACCTCGACCCGATAGACCGCCGTGCGTCGTCCCAGGTGAGCCTCGGTGGCCAGTGCTTCGACTTCCGCCCCGGCTTGACTGGCTTGCAGATACTCCATGTGGGCGGCGAGCGCCACCGCCAGGGTCCCGTGCGAATTGGACGCCAGGGCGAAGGCGGCGTCAGCCACGGCGTACAGGAAGCCGCCGTGCGCCGAGCCCCAACTGTTGAGAAACTCCGGCCGGATGGTGCCCCACACCCGCGCCTGTCCGGGCCTTGGCACTTCGCCTTGCAGGCCGAGCGTGATCATGAAGGGGTCCAGCATAAAACCATTACTCCCGCGAGACGTTCAAGGAGGCGGGCGCCCAGGGTTGCGGGACCCCAACGGCCGCGCCACCGCCCGCAGCGCCGCCATCGGTCCCCGGCGTTGGAGCAGGGCCAACTGGGTCCGATCCTTGACGAACAGTGACCCGGCAAAGCCGAGCGCGTTGATGGAAATTCCCGCGAAATCCTCCTGGCGACGCGGCACCAGCAGCAGCCAGTCCCGGGTGACCAGCAGGTTGTAGGGGGTGGATTGACGGAGATCGCCATCGACCCGGACCACCTCGATGCCGGCCGCCCGCAATCCGGTTTGGTAGCATTGGTACAGGGCTTCCGCCAAGGCGAGCGGTCGCAAGGCCAGTCCCGGATTCAACCGGACGAAGACGTGCCGGAAGGGCAGTCCCGGCACGGTTTCGAGCTGCCCGATCGGGCGGACGGTCGGCAGCAGCGCGGCGATGGGCAGGGCGGGACCCGGCTCGACCAGGGGCAGCGGCACCAGTTGCAGGTGCTTGTGGGGCTGGCTGGCGCCGGCCGCCGCGCCGCCGTTGTAGAAGCCGAGACCCTCATGCTCGGCCAGACACAAGCCCAGTGCCTGGAAGTCGCTCTCATCCAGCAGCGATTCCTGATGCACGAAGCGCCGGGTGACGATCAGTAGATGGTGATCGATGACATTGAACTTGTTCAGCAGGGCCAGATGGGTCTCGGAAATCCCGGCGACGAACAGGTCCGGTTCGTAAGGCAGGAACGGATTGGCCGGTGGCCCGCCGGCGCGGCTCTCGGTGGTCGGACGCACTCGGTCCGCCGCCTTGCGCGCCAGATTCGAAACCACCCGAATCATAAAACGCACGCCGCCGTCGTCCACGAATTCCCGGGCCGTTTCGATCGGTCGCAGGGCGCCGCTGGCGAGCGCTTCCCGCCGCCGCCGCTGGAGGAGCGGCCACAAGGTGCCGGGGATCAGGCGTTGCTCGATCATGACGCTCTTTATAGCCGGCGACGGCGGGCGAAACCAGAACCAGGCGACGAATGCCCATCCGATCATCCTTCGGGAACGGCCAGGTTCAATACGGAAACCGATGGGCAACCGACAGCCTCATTTGGGAAGCAGCCGCGATCCTGATCCGAATCAATGCCACAGGCCGCCGATCCGCCAGCGCGGCGGCCGGGTGACCGGAGCCGTCAACCAAGCACCCGGCGCCCCTTCCTCGTCTCGCCACCTCGAGAGCGCCGGCGAAGTGGGAGCAAGTTCCAGTAACCGCCGAATGCGTTCGGCGGTGGCCGGATGGGTGCGCAGCCAGGAGGGCTCCGGGTTGCCCCAGCCGGGAAGCAGCAGGGACCGCCAGGAGCGGCTGGTCTGTTCGATCCGGATCAGAGCCCGCGCCAGTCCTTCGGGGTCGCCGGTGAGCGCCGCGGCGTTGAGGTCGGCGTCGAACTCGCGCACGCGGGAAAGACCCAACTGGGCCAGCAGCGCCAAATGCGGGGAAAAGACCAGCAGCAGCAGGGCCGGCCAGTGGATGCCGCTGTCGGTGGCGAGCAGGGTCGGCAGGCTGACGAACAGCAGCAACTGACCGGTCAGCGAAAACAGGTGGGTGAGCCGGCTCACCGAATCGGCCAGCCCCATCACCCGGAGGTCCTCATGGGCGATGTGAGTCACTTCGTGGGCCAATACGCCGGCCATTTCGCGGAAGGGCATCTGGCGCAACAGACCATCGGTCAGGGCGATGGCGGAGCGCTCCCTGTTGCCGACGGCAAAGGCATTGACGATCGGGCTGGGCACATAGTGCGGCACCGGTGTGGCGGGCAGTTCGGCGCGCTCGGCGAGATGGCCCAGGAGGTCCCACAACTCGGGCGCTTCGAACGGCTGGATGGGTCGGGCGCGGTACAGGCTCAGGGTCAGGGTGGATGCCACGGCCGGTTCGAACAGCAACGCGATGGCGCAGGTGGCGAAGGCGATCCACAGACCGACTTCGCCTAGCAGCAGGCTGCCCGCCAGTCCGCTGATGCCGAGCAGCACCACCATCAGCAGGACGGTCTGAAGGCGGTTGACCCAGGCGTGGCGCCGCCAGACGACCCCTTGCGCGGGCATGCTCATGTCAACCCCGCGGCGGGCGTCGGCGCAGAGTATCCAGTTCTTCCATCAGGTCGGCCACCAGGGCGGCCAGCTCCGGCGCGGCGTCGAAGTCGCGCTCCAACCGCCACATGCGCCGCGCCCGCGTCAGGCTGACACTGGAAAAGCGCCAGGTGCCGGCCAGGCACTCGATGTGGGGGAAGAGCCCCTCGTCGATATGGCGGGCGAGCCATTCCGGCTCCACCGTGCAGGCCGCCGCCACTTGCTCCAGAGTAAGCCAGGTGTCTTCGATCAGACTGCCAGTCAGGATGTCGTCGTCGCGCATGGCTTAGCTTCTCCTCTCGGCGCGTGGGTCGAAAGCAAGTTCCCGTGCCAGGGTCGCGTACAGTTCCCGCGCCTTTGGCGTGTCGGCCGGCGGCAACACTATTTGCAGGTCGAGCAGCAGATCGCCGGGTGGATGGGCGGGGATGCCCTTGCCGCGAACCCGCAACTGTTGGCCGCTCCGGGCACCTTCGGGTATGCGCACCTTGAGATGGCCGCTGGGTATTTCCACAGGCACCACCGTGCCCAGGGCCGCTTCCCAAGGCGCCAGCGGCAGGGTGAGATGTAGGTCGCGGCCATCGACCCGCCAGCGGGGATGGGTCTTGAACCGCACTTCCAGAAGCAAATCCCCCGCCGGCGCGCCGTCCATCCCCGGCGCGCCCTGGCCGGCCAACCGAATCATCTGCCCTTCGCGCACGCCCTGGGGAACCTGCACGTTGAGGGTGCGGGTTTCCAGCGAGACGCGGCCCTGGGCATCCAGTCTGGGCACGCGCAGACTGATCTGGCGGGTGGCGCCGTGGAAGGCGTCCTCCAGATCCAGCAGAATTCTGGCGTGTTGATCGTCGCCCTGGGGCCGATAACCACCGGCACGGAAAGCCGCGTGATGAGCGCCGCCCATGCGGCCGAACAACTCGGCGAAGAAGTCGCTGAAATCCGCCGCCTCGGCCGGGGAAAAGCCATGCCCCGAGAACTCGAAGCCGGCGTCCCAATTCGGCGGCGGCCGGAAGTCCTGACCGGGCTGATGGCTCTGTCCCAGCCGGTCGTAGGCGGCGCGTTTTTCCGGGTCCGAAAGCACGGCATACGCCTCGTTGATTTCTTTCATGCGCGTTTCGGCGTCCGGGTCCTTGGAAACGTCCGGGTGATATTTGCGCGCGAGCCTGCGAAAGGCTTTCTTGATGTCCTGCGCCGTGGCGTCGCGGGCCACGCCCAGGGTCTGGTAGTAATCTTTGAATTGCACGCGAACTCTCCTTTGCGGTCGGCGTTGTCGGACGACGCTTTATACATATGCAGGTGATGACCCTCATCATCAAGGGGTTGTTATCGCCCGCGTCAAATTTAATCTTCCGACCCGGAACCGCGTAACCGAAGAGCTCGAGGGGCGATAAGTCCGATCACCCCATTTTCAATCCGTTGACGGGGATTATCATCTATCATCGGGCCAGGATTCATTCAGACCTCAGCGAAGCCGCTCGATGCAAGGTCATGCCCCGCCATGCCCCACCCAACTCTGGAAATCCGCCCGCACTCGGAACCGGGTCGCCGACAACGGCGCGTGCTCATCGGCGGATACGGTGTGGCGACTCCGACCGCGCCCTGACGATAAGGCACTGAATCCGTTGCGGCAGACGGTCTACCGCGATTTCCGAAGCTGTCGGGTTCTCCGGGAGCGCTGATGGCGGGGCTGCGCCTGGATGGTTTGTTCACCACTTTGCCGCGGGAGGTCGATCTGACCCTGGCGGCCGGCGAGAGAGTCTTTCTGTCCGGCGCATCGGGTTCCGGCAAAAGCCGGTTGCTGCGCGCCGTCGCCGATCTGGACCCGCATCGCGGCGAGGTCTGGCTCGATGGCCTGCCCCGCTCCCGCCTGACGCCGCCGGAATGGCGCCGCCGGGTGGGTCTGCTGCCCGCCGAGAGCCATTGGTGGGCGGAAACCGTCGGCGAGCATTGGCGGGCGCCGGCCGCCGGTTCCCCGATCGAACCCCTGCTTGCCGCCCTGGGCTTCGATGCCGACGTGAGCGGCTGGGCCATCACTCGGCTGTCCACCGGCGAACGCCAGCGTCTGGCGCTGGCGCGTCTGCTGCTGAACCAACCTCAGTGGTCGACTCGGGAGCGGAAATCCCCCCAACCCCCCCTTTCTCAAAGTGGGGCGCCGCGTCAGCGGCAGGGGGATTCAGCTCGGTGGTCCGGGTTTCCACCACTCAAAGAGGGTTGCATATGATGCTTTTCCTCTGGTTAACGCTTGCGCGACCTGAGCGCGGGTTTCCCGGACAATGCCCCGGTCGGACGGATCAATGAAGGGATGACGAACAACGACAATCCCATCGGGATGTTCGATTCCGGGGTGGGCGGACTGTCGGTGCTCCAGCACGTCCGCGCCGATTTGCCCGAGGAATCGTTGTTGTACGTGGCGGATTCGGGCCATGCGCCCTACGGCAACAAGCCGGCCGATTTCATCGTGCGCCGCGCGTTCGCCATCACCGAATTCCTGCTGGAACGAAGGGCCAAGGCGGTGGTGGTGGCCTGCAACACCGCCACGGCGGCGGCCATCGCCCCGCTGCGTGCTCATTTTTCCATCCCGATCATCGGCATCGAACCCGCGCTCAAGCCAGCCGTGGCCGCGACCCGATCCGGCGTGGTTGGCATTCTGGCCACCGGCAACACCGTCCGCAGCGACAAGTTTGCCGCCCTGCTCGACCAGCACGGCCAGCGGGCGCGGGTGATCGTGCAGCCCTGCCCCGGCTTGGCCGATTGCGTCGAACGCGGCGACTTGCACGGCCCACGCTGCCGGATGCTGCTGGCGCGTTACCTGCAACCGCTGCTGGCCGAGGGCGCCGACACCCTGGTGCTGGGCTGCACCCATTACCCGTTCCTGATCCCGGCGATCCAGCGGCTGGCCGGTCCGACGGTCGCCATTCTCGACCCCAGTCCGGCGGTGGCCCGGCAGTTGCGCCGCCGCTTGGAAACCGGGGGGCTGCTGGCCGAAGGTCGCGTGGCCGGCGGCGTGCGATACTTCACCAGCGGCCCGCCCGAACCGACCGCCGCGTTGATGACACACTTGCTGGAGCATCCGGTCAAACTCGAAACGCTACCCGGGCACGCGCTCCACGACACTCTGGAACTCTTAAAATTTAAGACTTGAAACTTTCCGAAGGAACCCACCGTCATGCAGCAGGAATCCGGTCTTCCCCTTGCCGACAGCAACCCGGACCCCCGGCGCTTCCCCTGCGCGCAGTGTGGCGCGTCGCTCGAATACGCCCCCGGCACCGAGGTGCAGCGCTGCACCTACTGCGGCCATGAAAATCGCATCGCCGTCGCCGCCGCGCCCATCGAGGAACAGGATTTCCGGCAAACGCTGCGCGATCTGGCCAACACCACGAGCACCCGCGACAGCATCTCCATCCATTGCGATTCCTGCGGAGCGTCCTACAGCTTCGACGCCGCCGCGCACGCTGGGGAGTGCCCGTTCTGCGGCGCGCCGGTGGTGGCGAAGACCGAGCGGTACCGCGAGTTGCAGGTCCAGGCGCTGTTGCCGTTCGCAATCGAACGCGAGCAGGCCCGCGCGGCGTTCCGCCAGTGGCTCGGCGGCCTGTGGTTCGCGCCCGGCAAGCTCAAGGATTATGCCCGCAACGACGCCCGCCTGACCGGCATGTACGTGCCCTACTGGACCTACGACGCCGACACCACTACCCGCTACCAGGGCCAACGCGGCGACAACTATCAGGTTCAGGAAAGCTACCGCGCCGTCGAAAATGGCCGGGAAGTCGAACGCACCCGCGTGGTGACCAAGATCCGCTGGACCCCGGCGGCGGGCGTGGTCTCCCGGTTTTTCGACGACGTGCTGGTCCTGGCCAGCCGCTCGCTGCCGCGCGAAGTCACCGAACGCCTGGAGCCCTGGGATCTGGCCAAGCTGCTGCCGTACCGGGAGGAGTATCTGAGCGGCTTTCGCAGCGAGATGTATCAGGTGGAACTGGAGCAGGGCTTCGAGCGTGCCCGCGAGATCATGGCTCCCACCATCCAGCGCGACATCCGGCGCGACATCGGCGGCGACCATCAGCGCATCCACGCCGCGGATACCCGCTACGGCGAAATTCGCTTCAAGCACATCCTGCTGCCGGTGTGGATGTCGGCTTTCCGCTTCCGTGACCGGGTTTACCGGTTCGTGGTCAACGGCCGCAGCGGCGAGGTGCAGGGCGAGCGGCCCTATAGTCCCTGGAAGATCGCCTTCGCCGTTATCTTGGGGCTACTGCTGATCGGCGGCGGCATCGCGGCCTGGCAATACTATGAGGAAGGCGCGCGGAGTCAGCCGCAATTCGAGTATCGGCCACGGCTTGGCGCCAGTCCGCGCGAATGCGGCGGGCAGGATGCCGACGCGGTTTGTGGGTTGCCGGCGGTATCGGGGCGGTCCTCCGCCGCCCACTTTGTCGGATATGAACCCTTGCTATAATTTCCAAGCCCACCCGCTTCCGCCCGGAAACAGGAGACCCGCGCCATGAGCAACTCCCCGTCCGTCGAACGCCAGCCCGCGGAACCCCGCGATGCAGCCACGAACCGCCTTACCCGGGTCCCGCGAGCGGCGCAAGCCCGGCTGCTCTTGCATGATCAGGAGGCCGATCCGCCGTTCATGGACGCCCTGCGCGAGGTGCTTCCGGATGAGGCGGCCCGCTTGGCGTATTTGAATCACCTGGCCTGGCAGGCACGATCCTGACCGACGGCCGCTCGCACGCGCGGGAGATCGCCCGGACCTGCCTCCAGCAGACCGGCGCCTTGGTCGAATCCTCGTCCTGAACTGCACCCCGGCGATGATCGTCGCCCTGGCCTCGGCGAACAACGGCTGTAAAGCCTGGCGTTCTGGCGGGCGGGTGTGGTGTTCCTGATCTGGACCGAGCGGCCCATCGCCGCCCATCTGATTTCGTGTCGCCATGCCAGGCAGGGACGGATGGACGAGGCGCTCAAGGAATGGATCGCGCAACACGCCGAGTAGCCTCTTAACCCTCGGCGCCCACCTCGCCTTCGTCTCGGTGCTGTACCTGGGCAGCGCGACCCTGTTCGGCTATCGGCCCGACGTGATCGGTTGGCTACTCGCGGCCGTCGCCAGCCTGCTGTCCGACATCGACCTGCCGCCCGCGGAAATCGGTCGGCTGTTCTGGTTCGTTTTCGTGTCCCTGGAGCGCCGCTTCGGTCATCGACGCCAAGATCGGGGAATTGAGCGATCCCACTCAGCGCAAACCGTTGTCGGGAAAATAACCCTCATAGCTGTCGATCTCCGCAAGCGCATCGTCGATCCACGTAGACCTCGAACTGAATCGTAGGGTATGGTGAAATGGTTTTTCACCATACCGGTCATGTTCCGCGATGTCGCAAGAACCTACGGCGCCTCAGCGCCTTCCCGCGCCGCCGAAACCGCCTGTCCCCGGCGAATGCTGCGAGCGCGGTTGCGAGAATTGCGTCTGGGTGTTCTATCACGAGGCGCAACGCCGCTATGAGGCGGCTTTACGCGCTACAGCGGAGGGGGTCGGGTCTTGCCTTTTGCCATGCGCCCCTGACCCTGCCTCGCCGCCCCCGCCGCCATCCGCTCCTGCTGGCCCACATGGTTGTCAATCTGAGTGATGGCGACCGAGGCGTGGCCCCACAAAAGCCCGGCGGTCCATCAATCGGCACAGCCGCCCACCTTTCGAACAGGCGCTACCGGCGCGTCATGACCGTCACTCCGGCGATCACCAAAGCCGCGCCAGCCAATTGCACGCCGCCGATGGCCTCGTCGAGCAGGAGCCAGCCCAACAGCAGGGTCACCACCGGCCCCAGGCTGCCGGTCAGCGCCACGGCGGCGGCGCCGAGGCGGCGGATGGCCTCCGACACCAACCACACCGGCAACACCGTGGCGAACGGGATTGGGCTTTACCAGTTTGTGCGGAAAGCCCCGTCATTCATGGCGGGGATGGATAGCGCGACGTCCGCAGGACGCCATTGCAGCGGTTAGGCTGGCGTAGCTTGTTGCTCAATGTACTGCCGGATGATGCTGATTGGCGCACCACCGCATGACGAGGCGAAGTAGGACGGCGACCACAGGACGCCTTTGTAGTAGAAGCGTTTTGCAATATCCGGTCTTTCTTTCCGCAGCACACGGCTGGACGCGCCTTTCAGGCTATTCACCAGCGCCGATACCGAAACCTTTGGTGGGTAGCTCACCAGCAAATGTACATAATCGCGCTCCCCGTCCATCTCAACCAAATGCGCCTCAAAGTCTTCGCATACCTTGGCGAATAACTCGCGCAGCCGATCAATAGCCTCCTTGTCGAACACCTTGCGGCGATACTTCGCCACAAAGACCAAATGGACGTGCATGTTAAAAATGCAATGCCGACCTCGCCGTATGTCGTTTTTTTTTCCATAGACCAAACTATACTATGCGACATGCAACGCCTACAAGCCTACAAATTCGAGCTAAAGCCAAATGGCGAACAGCAGCGCCTCATGCGCCGCTTCGCCGGGTCGTGCCGGTTTGTCTATAACAAAGCGCTGGACCTGCGGCAGGAGCGATACAAGACCGGAGAAAAGAAGCTCGGCTATGCCAGCTTGTGCAGGACACTGACCGAATGGAAGGCGCGGCCTGAAACGGTATGGCTGTCCGATACGCCCAGCCAAGTCTTGCAGCAGGCGTTGAAGAATCTGGAACGCGCCTACCAGAGCTTCTTTGAGAAGCGCGCCGACTTCCCGAAATTCAAGAAAAAAGGCCGGTCCGATAGCTTCCGCTACCCGCAAGGAGTCAAACTCGATCCAGCCAACAGCCGCGTATTCCTCCCAAAACTCGGCTGGATTCGCTACCGCAACAGCCGGGACGTGCAAGGGGAAGTCAAAAACGCCACGGTCAGCCAGTCGTGCGGCAAGTGGTTTGTCTCGATCCAAACGGAGCGCGAAGTCGAACAGCCGCTCCCCAACGGCGAAGCGATCGGCATCGACATAGGGATCGCCCGTTTCGCTACTCTGAGCGATGGTAGCCACATCGAACCGCTCAACAGTTTCAAGAAACACCAGCAGCGCCTGGCGCGGTATCAACGCCGCATGCGTCGCAAGGTCAAATTCAGCAGCAACTGGAAGAGGGCCAACGCCAAAGTCCAGCGTATCCACTCCCGTATCGCCAACGCCCGAAAAGACTTCCTGCACAAAGCGTCGTGCCAGATCAGCCAAAACCACGCCATGATCGCCATTGAAGATTTGCAGGTTCGGAATATGTCCAAGTCGGCCAAGGGAAACAGCGAACAGTACGGCAAGCGGGTGAAACAGAAGTCCGGGCTAAACCGCTCCATTCTCGATCAGGGCTGGGGCGAGTTTCGTCGGCAACTGGAGTACAAGGCGGCATGGAGCGGCGGATTCGTCGTAGCCGTTCCGCCGCAATACACCAGCCAGACCTGCCCGTGCTGCGGCCATGTGTCGAAAGACAACCGGCGGACGCAAGCCAAGTTCGAGTGCGTGGAGTGTGGCTTCGAGGAAAACGCCGATTTAGTCGGCGCGATCAATATCCTAGCGCGAGGGCATCGCGTCTTGGCCTGTGGAGAGCCGGTGCAGTCGGGCCGCTCGGTGAAGCAGGAACCCACCGAAGCGACTCAAGCGTCAGCCGCCTGAGCGCCGTAGGAATCGCCGTCCTTCCCCGCTACGCGGGCAGCCGTCAGGCTGAGGGCGGCGAGGATGTCAAGTTCCGAACTGCCCGGCCCGATAGTCGGCCAGTGCCTGTTCGATCTCTTCGCGGCGGTTCATGACGAACGGCCCCCACTGGGCGATGGGCTCGTGCAGCGGCCGACCGGCGATCAGCAGCAACCGCGCTCCCTCCGCGCTGTGCAGCCGGACCCCGTCGGCCTCGGGCGCATTGCTCAGCACCATGAGTTGCCGAGTCGCAACCGTATCGCCGCGCTCACCTACCTCCACCTGCCCTTGATAGACATAGCCAAAAGCGTTGTGGCCGGCCGGAATCGCCGCCAGGTGGGTCATCCCCGCCGGCAGTTCGATATCCAGATACAGCGGCGCGGTGGCCTCGCGCTGGATCGCTCCGGTTACGCGCTCGCTTGCGCCGGCGATCACCTTGATCGTCGCGCCGCTGGCGGCCCGGTAGGCCGGAATCGCCTCTTCGGGGAGATCCCGATAGGCCGGCGCCGTCAGTTTGTCCCGCGCCGGCAGGTTGACCCAGAGCTGGAAGCCGTGCATCAGGCCGTTCTCCTGCTCGGGCAGCTCCGAATGGACGATGCCGCGCCCGGCCGTCATCCACTGCACCCCGCCGGCGGTCAACAGACCCTCGTGGCCGGCGTTGTCCCGATGGCGCATCCGCCCGGCCCGCATGTAGGTAACCGTCTCGAAGCCCCGGTGCGGGTGATCCGGAAACCCGGCCAGGTAATCGTCTGGATTGTCGGAACGAAATTCATCCAGCATCAGGAACGGGTCCAGCCGCCGTTGCAAGTCGGCGGTCAGCACCCGCAGCAGCTTGACGCCGGCGCCATCGGACACCGCTTGGCCGGTCACCCGGCGTTCGACTTCGCGGCTGCGAAAGGTAGTTTCGGATACGGTGTTGCTCGGGCTCATGTTCAAAACCTCCACTGCAAGGGATTGGGTCCGCCTGAGGACGGAATCTGTTCTGGAGGCATTATCGAACTTGCTCTATTGATAGAAAAGCGCAATATTTACGGTTTATTGATCGAATTTTTCGATCAATCCGACACTCAAAGCACCCGTCATCAAGTTGCGGGCGGCCGATCTCCATGACGCCGCCGCCATCGATTTCAAATTCATCTGCTTTTTCGGCGAGTTCGATGCCCATTCCGCGAACCACACTGGAACAATGGCGGATCTTGCAAGCCATTGTGGAATATGGCGGCTTTGCCCAGGCCGCGACCGCGCTGCATCGCAGTCAGTCGGCGATCAGTTACGCCATGTCGCGCTTGCAGGCCCAGTTGGGCGTGGATCTGTTGGTTCCCGCGGGACGCCGCATGGTGCTGACCCCGGCCGGCGAGGCGCTGCTGCGAGACGCCCGACCGCTGCTGGACACGGCATTCCGCCTGGAGCAGCGCGCCCGCGCGTTGCAAAGGGGTTGGGAGCCCGAAGTGCGGTTGGCGGTGGATGGACTGTGCCCCACCGCCTCGCTGCTGGCCGCGCTGGCGGCGTTCGCGGCGCAGTGCCCGGCCACGCGCCTCCAGTTGCATGAGGAAGTGCTGTCGGGCGCGGAGGACGCCTTGCTGCGCGGCGAAGTCGATCTGGCGCTCGTGACGCGAGTCCCGCCGGGCTTTCTGGGCGACGCCATCGCCGAGGCCGAATTCGTGGCGGTGGCCGCGCCCGGCCATCCCCTGCACCAGAGCGGCGAGGCCTTGACCGCCGCCGATCTGGAGGGTTTCACGCAGGTGGTGGTGCGCGATTCCGGCGCCCGCCAGCCGCGCGACGAGGGCTGGCTGGGTTCCGCCCGGCGCTGGACGGTCAGCCACCCGGACACGGCGGTGGCGCTGGTCGGCGCGGGTTTGGCGTTCAGTTGGCTGCCGCGCCATTCGATCCGGGAGCAGTTGGACGCCGGCACGCTGTTACCCCTGCCCTTGACCAGCGGAGCCCGGCATCGTCGGGCGCTCTACCTGGTGGTGGCCGATGAAACCGGGGCAGGTCCAGCCGCGCGGGCACTGGCCGCCGCCCTGCGCACCCACTTGGGCGGCTTCCCGCCATCGACCGGCGTTTGATCGCGCCGGGTCGGATGCCCGCCATGCCCGTCGCCGAAACGGCGGGCTCCGGCTCAGGCCCCGGTTGGAAACGGATTCCGCTCGCTGAAGCCGGCCTGATGCCAGTAGGGGTAAATCTTCGGCACGGCGCTGGCCTGATCCAGTTTCGCAATCTGTTCCGCCGTGAGGTTCCAGCCGACGGCGCCCAGGTTATCGCGGAGCTGGTTCTCGTCGCGCGCGCCGATGATGAGCGTGGAGACGGAGGGGCGCTGCAACAGCCAGTTGAGGGCGATCTGGGGGATGGTCTTGCCGGTCTCGGCGGCCACCTCATCCAGGGCGTCGATTACCTTGAACAGGTGGTCCTCCGGCACCTGAGGCCCCATATCGACGACCAGGGAACTCTGCAAGCGGCTGGACGGGGGAAGCGGTTGGCCCCGCCGGATGCGGCCGGTGAGCCGTCCCCAGCCGAGCGGGCTCCAGACGACGCAGCCAACGCCCTGGTCGAGGGCGAGCGGCATCAATTCCCACTCGTAATCCCGGCCCACCAGCGAGTAGTACGCCTGATGCGCCACATGGCGCGTCCAGCCGTGCCGCTCCGCGACCGCCAGGGATTTCATCAGGTGCCAGCCCGAGAAATTCGAGCAGCCCACATAGCGGAGCTTGCCGGCCGTGACCAGATCGTCGAGGGTGCGCACGGTCTCTTCAACCGGCGTGGCCGCATCGAAACCGTGGAGCTGAAACAGATCGATATAATCGGTGCCCAGGCGGCGCAAGGCGCCGTCGACGGCCCGAGTGAGATGGTGGCGCGAAGAACCCACGTCGTTGGCGCCGGGGCCGCCGCGAAAGGTGGCCTTGGTGGAAATCAGCACTTGATCGCGACGGCCTTTGATGGCCGCGCCCAAAATCTCCTCGGCCGCGCCGTCGGAATAGATATCGGCGGAGTCGAACATGGTTAAACCCGCCTCAAGGCAGAGATCGACGAGACGTTTGGCCTCGGCGACATCGGTATTGCCCCAGGCTTTGAATAGCTCGCCCCGACCGCCAAACGTGCCCGTACCCAAGGTCAGGACGGGGACCTTGAAACCCGAAGCACCCAAGAATCGGTAGTCCATGAGTTTGTTACCTCGCAAGCTTGCATGAGTAAAAACATAACAACCAGGATTGGGACACCATTCGGCTTTTTTGATTCGCAAAGCGGATTTCCCGATCCGGCGTTGCTGTGCTTAAATGACAGTCCGATGAAGCGGGGGTGCTCCCAAACGGGAGCTGAGAGAGTCCCTTTGAACCTGACCCGGATCATACCGGCGTAGGGAAGCTGCTCCAGGCATACCGGCACTCGCCGCTCGTCCATCGTAACCGCCACCCGAACCAGGACGATGCCCATGAGCGCCATCCCGCAGGATTTTCTCCGCGCTACCGCCGAACTGTCGGCCGCGACCACCCGCCCCTTCCCCAACTCCCGCAAGGTTTACCTCACCGGCTCGCGCCCGGATCTTCGCGTGCCGCTGCGCGAAATCGCCCAGCAGCCGACCCCGACCGGTTTCGGTATCGAGACCAACCCGCCCGTTCCGGTCTACGACAGTTCCGGTCCCTACACCGATCCCGCCGCCACCATCGATTTGCTCGCGGGCCTGCCCAGCGTGCGCGCCGGCTGGATCGAAGAGCGCGGCGACACCGAACGGCTCGCGGGTCCGACCTCCGCCTACGGCCGCTCCCGCGCCGCCGACCCCGTGTTGGCCAGCCTGCGCTTCGAGCACCTCCGCGTGCCCCGTCGCGCCAAGAGCGGCGCCAACGTCACCCAGATGCACTACGCGCGCCGGGGCATCGTCACGCCGGAGATGGAATACATCGCCCTCCGCGAGAGCCTGCGCCTGCAAGAACTGCGCGAGGATTTGCGTTACACGAAGTTGCTGCGCCAGCATCGCGGCCACAGTTTCGGCGCGGCCATTCCCAATGAGATCACCCCGGAATTCGTCCGCGACGAGGTGGCCCGAGGGCGCGCCATCATCCCGGCCAACATCAATCATCCCGAACTGGAGCCGATGATTATCGGCCGCAACTTCCTGGTGAAGATCAACGGCAATCTCGGCAATTCGGCGCTCAGCTCCTCCATCGCCGAGGAAGTCGAGAAAATGGTGTGGGGCATCCGCTGGGGCGCGGACACCATCATGGATCTATCCACCGGCAAGAATATCCACGAAACCCGCGAGTGGATCATCCGCAACGCGCCGGTACCCATCGGCACGGTGCCGATCTATCAGGCGCTGGAGAAGGTCAACGGCAAGGCCGAGGATCTGACCTGGGAGCTGTTCCGCGATACGCTGATCGAGCAGGCCGAACAGGGCGTGGACTACTTCACCATCCACGCCGGCGTGCTGCTGCGTTACGTGCCGCTCACCGCCGACCGGGTGACCGGCATCGTCTCGCGCGGTGGCTCGATTCTGGCCAAGTGGTGTCTCGCCCATCACCAGGAAAACTTTCTGTACACGCACTTCAACGAGATTTGCGAAATCATGAAGGCGTATGACGTGAGTTTCTCGCTCGGCGACGGCTTGCGGCCCGGCTCGCTGGCCGACGCCAACGACGCCGCCCAGTTCGGCGAACTGGAAACCCTGGGCGAGCTGACGCAAATCGCCTGGCGACACGATGTGCAGGTGATGATCGAAGGCCCCGGCCATGTGCCGATGCAACTCATCAAGGAGAACATGGACAAGGAGTTGGCCGATTGCTTCGAGGCGCCGTTCTACACGCTCGGCCCGCTGACCACCGACATCGCCCCCGGCTACGATCACATCACCAGCGCCATCGGCGCGGCGCAGATCGGCTGGTACGGCACCGCCATGCTGTGCTACGTGACGCCCAAGGAGCATCTCGGCCTGCCCGACAAGCAGGACGTGCGCGAAGGCATTATCGCCTACAAGATCGCCGCCCACGCCGCCGACCTGGCCAAGGGCCACCCCGGCGCGCAACTTCGCGACAACGCCCTCAGCAAGGCCCGCTTCGAGTTCCGCTGGGAGGACCAGTTCAACCTGGGCCTCGACCCCGAGCGCGCCCGCGAGTATCACGATGAAACCCTGCCCAAGGACTCGGCCAAGGTCGCGCATTTCTGCTCGATGTGCGGTCCGCACTTCTGTTCGATGAAGATCACGCGGGAGGTGCGCGATTACGCCGCGCAACAGGGCCTCGAAGCCGAGGCCGCGCTGGCCAGAGGCTTGGAAGCAAAGGCGGCGGAGTTCAACGAAAGCGGCGGGCAAATCTACCGCAAGGCCTGAGCGGAGCCGCCAGTCCCTCTCTCTTGGAGAGGGACGTTAATGCCTCCTTTTCAATTGGCGCCGTCGGTGGTGGCGATGAATACATCGTCCACTTCGTTGATATGAAAGCGGTGTGGCTTACCGGTGGTGGAAATTTCACTTTCGTTCAGGCCAGATTGCCGCATCTGATAGGCGCGGATGGCCGGGTCGTTCAGGTTCACCCGGCTATCCTCCAGCCACTGGCGGATTTGCGGATCATGCGGCTGGAACAGATGCGCTTCCCGGTGACCGCGCTGCATGAGGGCGTAGACCGGGGGATCGCCGAATGCCAGCAGCTTGGCATAGCCCAACCCTTCGTACATTCTCACGGCCTGTTTGATGCTGGCCAGCACCTTACCGTTGCCTTCATAGGCCGGGCCGCGCTCGAAACGGTTGCCCTGCTCCAGCAGATGCGCGCGCAGCGCCTTGATCGCGCCGTCGAGGTTGCTGGGCCTTTGAGGGGTGTCGCTCATGGATAACGCTCCTCTGCTCTTCAAGGATGCCAAAGACAATAGCCAAACTCAGTAAAAGCGGTTGAGGCGAACTCATGAAGCAAAATCCTCAGCCGGCTCGAACACGGATACCGCCAGGATAACTGACCGCGCTGCTCGTTCTTCATAGCGACATTGGGCCTGCTTTCCTTGATCCAGCCACCTATACTTTTCCTGCTCGCATACGCTTCTCCCGCATGTGAGTACAGTTACGATTTCTCTAATAAATGAAATAGTTACTGCCCAGCGTAGCCAATTTCATTGGAACGAGGTGTGCCGTGAAAACAAGAATCATGCTGAGTTTTGTTATTTTATGGTCACTTTCACTCATAGCGATTTCGGCGGAACCCATCAATATTCGGTTCTCCCATGTGGTGTCGGAGCAAACCCCAAAGGGGAGCGCCGCCAATCGATTCAAGCAACTGGTCGAACAGAAGCTCGCCGGCAAAGTCACGGTGGAAGTGTTCCCCAAGGCCACTCTGTACGACGATGATCCGGTTTTTCTGGCTTTGGCGCGCAACGACGTCCAGGTGGCGGCCCCCTCCATATCCAAATTCAGCACCATGACCAAGTCCCTGGCGTTCTACGACCTGCCGTTCCTGTTCGACGATCTGGCGGCGGTCGAACGGTTCCAGAACAGCGAGACCGGAAAACGCCAGTTGAACACCTTAAGCGACAAAGGCATCAAGGGCCTGGCCTACTGGCGCAATGGGATGCGGGTGATGTCGGCCGACCGGCCGCTGCGCGCCCCAACCGACCCGCGCGGCCTGCTGTTTCGCATCGAACCTTCAAGCGTTATCGAGGAACAGTACCGGCAACTTGGGGCCACAACCATCCGATTGCCATTCAATCATGTCCGGGACGCGCTCAGCCGCGGACTGATCAAGGGGCAGGAAAACTCCTGGGCCAATGTCTACTCCCAGAATTTCGACCGGTGGCAACCCTACATCACCGAGACCAACCATAGTTTCCAGGGTTATATGGTCATCGCCAGCAGCGCCTTTTGGGACGGGCTTCCGGCCGATATCCGCCAGGAGTTGGAAGCCATCATGGCGCAGGTCACCGACGAGATGAACGGGGTACTGGTCGAAAGGGTCAAGGAGTACCGGCAGGGCGTGATCGATCGCGGCAAGGCGCAGGTCATCACGCTGACCGATCAGGAGCGGGACGCCTGGCGTCAGGCGCTGGCTCCAGTGGGTGAGAAATTCAAAAGCCAGACCGATCCCGCCGTCCTCGCCGCCGTCCGGGAAGCGAACGCCGGCGGAAAGTAGCTGTTGGTCTGTGAAGCTTTGGATTGAAATGAAGAGGGCGGAGTTGATCCCCGCCCTCGGAGTCAACCGGCCGGCGGCGGCTGTTCGCCGGTCGTCATCCGTTCCGCGTCCGTAACCCAGCCGCCGCCCATCGCCTTGTACAGATCGACCAGGGCGATAAACAGATTGGCTTGATCCTGCACATATTGCAGTTGCGCGGTATACAGATTGCGATCGGCATCCACCACCGTCAGAT
>CAVOGC010000024.1:0-27809 GCA_963695105.1 uncultured Gammaproteobacteria bacterium | reverse complement strand
CCGCCACTGGGATGTTGTGCCCGCCGTGGGCGACCCCTTATGTCTGGTACTACGCGCACCAGATAAGAGGCAAAACAGTAGTCGCCATCCAGATCAAATAGGCCGGTCTTACCGACATGCTCGATGCTGTTGGTGCGATTGAAAAGCACGTCGCCCTTGTTGAGCCGGTACTTGGCGAACTCCTCGGCGCTGATGTCGTACTTCATCGCACCGTTGTCCGCCATCGGTGGGCGCGGATTTAAACCTCCGCGGGGACGACCGAAACAATACGATCCAAGGCGATTCGCCCGCCGTAACTGGCGGGCGCGGATTCGAAGATTTACTGGTGGGTTGATCTGGAACCGCAAATCCAGATTAGTGCATCGTAATTAACAGTCAGGTGAATCGCCTCGAAGATCAATAGTGCCTCAATAGCGCCTCGATTAAGCCTCTTAGTAAAGCACCTGCGCCGAGTCGATCTCGTTGGTTCGCAGGGACAAGGTTATGCTGCCACCGGATTTGCGAATTTTTATTTTGGCGATCCCTTCCGCGACCACTTCCAACTGTCCTGTGAAGGTGGCGCCGGTGGCGGTTTTCAGCTTGGCGATTTTGCCGACATATTGACCGAGTTCGCCGACTGGAGTCGGGTGGAAGCTTTTCTGGATCATGACGATCTGTTCGGAAGAGGTCGGCGCTTCTTCCGTCGAGTTCTCCGATTCCGGTTCGGCGCCCAGGGCACGGGCCAGCTTGGCGCTGTCCCAGCTTGCGGACAGGTCGGCGACCGCCTCGTCGTTGACCTGCATTTTCAGCCCCAGCAGTTTTACGATGTCTTCCGCGCTGTAGTACTGAAGTTCGGCGGGGTCGATGGGAGCGGGAGGCGTGGCGGTGAGGGTGATCCGTCCGCCCTCGGACAGAAACCGCCGGTATGCCGCAATTAGCCCTGGACCCGGAGTGATGCCGTTGGCGCTCAGGCGCTCAACCAGCAGCCGTACATGGTCGGCGAGATAGTCGTCGATAGTTTTGCCGGCCTTGGCGGCGCAATAGTTGTTTCTGCGCTGGTTGAAACCGTCATCCTGGATCGTGATGTTCAGGCTGGCCAGCTTGGGCTTGGCTTGGGCCGCCAGTTCCATGATGGATTGCACGGGACCGGGGATGGCTAAGCCGAAGTCCATGTTCAGCGTCGCCCAGTCCCGGGTGTTGCTGTCTACCCGAAGCGCCAATACGTTGCGAGCGGCATCGAGGCGGTAGCCGATTTCGACGTTGCCGATAAACTGGTCGTAACCCATGTCCTGCCACTCGGTGCCGGCGAAATGCGCGACCTGCCCGCATCCGAGCGCATCCAGATCTTCAAGCGGGCTGCTCTGCCGGGAGGAGGGCAAGGGCGCGCCGAGAATGCCGCCGTGCAGGGGAAATTCCAATTCGCGCACGGAGAGCGACAGCGCGTTGGGCAGTTCCCCCCGGCTCAACTGCCAGCGGGTTTTCAGCAGGGCCAGAATGTTGGGAGCGTGCAGCCGGACGGCGCCGATGGTGATCACGTCGTTCACCATGTGCGGTACGACCCGGAGCCGGTTGACGCCAAGCGATCCGGCCGGCGAGACCTCAATGCCGCCATAACTGATTTCGGCGAACGGCTTGGCCATCATCACGAATTGATCGACTTGCTGTTTGGTGTTGTACCACAGGTAACCGCCCACACCGCCGGCGATCAGGATCAAGACGATGAGGAAAGCGGCCACGAGTTTCATCAGCTTGCGCATGACGGATACCTTGCAGGTTGTGGGATATTGGTGGCGCGGCGGCCATGGCTCGATGGTTAAATGATACGCCGCCGCCGGCAACCTTGCTGGACGGCATGAGGATGGTTTGTTCGATTCCGGCCATTTGTTAAGCTTGCGAAAGCGTTGCCGGCGCGCTGGCCGGGATTGCCGCCGCCACCCACATAGAGAGGCCGTCCATGAATTTCGCGCAGATCGCTCTACAGATTCCGACCCTCCTGCTGCCGCGGGCGGGGACGGACCTCACCCGCTGGGCGGTGGTCGCTTGCGACCAGTACACCTCGCAGCCGGATTACTGGGCGCGGGTCGAGGCGCTGGTGGGCGAGGCCCCGTCCACGCTGCGGCTGATCCTGCCCGAGGTTTATCTCGGCGCCGCCGATGAGGCGCGGCGAATTCAAGCCATTCAGGCGGCCATGCGCCGCTATTTGGCTGAGGGCGTGCTGGCGCCGCAATCGCCGGGTCTGGTGCTGGTGGAACGGGAGACGGCGCGCGGACGGACCCGCCGGGGACTGGTTGTTGCCCTGGATTTGGAGCATTACGACTTCAATCCCGGCGCCAAGACGCTGATTCGCCCGACCGAGGGCACCATCCTGGAGCGCTTGCCGCCGCGAGTGCGGGTGCGCGAGCGCGCGCCGCTGGAATTGCCGCACGTCATGGTGCTGATCGACGACCCCCAGCATCTGGCTATCGAATCGCTGCGCTCCGAGCCGCTGGAGCCTCTGTACGACGTTCCGCTGATGCTGGATGGCGGTCAGGTGCGCGGCTGGCGGCTGGAGCATCCGATGCTGGTGCAGTGGGTGGTCGAACAACTCGCGCGGCTGGCCGATCCGACGCTGTTCGCCGAGCGCTACGGGGTGGTCGATGAGCCCGTGCTGCTGTACGCCATGGGCGACGGCAACCACTCCTTCGCCACCGCCAAGCTGATCTGGGAGGATCTCAAACGCACCGCGCCCGACCCGGCGGCGATCATGAACCATCCCGCCCGCCATGCCCTGGTCGAACTGGTCAACCTGCACGACGAAGGTCTTGAGTTCGAGGCGATCCATCGGGTGGCGTTCGCGGTGGATGCCGAGCATCTGCTGGCGGCGCTGGCGGCGTTCTGCCAGATGCAAGGGTCGTCGCTGACGCTGATCGAAAGCCCGACCTGGGCGGCGGCGCGGCAGCGCTGGGCGGAGATGCAACAGCCCGGCCGGCATGTGATCGGCTTCGTGGCGGAGGGACGTTACGGCGTGCTGGCGATCGAACGGCCGCGCCTGACTTTGCCGGTCGCCACCTTGCAGGGGTTCCTGGACGGCTATCTGGCGGACCAGACCGGCGCCCGGCTGGATTACATCCACGGCGAGGATACCCTGGAGCAACTCGGCGCTCAGCCGGGCAACGTCGGTTTCTATCTGCCGGCGCTGGCCAAGGACGACTTTTTCCGCACCATCATCCGCGACGGCGCCCTGCCGCGTAAAACCTTCTCGATGGGTGAAGCCGACGAGAAGCGCTTTTATCTGGAGTGCCGGCGGATCGTGCCCTGATGGACCAAGGACAGGGCAGGGGACAGACGGAGATGAAGATTTGCGCCCGCACCCTGCCTTATCGGTTGCATAAGCTGACGCCTGGTTGACGAGGAGTTTGAGATGTCCAAGGCCCCGGACTTGAATTGGGTTCGCAATATCGGCATCGCCGCGCATGTGGACGCCGGCAAGACCACGCTGACCGAGCGGATGCTGTACTACGCCGGCGCCTCCCACAAGATCGGCGAGGTTCACGAAGGCGCGGCCCACATGGATTACATGGTCGAGGAGCAGGAGCACGGCATCACCATCACCGCCGCCGTGACCCGGCTGCCCTGGCGGGATCACCTGATCCAGTTGATCGATACGCCGGGCCATGTGGATTTCACCATCGAGGTTGAGCGCTCGATGCGAGTGCTGGATGGCTGCGTGATCGTCCTGGACGGGGTGCGCGGGGTGGAGCCGCAGACCGAAACCGTCTGGCGTCAGCGCACCCGCTTTCTCTTGCCGGCCCTGTTCTTCATCAACAAGCTGGACCGGCCCGGCGCCGACTTCGGCCGCGCCCTGGCGACGGTGCGCGATCGCCTGGGCGTGGAATCGGTGGCGGTGACGGTGCCGCTGCCCGACTACGACGGCACCGTCGTCCATTTGATCGACCGCACCCGGCTGCGCTTCGCCGGCGAGCGCGGCGAGCAGGTGCAGGTCGAAGCCTGCGATCAGGCGACCTGGGACTGGGCGCAACCCTGGCGGGAAAGCCTGCTGCTGGCGGCGGCGGAAATGGACGAAGCGCTGGCCGAACAAGTGCTGACCGAGCGGGAACCGGAACCGGCGGCGGTGTGGGCGGCGCTGCGCCAGGCCACGCTGGCCGGCAGGGTTTGCCCCTGTTTCGCCGGCAGCGCCCTGCGCAATCAGGGCGTGCAACCGTTACTGGATGGGGTGGTGCGCCTGCTGCCGGCCCCGCCCGAGCGGCCGCCGAGCCTGGCGCATCGCGCCGACGGCGGCGAGGAGTGGGTGGCGATGGACCCGGCGGGTCCGTTGGCGGCGCTGGCGTTCAAGGTGCAGATGTGGGAAGGCCGCCGCCATGTGTTCGTCCGGCTGTATCGGGGAACGCTGAAGTCCGGCGACGAGGTGACGATTCCCGGCCCGGACGGCGCGGCGCGCCAGGAACGGGTGGCGCGGCTGTTCGAGGTGGACGCCAACCACAAGGCGCGGCTGGATCAGGTGAGCGCCGGGCAGATCGTGCTGTTGGCCGGGCTGCGCTGGGCGACCACCGGCGATACCTTGTGCGCGCCGGGCCACCCGCTGTGGCTGGAACGCATCGAGACCCGCGAGCCGGTGCTGGGGCTGGCGATCGAACCCCAGTCCAGTTCCGACGAAGAAAAGCTGCTGGAGGCGCTGGACAAGTTGCAGCAGGAAGATCCGACCCTGCGGGTCGAGGAAGATAAGGAGACCGGCCAGCGCGTGCTGCGCGGCATGGGCGAGTTGCACTTGCAGATCGCCGGCGAGCGGCTGCGGCGGGAGTTTCACGTCAATATCCGGGTCGGCAATCCCGATGTGGTGCTGCGCGAGACGGTCGCCCAGGCGGCCGAGGCCGACAACCTGTTTCATCGGGTGATCGAGCAGCCCGATGGCAAGAAGCTGGAAATGAAGGCGTGGGCGCGAGTGGTGGTGGAGCCGCTGCCGCGTGGGGCCGGCGCCACCGTCGGCGCCGAACCGCGCCCGCGACCGGAAGGCGTTGACTTGAATCCAGCCCAGCGGGAAGCCATCACCGGCGCCGTCGAGGACGTACTGGCCAACGGCCCGACCACCGGCGCGCCCTTGCAGGATCTGGCGGTTCGGGTGCTGGAAGTGGAACTGTTCGGCGCCCTGTCCGGCCCTCAGGCGCTGCGGGTGGCGGTCGCGGAAGCGGCGCGCAAGGCGCTCGCCCGGGCCGGTGGGCTGATCTTGCGACCGATCATGGCCACCGAGGTGGTGGTGCCCGAGGGCGATGTCGGCGCGGTGCTGGGCGATTTGCAGTCCCGCCGGGCGGCGATTCGGGATACGACCAGCTTGGGGGAAATGACGGCGATCCACTGCGATTGCGCGCTGGACCGCCTGCTGGGCTATATCACCGACCTGCGCGGCATGACCCGTGGCCAGGGCCAGTTCACCATGCGTTTCGACCGCTTCGACGTCGGCTGATCCGAAACTCCCCTCTCCCTGTGGGAGAGGGGTTGGGGGTGAGGGCAGACCTTGATAAAGGCAACCACAGTCCCGCCCGCGTTCCGGGGCGGTAGCGCCCCTCGGCGAAGACAATATGCGAGCCGACGGTGTAGGACCCCGCGCCGATGGCTCGGGCGGAGGCGGCTGCTTGATCGTCGGTGTGCAGGCGGACATGACCGAAGTCGCGGACGAACCTCGCCTCCATAAGGGTGCGGACGGCAGGCTCCAGCGGCAAACCGGGTGAGCCCAGTACTTCCTGAATGGCTGGACGGTAATCAATGGGTTGGTGTTCGAGTGTCATTGCGACCTCCTGATTGGGGTAACCTTGGGCGGACTTCCCCTCAATGCGTGTTTCCAGGCACGCCTCGGCAGGTTCAATGAAATCAAGTCAACGCCACAGGTTAAGGTTCGGGTGGGCGGGTCGATGGGGCTTGGGGTTTGAGGTAGACGCTGATGTATTGCTCGTAATGTTGGCCGTTGAGGGTGTGGGCATCAGGGTTTCGGGCGTCGCCGGTGATGATGAAGCGGCACCGCGAAAGTTTTTGGCCGGCGACAGGGGTGGCGTCCGGGTCTTCGGCGGCGCAGACGCGGAGTTGGAAAACAGGATCGCGGCGTTGCTCGGGCGTGGCGCGGCCCACGGCCACGGCGGCGACCGGGGTATCTGCGAACAGGTTGCCGAAGAAATCGCCCTCGTGAAGGGTGAATTCCCGGCGTTCCGGTTCGGTGGTTTGCAAGGCGGGATACGGGCCGTGGTCGGCGCGCAGTGAGATCTGGACCTCGACGCCGAAATGGTTGGTTCGGGCGAGGATGCAGGCCGAGACCCAGCGTTGCTCGTCTTCGGTCAGGGATTGATGAACCCAATGGGGCGCCAAGCCCAGGGTGCCGGGAAATTCGTAGTGTTGGCCCGCGACGTCAGCGTAGGCGGTGACGCCCGCGCACAGGGCGCAGTCGGTCAGATATTTAATGAACTCTCGGCCGGGCTCAGTCTGAGCGATGCGGTTGGCTGGGTCGTTTAGGGGATAGCGTTGCGGGGATGACGTGGCGTCGGCGATCGGACAGCTAACCGGCGGCGTTCGAGGGTTGCAACCAGACGCGGCGAGGCCGAAGATCGCCAGGCCGGTGAAAAGGCACGCGGTAAAGGCTCGGGCGCGGCATCGCATGGGGGTGTTTCCTCGACCCAGGGCGCTAAATCCGCCCGTCGCGATTATTCATTCTTTCCTTGTTGACGTAGCGCAGGTCCATGCCGGAACCGGTCCCAACCGGAACGCCCAAGCACTACGAGCTTGGGCGTTCCGGTTGGGAATCCACGCGGGCAGCACCGGCAGCGGGGGCATGAAGGGATGGCGTGGGTGCGCCGGGGGTTGGTCGAGGGTGGCTTAGTTTGCCTTGATCAGCGGCACTTGGGCCAAGTCCCGGAGGTTCAAGGTTTGATCTAAACCATTCAAGCTGACGCCATTGGTGGCTAACTTGTTGAGGCCTAACTTATTAGCGGCCAGCTTGGAATGGGCGTTGAACGATAACAACACCATGGACGCGATTGCGACAACTGAGAGCAGCTTTTTCATTGATTGATCCTCTTGGAGCCAGGTCCCAATGAACGATCCGCTAAGGTTGGAGGCGATTCGGAACGCGAACAGCCTCGCTTGCAAATGCATTTCAATCTCATTTGCAGCTTGAAATATAGCCTTCAAATGACTCAAATACCAGAGTAACCAACTCGGAAATAAAAATTTTTCCACCTTCAAACCCTATCCCAAGGGATTGTGCAAAACGCCCCTCAATCGAACTTTCCCCGGTCGAGCCGCTCCAGCAGCAGCGGCGTGACGTCGTCGAAGCGGACGATCCGCCGGCCGCGATGATCGCGCAGGAACTCCTTGGCCTCTTCTTCGGTGCCGAGTGGCACCAGTTCATGGCCCATCGGTCCGAGCATGTCGGAACCGATCACGTACCAGGCGGCGCGGGCGTCGATCCGGCTCAGACCATAGTACTCGGTCACGCCGATGAGGGCGATATCGTCCCGGTGGTGACCGGGCGCGTATTTCGGCAGGTTCAGCAGGTACTTGAACAGATCCTTGGCGCCGTCGAAGTGGTGGGCGTGACCGTCCTTGTACACCACCGTCGCTACCCAGTCGGGATAAAGACTGACGAACATGCCGCAGACCGGGCAGGTGTCCTTGGGGCCAGGGGCGGGCAATTGCAGGGGTTCGGCCCAGGCCGACGACAGACTGAAAATCAGCAGCCATGTCGCCAGCCGGCGGAGGCCAGGCGGTTGCCTCCCTTGGAAGAACAGGGTGTGATGGAGATTGCGCGCTCCGAGGAAAGGGCCGCGTTTCACTGACCAGGTCCGGCCTGTCCGGCGCGTTGTCGCCGTTCCGCCCGTTTTTTGCGGATCATCCGGGTATCGCTGGCCATGCTCAGATAGGCGGCGCGCAAGGCGGCATCGAAATTACCCAACTCTCCACCCTGCTCGGCCTTGGCCGCTTCCGCCGCTGGCCTGGCGCTGAAGGCGACCTTGCTCTGCTGGGTCATCACCCCCGGCAACTTCGAGCCGACCAGGTAGAGCGCCTTGTCAACGTTCACCAGTGGTTTCGGTTCGGCGGCGGCGCCGTAATCGGCGGCGTAGATGGCTTTGGGTCCTCGGTCCAGGTTCAGCGCCAAGCTGAGCGCGGCGCAGTGCAGCGAGCAGGTCGGGTCCACTCGATCATCCTGATAGTGAACCAGATGGCGGCTGTAGTGGAACTTGCGCCGATCCATGCCGCAATAGGGGCACTGGGGATATTTGCTCAGTTCGTTTTCCAGTGGGTTGGGGTCCGGCTGGGTCTTGGGTACGAATTGCAGGGGTGTGCCGTCGTCCGCGCACGGGGCGGCGTGGGCCGCCGGGCTTAGGGCCGTGATGCTGGCGGCGGCGCCCGTTGCGGCGAAAAGACGAAGAACCTGCCGGCGTTCGGTGTGGATGGGGTCGCTCATGGATTTCATTGCTCGTGTTGTGGTTGTAGGAGAGCAATTTTAACGCAAGGATGCGCGAAGGGCCTTGAGGATACTCATAGCAGGGCGGCAATCGCCCGTTGGAAAACTTTCGGAGTCGATTCGCCGACGATCCGGGCGCGGATGACGCCCTGCCGATCCACGATGAAGGTCATCGGCAGGCCCATCACCCCATAGCCGCGGGTTACTTCGCCTTGCGGGTCCAGCAAGACCTCGTAGGAAATGCCGAGTTTCTGGACGAAGGGCCGCACGGTTTCCGGCGGTTGCAGCACGTTGACGGCGAGGATGGCCAGTCCCCGGTCGCGGTACTGGCGGTAGACCGGCTCCAGCGCCTGCATCTCGGCGTGGCAATACGGGCACCAATCGGCCCAGAAGCGGATGGCGACCACTTGGCCGCGATACTGCTCGGGGAAGTGGACGGCGGGGCCATCCAGCCGTTCCAGGGTGAAGGCGGGGGCGGGAGCGTCGGTTTTGACGGCGGTGACGTTCTGCTCGCAGCCGGCGAGGAGGGCGAGCAGGAGGAGGGTGGGGAAAAGCCAAAGCGGGGATGGAGCATGCAACAAGCCGGCGCTTTGCCGATCCCGCAAATTCGATGTTAAATTGAACACCTTATATAGCATCGTGGATGACCTGATGAGAGTTGCGATTGATGAACTTCCCACTTGAAATTATCGCCGAATGGGATGCCGAAGCCGGAGTCTGGGTTGCCACCAGCGACGATGTGCCAGGACTGGTCACGGAGGCTGAGACCATGGAGATGCTGCTGGCAAGGTTGCGGATCATGATTCCCGAATTGCTGGCGCTCAATGGCATGGCGCGGCCGGGCGATATTCCGTTCCGCCTGCGTAGTGAGCGACTCGAACATGTCCGGACGGCTTGATGGATGACTTTACGCCGGACCTGAAACGCATTTTGCGGGATGTGGGTTGTCATTTCGCGCGACAGGGGAAGGGCGATCACGAAATCTGGTTCAGCCCGATGACAGCCCGACATTTCGTGGTGGATGGTGCGATCAAATCTCGCCATACCGCCAACGGGGTATTGAAGCAGGCCGGTCTGCCGAAACGATTTTAGCGTCACCCCAGCAAAATCAAATTCGACCGCAGCATCAACCATGTCGCCAACCCGTAAAACACGCCGAATCCCGCCAGCGCCAGTCCGGTCAGCCGCCGAACCTCGCCTGGAATCGTCGCTTGCAGGCTGACAATCCGGCGGAACGGCGCGATGAGTCCGGCGCCCAACCCGGCGGCGGTGGCGGCGAACAGCGGCAGATACAGCGCATAACCGACGTAATCGTGGCCCGCTTTCAGCAGACAGAACGGGCAGTGATGGTTGGGATTTTCGTACACGTACAGCGACAGAAAGGCAACGATGCCGGTGATGGCGGCGGCGAACGCCAGCAGGTTGACGGCGGCAAACAGCGGCCCCAGTCCGGGCCAGTGCCGAAACGCCAACCCCATGACCAGCAACAACCCCGCCATGCCGTAAAACAGCGCCAGCGCCGGAGGTATCGGTAAACCGGCCAATTCCGCCGCCACGCCCTGGCCCGCCGTGCTGAACAGCGAACCGCAGCAGGAGGTGATCACCTCCGGTTCCAGTCCCAGAAAAAAGCGGGTTTGCAGCACCCCTTCCAGCAACGCCAGCGGCGCCAGCGCCAGCAAAAGCCCATACTTCACCCGTACCAACGGATAATCGTAGCCCTGATTGTCCACTCGGTTGAGCAGCAGCCACAGCGCCGCCAGGAAGAACAGCGCGATCTTCAACAGCAGGGTCGGGAAACCGAAAGGATTGACGTTCAATACCCCGGTGGCGCACATCGCGCCGACAAACTGGCCGGACAGGCTTTCGGCGGTTTGCACGAACAGCAGCAGCGACAGCAGTTCCGCGCCCAGGGCGAAGCCGAGCAGGGTGGAAATCAGATAGGTTCGCCGCTCCAGTCTCAACTGTATTTCGCCGCCGCTGTGGATGTTCCAGCGGCGCAGGATCTTCCAGGCGAAGCCAGCGGCCAGCAGCACCGTGCCGGCGACGCTCAGGGCGATGAGTTGCAGGGCGACGATGGCGGGCGTGATCAGCATCGCGCGTCCCCGACAACATGCCCGTCGTGCAACTCGATCACTCGGTCCACCCGCGCCGCTTCGAACACCAGCGGATCGTGGCTGCTGATCAGTACGGTTCGCCCTTGCGCCGCCAGTTCGCCCAGCAGCGCCAGTACCTCGCGCGACAGGGCGCTGTCGAGGTTGGCGGTCGGTTCGTCGGCGATCAGCACCGCCGGATCGTTGATCAGGGCGCGGGCCAGGGCGGTGCGTTGCGCTTCGCCGCCCGACAGCCATTCGACCCGGCTCTCCGCCTTCGCGCCCAGCCCGAAGCGGTCCAGCAACGCCCGCGCGCCGTCCCGCAGTTGACGGTATGGTTTCCCCAGCGGATAAGCCGGCAGCATCACGTTTTCCAGCACCGTCAGGCCCCGAATCAAGTTGAACTGCTGAAACACGAAGCCGAAGGTATGCCGCCGCACCTCGGTCAGAAAGCGCTCCGGCAGGTTGGACAGCAGCCGGCCGTCGAGCGTGATCCGTCCGCTGGTGGGCCGCGCCAGACCGCCGATCAGGGTCAACAGCGTGGTCTTGCCGGAACCGCTGGGACCCTTGAACACGGTGATGCCGCCACGTTCCAGGCTCAGGCTGACCTCGCATAGCGCCCGGCATTCGTTGGGTTGGCCCTGGTTGAACACCTTGCCGACCTCGCGCAATTCGATCATCCGCGCATCGCCGCGTCGGGATCGATAATCGCCGCCCGCCAACCCGGAATCAGGGTGGCGACGATGTAGGGCAGCACGGTCACCGCCAGCAGCACCAGCACCTGTTGCGAATCCGCTGTGGGGGTCAGCCGGAAGTCGGGATACAGCACCGCCCAGCCCTTGAGCACCGGCGCGAACAGCCGCGCGCCGCCGTAAAACACTTGCCACCAGGCCAGCAGGTAGCCGGCCAGAAAGGCGGTCAGCGACAGCAGCGCGCCTTCCCACAGCTTCATGCGCAGGATGTCGCCGGTTTCCCAGCCGAGAGCCTTGAGGATGCCGATCTCGCGCTTTTCCTCGGCGCTCAGTCCGGCGGCCTTGTCCCAGGCCAGGATCAGGAAGGCCAGCAGCAGCGAACCCAGCGCGACGAACACCATGCCCTCGCGCCAGTGCAACACGGCGTCGTAGGTGCGCAGGATTTCGGCCTTCAGGATCGGCCGGCTGCCGGGCAGGGCGAGCGCGATTTTGCCGGCCACGGTAATGGCCTCGCGCGGGTTGCGCACCGCCAGCACGGCGTCGGTGTAGACCTCCGGCGGCAGTTGGAAAAGCTGGCGAAAGCCGGTTTCGGACAGCAGCAGCAGGTCGGCGCTCAGCAATTCCGAGGCCGATTCCAGCACGCCGGTGATTTTCAGCGGCAGTGGCCGGCCGTCGGTCGCGCGCAGGCTCAGATAGTCGCCAACGCCGATCTGGCGGACCCGCGCCAGCGCCGCGCCGACGACGATTTCATCCGCCGCCAGCCCGCGTTCCGGCGCGACCATCAACGTGTAATTGGCCTTGATCGCCGGATCGTAGTAGTAACCCCACAGCCGACCCCGCGCGGAAGCGACCCCGCGAATCCGCTCCAGCGGCTCCAGCCAGGCGGCCGGCAGCAGGTCGTGGCGGCCGGCGACCAGGCGTTGCACGATCACCTCCGGCGCGTCTTGCAGCAGCAGCGCCGCTTCCCGCCGCAGCCCCTGACTGAGCAGCAACACCGAGGCGAACAGAAACACCAGCAGGGTATAAATCAGCAGCAGGCCGAGATTGCGGGTCTTGCGTCGCAACAGGGCGGCGAGGGTGTAGTCGATCAGGTATTTCTGCCGTTCGAGCAAGGGGCGCATGGCGAAATCGGCGGCGGTTGGGAACACGGGCGGCGAAACGGTATCACAATCGCGTTGGTCGGACCCGACCGGCATTGACAATTCTCAGGAAGGAAAAACTTGGCGATGAAAAAACTGCTGCTGTCTCTGTTGCTGCTGGGCGGTTGCGCCGTGGCGCCGCCCAATGGGGTGACTCCGGTCGCCGGCTTCGAACTGAACCGCTATCTGGGCCAGTGGTACGAAATCGCCCGGCTGGATCATTCCTTCGAGCGCGGCCTGAGCAACGTGAGCGCAACCTACAGCCCGCGCGACGATGGCGGCGTTCTGGTATTGAACCGGGGCTACGACGCCGACGCCGGCCGCTGGAAAGACGTCGAGGGTCGCGCCTATTTTACCGGCGAGCCGACGGTCGGCTCCCTGAAAGTGTCGTTCTTCGGCCCATTCTACGGTGGCTACCACATCGTCGCCCTGGACCGGGAAAATTATTCCTACGCCATGATCAGCGGTCCCAGCCGGGATTATCTGTGGATTCTGGCCCGCGACCGGCAATTGCCGCCGGCCGTGCTGGATGGACTGCTCCAGCAGGCGAAGGCGCTCGGTTTCGCCACCGAGCAATTGATCATGGTCAAGCAGGATCGGGACGATGCCTGAAATCCTCGCCGCCTCAGTGGGAGGGCAAGGTCAGGCCGAGTGGAGGAGGCAGCAGCGCGCTGCTGGGAAAGTGGTCCAGCGCCGCCGGATGATCCTGGAACGGGCTATGCCGGTCGGCCTGAGTCGGGTGGCGGGTGTAGCGGGCCTCGGTGAACAGACTGAGGTCGGTCAAACCCAGTTCGCGGACCAGCGCCTGGCTGGCGGCGCGATCCGCCGAACGGGGACGCCACGCCGCGTCCGCCAGTGTCAGTCCGAACAGCAGCAGCAGAATCGCCAGCAGGGTCAAGGCGATATTCGCCATGCGGGGATGAGGGAAGCGTCGAACGGGCATGGGCAATTCAGGTGGTTTGGCTAATCGCGGCTTATTCTAGCCGGACTACAGTTTTGGCCTATCAGTTGCGTGCGCCCGGCCTGGGAGGCACGGTGGGCAGCCAACGGCCCACACGCAAAGTAGCCCTCATGCTCCACTCCAAACGTATCGATCTGCTCGGCGTCTGAGGAGTGGAGGGGTGGGTCTGAACACGCTGACCGCCGCCATCCGCCAACAGCGATTGGCCACGCCGCAAGCGATTGGCGCAACGCTCAAAGCGGGCGCCAATTGCGGTTCCTGCGTGCCGGAACTACGCTAACTGATCGCGCGGGGCTAGAATCGACGCTCCCGAAACCGCCGAGGAGCGACCGTCCCGATGTCCCGCGTTCAGACTGGCCTGGAAGTACTGATCACCGACTTTCCCGAAAAAATTCGCGGCGCCCGGATTGGGGTGGTGTGTCATCCCGCCAGCATCGACGCCGAACTGCGCCATGCGCTGGATCTGTTGCAGGCGGCCGGCGCCCGGATCGTCGCCATCTTCGGCCCGGAGCACGGCGCCCGGGGCGAGGCGCAGGATATGGAGGATGTCGAGGATGTTTCCCTCGATCCCCGGCTTGGGGTTCCCGTCCATAGCCTGTACGGCGCGACTTTCGCGAGTCTGACGCCTCGCCCCGAACATCTTCGGGGGCTCGATGCCCTGGTCATCGATTTACAGGACGTGGGCGCGCGCTATTACACCTTCGTGTGGACCATGGCGCTGTGCATGGAAGCGGCCGGCAAGGCGAGGGTGCGGGTGCTGGTCTGCGATCGCCCCAATCCGCTCGACGGTCTGACCACCGAGGGCAATTTGATCACACCGGGCTTCGAGTCTTTCGTCGGCCTGCACCCCGTTCCCAATCGCCACGGGTTGACGCCCGGCGAGATCGCCCGCTTTGTCCAGCGGCGGCGCGGCGTCGAATGCGAGTTGGACATCCTGCCCCTGCGTGGGTGGCGGCGCGAGATGGTTTTTGAGGAGACTGGGCTGCCTTGGGTCTATCCCTCGCCCAACATGCCCACGGTCGATACCGCGCTGGTGTATCCGGGCATGTGTCTGGTGGAAGCCACCGAACTGTCGGAAGGGCGGGGGACGTGCCGGCCGTTCGAAGTGGCCGGTGCGCCGGGCATCGATCCCGAGGCGCTCGCCGCCGACCTGTCCCACCGGAATCTCCCCGGTTGCCGGTTTCGCCCGCTCTATTTTAGGCCCAAGTTTCAGAAGCATGCCGGGAATACCTGTGGCGGCGTGCAGATCCACGTCACCGACCGCCGGCTTTTCGATTCCTGCGCGACCGGAGTCGCCTTCCTGCAAAGCGTCAAGCGGGTTGCCCCGAAGGCGTTCGCCTGGCGGGCGAAACCCTATGAATTCGTGGCGGACATTCCCGCCATCGATCTACTGGCGGGAGATGAGCGGCTGCGGCTGGCGCTGGAGGCGGACGCCGATCTGACCGAGCTCGCCAGCCAGTGGGCGCAAGAACGGGCAGCGTTCGAGACGGTTCGGCGTGAGGTGCTGCTTTATTGATCGGGGACGGTCAGCGCCCACAGTCGTTTCAGGCGGTCCGAATGACCTGGCGGGCCGACGGACGCCCGCGTTCCGGTCAAGTAAGGCTATCCTTTTCTCATCCTTCACCGAGCGGCGGTTCGCCGCGATAGAAAGCATGTTGACCACCATCAATACAATATTAGCCAGTTGGTCGCGCGCGCAAGTTTTCGCCCTTGCCGTGAGCGGCGTTTTACTGCTCGGGCTGATCGACTATCTGACCGGGTACGAATTGGCAATTTCGCTGCTGTACCTGGGGCCGGTTGACGTCGCGGCCTGGTATGTCGGGCGGCGGGCCGGGCTTGGCGTTGCGGTGCTGTCGGCCATCGTCTGGCTCGCCGCCGACCTGGGGGCCGGACACCCGTACAGCCATCTGGCGATTCCGTTCTGGAACACCCTGGTCCGCTTCGGCTTTTTTCTGAGCAACGTTTTCCTGCTGACCGAACTGCGCGAGTATCTGGCCAGCGAGCGACGGCTCGCCAGAACGGATGTGTTGACCGGCGTATTCAATTCGCGGGCGTTTACGGAGCAGTTGGAGCACACCCTTGGGCTGGCCCGGCGCAATGGGAGCATGCTGACGCTGGTCTATATCGATTTGGACGATTTCAAACGCATCAACGACAAGCATGGCCACAGCGAAGGCGACCGCTTGTTGCGCGTGGTCGGGCAGACCTTGATGCGAGGCACCCGCCGCACGGACCGGGTGGCGCGCCTGGGCGGCGACGAGTTTGCCTTGTTGTTGCCGGATACCGATGCTGGGGGAGCCAGGGAAGTGATTGGGAAAATCAGGCCACTATTACGGGAAACGCTCGACTCCGCCGGCTTTCCGGTCACCTGTAGTATCGGTGCAGTGACGTTTTTGCGGCCTCCGTCCAGCGCGGACGAGGCGGTTAAGGCGGCTGATCATTTGATGTATCAAGTCAAGAGTCAGGGCAAGGATGCGGTGGCGTTCGGCGAGATCGGGCCGGACGGTGGGGTGGTCCAACCCGACCTCGCCCCGATCCCGCAAGACCCGGTAGCGTGAACTTATGCCCAAGCTCTCCCCCGCCAACGCCATCATTCGCCATGCCGATTTTCCATCCCGCCATATCGTGCCCCGGCATGTCGATGTGTGGCGTCCGCCAGAAGATGAGGCGGGTTCGGCAACCCGTTACCCCGTCATCTACATGCACGACGGTCAGAATCTGTTCGATCCGGCCCTGTCTTTCATCGGCGTCGATTGGGGTATGGACGAGGCAATGACGCGCTTGATCCAGGAACAACGCTGTCCCGGCGCAATCGTCGTGGGGATCTGGAACAGTCCGTTGCGTTTACAGGAGTACATGCCACAAAAGCCGCTGATTGCTTCCCAGGGGCAATGCATCTTGAGCCGGTTCATCGAGCAAACGGGGGGAGAGCCGCTGTCGGATGGGTATTTGCAGTTTCTGGTCGAGGAACTCAAGCCGTTCATCGACGCCCACCATCCCACCTTGCCGGACCCCGCGCATACCTGGGTCATGGGGTCCAGCATGGGTGGGCTGATCTCTCTGTATGCCTTGATCGAATATCCCGAAGTCTTTGCCGGCGCGGGCTGCCTGTCCACGCACTGGCCGATTGGGGAAGAGGCGCTGGTGGATGCGCTGGGAGCGGCTTTGCCGTCAGCCGGTCGGCATCGGCTGTATTTCGATTTCGGCACCGAGACCCTGGATGCGGACTACGAGCCCTGGCAACGGCGCATGGACGAGTGGCTGCGAACGGCGGGCTACCGGGAAGGTCAGGATTGGCTGACGCGGAAGTTCGAGGGCGCGGAGCATTCCGAACGGGCCTGGCGGGAGCGGGTCCATGCGCCGCTGGCGTTTCTGCTGGGGTAGACGGGTTGGCAAGGATAGTCGGGTCCCGGTCGGGAGCATCGCGGGGCTGGTGGGCTCAATTATGCAAAATCTGACTCAAGAACAGCTTGGTCCGATCCGATTGGGGATGGGTGAAGAACTCCTCCGGCGCGTTTTCCTCGATGATCTCGCCGCCGTCCATGAAAATCACCCGATGGGCGACCGTCTTGGCGAAGCCCATTTCGTGGGTGACGCAAATCATGGTCATGCCGTCCTCGGCCAGCGTCACCATGGTTTCGAGCACCTCCTTGATCATCTCCGGGTCCAGCGCCGAGGTCGGCTCGTCGAATAGCATGATCTTGGGGTTCATGCACAGGCTGCGGGCGATGGCGACCCGCTGCTGCTGGCCGCCGGACAACTGACCCGGGTATTTGTCGGCCTGCTCGGGGATCTTGACCCGCTCCAGATACTGCATGACGATCTCCTCCGCTTGCCGGCGCGGCAGCTTGCGCACCCAAATCGGGGCCAGCGCGCAGTTTTCCAGCACGGTCAGGTGCGGGAACAGGTTGAAGTGCTGGAACACCATGCCCACCTCGCGGCGGACCTGCTCGATCTGTTTCACGTCGTTGCTGAGTTCCTGACCGTCCACCACGATCCGGCCGCGCTGGTATTCTTCCAGCCGGTTGATGCAGCGGATGGCGGTGGATTTGCCCGAGCCAGACGGGCCACAGACCACGATCCGCTCGCCCTTGCGGACAGTCAGATTGATGTCTTTCAGTACGTGGAAAGTGCCGTACCACTTATGCACCTTTTCCATGCGGATCATCTCTTGCTCGGACAGTGGCGCGGGAGAGGGTTCGTTCATCGGTCGGTTTCCTAACGCTTGTGGCCGGTGTGCAGGCGTTTTTCCAGGTTCTGGCTGTAGCGCGACATGCCGAAGCAGAACAGCCAGTAGACGGCGGCGGCGAAGACGTAGCCCTCGGTGGAGAAACCCAGCCAGGCCGGGTTGGTGGTGGCGTTGTGGACGATGTTCATCAGATCGAACAGACCGATGATCAGCACCAGCGAAGTGTCCTTGAACAGGGCGATGAAGGTGTTGACGATGCCGGGGATGACCAGTTTCAGGGCCTGCGGCAGCACGATCAGCGCCATGGTCTTCCAGTAGCCCAGCCCCAGCGCCGCCGCGGCCTCGAACTGGCCCTTGGGGATGGCTTGCAGGCCGCCGCGCACCACCTCCGCCATATACGCCGACTGAAACAGGGTGACGCCGATCAGCGCCCGCAGCAGTTTGTCGAAATTCATCCCCGCCGGCAGGAACAGCGGGAGCATGACCGAGGACATGAACAGCACGGTGATCAGCGGCACGCCGCGCCAAAGCTCGATAAAGGTTACGCACAAGGTCTGGATGGCCGGCATTTGCGAGCGCCGGCCCAGGGCGAGCAATATCCCAAGCGGCAGGGCGGCGATCATGCCGACTCCGGCGATGACCAGGGTGAGCAGCAGCCCGCCCCAGCGGCTGGTTTCCACCACCGGCAAGCCGAACAGGCCGCCCTTGAACAGCACGAAGGCGACGAGCGGATAGAGCACCAGCAACCCCAGTCCCCACCGCACCTTGAATTTGTTGGACACGGCGGGCAGGAACAACGGCGTCGCGCCGAGGATCAGCAACAGCAGGGCGATGTTGACCCGCCAGCGCTGCGCTTCCGGGTAGAAGCCGTACATGAATTGTTCGAAGTTGACCCGGATAAACACCCAGCAGGCGCCGCTGTTCGCTTGGCAGGCTTCACGGCTGTCGCCGCTCCAGGTGGCGTCCAGCAAGGCCCAGCGCAGCAGGGGCGGGACAGTGAGATAGATCAGGTACGATGCCAGCGCGGTCAGCGCGATGTTGAACGGCGAGGAGAACAGATTGCGGCGCAGCCAGCCGAGCACGCCGATGGCGCTGGCCGGCGGCGGATCGGGACGAGATGGATGCGGTTCGGCCATCGTTCAGCGCTCCACCAGGGCGACTCGCCGGTTGTACCAGTTCATCAGCAGCGAAATCAGCAGGCTGATGGTCAGGTAGACCGCCATGGTGATGGCGATGCACTCGATGGCCTGGCCGGTCTGGTTCAGTACGGTGCCGGCGAAGGCGGCCACCAGATCCGGGTAGCCGATGGCGGCGGCCAGCGAGGAGTTTTTGGTCAGGTTCAGGAACTGGCTGGTTAGCGGTGGGATGATCACCCGCAGCGCCTGCGGCAGGATGATCAGCCGCAGCGTCAGCCTGGAGTTGAGGCCGAGCGAGAACGAAGCCTCGGTCTGGCCGTGGCTGACCGCCTGGATGCCGGCGCGGACGATTTCGGCGATGAAGGCGGCGGTGTAGATCGACAGGGCCAGCAGCAGGGAAGCCAATTCCGGGATAATCACCCAGCCGCCACGAAAATTAAAGCCCTGCAACTCAGGGCGTTGCCAAGCCAGTGGCGAGCCAGTCAGCCAGAACGTGAGCAGCGGCAGGCCCAGCAGCAAGGCCAGGGCGGTCGAAACCACCGGGAACTGTTGGCCGGTCGCCAGTTGCCGGTGGCGAGCCCAGCGCACCAGGACAAGGATCAGGACCAAAGCGATGCCGAACGCCGCCAGCACCCAGCCAAAGCCTGGCTGGGGCTGGGGCGCGGGTAGATACAACCCACGGATGTTCAGAAACACGGCGTCGCCCAGGCTCAGGCTCTGGCGTGGTGACGGCGCCGCCCGCAACACCGCGAAGTACCAGAAGAAAATTTGCAGCAGCAACGGGATATTGCGGAAAATCTCGATGTAGGCCAACGCCAGTTTGGCGATCAGCCAGTTTTTCGACAGCCGGGCGATGCCGACGATAAAGCCGAGCAGGGTGGCGAACACGATGCCCAGCGCGGCGACCAGCAGGGTGTTCAGCAGGGCCACCCAGAACACCCGACCGTAGCTTGAGGTTTCGGAATAGGGAATCAGGCTTTGGAGAATGCCAAAACCCGAAGGTGAAGAGAGAAAATCAAAGCCGGAGGCGATGCCCAGCCGCCGCAGGTTGGTTTGGGTATTCTCGAAGAGGTAATACCCAAAGGCGACGGTGGCGGCGAGGGCGATAATCTGAAAAGCGATGGCCCGAAATTCCGGGTTGTTCCAGAACGGCGGCTTGACTGGCGTAAAAGTGTGCTCGGCCATGCGGATCTCGTGATGGCGGGAAGAAGGAGGGGCGGGTATCGTGCCCCGCGCCCCCTTGATCTCTTGTTGACCGCTTACCTGACCGGCGGCGCGTACTGCAAGCCACCCTGGGTCCATAGCGCGTTCAGGCCGCGTTCGATCTCCAAAGCGCTGCCCTTGCCGACGTTACGGTCGAAGATTTCACCGTAGTTGCCGACCTGCTTGATCACCACCGCCATCCAGTCGTTGGCGAGGCCGAAGTCCTTGCCCTTGTCGCCCTCGACACCCAGCATCCGCTTCACGTCCGGGTTGGTGGATTTCTTCATTTCCTCGACGTTCTTGGAGTTGATGCCAAGCTCCTCGGCATCAACCATGACGAAGAGGGTCCACCTGACGATATCGAACCAGTCATCGTCGCCGTGACGGACCACCGGACCCAGCGGCTCCTTGGAGATGACTTCCGGCAGTACGACATAATCGCCCGGCTTGGCCAGTTTGATGCGCTGGGCGTAGAGCTGCGACTGGTCGGAGGTGAGCACGTCGCAGCGGCCGGCTTCCAGCGCCTTGGCGCTCTCGTCGGACTTGTCGTAGGTGATCGGGGTGTACTTCATCTTGTTGGAGCGGAAGTAGTCGCTCAGGTTGAGTTCCGTGGTGGTGCCGGCCTGCACGCACACGGTGGCCCCGTCCAGTTCCTTGGCGCTTTTGACGCCGAGCTTTTTATTGACCAGGAAGCCCTGGCCGTCGTAGTAGGTCACGCCGGTAAAATTTAGCCCTAGAGCGGAATCGCGGCTGGAGGTCCAGGTGGAATTACGCGACAGCACGTCGATCTCGCCCGTCTGCAGGGCGGTAAAACGTTCCTTGGCGGTCAGCGGGGTGAACTTGACCTTGGTGGAATCGCCGAATACCGCGGCGGCGACGGCGTGGCACACATCCACGTCGATGCCGCTGAATTTGCCTTTTTCGTCGGCGTAGGAGAAGCCGGGCAGGCCGTCGCTGACGCCGCATTTGATATGGCCGCGTTCCTTGACGGCGTTGAGGGCCGCGCCGGCGTGGGCGCCGCTGGCGGTGGCCAGCAGTGCGGTAGTGACGAAAGCGGCGGTGAGGGTTCGTCCGTTCATGAATGTCTCCTGTATGGGTGGGTTGAAGTCGGTATTGTTTTATTTAACCGGATGATATTGACAAGGGTAGTAGAACCACGATGAATCCTGTAGTGGGAAAGGAAGGGGTCGAGCCAGTATTTTGCAGAATGCGTGCCGGTATTGCGTTTCTGTCGTTGCAAAGAGGTGGCGGGGATGCTGTTTGCTGTTATAGAGTCATGAAAAGGGCTGTTGCAACGCTTTGGAAGGTGGCGGGTCGTCGCCAGACCGCGGGGAGCGGAGGACTGCTGATTGTGAGAGGGTATAGAAAGCCATGCGCGGTGTGAAAAAATCGCATCTGCCCGAGAAAGATTGCACCGTTTGCGGACGACCGCTGGTTTGGCGGCGCAAGTGGGCGTTCTGCTGGACCGAGGTCAAGCATTGCAGCGAACGATGCCGTCGTCGCCGTTCTTGCGGTGGGCGTTCGGTTGGGGGAAGCCTCCGGCACACACTTGAAAGCGAACCGGCGGTGGCGTTGTGACAGTGGCGGGGCGGCGGACCACCGGACCGCCTGCCCGTATTTTATTGCTCGGCAAGCGCGGCAGCCTGGTACGGTGGCTGGAGAACCTGTACCGCGCCTGTGCCCGGTTGGATCATCCCACGCAGGTTTTCGCCATCAACGGCAATACCCCGCTGCTGGGTTTATGGGCCAAATGGCGGGAATATACCGCAGTGGATTCGGACTGGATGCTGGCCCGTTTCGAGCGGGCTCTGGCGCGCTTCCGACCTGAACTGGTACTGGTGGCCGGCGTGTTCGGGGTACCGCTGGAGTATTACCGTCTGCTGTACGCCCAGGCTCGGCGTCCCGTGATCGCCGGTCTGGTGGGCGACCGCTTTCCCCCCGCCGACAGCCGGGAGCGCGCCGATCTTTGCGACCGGCTTTTTTACACCGACACCCGGTTTTTCAGAGACGCCGAGGCGGCGGGTTTCACCACCGGAGGTCGCTATCTGCCCTTGGCGGCCGACCCGGAACTGTTCCGCCCGGCTTCTGCCGCGCGCCGGCCCGAGGTGTTGTTCGTGGCCAGCCGCACCGTGTTCCGCGAGACCGTGGTGCGTGGCATGGAGGCGCCCGCCCGGATCGTCGGCACCGACTGGAGCGACTTGGCGCGCGAGGGCTTTCATCGGGTGCGCAACCGCAAGATCGGTCGCGCCCGCTTGGTGCGGCTTTACCAGCGGCATGTGGCGGTGCTGAACGCGCGCAACGAAGCCAACGTCGAACACGGCCTCAACCAGCGCAGCTTCGAGCCGCCGGCCTGCGGCGCGGTGGTGCTGAACGACGATCTGGTCGACCTGCCGCGCTGTTTCGAGCCCGGACGCGAGATTCTGGTCTATCGCAACGCCGATGAATTAAACGCCCTGATCGCCCGACTGCGGCGCGAGCCTGAATTCGCCAATCGCGTGGCGGCGGCCGGCCGGCGGCGGGTGCTGGCCGAACATACCTACACGCATCGGATTACCACCATACTGAATGACTTGGGCTTGTGAGCTTGGAGACGAGGGTTTGACTTGCAGAATCCTGACGGCGCCGATTCAAGCCGGGCGGCTGACCCTGACCGTCCGGCGCGAGGATTTGCCCGTGGAGCGCTGCCTGACCTACGCCACTCGCCAGAATCCCCGACGCTTGTATCTGTTCGTCAGCAAGGTGTTGGGCAAGCACTGGCCAGTCCGGCCCAGCGTCATGCGCGATATTCATGTCCGGCTGGCGACCCAGATCGCGGCTTTGCCTGGGCCGATGCTGGTGATGGGGATGGCGGAAACCGCGACCGCCCTGGGACGCGGAGTCGCGGAGGAAGCGGCGGCGCGGGCAGGGCGCGACGATGTCCTGTACCTGCAAACCACCCGTTGCCGCTTGTCGCGTCCGCTGGCGTTCGCTTTCGACGAATGCCACAGCCATGCCCCGGACCATGCGGTCTATCTGCCCGATCCAGAGTTGCGGCCGCTGTTTCGGGCGGCGCGGAGCCTGGTGCTGGTGGACGATGAGATCTCCACTGGCCGCACCTTGGTGGAGTTGGCGCGCGCCTATCTGCGATTTAATCCCCGGCTCGAACAGATCGTGCTGGCCAGCATTGCCAACTGGCTGGATGAGGGTCGGCGGCGGGAGTTGGCGCTGCTGCTGGGGCGGCCGGTGTGCTTCCCGGCGCTGGTCGAAGGGGGGTTCCAGTTCGAACCGGACCCTGACTTTCCGCCGCCGGCATTACCGGTGGTTAATGCGGCTGTGGTCCGCGCCCATGCTGGCATGGGCGCGGACCCGGCCCGTACTGGCGTGCTCGCCGGCCGCTGGCGCCCAGCGCTTGAATCCGCTTTTCCCTCGGTCGTGAGCCGAGGGAGTCCACCGGAGCGCCCGCTGGCGGTCATCGGTACCGGCGAGTACGCCTATACCCCGTTTCGCTTCGCGCTGGCGCTGGAAGAGGCAGGATACGACGTGCGCTTCCAGTCCACCACCCGCTCGCCGATCATGGTTGGGGACGCCATCGCCAGCCGGTGCGAATTTCCCGACCACCACGGCGACGGTATCCCCAACTATCTCTATAACCTCGATCCAGGCCGCTTGCCGGTCATCATCTACGAACATCCCGCCATGTCGGCCGCGCATGTGCTTCCTGGCCGACTGGGTGGTCTGGCTTTCGCCGTGGAGGAATCATGCCGCGCACCGTGATCTTCCTCGATCTCGACGACACCATTTTGCAGACCGCGCCGAAATGTCCGCCCTCCGAACCGGTGGAGCCGGCGGCGGTGGACCGGGCGGGACAGGCGCTGTCGTTCATGACCCGCGCCCAACAACGGCTGCTGGCGTTTTGGCTGGAGCGGGGCACGGTGATTCCGGTCACGGGGCGCACCGATGAGGCGCTGGCGCGAGTGATGCTGAAATTCGAGTCCTGGCGCATCACCCATCACGGCGCCGTGATCCGCCAGCCCAACGGCTGCTTGCCGGCTTGGTGGTACGCCGAGATTCGGCCATTGCTGGTGGCGGCGCAACCGCTGCTCTGGGAGCGTGCCGCCTACTTGGAACAGGGTGCGGCGGCGGGTGGTTATCGGGTGCGCAGCCACGCGGTCGATGAATGGCTGACCTATATTTCCATCAAGGCCAACGCCGACGAAGCCGCGCTGGCCGGGGTGCGGGCGCGACTGGCCGCCGCCGGTTTGCCGGAGGAGCTGGCGCTGCATCACAACGGTAACAATCTGGCGGTCACCGTCAGAGGTGCGCAGAAGCACGATGCCGTGCGGCGAGTGGGGGCGGAGCTGGAACGGGACGGACCCATCGTGACCATTGGCGCCGGCGATAGCCTCACCGATATTCCGTTTTTGCGCGTTTGCGATTTCGCGCTGGTACCCAGGGACAGCCAGATTCAGATGGAGACCTGGCGCGAGTACGCGCCATGATCCCCTTTTCCGGCAGCTACCGGCCCGAAGACACCGTGTTTCTGCTTAAGCCGCTGCGATTGGAGATGGTGGATGTGAACGCCAAGGAGCGGCTGATTCAGTCCGGCGCGCGCCACTACAGCGAAATGCTGTCCCCCGAGCGGGCGCCCAGCCCGCGCTATCTGGTGCTGTTCGAAGTATTGATCGAACGCTACGCGCCGCGGCTGGCGGCGGAGATCCTGGCGCTGGCGCGCTATCTGGCCGAGACCCGGCCCCGGCAGGTGACCGTGGTGTCGCTGGCCCGCGCCGGCACGCCGGTGGGGGCCTTGCTGGCCCGCGCCCTGCGCTGGATGGGGCGGACGGACGTTCGCCACTACTCGATTTCGATCATCCGTGACCGGGGTATCGATGAAAATGCCCTGGCGTTTATTTTACGCCGCGCGGGCCGCGAACCGGCCGGACTGGCGTTCGTGGACGGCTGGACCGCCAAGGGGGTGATCGGCGAGGAGCTGCGCCGGGCGCTGAAGCGTTGGAACGCCCACCAGCCCGAACCGTTGGAGGAAGCGTTGCATGTGGTGTCCGACATCGGCGGCGTCGCCGACGTGGCGGCGACCTGCGACGATTACGCCATCCCCAGCGGAATCTTGAACGCAACCGTGTCGGGGCTGACCAGCCGTTCGATTCTCAATGCCGCCATCGGCCCGGATGATTTTCACGGCTGCGTGTTCTATCAGGAGTTCGAGCCGCATGACCGGTCCGGCTGGTTTCTCGACCGGGTAGCCGGCTATTTCGCCACCGCCGAACCGGTTCCGCTGCGCCGCGATCCGGGAGAGCGGCGGGAGCGGCGTCAGGCGATGACGGGTTTTCTGACCCGATTGCACGCCCGCCACCGCGTCAGCGACCGCAACCTGGTCAAGCCGGGCGTGGCCGAGGCGACCCGGGTGTTGCTGCGCCGGTTGCCGGGCCTGCTGCTGTTGCGCGATGCCGATCATCCCGATGTCGAGCATCTGCGGTTGCTGGCCGGGGAAAAACGGGTTCCCGTCGTTATCGATCCGACCATGCCCATCCAGGCCACCGCCCTGATCGAGGATTTGTCATGAGCATTATTCCTTTCGATGCTCGCGCCTTGCATCCTGGCGGGCACGCTCACGTCGAGCCCACGCCCTTGTTGTCGGCGGCGCTGCTGGGCGCGGCGCTGTACGTCCCCGCCAGCCGGCCGGATTTGACGGCTATCGCCCGCGACCGCCAGCGGTCCGGCGCGCGGTCGCTGATTTTCTGCACCGAGGATGCGGTGCACGAGCGGGATTTGGAGCGGGCGCTGGCCCAACTGGCGGCGCTGCTGCCGAAGCTGGACCCCGGACCACCGCTGAAGTTTATCCGCCCGCGCAATCCGGCGGTGCTGCGGCGGCTGCTGCGGATGGAGGGTATCGAGCGGGTGCGGGGCTTTGCGCCGCCCAAGTTTGATCCGCATACCTTGGGTGATTGGTTGAAGGTTTGGGACGACCGGCACGGTCATTATCTGATGCCGATTCTGGAGACCGCCGCGGCATTCGACCGCCGCCGGATGGAGTTGTTGCGCGACCGGCTGGAGGATAGCGGCCTGCGCGATCAAGTCCTGTGCCTGCGTATCGGCGGCAACGATCTGCTGAACCTGCTCGGCATCCGCCGGGCGCGCGGCGCGACGGTGTACGACACGCCGTTGCGCGGGGTGATCGCCGATCTGGCGTGCGTCTTTCATCCGGCCGGCTACCGGCTCAGCGCGCCGGTGTTCGACCGGCTGGATGCGCCCGAGGTGCTGGCCCGGGAGGTGGAGGCGGATCTCCAGCACGGTCTGGCCGGCAAAACCGCGATTCATCCGGTGCAAATTCCGGTCATCGAGGGCTGCTACCGGGTGCCGCGCGAGGACTACGAGATGGCGACGGCGGTGCTGGCGCCGGACGCGGCGCCGGTGTTCAAGCTGCGCGAGACGTTCTGCGAGCCCGCCACCCATCGGCGCTGGGCGATGGGGGTGCTGGAGCGGGCGCGGGTGTTCGGGGTGGCGGGGTAGGGATTGAAGAGGATGGGTCTGTGTTTTCGAGTCGAGCGATTGAACGTTACCCGCTCATGGCGATGCCAGCACTCTGCGCAATTCGCCGGGCGAGATTCTGAAAATCTTCGTAGCACTTCTTTACGGCATCGACGTGGGCGCCGATGGCGCCGTCGGCGGGCTTGAGGAAAAACATAGGCTTGCGAACCTCCATGGCGAGCGGCATCAGGCTGCGATAATGCTTGAGCAGCGCTAGAGAGTAGGGGTCTTGGTCGACTTGAGGAACCCTTGAAGCCGGCTTTTCATCCAGCACGGCGGTGCGATAGATCGATGGAATTCGTTCCATCCAGCGTTGATAAGCCTTAACCGGTCTCGAATCGCGGATGCCATGTTGCATGACAATATAGCCAGCCGGCTGCATGGCCCCTTTAGGCATTGGCAGATCGGAAGGCGCTTTAGCGAGTAATTCGGCCCAGATGGCGCGCCAGTCGCGCAAGGTTGGACCCAGGTTTTTAAGTCCTTGGAGGGAAAACAGATCGGGAGCGAGAGGAAGACAAACCTGATCGGAAGCAATCAGCGCCGAACGGTTGATAGCACCGAGGTTGGGACCAACGTCGATCAGCGCCATTTCCGCTCCCCATTTTGTGGCCGATTCGATAATGCGATGAAACGCCGTCATGATCCGAAAAGCCGACTCGTCATGGTTATGGCAACGAGGCCAGGCATCGGACAGCTTATCCTCAAAGCGAGAGAGACCAAGGTCACCCGGTACCACCCCCAAGGAAGGATTGATTTTCTCCACATGAGGTTTGGCGATATCACCGATGCCGCGAAGGATAGGGCGTATGGCTCCATACACCGTTTGTGGATGTTCATCGTCGTCGGGCCACAATTCTTCCAGACGCTCCTCATCCAAAAACATTGCGGTTAAGTTGGCTTGTGGGTCAAGATCGACGGCCAGCGTGGGAATGCCGTGGTCGGCGAACATCCAAGCGAGATGATAAACCAGCGAGGTTTTTCCCACTCCTCCCTTGTTGTTGAAGAAAGCGATGGTTTTCATTCCGGTCTCCGGTAAACCTTGACTAGAACGGAATGCTCGTCGAATTCAAATTGCGCGGGTGGATTGCTGTTGGCTTTAAGCAATGATTGCGCCCGTTGCACGCCGTAACCGAAGCGGTTGACAAACCCTAGCGTCTTCATTGCTTCCGCAATGATAGGATTACGATAGCTGTTGCGCGTAGGAAAATTTTCGCGAGTAGCTTCTCCATAAAGACCGCCCGGGCTCATGATTTCGATATGATCGTCGAACACGTAAAAGCGGATAGATGTATTGCTATCGTAATTACGGTGCATGACCGCATTCATCAATAGCTCGCGCAGTGCCCATTCAGGATAATCGGGGAGTAGTTTTTCCCGCAATCCAGTAGCAGTTCTGAGACTGGTTTGAATCAGCGCCTTGATCCGAAGCTCAAATTCACGTAGCACGGATTG